>CAYJNQ010000030.1:0-21603 GCA_964371725.1 uncultured Oscillospiraceae bacterium
CTTTTGCTTGTATTTATTATACCATATCACCTTTGTTTTATACATGATTTCGTTTGTTTTTGTTTATTCAGTAGGCATTATGACAAATCACTGAAAAGAATACAGGAAATGCTTGATAAGGCACCTGCGGCAAAAAGGTATTGTACTGATGGATACCTTGGGTACGTGGATGTGGTTTATCCCGGGCGACACATACGAAATATTTCAGACAAAAAAGACACCTATACGGTGGAGGGGATAAATGTGGATTTGAGGCATTATATCCCGGTGCCGGCGCGGCGTAGCCGTTGTTTTCCAAGAAGTATAGACACCTTGACTGCAGTATTGGAAGTATTTGTAGCTGCTTACAATCGCTTTGGTCTTGCAAAAATGCTGTATCGAGACAGAAGAAAAAACACAAGGTCTCGTGAGTTGCCTTTCTCGGTTCTCGATTTCCTGTAAATCAACGCGTTTCGCCACACCCAAACACCAAAAAGACTTGATTTTTTTCAGAATTACGCTATACTGGTACATAGTGTTTGTGTCACCCTGGCATAAATGAGAAGGAAGTGGGGTTTTATGAACTTGGCAATGTCGTTTTTGTTTTTTAGCTTTGGCTGCAGCTTTTTTAGCTTCGGCTTTTTTGGCTTTGCAAAACATTTTCAGCGTCATGCACCCTGCTTTTAGACAAACTTCGGTTCATCTAAGGAGAGTTCATGGCCACCATGAACTCTCCTTTTTATTTTTGATTTATTCCATATCAAGTAGCCTTTTGGCTGAAAGGAAAACAACCATGATTCTTGTACTCAAAGCAAAAAGCAATCCAACTGAGGTCTCCAAATTGGAAGCGTATCTCGAAAAAAAAGGGCTAAACTTACACTATATCCAAGGGCAAAACACGCAGGTAATCGGCCTTGTGGGTGACACCGCTTCTTTGGACGAAGAAACCCTGTACATGTATGAATGCGTGGATAAGGTGCTCAAGGTGCAAGAGCCCTACAAGCTCGCCGGGCGCAAGTTTCACCCGCACGACAGCGTGGTAACTGTAGATGGGCAAAAGATAGGCGGCGGACATTTTTCTGTGATGGCGGGACCGTGCAGTGTGGAAAGTGAAGAACAAATTTTATCGGTGGCAGCCGACGTGAAGCAAGCTGGGGCAAACTTTTTGCGTGGTGGAGCATTTAAACCGCGCAGTTCTCCCTATGCTTTCCAAGGGCTTGGGCTGGATGGCCTTGAACTTCTAAAAATGGCCCGCAAAAAAACAGGGATGCCCATTGTTACAGAAATCATGGGCACGGAACACATTGATGTTTTTGCAAGAGAGGTAGATTTAATTCAAATTGGCGCGCGTAATATGCAAAACTTCCTTTTGTTGCGCGAAGTGGGCAAAACAGGGTGCCCTGTATTGCTCAAACGTGGCCTATCCAACACCATCGACGAATTGTTGATGGCGGCGGAATACATCTTGAATGCTGGCAAAAGCCAGGTGATTTTGTGCGAGCGTGGCATTCGAACCTTTGAAACCGCCACACGCAACACACTCGATTTATCCGCCGTGCCAGTATTGCAGGCCAAGTCGCACCTGCCTGTGGTGGTGGACCCCTCGCACGGAACCGGCCATTGGTCACTCGTACGCCCGATGGCACTCGCTGCCGTGGCCGCCGGCGCCGACGGTTTGATGATTGAAGTGCACAATCAACCAAAGCAGGCACTTTGTGACGGGGCGCAAAGCCTAACACCGGCACTGTTTGCGAATTTGATGAAACAGGTGCAAGAGATACACAAGGTTGTCCACAAAGAAGGCTAAGGAGATGATGACGATGAATACAATGGAAGAGTTAAGCGGCCTGCGCTGTGAAATTGATGAGATAGATGGATCCTTGTGGCCACTGCTAGAAAGAAGAATGCAGGTGGTGCGCAAGGTGGCCGAAGTAAAGGGACAAAACAATTTGCCCGTTCTGGATGCCGAGCGTGAAAAGCAGATTTTACAGCGTGTTGAACAGGCTGTGAGTGCCGACATGCGCAGTGAGGTGTCCCTTATGGTGCGCACGATGCTGGCGCTTTCCAAGGCGAGGCAACGTGTGGATTTATTTGGGGGTGAGGTTGTACTGCTACCGGAGCCCCAGAACGCACCCGAAAAACCGCTTTCCTGTGCCCACCAAGGCATCTCCGGTGCTTGGAGTGAGCAGGCCCTCAAGAAAATATATCCACATGCCAAAGTTGTGTCGGTGGAAACTTTCGAGGATATTTTCACAGCTGTAGCAGGAGGCGAGGTAGACTATGGGTTCGCACCCATTGAAAATAGCCAAACAGGCGCCATCGGTGAAACTTATGATTTACTGCGCAAATATGGGTGTTATATTGCAGGGCGCACAAACCTCGACATTCGGCAGTGTTTGCTTGCGCCGGAAGGTGTTACTCTTTCGGACATCCGTCGAGTCTATTCACATCCCGAGGCCTTAAGTCAGTGCCGAAACATATTGCAAAAACAGGGATGGGAGCAGTTTCCACAGCGTAACACAGCCGTGGCAGCAAAGCTTGTAGCAGAAGAAAATGACGGAAAAACAGCTGCCATTGCTTCTGCTCATGCGGCTGATTGCTACGGTTTGCAAGTGCTCAAAGAAGATATTATGGATACAAAGGCAAATTGTACATCCTTTATCATCCTTTCGAAAGAGCCACAATACGATGAAAACAGCACCCATGTGTCGGTCACTTTTTCTGCGGCACACCGAAGCGGCGCCTTATGTGAAGCGCTGCTTCCCTGTGTGAGCTTTGGTATCAATTTGGCGCGCATCGAATCCAGGCCGGACAGCGATGGCCGGTACCGCTTTTTTGCCGACATGGAGGGCAATATTATGCAGGAAGACATGCAAAAAACACTGCGTCAAATGGCGGCTGCAAGCGCCTATTTCGAAGTGCTTGGGTGTTATTCGTTGTTGTAGCCGGCAAAAGAAGTTTCACAAGGGACGGTGCCGAATTGAACGCAAAAAACCATTCCATTACGCCTTTCTCAAAAACAGATAAGCCCGCCGCGTTGGCGGCGGGCTTTCTTTCCTCTTTGCAGCACCCAAGGGAAACTCAAACGAGCACCCTCATGGATATTTTGAACAGGGGTTCCCAAAGTGAATTTGGAAAGCGCCATCAGTTTTCCAAACTTTCCTCTGTGGAGCAATTTCAAAACACTGTGCCGCTCAGCACCTGGGAAGACTATGCCCCCGCCGTCAAACACATAGCAGAGGGCGAGAGAAATCTTCTGTTCACAGAAGATACAGTGCAGTTTTTGCAAACATCGGGAACGAATGGGCAAAATAAATGGATTCCCTTGAATCAAACCGCGGTATCAATTAACAGTCTTGTCACATGTCTTCGCAGCTATTTTCGCAGGCGAGCTGTCTATCAATCGCCGTTTTTTGACAAAGAAAACAGTGTTGGGAAAGGTCGTGTTTTTTTGTTTTCTTCCCCCGCACACATTGGGCACAGTCCTTGTGGAATTCCCATCGGATACGCTTCGGGGCAAACGGCGAAACACACGCCGGATGCATTGAAAAAAATGCATATCTCGCCGGATTCTTCTGGCGCAAAAAATTCCACAGAGCAAGATGCCCTGGCGCTTTACCACGCACTTTCCTGCACAGATGTGGTGGCCGCAGTGGGCAATAACCCAAGGCGGTTTCTCGCTTTGTTACAAAGAGCCCAAAAAAATGCTCCTGCGTGGATTGAAAGCTTAAAAAACGGGCAAGCACCCGGACTTCCGGAGTTCTCGCCACTGCTTGCAATGGCTCCACACAGGGCACGGGAGCTGGAATTGCTGCATCAAGAGGGCGCGTTTTGGCCAAAGCGATATTGGCCACACATGAACTTGGCCTGTTTTTGGCTGGCCGGCCCCATGGCGCCGGCCATAGCAGAACTACGCCCTTTGCTACCGAAAAACACGGTTTTGTTCGACGCGGGCTACGGCGCCAGCGAACAAAAAATCAATGTTCCACTTGAGGCAGGAACAGCCTTTGCGCCGCCAGCTCTTTTTGCGGCTTTTTTTGAGTTCTTGCCACAGGAGGGTGGGGCACCGGTTCTTTTGGACGAACTGCAAGACGGCGGCGTGTATGAGCTTGTGCTCACAAACTATGCCGGCCTGTATCGTTATCGACTTGGGGACTGGATTCAGGTGTGCCAAAAAACAGAAAAAACGCCAAATATTGCATTTTACGGGCGCGTTTCAGAGTGCGCAAACCTCAGTGGAGAATCGGTGGAGGCCGCCCTGCTGCTTCAGGCTGCGTTAAACGCCTGTTCAGAGCTATCTGTCTCACTAAGCGGTTTTGCGCTGTGGCCCGATGCAAAAACAGGCAGATATCATTGCTATATTGAACTGCACAAGGAAGAAACTTTGCCCAGTTTTTGGCCCACTGTGTTTGACGAGCACTTGCAGAGTCTGGCCGCCGGCTACAAGCGCCGAAGACTGGACGGAAGCCTGGCTCAACCTTCTGCCACACAGATGCCAAGCGGATGGGAAAACGCACGCCTGAGCGCCTGCCAAGGCGCTCAAACCAAAACCCCAACCATTCTAAAAAAACCATTCCCATCTAATTTTTAACGATTGCAACGAAGCAGGCCCTGCGAAGGGTTCATTCCAGCCCACCGCAGCGTTCTCCCATTTAAAGCCATAGCCCTCTGAGCTTCAATCGGTTTTCGGTGCTTTCGCATTTGCTTTTCTCGCCTAAGCCTCACTGCCCAAAAGGCCGAGTTCTGCGGCATGCGGGCGCATCCCTTCTATGCAAATGGCAATCAGTTCTCCAAGCTCCATCTGCAACATGTCGGCACCCTTGCGGATGACATCGCGATCAATTTTAGCGGCAAACGCCTTATCTTTGAACTTCTTTTTTACACTTTTCACTTCCAAATCCGCAATGCCGGATGGGCGCATTTTGGCTGTAGCCGAAATCAACCCGGTTAACTCATCTACGGCATACAGACTTTTTTCCAAGGTGCTTTTGGGTTCAATTTCATTGAGAAGGCCGTACCCGTGAGACAAAATGGCACGCACACTCTCCTCGTCCACGCCGGCTGCGAGCAGCGGCGCCTGCGTGTGTTGCAAGTGCTCGCTTGGATGGTTTTCGTAGTCATAGTCGTGCAGATAACCAATGGCTTGCCAATAGGCTTCTTCTTCGCCGAAGTGCCCGGCCATTGCCCCCATTGCAGCGCTAACCGCCAGCGCGTGTTGCAAAAGGTGCGGTTGTGATGTTGTCGTTTTTAGCAAAAGTTCACTCTGTTCTAAACTTAAGTTTCCCATCGCTTCCTCCCAAACGGAAATTTTTTAAACTGTATTGAAGCCGAGTTTTTATGGTATACTGCTATTGAAGCAGAGCAATCAAAACGAGCTCCAATTCATCTGTTTCATTTGATTTATTTTACATAAAATTTTGCCCTGTGGCAAGAGCGCCCAAGAGTAAAAATAGGAGAGTGCACAAAATGAATTTTTCTGAGATGCCCTACCAACGACCGGATTTGCCGGCGGCAATTCGAGAGATAAACCGTTTAACACAAAAAGTAAAGCAAGCCGAAAACGCACAAGAATTGGCGGCCGCTTTTCAGGAATTGGGGGTGTTGTTTTGCGAAATCAACACCGCGCGCACTCTGGCCACAATCCGGCATACAATGAATACCCTAGACAATTTTTACCGCGCCGAAAACGACTATTTCGACGAGCAGAGCCCGATTTTAAATGAACATCGGCTTGCTTTTTACAGAGCACTACTGGCTTCGGAATATGCACCGGCTTTGGATGCCATGCACGGAAACCTGCTTCGCCAAAAACTAATGATGGCCATACAAACCAGCGACGAACGCCTTATCCAACTGCAACAGGAAGAGAATTCGCTGGAAAGTTCTTATGAAATACTGTATGCCTCGGCTAAAATCCCCTTTGAAGGCAAAGAACTCACTGTGGCACAGCTTGGGCCTTACAAACAAAGCTGTCATCGCGCTCAACGCCATGCCGCTATGGCCGCCGAAGGCCTTTTCTTTGATAGCCACCGAGAGGAACTTGACGAAATATACGACAAAATGGTTCAAAACCGCACGAAACAGGCACAGATTCTGGGCTTTGCACATTTTACCCCCTTGGGAGATATGCGCATGGAGCGCATTGGCTACACACGAAAAGACATTGCATTTTGCCGCAGTGAAGTGCTACGCGACATTGTGCCGGTTGCCTGTAAACTATTTAGCCGGCAGGCCGAACGAATTGGTTTGGATGTTTTGGAATACTATGATTTACCGCTTGAATTTAAAGATGGAAATGCAAGCCCAAAGGGAACCCCGGAGGAAATACTGGCAAGCGGGAAACAGATGTATCACGAACTTTCGTCCGAAACTTCTGCCTTCATTGACTTTATGATGGAAAGAGAATTGTTCGATGTGTTGGCAAAGCCCGGCAAGGCACCCGGCGGGTACTGCACGTACCTGCCCAAGTATAAAAGCCCTTTCATCTTTTCTAACTTCAATGCCACCGCAGGTGACGTGGATGTTCTAACACATGAGGCCGGCCACGCTTTTGCAAGCTATCTTTCTTCAAAACAGGTTTTGCCCGATGAGTTGCGAAGCCCGGGGCTGGAAAGTTGTGAGATTCACTCCATGAGCATGGAGTTTTTGACCGAACGCTGGCATGAACTCTTTTTCAAACAGGACACGGCAAAATATGAGCTGAGCCACACACAGGAAGCCTTGAGCTTTTTGCCCTACGGTTGCCAAGTAGACGCCTTCCAACAGGAAGTGTATGAGCGCACACATCTCACGCCTGCGCAGCGCTGTGATTTGTGGTTGGAACTGGATAAGCAGTATCGCCCCTGGGTTTGCTACGGTGACCTGCCCTTCTATGCCCGCGGCGGAGGCTGGCAGCGACAACTTCATATTTACACGGCACCATTTTATTATATCGACTATGTGCTGGCGCAAGTGGCCGCCTTACAATTTTTCCTGTCTGCACGCCGGGGTTTCGATAAAACCTGGGCGCAGTATTTGGCCTTGGCACAAAAGGCCGGAACCAAAACCTATGTGGAATTGGTAGAAGAAGCCGGCTTAAAAACACCCTTTTCAAAAGGCGTTCTGAAATCGCTGAGTGAAGATGTTTTAAGCCTTCTTGAGCAGTTGCCGCTTTACTGATTTGTCTCTCGGTCTAACGTGAGGAAAACACAAAAATTGCCCGGCCTACAAAGAGGTTAAATCGAAGGGCGTGTCTTGATATACATAATAGTTCAGCCAGTTTGAGAACATCAAACAGCCATGGCTCCGCCAGCGGAAGATAATCCCGTCTTCCGGGTTGTCATTGTAATAGTAATGTTTTGGCAGCGCCGGGTTTATTCCTCGGTTGGTATCACGGATATATTCATTTTGCAAAGACTCTTTGTCATATTCAGGGTGTCCCATAATATAAATTTCCCTGCCGTTTTCGGTGCTTATTAAATGAATACCGGCTTCTTCGCTGGCTGCCAAAATGCGCAAGGCCTCTTTTCCCAAAACACTTTCTTCATCCACACCGGCAATGCGTGAGTGTGGAACGTAAAATGTTTCATCAAAACCCCGCACCAAAGGGTTGTTTGGGCGCAAAACACTGTGCTCGAATATGCCATGCAGTTTTTTTTCAAACACACGCTTGGGTATTCCATAATTCAAGTATAAACCAGCCAGTGCCGCCCAGCATAAATACACGGTAGAATACACGTTTTTTTGAGAATAGGCTATTAAGTCTTGCATTTCCCCCCAATAGTCCACCTCTTCATAGGGCAAATGCTCTACCGGTGCACCGGTGATAATCATGCCATCAAAACGCTCTTGGTATACCTCGTCTAACGTTTTATAGAATGCTGCCAAGTGATGTTCCGGCGTATGCTTGGAAAGGTGAGTTCCTGTGCGTAGCAAAGTAAGCCTCACTTGCAAAGGCGAGTTTGCCAAAACTCGAGCCAGTTGTATTTCAGCTCCAATTTTATCGGGCATAAGATTGACAAGCAGAATTTCCAAAGGGCGTATATCCTGCCGAATGGCGCGGTCGTGTGTCATAGAGAAGATGTTTTCATCTCGCAACGCTGAAAACGCCGGTAAATTTTCCGGGATGATAAGTGGCATAAGAGAACTCCTTTATCCATTTCACTTTAAAAGCTATATACTTTCCTTATTTTCATCATACCACCTTGTTTAGAAAAAGCAATATTTTCTAGCTCAATTTCACGAAAACCATCCAATCCAAGCACTTTTTCATAGTAAGACCCAATCACATTGTCCGCGGTGGTTCGTTTTACCTATATAGCACACCCAAAAACCACATATTTCAACAAAAAACTACAATTATTTTTGCTATAATTAGACATTTCTCCCAATATCCCTTAATCCTAGTGTATTTGTAAGAAAATCACGATTTTCCTATTGCATTGCCCGCTTTTACCTCTTATAATAGGAAGTGGTTATGAACGTTAAAACGCTCCAAATATAGAACACAATTCAGGAGGTATAAGAGATGACAAGATCGCAATTGATTGCCAAAGTGGCCAGACAAACAGATTTGCCTGCAGCCCAGGTGGAGACTGTTATTTCTACCATGATTGACGATATCATCGAATCTTTACAAAGCGGTGAAAAGGTTACCATTGCCGGTTTCGGCCGCTTTGAAATGCGCGACCGCAAAACAAAGGCCTACACAAACCCCAAAACCAAAGTGCCCAGCCGCCTGGAACCCACCAGTATCCCCGGCTTTAAAGCAAGTGGTTTGATGAAACAGCGCATTCAAGACAAAAAGTAAACGGTTCCGGTTTTTTGTTGTCGCCGGCCATATGCACTGCACACGCTTCATAGAATATAACAAGCCCAATAACATGGATTGAACCATGATATTGGGCTTGTTTGCTTTCGTGATGCCCTTGCATCTTGTGCTCATGCCTTCATTTTATGATAGCTCTCTATGTGCGCAAAAGAGGGGTTTCTTTTCTGTACAGAGGCCAGTGGATGCTTTTTCTTTTTTCTTCCCATCGCATTTTTTGCACGCGCGCCGCTTTGTTTTTCGCTCGGTCTTTTCAACAGTTTCCAAAGCAAGAAAATGCTTAGCACTGCCAGAACCGCAATGCCCCACCATCCGCTTTTTCCCAATAGCATCATATCCAACAAAGGCAAAGCTACCACAGCAATTGCTACCAAAGCACATCTACTTACAAATGAGGCCAATCTGTGTCCCATTCATTTCCCTCCTCGTAATACAACTTTTTGTTGTAATTACATATTACCACTACCATGTGTTGTTGTCAATGGCAAATACAAAATTTGGTTGTATTTGCTTGACAAAACAATCATTGGTGGTATAATGAATTCATCTAAGAAGGTGGGTTTTTAGTTGTTTCTGTGAATGGGAGGGGTCGTATGTTTGGAGCGCGTCTTCGTTTGCTTCGCAAAGAAAAAAGAATCACGCAAGGTGTTTTGGCCGAACAACTGGGCGTTTCTCAGCAAGCTGTAGGGAAGTGGGAAACCGATAAATCTTTTCCCGACCAGGACACGCTGATGTACTTGGCAGATTTTTTTGATGTTAGCCTCGACATATTGCTTGGCCGAAGCGAATCGGAAACAGCACCCGTGCAGCCGTACTTGGCAAACCGGGAAAGCTATATTCCTGTGGTGGGCAGTGTGCGTGCAGGGTATGGCGCATTGGCTTTTGAAGAAGACCTTGGCCAAGCCACAGCTACGGTGAAAGACCCTCAAAGTTACTTCTATCTGGTTGTAAAGGGTGATTCCATGGAACCTCGCATCCATGAGGGCGATTTGGCTTTGGTTCGTCGCCAGCCGGTGCTTGAAGACGGTGACCTGGGCGTGGTTGTATATGGAGAAGGAGAAGGTACACTGAAGCGATTTTTACGCAAGGGAAACGCCGTTGTTCTGCAACCATTTAACCCGAGCTACGACCCGATTGTTTTGGCCGGAGAGGACCTAGAGCAGCTTTATATTGCCGGGAAAGTGGTGGAGACCAAAGCCCAGTGGTGATTGCACATCCGGTTTTGTTTCTTTGGTTTTCCGTGCCCGCCGCGTTCATCGTTTTACACTCGTGTAGGCAAGCTCTGCCTCGGCTTTCTTTATCGTTTCTTTATTTAACACTAAAAAACCCACGAAAAACGATGTTTTTCGTGGGTTTTTTAACAACTCAAGAAAATCGCAGGAGCTTCCTCAAGGGTATTTTGGATTTATCCGCTCACATAGGGCAGCAATGCCAAATGACGTGCACGTTTGATGGCAATGGTCAAATCACGCTGGTGTTTTGCGCAAGTGCCGGTAACGCGGCGCGGGATAATTTTAGAGCGTTCGCTCATGTATTTGCGCAAACGTGCCACATCTTTATAGTCGATGTTTGATACACGATCCACACAAAAGCTGCAAACTTTGCGGCGCCCACGATGCGGCGGGCGACCGGAACGGGATTCGTTTCTTTCGTAAGCCATACGGTAAAGCCTCCTTCGGGCAATTCTATTCAATCATTTTGTTAAAAGGGCAAATCTTCACTTTCATCTACCACAGCAAAATCTTCGGGGGAACCCACGGAAAATGCACTTTGCTCCTGTGTGGGGCGACGCTCAAAGCCACCGTCCCCATCGCCGGAGGCAGAACGCTTGCTCTCGACAAAGTTCACATTATTCACTACAATATCATAGGCTTTGCGCTTAACACCCTCACGGTCTTCGTAGCTGTGGGTTTGCAAAGAGCCATCGATGGCCATAAGCTGGCCTTTTTTGAAATATTTGCAGATGAATTCCGCCGTGCCGCGCCAGGCCACAATGTCCAAAAAATCGGTTTGACGTTCCGCACCGGATTTGACATAACTGCGGTTACATGCAATGGTGAAGCGGGTGGTACTGATTCCGTTTGGGGTTTTTCTAAGCTCGGGGTCAGCCACTAAGCGCCCCATAACAGCAATTACATTCAGCATAATTATGCCTCCTCGCTGCCAGCCTCTTTTTCTTGTGAAGCCGGTTGCTCATTTGCTTCTTCTGTGGCTTTTGTCGGCTGTGGAGAACTTGGGTCTTTCGCAATAATCAAACTGCGCAAAACACCATCTGTGATTCTGTACACACGGTCGAGCTCGGCCGGGAAAGTCCCCTCACTCTCGAAGTGAATCAGGGTGTATACACCGTCGAACTCTTTGTTGATGGGATACGCCAAACGACGTTTTCCCCACTCATCCACCGCATCGACTGTGCCGTTTTTTGCAATCAAATCTTTGAACTTCCCAACAAGGCTTGCGGTATCTTCCTCGCCGAGGGTTGCGCTGGTTACCAGCATGGTTTCGTACTTGGGCATTTCGTTGCACCTCCTTCTGGACGTATGGCCCACGGCTGTAGCCGCAGGCAAGGATTGGCGGAGTTTCTCCGCACTGCCTTAAATAGGCAGCAATTAATCATACCGAATTTCCCACCTTTTGTCAAGTTTTCTTTTCGTTTTTCATCTCTGTAAACTTGCTCCTCGCACTTTATCTATGTTATACTATCTAAACGCACCGTGTGTGCTATTTTCAATAAAGAAGGCGCAGCCTGTTTTTGGAGGTGGGAAAGCTGAAATTGCGCATGGAACTTTTGGATAGAAGTTATGACATCGTTGTGAAACGCGATTCACTAAACTATGCATCCCAGCTTGGGAATTTAAACCGAAAAGTACTGATTGTAACCGACAAAAATGTGCCCTCGCAATATGTGCGCCTTTTGGGCGAACAGTGCAAAGAGGCCCATCCCTTTGTTGTAAATGGTGGGGAGGCCAGCAAATGTGTGGCCGATTGGCAAGCCGCCCTGTCTCGAATGATGGAGCTCTGCTTTGATCGTGGTGATTGTGTAGCCGCCCTTGGCGGTGGTGTGGTGGGAGACCTTGCCGGCTTTGTTGCGGCAAGTTATATGCGTGGCCTCGATTTTTACCAATTCCCCACCACCACGCTTTCTCAAATCGACTCTTCCATTGGCGGGAAAGTGGCCATCAATTTGGGCGGAGCCAAAAACATTGTGGGTGCTTTTCATCAGCCAAAACTTGTGGTGATAGACCCAAACACCCTCAACACTCTGAGTGAACGGCATTGGGTGAATGGCATGGCCGAAGCACTAAAAACCGGGCTTATCGGCAGCAGCGAAGTGCTTGCTCTTATGGAAAAAGAAGACGTTGCAAAGTGCTACGAAGAAATTTTGTGCCTTTGCTTACAGTATAAGAAAAATATAGTGGAACGCGATGAAACCGAACAGGGAGACCGAAAATTGCTCAATTTTGGGCACACCATCGGCCATGGCATTGAGGCCGCTTTACAAAATGAACCAGCGGAAAAAGCGCTTTTGCATGGTGAGTGTGTGGCGCTGGGTATGCTGCCCATGATAGAAGGGGAAACTTTGCGAAAACGGGTGCGAGCCGTGATGAAAAAATTACATTTGCCGCTTTCGCACACAGCCAAATCAGACGATATATTGCACTATATACTGAGCGATAAAAAAAGAAAAGGCGATGCGTTCACGGTTGTTCGTGTCAAAAAGCCGGGCTTTGGCTATCTCGAGACAATCGGCTACGACACATTATGTAAAATGGTGGAGGGAATAGAGTATGCAGCGGAATAGCTTTGGTTCGTTTATCAACATCACCCTGTTTGGCGAAAGCCACGGTCCCGCCGTGGGTGCTGTTATCGACGGGCTTGCGCCCGGCATTATCATCGATGAAAATTTCATCGCCTTTGAAATGGAAAAACGACGTGCCGTTGGAGCTATCTCTACACCCAGGCAAGAGGCAGATCGTGTGGAGTTTCTTTCCGGTGTATATGAGGGACACACCACCGGCACACCCATTTGCTTGTTGGTTCACAACGAAAATACGCGCTCTGCGGATTACGACCAGTTGCGCAACATTCCACGTCCCAGCCACGCCGATTTCACAGGACGCATGAAATACCGCGGCTATGCCGACCCACGTGGCGGGGGCCATTTTTCAGGCCGTTTAACCGCCCCACTTGTGGCGGCGGGAGCTATTTTTAGAGGGTTGCTTGCGCAGCAAGGCATTTTGCTTGGCACCCACTTGTGTTCGTGTGCCAATTTGGAGGATGCACTGTTTCCCGAAGATGATACAAGCTTGCGCACAGCCATTTCCGCCCTAAACGAAAAACGATTTGCCACTTTAGACGATGATATCGGCCAACAAATGCAAACCACCATTGTTGCTGCCAAAAACGGTGGCGACAGTGTGGGCGGTGCGCTTGAAACCGCTGTGGTGGGTTTGCCTGTGGGGCTTGGCGAACCGTTCTTTGCCTCTGTAGAAAGTGAACTGTCGGCTCTTCTTTTCAGTATACCGGCGGTGAAGGGTGTGGAGTTTGGCCTCGGTTTTGGTTTTGCCTATCTGAACGGAAGCCAGGCAAACGACGCTTTTTGCCTGCGCGACGGACAGGTGCGCACCACCACAAATTTCAACGGCGGTGTGAATGGAGGCATCACAAACGGAATGCCTCTCATCGTGCGCAGTGTTGTAAAACCGACCCCCAGCATTTCCTTGCCTCAAAAATCGGTGGATTTCGTAAGCGGTAGCGAGGTTACTTTAGAAATGAAAGGACGCCACGATCCTTGTATTTTACACCGTGCCCGTGCCGTGGCCGATGCCGTTGTCGCCTTTGGATTATGTGATTTGCTTTGCCAACAATATGGCGTGAGTTGGCAGCTGAAACCGCTGGAAACGCCAACGGGGGACAACTAGGTGCGCATACAAATTGAGCCCTCTTCACCTTGTGGAGTATTCCGTGTGCCACCCAGCAAAAGTATGGCTCATCGCCTACTCATCTGCGCAGCACTTGCAAACGGAACCTCGCAGTTGAGTGGTTTGGCATTTTCCGAGGATATTCGTGCAACGATACGCGCTTTAACGGCACTTGGCGCCAAGGTGCACACAACGGAAAACGGGGATGTTTCCGTCAGCGGTATGTCAAAGCCGTGTGCTTCATTCAGCTCTCAGAATGATGTCGATTGTGGGGAAAGCGGTTCTACCCTGCGCTTTATGATACCGCTGTTTGCCTTATGTGGCACATCGTCATGCCTCAGTGGTGCGGCGCGGCTTTTTGAGCGACCCTTGTCTGTCTATGAGAGTTTGTTTCAGAAGGCCGGCCTTCCTTTTGAGGTGAGCCGCGCGCAGGTTTCTTTCCAAGGCCCTTTGCAGGCCGGCACATTCACACTTTGCGGCAACGTTTCCAGCCAGTTTATCTCCGGCCTGCTTTTCGCCCTGCCACTTTTACCGCAAAACAGTGTTTTGCGCATCACACCACCTTTCGAGAGCCGAGACTATGTGGAGCTTACACGCAGTGCACAGGCACAGTTCGGTGTGAACAGCCACTGGAGAAACCCGCTTGAGTTGGAAATTCCGGGAGGCCAAAGTTATTGCCCTTGCACGGCTGAAGTGGAGGGAGATTGGTCTCAGGCCGGTGTGCCGGCGGTGCTCGCGGCAGTTTGTTCCCCGCTCGTCCTCAAAGGTTTGAAGGCAGACAGCAAACAGGGAGACCGTGTTATTTTAGACATTCTGGCCCGCTGTGGGGCAAAGCCACGCTTTGAAAACGGCCTCTACCACATTGAACCGGGCACATCTGCATTGAAAAGCCCTCAGCGCATTGATCTTGCCAATTGTCCGGATCTTGGCCCCATTCTCTGTGTTTTGGCCTTGTTCTGTGAGGGTGTGACCGAAATATACAACGCAGGACGTTTGCGAGAAAAAGAGAGCGATCGCATCGCCTCAATGCAAGAAGAGCTTCGCAAGCTTGGCGCCAACATTTCCTCCACACAGGACTGCATTCGCATTGAGGG
The DNA here is from genome assembly GCA_964371725.1 of uncultured Oscillospiraceae bacterium. Classification (GTDB taxonomy): domain Bacteria; phylum Bacillota; class Clostridia; order Oscillospirales; family Ruminococcaceae; genus JAAYCI01. The sequence goes on from CAYJNQ010000030.1 coordinate 14,802, forward strand.
AAACCATAAGCTGCATGGTGCACACACCAAGGCACACAATGACCATCGTATTGTGATGGCCCTGAGCGTGGCTGCTGTTTGCGGCAAGGTGCCCGTTCAAATAGACGGCGCACAGGCTGTTTGCAAAAGTTGGCCGAGTTTTTTTGAAGATTTGCGAGCGGTGGGTATAAAGGCGGAGGAAATATGACAAAAGACAAGCGTTTTCTCGTGGTTGGGTTGGGTTTGATGGGCGGTAGCTATGCCATGGGGCTTTCCAAAGCCGGCTTTGCGGTGGACGGCCTCGACGAAGACCACGCCACACTGGAGTATGCCTTGGCGAACAAGATTGTACAAAACGCGGGGGACGCAAAACAGGCTCCCGCTTTGTTGTCCAAAGCCGATTATATTGTTCTTTCTTTGTATCCCACAGCCATTTTGCCGTGGTTGCAAGCACACCGGGCATATTTTAAACCGGGGGCCCTTTTAACGGACCTTGCCGGGGTAAAAGGTTGTTTTGTGCACGAGGCACAAACCCTGCTGGCTCCTTGGCATGAGTTCATCGCCTGTCATCCCATGGCAGGACGAGAGGTGAGTGGTATTCAAAACGCCGCCGACACCCTGTTCCATGGTGCCAATTTTATTATCACACCAACAGAGCGCAACACGAAAAGCGGGCTGGAATTCGCGCATGAGCTGGCCGGAATCCTGCATTTTGGGCACATCACCGAAATATCACCGGAACATCACGACGAGATTGTTGCCTATGTAAGCCAACTTACCCATGCCCTTGCTGTGTGCCTGATGAACGCCAATAGCGACCCGCAGCTACCGGAGGTAACCGGAGATAGTTTTCGCGATTTAACACGGATTGCCAACATGAATGCCCCCTTGTGGAGTGAGCTTTTTTTGGCGAATGCACCGGCATTGCTTCGGCAGATAGACCGTTTTTCAAACAGCTTGCAAGAATTGCGCGAATGCCTTTTGCAAAACGATAAAAGCGGCCTTGTGTCTCTGTTCGAAAACAGCACACGCCGCCGCTTGGATTTTGGAGCCCGAGACGAAACCACTGCCTCAAAAGAAAAATAACCTTTGCAAACCACATCTGTCCAAAAGAGCCAAGGCGTCACATTTGGCTCATATTCAGCCCACGCGTGTGGGCAATGGGCTCCCATGTGGTTTGTTTTTTAAACAAACTGTAAATGGAGATGGGTATCCAGCTTGCTACATACAGAGGAAAGAACAAGAGCCCCAAAACCGTGTGTGGCAGCACTTTTCCGCAGGTCCATTTCATCAAAACGGCCGCAAGCACAGCAAGCGCGCACAGGGCAATTGCTGCCGCGCCGGTTGCCGTGACAGACAGCACCAATAAAGCCTGTGCCGTTCCGTACATCGCCACTTGATAAGTTATCCACAGGCCACTGCATATACCGACACATAGAGAGGGCAACAGCAGCACCGGCATGAGATAGATGGAGGCAAGGTCGAGGGCCATGGGTGAGCGCTGTCGAACGCCCTCGCGCAACAGGCGCCCCAAAAGCAGGCGTGCACTTTGCGCTCCACCGCTACACCAGCGTTTGCGCTGTTTGATGGTTTCCTTGAAAAGCAGCGGTTGTTCATCGTAAATAATGGCTTTTGGCACATAGTTCACACGCTGACCCTGTAGCACGCACAATGCCGTAAACTCATAATCCTCGGTCATCGTTTGGGTGTGCCAGCCACCCATCTTGCGCAAAAGTTTGCAAGAAACCACAAAGCCACTTCCACTGATTAAGGCCGAAAGCCTCAACGCTTCACGTCCTCCGTTGAAAAAACGGCTTAGAATCCACCACCAGGCACTCCCGGCTGTGGCGACGGCTGTGTCACTTGGGTTTTTGCTATCTCGGAAAGACTGAGCCACCTGCGTGCCGCTTGTAAACACATTGTTCATCTCTTGTAAAAATTTCGGATGAACCAAATTGTCTGCATCAAAAACGCAAACCGCATCAAATTCATTGTTTTTCAGAATCGTGTCCACCATTTGGCTTAAAACTTCCCCTTTTGAAGAAACATTTCCCTTCGGGATAAAAATATCGGCACCGTGTTCCTTTGCCACAGCCTGTGTACGGTCTGTGCAATTGTTGGGTGCTACGATGATGCGATACAGCTCTTTCGGATAGGCCATGTTCTGCAAACTGTCGCACAACTGGCCAATCACCGCCTCCTCATTGCGCGCGGCCACCAAAACGGCAAAACGAATTTCGGCGGGCTTCTGCACGGGTTCTGTGCGTTTTTTTAGCCCAAATAAGGCCACCACAAAATGGTATAGATTAAACAATACCAGCACACCCGCAGCCATCGCCAACGGCACGGGCAACGCAAGCAACAATTCATTCCACTCCATGAAGCCGATCCCCTTTCGGTTTCTTTTTATTTTAAATGCGCTTTCACCTCTCGTGTTCATTTTGTAAAACGAGCTTTGTCGGCGCTTTTTTTAAGGTCTAAATACAAAGAATATCATCACTTCTATCGGTTTCGGGCTCATTATACCACAAAAACACATCGCGTCCCAAAAGTGCAAAATGCTTTTTTGCACTCTTTAGCCCCCTCAAAAAACCATGCTTTCGACGAATAATCGCATATAACGCAAATATTTTAACTCGATTTTGCCAAAACTACCCCAGCTTCACACCGTCCGTTCGGCAATTTGCACAAATTTATCATCAAATTTTGCGCACGAAAAAGTACAGTTTTTTTATTATATGTTTGGACATTATTGTACAAATATGCTATGATGGAAAACATAAGTTGCCGCTTTTGGTATTTACGGAGAGGTTTCGGCAAGTTTCTTAAGGTGATTTCGGGCTGTGCATATCATGTGCTTTGCCAAACATTGCCCATATTTTCTTGTTTGTACCCTCTGTTCAATGCAGTTTCGGGCGGAAGAAAGGGACGAATGCATATGAGTTATACACCAGACAAGATTCGCAATGTTGTAATTGCCGGGCACAGCGACTCCGGCAAAACCAGCCTCGCAGAGGCTTTGCTATTTCACGCGAAAGCGACAGATCGACACGGACGTGTAGAAGAAGGCAACACGGCCATGGACTTTGAGCCGGAGGAGACCAAACGGAAAGTTTCTCTGTCATCTGCCGTTGCACCTTTTGAGTATGACGGTGTAAAAATGAATTTGATTGATGTGCCCGGTCTTTTCGATTTTGAATTGGGTTTGCACGAAGGAATGCAGGCGGCCGAAAGTGTGTTGATTGCCGTATCTGGGCGCAGTGGCCTTACCGTGGGTGCTCAAAAAGCGTATCAGTTGGCAGAGCAAAACCAAAAAAGTCGCATGTTTTTTATTGGCAAGCTCGACATGGAAAATGCCGATTACTATAAAGTGTTTGATGAGTTAAAAGAGGAGTTTGGCGCTGTTGTGTGCCCCATTGTCATCCCTTACGGGCAAGGTGGCGACCTTTGCTATATGAACTTAATCTCCGAAAAGTGCTTCCGTTATGAAAAAGGGGTTGCAAAACAGGTGGATGCGCCCCCAGAGGATGCACGCTACGAAGAAATGCGCAACGCCATGTTCGAGGCCGTTGCCGAAACGGACGATGCCCTTATGGAGAAATTCTTCGAAGGCACGCCCTTCACTATCGATGAGTTAACAGAAGGTCTACGCATCGGTGTAAAAACCGGCGCCATTGCACCGGTTTTATGCGGTGTTCCCACCAAGCTGGAGGCCATGGATATGTTGTGCTTCAATATGCGTGTTTTGTTGCCCAGTGCCCAGCGTGGTGGCGGCCGTACGGGCGAAGCCAACGGCAGTGAAACCTTTGTCGAGTGTGACCCGTCTGCTCCCGTAGCCGCTTATATTTTCAAAACCGTAGCCGACCCTTTTGTGGGCAAGTTGTCGTATGTAAAAGTGGTAAGCGGTGTTCTCAAGGCCGATTCCTCTTTAATAAACAGCCGCACAGGCGAAGCTGAAAAACTGGGAAAACTGCTCTTTTTACGTGGCAAAAAGCAAAGCGATGCCGCCGAAATTGTCGCAGGAGACATCGGTGCCATCACAAAGCTATCCACGGGTAAAACCGGAGACACCTTATGCGATGCAGCGCGCATTGTTGCCTTTCCGGAGATTCAGTTCCCACGCCCCACCTTCACCATGGCTTTGCACACCACCCAAAAGGGAGACGAGAGCAAAATTTCCACAGCCCTCCACCGCCTTTTGGAAGAAGACGGCACCTTGCAATATCGCATGGACAGCGAAACTTTGCAACAGCTTTTGTCGGGCCTTGGCGAGCAACACCTGGACGTGATGGTGTGCAAGCTAAAAAGCAAATTCGGCATTGAGGTGGAGTTGACACAACCACGTGTTGGCTATCGTGAAACTTTGCGTAAAAAGGTGAAAAAGCAAGGTCGCCACAAAAAGCAAACCGGTGGCCATGGTCAATTTGGCGATGTCATCATTGAGTTTGAACCCTATGACGGCGACAGCTTGTTGTTTGAAGAAAAAGTTTTTGGCGGTAGTGTTCCCAAAAACTTCTTCCCCGCTGTAGAAAAAGGGTTGCGCGATGCTGTGGCACGCGGTGTGGTGGCAGGATATCCGGTTGTGGGCTTAAAAGCCACCCTGCTGGATGGCAGCTATCATCCCGTAGACTCGTCTGAAATGGCATTTAAAATGGCCGCACGCCTTGCTTATAAGGCTGCCTTGCCGGAAGCATCCCCCGTTATTCTAGAGCCCATCGGCCTTTTGAAAGCCTATGTGCCCGATCAAAATACGGGCGATATCATGGGTGAGGCCAACAAGCGTCGCGGCCGTGTGATGGGCATGAACCCAAGTGAAAGTGGATTGCAGTGTGTAGAGGCCGAAATTCCAATGAGTGAAATGCACGATTTCACAACCTATATGCGTCAGCTCACCCAAGGGCGTGGCCACTACGATTTCGACTTTGTACGCTATGAGCCACTGCCTCAACAGCTGGAGGCCAAAGTGGTGGAAGAGGCGAAGAAATTGATACAAGAAGAACACGATGAATAGTGAGCTCTTTTGCTTTTATTTGCTGTGTCGGCTCTTTGGCCGGCACAGCAAATTTTGTTGCAAACCTCTTTTTTACAAAAAAAGAGTTGACAAGACAAGTTTTTTGTACTAAAATTTAAGTTAATGTATTGGGATGCGCTATAATTCGCGTATTTTCGATGTTTTGAATAATTCCAAATGCATGAGTTCGATTTGAAGGAGTATTTCTCTATGCAAAACAAGGAACATATGGTCACCTATGCCGGCCTTGAAAAACTGGAACACGAGCTGGAATATTTAAAGACTGAAAAAAGAAAAGATGTGGCCGAAAAAATCAAGGTGGCACGTGGCTACGGTGATTTATCGGAAAACAGCGAGTATGATGAAGCAAAAAATGAGCAGGGTTTTGTGGAAAGTCGCATTGCCGAATTGGAAAGTATGCTTAAGAACATTCACATCATTGATGAGGATGAGCTTAGCACAGATTGCGTGATGGTGGGCTGCCATGTTAAATTGCGCGACGAAGACGGGGATGTTGAAGAATACGACATCATCGGCAGCACGGAGGCAGACCCCACAAGTGGAAAAATCAGCGATGAAAGCCCTGTGGGCGCTGCTTTGATTGGCCACAGTGCGGGTGAAATAGTGGACGTCACTCTACCCACAGGCTCTGTTGTTTCCTTTACCATTTTGGAAATTTCCAAGTTTTTACATTAGGCCTGTTGAACAACATTTTCCCACAATGGAAACGCGGACACCTTTTGGATGTCCGTGTTTTATTTATGCCCGTGCAAAGCGTGTAGCGAGGGGATATGTAGGTGTGATGATGATAAAATAAAGACATGAAAGCAGGATGCTTTAGCCAAGCAGCTGTACCGGGATAGAAGAAGCAAGTTGGCTGATTTTTGTGAATGGGTTGGCTGTTTTTGCCTTTGGAAACCAACATGTTTCTGAGCCACCACCAGAACCTTGATGATATTTTATAAGCGCACTTCGTTTATCATATGTACAACTGTTCCAAAAGTTTCGCAAAGCAAAAACTCCAATAACTCCTTCATTTGCTTGCCTTTTGAAAGCGAGTTTTCAAACACGTTTCAAACCTCTCCAAAAACATAATCGGGCACAACCATAACCATTGTACCTCTCGAACCCGCCTTTGGCTGCGTTGCGGTTCATTCAGAGCCGTTGTTTCCATTATAAGCTACCGGGGCATTGTAACTATATTCTTTTTTCTTGCTCTGTCACAGGAAGATTTCACTGCCAAGCTCATTGATACTGAAGTTGCAAATGCCCTATAATTTTTTATCGTAATTTTATAGCAGCAGAATCGGTTTGCCAACTCAAGACAATTTGATTGATATGATTTCACAAATAACGTCACCACAAAATTCTAATTCATCACTTGTTGTCCATTATGCATTGTACGCTCACAAATTTCGCCACACCCCCATTCGAAAGAATGTTGACAGGCTCCATATTATTTGCTAAAATGAAATAGTTGCTAAAGGTAGAAGAGAATGTTATCATCTCTTTTCTTTTAGGTTCAAAAAAGGTCATTTTTGAATCAAGACTGTTTTATAGGCGGCCATGGCGGAATCGGCAGACGCGCTAGATTCAGGTTCTAGTCGGGGCAACTCGGTGGAGGTTCAAGTCCTCTTGGCCGCACCAAACCCACATAATCCGAACACCGTCTTCAAAATTGGAGATGCGTTCGGATTTTGTGTTTTCTTCTGTGAATTCCAGAGTGCGAAATGTGCCGGTAGATGACCTCGTGTCACCTACCGGCTTTTTCTACGCTATTTTGTCGGGTTTGTTGGCGGACTCTTTCTCCTT
>CAYJNQ010000031.1:0-21553 GCA_964371725.1 uncultured Oscillospiraceae bacterium
TGTATCGTTCTGTACTCTTTAGGCATCAGGCACCCTCCTCTTCCAGTTTCTTCGCAAGCTCATCAATCTGTAAGGCGAGCTCGTCCATGATGCGTTCCGCTTCGGCCTCTACTTTCTCATTTTCCACATACTTGATACGACCGATGGCCTCGCGAATGGGTAGCTTCACCAAATCATTGATGCCAATGCCTTTTTCCAGGCCTTTTTGTGCAGCATCATAATAGGCAAGCACAAGGCTCATCATCGTATATTGTTTTTCCAACGGGGTGTAGGTGTCCACCTCGTGGAAGGAGTTTTGGTGCAAAAAGTCTTCGCGGATGCTGCGGGCAGCTTCCAATTTCAAGCGGTCGGGCGCCGAGAGGGCGTCCATGCCCACCAGTTGCACAATCTCTTCAAGCTCGCTCTCTTCTTGCAAAAGGTACATCATGCGGCCGCGTTTTTCCATCCAATCTCGTTTCACATTGGCGTCAAACCAAGTGCCCACATCGTCTTGATACAAGGAGTAACTTGTGAGCCAGTTGATGGCCGGGAAATGGCGCGCATAAGCAAGCTGTGAATCCAAGCTCCAGAACACCTTTACAATGCGCAAGGTTGCCTGTGTAACCGGCTCGGAAATATCACCACCGGAGGGCGACACGGCGCCGATGACAGATAGAGCACCCTCGCGCCCTTCCTTGCCCAGTGTGATAACGCGACCGGCACGCTCGTAGAACTGTGCGAGGCGGCTGGAAAGGTATGCAGGGTAACCCTCCTCACCGGGCATCTCTTCAAGACGTCCGCTCATCTCACGCATGGCCTCGGCCCAGCGGGAGGTTGAGTCGGCCATCAGAGCCACCGAGTAACCCATATCTCGGAAATATTCTGCAATTGTAATGCCTGTGTACACACTGGCTTCACGTGCGGCCACCGGCATATCGGAGGTGTTGGCGATGAGTACCGTACGTTTCATCAACACCTGGCCGGTCTTCGGGTCGTTCAGCTCGGGGAACTCACGCAACACGTCGGTCATCTCGTTGCCGCGCTCGCCGCAGCCGATATACACAACGATGTCGGCATCGGCCCATTTTGCCAACTGATGCTGGATAACGGTTTTGCCACTGCCAAACGGGCCCGGCACGGCCGAAGTGCCGCCTTTTGCAAGTGGGAACATCGTATCTACCACACGTTGGCCGGTTACAAGCGGTACATCCGGGTTCAGTTTCTGTGCATAGGGACGGCCTCTGCGAACAGGCCAGCGCTGCATGAGCGCCACGGGCACTTCGCCCTTCTCTGTTTCAATCAGGCCGATGGTCTCCTCCACCGTGAAAGAACCGCTTTTCAGCTCTTTCAAACGGCCTTGGATACCGGGGGGTACCATTACCTTGTGAAGCACCACCTCGGTTTCTTGCACGGTGCCCAAAACGTCACCGCCACTCACCTCATCGCCCTCTTTGGCAAGGGGGGTGAATTCCCACTTTTTCTCGCGATCAAGGCTGGGAACCTCCACACCGCGTTCCAAACGCAAACCACTTTGCTTTTTAATCACATCCAGCGGGCGCTGGATGCCGTCGTAGATGTTCTCAATAAGACCGGGGCCAAGCTCCACGCTCATGGGCATGCCGGTGCTCTCCACAGGTGCACCCGGCCCTAAGCCCGAGGTCTCCTCATACACCTGAACACTGGCCTTGTCACCATGCATTTCGATAATTTCGCCGATAAGGCGGCTGTCGGACACGCGCACCACATCAAACATATTGGCGTCGCGCATCCCTTCGGCAATTACAAGCGGGCCGGCCACTTTTTGAATCGTGCCTTTGCTGCTCATATTCTCCAATCCGTCCTTCCCAAACCGTCGCCCTTTTTTAGGCACTGGGTTTCAAATTCTTTATACCGTGCATTGCAGTGATGCCCATGGAAATGACAAACACCCACAAATTCGGGCAGTTGCGTGTCTATCTGTCATTTCTAGCCGTTGCTACCAAAGATGATGTCTGAGCCCACGGCACGTTCTACCGATTTCTTTACCTGTGCAATTCCAATTCCTGTGTTGCCGTACACACCCGGAATCGGAATCAGTGCCGGCAAAGGGGTTTCTGCATAAAGGGTGCGCTCTTTTTCAAGTTGCTCGTAAAGCTGCTCGGTGATGTATACAACGGCATAACCGTTTTCCACCAACTGCTTAAGTAGTTTTGCCGCCTTGCCGTCATCTGTCACGGGGTAGATGTCCAGCCCCACTGAGGCAAAGCCGTAGATGCTGTCTCTGTCGCCCAGAACCGCTATCTTATACATACATTTCCCTCAGCCTTTCCCTAAGCGCGTCACTGCTCAGATGATTGATTTTGGCACTGAGAATAAGCCTTGCCATACGAATTTCATTCTCTCGCCCCAAAATAAAGGCGGCCAAAGGCTCAAGGCCGAAATATTGAGTGCGTTGTGGACGAATCATGCGAATCATCTCGTCCTCGCACCAACTTTCGAATGCGGCCATCGATGTTTTGAGCGCCTCCACTGCCCCGGCATAGGCCGTGGTTTCCAAATAGGCATAAATGCTTTCAGCTTTGTCTGCAGCAGCCTCTTTCAACGTTTTCATATCTAGACTGCCCGCAGGCGCCAAAGCTCGCTCGATAAAATCGCGTTTTTTGCCCATGCGCTGGCAACGCACAGCCGCTTTGATGTTGGCTGCATCCACCGTGATTTGTGCATAGCGCTGGAGCACTTCACTGCCGGCAGCTTCGCCTGCTCTGGCAATATCACACAGCGCTGCATTGTCCAGCACCATATCGCATTGCTGGCCGTTGCTGGTTTGCACAAGAATCTCATACGCCTCACCGCCCGCCTTGGCCAGTGCCTCCGGCAAGGCAGAAAAATCATGCTCTGTAGCGGCTTTTTTAATTTTATCCAGCGGTACAGTTCCATATGGAATGAAATAATGATCTTGGTTTTTTTCGTCGTTTGATGCATAATTCAGCTTGATGGCGGCTTTTACATTGTGATAGTCATTTGCATATCGGAACACATTAAACGGTTCCACTTCACCGGCCAGCTCTTGAATTAAGCCCCATGTCTTTTCGGTTTCGGCGGCCAGCATGGCCTCCGCATTGTCTGCGGGTGTTTCGGCGTTGCCCCAGCCCTTATCCGTTAAAAAACGAAATACATCTCCGGCTTTCGGCAAGGCAATCATTTGCTCAAGGTCTTGTGCACTCAGCAAATTTTGCTCTGCCATATGTACCCGCGTTACCGCATAAATATACTCTTCTGCCATTGCTGCCCCTCCTTTCACATACCGTTTTCTTTGCTGCAATTACGCATTGCCGAACAAAATAGGGCTCACGATATCGGCAAATTCTTCACGGCGTGCGTCAAAGATGGCCGCAAACGAGCAGTTTGCTTCCACATCACCATATTTCAGCACAAAACCACCGTCTACCGGACGTGTCTCCTTCGACAGGCGAATCGTGCTGCCGTTTGGTAAGTTGGCCGCCAATTTTGCTTCAAAATCTCCGGGCAAACGCGCTGTATCTTTTTCACACAGCATCATTTCACCCTCACCTTCCTCGGCCACCTGCGCTGCCAATTTCATAAGCAACGTAAAGTAAAGCTCCGGCGGCAAGGCATACAATTCCTCGCGTGCCCTATCTAAGGTTTCGCTCAAAAGTGCTTGCTTTGTTTCCAAAAGACGCTGGCGTTTTTGTAAGGCAAGAGCCGAATTGCGAGATTGTTCCATTTCATTGCGATGCTGTTTTGCAGCCTTTTCGCTTTTTTCACGTATGGCATCGGCTTCGCTGCGCGCATCCGCCAAAACACCGTCTGCTTCACTGCGGGCGTTGTCCAACGTGGATTTCGCCTCGGCACTTGCCTCGTCTGCAATTTCCTTGATGATTTTATCAAGACCTGCCACGGCTTCTCCTCCTTTGCTTGATTTATTGGGTTTGTCTTTTTACAAAACAATTAGATAGACAAACCGTTCAAGCCGATGAGAGCCAACAGGCTGATGAGCAATGCCAAGATGGCATAGGTTTCTACCATGGCCGGGAAGATCATGGCCTTGCCGAACTGGTCGGGGCGTTTGGCCACAAGGTTGATAGAAGCGATGGAAGCTTTGGCCTGGTTGATGGCCGAAATGAGACCCACAATGCCGATGGGCAGGCAGGCGGCCAAATAGCCAAGACCTTTCACAACACTCATCTCGGGCGAACCGCCAATGAGACCGATTTGGGACATGGCGATGAAGGCAATCAAAAGGCCGTAAATGCCCTGTGTACCGGGAAGAAGCTGCAAAATCAATACCTTACCGAACATGCTTGGGTCATCGGTTACCACGGCGGCGGCGCTTTGGCCTGCCATACCCACGGCGCGTGCCGAACCCCAGCCGGGCAAGAACGAGGCCACGGCCACTCCTAGTACTGCAAAGAACATTCCCATTCCAGAAAATACTTCTGCTCCTGTCATGTCAAATTTCCTCCTCAATTTTATAATACTTTGTGTGTATTCCCAAAGGTGCAAACTTGCGTCCGCCCCCTTCGTAGAACTTTCCGAAAAACTCTACAAACTCAAGACGATTGGAGTGCACATAGGCACCAAGCACATTGATGCCAAAGTTTAACGACTGGCCCACTGCAAACACGATGATGAACAAGATGGCACCCACCACACCACCGCCGGCCATGGAACCAAGTTGGTTCATAACCGAGGCAATAACACCGGTGGCAAGCCCAAGTGCAAGCAAGCGCGAGTAGCTCAAAATGTCTGAAAGCCACCCGGAGACCACGTTGTACAGCGCATACACGCCTTTCAAAATGCGTTTGCCCCAGTTTTTACTTTCGCGCCCACCGGTGAAAATTACACCCACCGCGCAGACACCGGCTATGGCAGCCAACGCTGTGTTCACCGCCGAAGGCAAGGCAAGTAGTGGCTCTGTGCCGCCAAGCATACCGGCAAACATCTCGGTGCCCAACAGGATGAAAACAAGTGGGTAGACAAACAGCCCCGGGAAAACCGCATCATACAACACGGCGGCATAATCGCCTCTACGGAAACTGTTCACACCGTTGAGCACATAACCAACGGAAAGGTGCACAACGCCGATGGCAAGGCAGAACATCAAGAGGCGCATCGGGTCGTTCAGGGGTAAGAACCACAGCGGCGGCAACAAACTCTCGGCATCTGCGGCCCTGCCGAAGAAGGTTTTGGCCACCACGTCCACCACGTCTCCGAAGTAACTCGAAAACACAACCCCCCAAAACATTGTGGATACACCACACCAGAAAAACAGTTGCAACTGTTTTTTCCAGCCGTCTTCCATGCCTTTGAATTTTAATAGACAAAACAAGGTGCCACCGGCCAAAAGCAGGCCGTAACCAAAATCAGAAAACATGAGCCCGAACATCATATAGTAGAAAATGCTCATGATGGGTGTTGGATCGAGTTCGCGGCGGCTTGGTAGGCTATAGCTTTCCAGAACCGTCTCGGCAGGCCGTGGGAACCACTTGTTTTCCACGGCGGTGGGGCATTCGGTGTTGTCGTAGCCCACATGATAAGTATCCACGGCACACTCGAATTTTTCTTCCACCTCTTTGCGAAGCGAGGCGGCAAACTTTTGGGGAACAAAGCCCTCCAAAATGAATGTGTGGCTGGATTGCGCCAAGTTTTCAAGTGCAGCATATTTCTCGGCGCGCATCTGCATATGGTCTTCCAGGCGATGGAAATCTTCCAGCGCACTTTCGCCACCTACATTTTGAATGACCTTCGTGTGTTCTTCAATGCGTTTTTTCGCATCATCTTGCTTTGCCAAAAGGCGCTCGCGCTTTTCTTTTGGCAGGCGATGTGTTGCCGAGGCCGGCCGTGCAAAACCAATTTGGCGCAAAGCTTCTTCGGCCTCGTCCGCCTGCCTCTTCATGGCAATCACGCAAAGGTTTGTTTGCATGGGCGGGGTGGACACCACCTCCACATGCAAGGTGTCAAGCTCGGGTGCAGCCTCTGCCAACTGCTCCAATATTTCACCTACAGAGAATTCGCCTTCTAAGCTACCAATGAACACCGCCGTTTTCCTTGTGCCGGAAAAGGTTTGTGCCACAGGCAAATCGAGCCAAGGTTCCAACGCTTGCACTTGCAAGTCATAACGCAAAATTTCCGCTTTTGCCTCTGCGATTTCTCGCTCGGCCGCTTGCACATCTTGCGCCTGCTGCAACACATCGTTGCGTCTTTTGCAAAAGTCTTCATGCTCTTGCACGCTCCAACTGTTTCGGCCACGTAAAAACGAAAGAGCCGGTGTTTTCAGCTCGGTGTATCGGCTTACGATATCGGCAGCTTGCCGTGCCGTTTCCGAATTTTTTTCAAACAGCGATTGTGCGCCGCTTGTATCCAGCTTTTCAAACACCTCTCCATCCACAGACAAATCCCGAAGTTCCACAATCCCTCTGCGCTGCAATAACTCTAAGATTTGCTTGCGGTTTCGCCTCATGGCGCACAGTTCAAAGTGCTCCATTTCCAATACGGCCAATTGCTTCAATCCCTCCTTTTTTGAACTCTGCCTTCCACTTCAAAAAGAGATAGGCCTAAACCAAAGCTTTTAAAACGGCTTGAACCGCGTCGCCCTGCGCTGCAAGCGCTTTCTCTCGAAAAGCTTGCATCTCGCTGGCAAGCGCCGCAGATGCCTTTTCTAAAACCTTCGAGCTCTCTTGTTGTGAGGTAAGAGCTGTTTCTTCAGCAAGCTTGCGTGCTTCATCTTTCGCCGTGCCCACAATTTCGGCAGCCTGTTTCTCGGCATCGCTTAGCATTTGCGTGGCCGAAGAGGAGGCGCTACGCGTTGTTTCTTCTGCCTGCAATTCAGCATGGCGCACCGCATCAATTGCATCCAAAGCCAAAAATATCACCTCAAATTCTTGTTTTCTAAAACAGATTTCGGAACGTACTCGTTCTTCGTTAAAGTTAGGGTAGGGAACACAAAATTCCCACATTTATAATAACACACCAAAATTGAAAACACAAGAAAATTCCCATGAAATCTATTGAATTTCTTCCAAAAAATTGTACGAAATTAAATTGTATTTTCTCAAAATAGACAATTTATTCCGCTTTTTGTGCTTGTTCTTTGGAAGCCTTGTGCCCACCATATAAAGCATGGTATACTATATTAAATTATCTTTTTTTCACTTTTTCCGCTTTGTGTTTTCAGTTTAATCGATTTTCAAAAAAGGAATTGCTAAATTGACATATTTTTTTAGAATTCGCGTTTTCATGTCTTTTTTACTCGTCTGTCTGTTTTGCTTTGCAACCATGCCCACGGCCTCTCTTGCGTCTGAAGTGGCAGAGAGTGGCACTGCCGTGTCAAGTGAAGTGGCCGCGGAAGCACAAGAGGTTGTTGAGGATTTACCCAATGTACGCCCTGCAGGTGAAGGTCAGGGGCTGTATTTGCCACCTTTTGAGCCGGCCGCACCGGCCGTTATTTTGATAAATGAGGACACCGGCCTTGCCGTGTATGAAAAAAATGCGGACACCCCCATGGTAGCGGCCAGCCTTGTGAAGCTGATGACAGCCATTTTAACCGTGGAACATGTGGCAGATTTGGACGCAGAAACCGTTACGGCCGATCAAGATTGGGTTTTCGACACCCTTTATGGCCTCAACGCCTCTCTTGCCGACATTCGGAAGGGAGAAACATTGACTGTGCGCGAATTGCTGTATGCCCTTTTGCTTCCCAGCGGGAATGAAGCGGCTTTAATTTTGGCAGACTATGTTTCCGGGGGCTATGTAGAGAACTTCTATTATATGATGAATAGCCGTGCTGAAGCACTTGGGTGCACGGGCACCACGTTTGTGGACCCCACCGGCCTTTCCGAACAGAATGTGACCACAGCGCGCGACATCAGCTTGATTCTGCGCGAATTCTGCACATTTCCGGAACTTGTGGAAATTGCCGGCACAGCGCAGTATGAGATGGCGGCACACGAGGCACATTCAGAGCCTTACAACTTATTCACTTCCAACCGCCTGCTTGTGGAAACCAGCCCTTACTACACAGCACTGAGTGACGCACGTGGCACGGTGCAAGCGGGAAAAACCGGCACCTTGGGCCCGTGGCAAAATTTTGCCGCCATGGCTGAAACCGAGGAGGCACGCTACATTTCGGTGGTTTTGGGCAGCCCAAACGAAGCCGATGCCGTGGGCGCCGAGTTGTCCCCGGCGCAAACACGCCCCGCCCTGTATGAAACAGGCCTCTTGCTCGACTGGGCCTTTGCCAACTTTGAGGTGAGCTCGGTGCTGGATACGACACAGCCCATTACCGAGGTTCCCTTGCGCTATAGCAGAGAGAGCGACAATGTGAAGCTGTTGCCTTTAAACAATTTATATACGATTATGCCAAGCGAGGACAGTGGCTGTGAAACGGAAACCGACTTGCAGTTTGATGTGCCTGAATTTGCACAGGCACCGCTGGAGCAGGGGGTGTCCATGGGCACGGTTACGGTGTCTTTGCTTATGGACGGGCAAGAGGTCGGTGTTATTGGCACGTCCGATCTTGTCACGCAGAATGCCGCCGAACGAGATTTTGTGCTGTATGCTGTGCGCAATGTTCAAGAATTTTTTAAATCCACCCTTTTCTTGATGGTTGTGGGTGTTTTGTTTTTTG
The DNA here is from genome assembly GCA_964371725.1 of uncultured Oscillospiraceae bacterium. Classification (GTDB taxonomy): domain Bacteria; phylum Bacillota; class Clostridia; order Oscillospirales; family Ruminococcaceae; genus JAAYCI01. The sequence goes on from CAYJNQ010000031.1 coordinate 8,606, forward strand.
TCGTTTTATTCTATGTTGGCCTTGTGTTTTTATTGGGCTACTTGCGGTCGAATAAAAAGGGAAAGAAAAAAGGCGGTCGCCGCAGATAACTGAGGAAGAGGGGTTTGACTATGAGTAGCACCATGCCGGCACGAAACCTTGCCATGATGGCTGATTTGTACGAGCTTACCATGGCTGCCGGTTACTTTCACGAGCAGTATGTGGAAAAAATTTCTGTGTTTGATATGTTTTTTAGAAAAGTGCCGGACGGTGGCGGTTTTGCCATTATGGCCGGGCTTGAGCAATTTATTGAAGCCGTTGAGAATTTTCGCTTTACGCAGGAGGATGTTGCCTATTTGCGTGAAAACGGGCATTTTTCTGAGGCGTTTTTATCCTATCTTCTCGGGTTTACATTTCACTGCAACATCTGGGCCGTGGAAGAGGGCACACCCATTTTCCCCGGAGAGCCCTTGGTTACGGTAGAGGGGCCTTGCATAGAGGCCCAGCTTATTGAAACCTTGCTGTTGCTTACATTTAACCATCAAAGCCTCATTGCAACCAAATCCAACCGCGTGGTGCGTGCTTGCCAAGGGCGAAAGGTTCTGGAGTTTGGGGCACGCCGCGCGCAAGGGTATGATGCGGCTTTATACGGTGCACGTGCAGCCTATATCGGGGGCTGTGCAGCCACAAGTTGTGTGATGGCAGCGCGAGAGTTTGGCATTCCGGCCTCGGGAACCATGGCACACAGCTGGGTGCAAATGTTCGGCAGCGAGTATGAAGCTTTTCGCCGCTATGCCGAACTGTATCCGGAAAATTGTCTACTATTGGTGGATACGTACAGTGTTCTGCATAGCGGTGTTCCCAATGCCATTCGCGTTTTTGATGAAGTTTTAATACCCCAAGGGTTACGCCCACGCGGCATTCGTATCGATTCGGGCGATATTGCCTATCTCAGCAAGCGCGCTCGCAAAATGCTGGATGATGCCGGCTACCCGGATTGCCCCATCTGTGCTTCCAACTCTTTGGACGAGCACCTCGTGCGTGATTTACTTTTGCAAGATGCGCAGGTAGATTTGTTCGGTATCGGTGAAAACCTCATCACCTCCAAAAGCGACCCTGTGTTCGGCGGGGTGTATAAATTGGCCGCCATTCGTGAAAATGGAAACTATATCCCCAAAATCAAGTTGAGTGAAACGGCCGAGAAAATCACCACACCACATCTAAAGAAATTGTGGCGGGTTTATGACAATGAAAGCGGCAAAGCCATGGCCGATTACGTTACCATGCACGATGAAATCGTGAGTACCGAGAACGGCCTCACCCTGTTTGACCCTCTGGAAACGTGGAAACGGCGCACTTTTTACAATTGCACTGCAAAATTGCTGTCCACCCCCATCTACCAAAATGGGCAGCTGGTTTACAAGTGCCCGCCTTTAAAAGATATTCGTGCGCATTGCCAAAAGCAGGTAGACACCCTTTGGGAAGAGGTGAAGCGCTTTGAGTATCCGCACCGCTATTATGTGGATTTTTCAGAAAAGCTGTGGAAGGAACGCCAAAGCTTGCTCACAGAAGCCTCGCATTATTTGGCAAAAACAACACCATAATCGCTTTTGTCAAAGAACCGACCCTTTTCAACCTGTTCCCAATTGAACCAAAAGCCTGAACCACTTTTCGCCAAGGAGATTTTGATGAAAACCAAATCCCTCCCTCAAAAACTGGAAATCATTCTGTGGATCGCGGTGTTCTGTGCTGCGTTTCTATTCCTGTCTCATCCGGATTTATGGGAGACGGCAAACCACAGCTATTTGTTTTGGGAAAGCCTTGTAAACGGCGAGATTTTAAATTTTTATGACTATGTAGCGACCCACCCCTTGCCCCTTTACTACACAAACAATGCCCACTATAACATTGTGGTTTACTTCGTTTTTGCCCTTTGGCAACTACCGGTTTTTCTTGTGAACCGCCTTTTTTCTTTGGCTGTGTATGAGCCCTTTCTCTGGCTTTGGACAAAGGCTTTATTTGTTCTGTTTTATCTGGGCTGTGGTTTTTTGGTAAAGCAACTGGGACAGGCGCTTCTTCTGCCGAAAAAAAAGGCCACGGTTGCGGCCCTGTTTTTTTTGTTTAACCCCATTGCGTTTTTTTCGCCAATGGTGATGGGCCAATATGACAGCATCTGTTTGTTTTTTATGCTATGGGCTCTTCTTTATTACTTACGTGGTGACACGATGCGGTTTTCGCTGTTGATGGGTGTGGCGGGGTTGTTTAAATTTTTTGCCTTTTTGCCCCTGATTCCACTGCTGCTGTTGCAGGAGAAAAAGTTGCTTATGCTTGCAAAACGCGCGGTGATAAGCCTATGGCTTTATCTGCCCAGCACCCTACTGTATCTGGGACGCACGGGCAATGCAGGCTCGTTTACACAGATGATGTTCGAGCGCTTGTTTTCCCTCTCTTTTGGCAGTGGGTTTGCTCCGGTTTCTTTCTTTTTGTTCTGCTATGCGCTTTTGTGCTTTGCCTGCTATTTGTATACCGGCAGTTTTCAGCGCCCCTATCTTGCACTGTATGTGCCGCTTTTTGTGTTTGGCCTTTTGTTTTTTTGTATCTACTGGCACCCGCAATGGCTGATTTTACTCATGCCATTTTGGGTTCTTACCACATTTTTACAGCAAAATATTCGCGTGTTTTTATATTTGGATTTTATTTTTTGTCTTGGTTTTTTTCTCACCGGCTTCTTTCAGTTTCCGCAGCAAATGGGTGCCCATCTTTTTGTGGGGGGGCTCTATTCGTTTATCTCAGGGCAAAACATTGCTCTGCACGCAGAAAACTGGCGTGCAGTCAGTTTTTTTCTTGATCTCATTCCAAATTTAAACCTCCTTGCACCATTGGCGTTTTCCGGCGCCGTGTTTGCAAATTTGATTTTTAAATTTCCCTTAAAGCAAGGCAGCCTCTCCGATGCATTGTCTAAAAGACAGCTCTTTGACAGCTTCCCACTGCGCGCTGTAGGCTATTTGCTTTTTCTGGTGGGTTTTGTTGGTTTTTGGCTTTTGCCCAGCCTGTTTGAACACTGGAATGCTTTCGGACTTGTGTGAGAAACCCCGATTAAGCGCCAATTGGCAAAAACATTCACCGGCTAATACCCAGCCAGCTTTTCCACAATGTCTTTTGCTGTGGGCGGACATCCCGGCACAAATACACAGGCACCGGCACAGCAATTGCCAACACCGAACCCGTCTATCTTTACCCCTTTGTATCCCTGCCCCACATGTACCGTTTCTTTGCTGCCGCTTTTGTATAGAGCTCGCACGGCTGCCGCATAGCAGGCACTGCAAGCGGAACGCTCTCGAATGAGCTGCCCCACCCGATGGTCAACGCGCGCCGCTTTGTAGGTGGCGGTATCATCTGCCCGGTTGAGATGCTCTACCATATCCTGTGAAAACGCGGCGCTGCCAAGCCCATGGCTTTCGGCAAGTTCTATATACGACACTTCGCGATAGTCAATGCCCATGAGCTCGCAGCCGTAGCGGTCGGCCAGAACACTGTCATCCGTAAGAAAAATTCGGTTTGTCAACACAGGGGTGCCACCCTCTTCAAAGTTGAGGTCGCCGCAGAGGCTGTCCACAATTGTGAGCTGTGGTTTTATGGCGGCACCAAGGGCGGCAATGGGTTTGTGTAGCCCCTCTGTGTGAAAACGTCGTTTTTCACTGTCGGGGATGCAGCCCTTCAAATTTTTGATGGCACAGGTCATCACGGTTTGGCAATGCCCCTTCAGCACCGGCACATTGACGACAAAATCGGCTTCCAAAACGGTTTTGCAAATGTCCATCTCTCGGTAAGGTGTTTTCACTTTCACCGTTTTGTCGTGCTTTAAATCAACAAAAGGCAAATTGTATTGCTTGAGCACTTCTTTATAGCCGCAAGCGGCAAGAGACTTTTCGGTGCTTGCCCCCACCCAGGAGCCCTCGGCAACCACAATGTCATACGCACCATGTTTTTGCAAATAAGCGGCCACGGCCGCCACAATCTCGGGGTGTGTGGTAGCGCCAAACTTAGGCTCTAAGGCCAGCACAAGGTTTGGTTTTATCAGCACCTTTGCCCCTTTGGGGATTTTGCTTTCCAAGCGTTCATGCTCTAAAAGGGCAGTGGTCATGGAAAATCCGTCTTCGCCGTAGATTTCGTAAATTTTTTTCACGCAATCACCTCGTGTTCATGTGGAATGAAATCAACTTGTTTTCCTTAACGGTATAAAACCATTCTATCACACGGTTGGCAAGCGTGACAATGCGATGGATTTTGCGTTGAGTGAGAGCAAATACATAAGCACAGCGCGTCCCGTGTTTTTGGCACGAACACCTGATGAATTGGAGCTGTTGTCAAAGGCTCTTCCCACTGTGCTAAAACATTTAAAATGACCCATTGTCAGAAGTCCTGCCATCGTTGTTTTCACAACTTCTATGGTCATAGACTTCTCACTTTGGGTCATTTTTTGCTCTTATGCTGTATATTCAAGGATCCAAAAGTGGGTTTGAATGTGATGGCATCGCACCCAAAATAGCTGATTAAGCAATTTTCTTATCATAAAGTCTAGCGGCATTCAGCACAACCAACACCGATCCTGCATTATGCACCAAGGCACCTGTAGCCGGATTCAAAAGACCCATAACTGAAAGAATAATGGCTGCAAAGTTTATCACCATCGACATTGTGATGTTAAACTTAATGGAGAAAATGGTTGCGTTTGACAGTTTTTTGATATATGCAATTTTGGAAATGTCATCGCCCATAATGGCTATATCGGCAGCATCTATTGCAATATCGCTTCCCATTGTTCCCATAGCAACGCCAACCGATGCGGTTTTAAGTGCGGGTGCATCATTCACACCATCACCAACCATGCAAACTTCGCTTCCGTTTTGCATCAGCGTTTTTACCGCCAAAACTTTGTCCTCCGGTAAAAGCGAAGATTGGACCTTTGAAATACCAACCTTATCGCCAATGAAATTGGCGCTTTTTTCGTTATCGCCCGTAAGCAAAACCGTTTCGTCAATTCCGGCTGATGAAAGCTTGGATATCGCGGTTTTAGATGTATCTTTGATTTCATCAGACAGGCCAATAACACCGATGATTTTAGTTGTATTCGCCACAATCAGAACGGCTTTTCCTTGCTCTCTTAGGGCTGAAGCAGTTCTGTTTACTGCTTCGTTTATGGCAAGATTTGCGTGCTCTTCTATCAGCTTTTCATTTCCGCAGAAAATCACATCTTCGCCTAATTTGGCACTCACGCCCTTACCCACTTCCATATTGAAATCTGTAACATCAGAGAAGGAGATGCTGTTCTTTTTTGCATAGCCAACCACCGCTTTTCCAATTGGGTGTTCAGAACGGCTTTCAACCGCTGTGGCCAGTGACAAAAGCTCATTTTTTTCAAAATCAAAAGTTTCAATATCACTGACAGAAAGTTTTCCTTGTGTAATCGTGCCTGTTTTATCAAAGCAAACGGTATTGACTGTTCCCATTCGCTCTAAGGCCTCGCCGGATTTGATAAGTACACCATTTTTTGTTGCTTGGCCGATGGCCGCCATAATGGAAGTAGGCGTTGCAAGCGCCAGTGCACAAGGGCAAAAAACAACCAATATCGTTACAGCGCGAATCAGTGCATCGTCAGCTCTTCCCAAAGCAAACGTGAAAATCAAATAGGTTATGATGGCAATGATACAAGCTAGGGGCACAAGATAGCCCGCCCACTTATCCACAATTTTTTGGGTGGGTGCTTTTTGGTTGTCTGCATCTTCCACCAGTTGAATCATTTTTTGAAGGGATGAATTTGCAAAAGATTTCGTAACTTGAACATCAACAGAGCCGAAGCGGTTTATGGTTCCGGTGAAAACTTCATCATCCACCGCTTTGTCAACGGGCAAACTCTCGCCTGTCATAATACTTTGGTCAACCGTTGTGTTTCCAAACAAAATAATTCCATCCGCCGGAAAACTTTCCCCGGGAAGAACTCTTATAGTATCATTTGGTTTTATATCTTTTGCTTCGACCATTTTTTCGTCATTTTCGGTGATCACTCGCCCTTGTGCCGGAACGAGATTTAAAAGCATTTCAATACCCTTTTTTGCTTTTTCAACGGTTCTGTCTTCAAGCAATTCGCCGATGGCCATAATAAAAGCAACTTCACCTGCCGCAAAAATATCGCCTATATAAACGGCCGCAATCATTGCAATCGTAATTAAAAGCGGAGAAGTTATGCGTTTGTCTAAAGTGTTTACAACCGCGAGATATGCAAGGGGTATGCCCGAAATAATAAGCGATACCCATGCCGGGTTAATCGGAAATTCAAATGATATATTCATAAGCGGAAAGATATATTCGGTTAGAAAACTTGCAAGTAAAAATATCCCCGAAACCCAAAGCATCGGAACCGAGTTTAATTTCATAATACGATTTCTCATCACACCCTCCTAAATTGTTTTCGAGAACTGGTTCAGAGCCGAAATTAGTTTGTCTATTGTTTCGTCTTCTTTGCCATTGCTAATACCATCAAGCACGCAATGATGCATATGGCCTTCCAGAATGATTTGCCCTGTTTTGTGTAGCGCCGATTTGATTGCGCCAATTTGAATCAATATCGACTCGCAAGATTTGTCCTCCTCGACCATTTTTTGAACCCCGCGAACCTGACCCTCAATTTTTTTTAGACGCGTATTTATTGCGTCAACATCCATACACTGTTTCATTCGGTATCCTCCTTATCCTGTACACAAGATACTATATACCCGTATGGGGTATATAGCTATTGTATCCGACCGATTCTGTCCTGTCAATGGTTTTCACAAAGAAACAACCCTGTTTAAAGCTTGATTCCCCTTACAGAACACCCAAGCCCCCGAGCCGCTGCCCACATACAGCTCGTTTCCTTTTATTCTTTTGGCCGGTACACCAGTCTTGCCAAAGCACGCGAATAACCACTTGTGTATTGAAAGTATCCGTCTCTTGCTCTGCTACTCGCTTCGCTTTGCTTGAACCCTGCAAGAGCGCACACCGCTAAAGAAGCAAACAAAACGCCCTGGTTGCCGTGGAAGGGGCAGTCGCAAGCATATTCACCGTCTCTTTGCAAAAATTTCATTATGTGGCAAAGCGTGAAGAATGCTCGACAAGTGGGCCGATGTTGTATCCAATCAAGCTTTGTATCCGACCGTTTAAAAAAAGAATGCGGCAAAACCAAAACAAAAAGAACCGTCGCAATGGGTAACCGAAACCCAATTCGTCGGTTCTTTTCATATTCAGCGCACCTGCCACCCTATTTCAAAACAGTGAACCCCAAGGCGAACAACAGCCTATACATTGTGGGACTAAAAAGGCATAAGCCGGAATGCGTCCTTAACATAGGCACTTGTGCCGGCATGTCACTTATCCATTCGTTTTATACCAAAATCTCAATTTGCAAAATTTTGCGGCGGCGTTCGAACAAAGAAAGGCTGTCGTCTTCACTCAGGCTATAGGAGAACTGTTTTACCGTCTTATTTTCTGTGTGCAGAACAAGACCTCTTTGTGCCGATTTTTTATATAGGCAGGGCGTACCATAACAAGTGAAACGGATGGTGCCGTCTTCGCAAAACTCCCCTTCCCTCAGAAATGCCGGCTCAAACCGAAGCCGCCCTTTTGACACACGCACACCCAGTTCCCCTCGGCGCATCAGGATGCTTTCTTTCACTTGGCCGGTCATACCGGGTTGTTCTGCGGTTTTGTTAAACGAGGTGTGCGAGTAGGGCTCTATGGGAATCACACCACATTGCGCCGGCGATTTTCGGTAAACAAAACCCTGTAAAAGGGCGTTGTAATCCGCATAGATTTCTTGAATGTCCTCCCCATTTTCATGGGCCCTCTGGGCCGTTTCCAAAATGCCGAGGGCAAATTTTGCATTTTGATGCCAATACACACATCCGATGCCCTCAAATTTGTACATCACATCACTGCGTCCGTTGAATTTTCTGTGGCCGAATACGCGCTCGTATTCTAAGAGCAATGCACCGGTTTCCGCGCTTGTAAGCCCGGCCTTTTCACAGGTTTTTTGCAAAATCGCCGCATTTTCAAGACGCGCGTCAAAATGCAAAACGCCGGTTGCATCTTTTTCCAAAACACCTTCTATGGGCGAAAAAGTTTTTTGCACCGTGTTTTTATCGAAAAACTTACGGGTCTTTTGTACTGGATACAGGGTATGATACCCTTCGTCTTCGTCATACAATGGTGCACGCATGGCTTTTGTCAAACGGCACACTTCCTCTTTGTCAAGGCCACCGCTGCCAATGATGGCTGATTGCCCTTCCAACATTGTTTTCATCGCTTTAACGGTAAAATCCTCACAAAGTAAATTGTAGCTTACATACACATCTCCCTTGTTTTCGTCTATGGTATATGCCACCAACGCCTGCGCCGTGTTCAAAAATTCTCTCACATCTTGTGTTGTGGCGGTCATTTTTTCAGAGAATCCATGTTCATACACACTACGATGATACGTCAAAAAAAGGGAACACATTTCATCGAGCATGGCTTTTTCATTCCCTTTATAGTTTCCTTCGTATTTTTGTAAGATTTGTGTGAGAGACTGTAGCCACACAAATACTTCTTTAGAAAAACGAAAATCCTCCTGTTGTTTTTCAAACAGCTCTTGTAAGAATGTGAGATAGGCTTTTAAGTGATACACCGTTACCATGGAAAGGCCAATGCCCACAATGGCATTGTTGGCATCGTTCCACTCAGGGCGCTGGGTATTCATCCAAATACCACCGCCTGGCAAGAGGTTGCACATCTTGCTTAAAGCAGGCACAAGCAATTTTTCGGCAAGGTTTGCGGTATACACTTCTCCATCTTGTAAAACCAATTTGGCATCTGTTCCAAATGCGGCGCTCAAACGCTCAATTTCTTCATCTCTTTTTCTGTCGAATACAATGGTGTTTTTGCTGTCTTTTAGGATATCGCTGTAGTCTCGCAAGCGATAGGGGACGTTAGCGTAGCTGAAAATCTCTCGCGTGAGCATCTTTTGCAAGGCATCCGGAAAATGATGAGAGAGACCTTGCAGCAAGCGAAGTAGGTAGATAATCTGATGGTCTCCCCAATAACCAAGGCCCGAAAATGGGTTGTCCGGCTCAGGTTTTTCCCACTCGATGCCCTCGTTGTTCAGGCGATAGGGGTTGAACCCATCGATGGTGGAGGCATTGACAAATTTTGCCACCATGTGCTCGTAATACACAGGATAAGAAAGACCCAATGCCTCCCAGTTTTGGAAGATATCGCGCCAGTTCCCCTCATAATGCACCAATTTTTCACCCTTTTCGTCTTTGAGGGCAATGTTAAAGCGGTTCCATGGGCGCGAGGGGTCACCGTGTCGACGTGAAAAAGAAAGCGGCATAAATTCTAGCGCCAAGCGTTCGAACAGTCGATCTTTTCGGCAGACAGCAAGAAGTTCTTGCACGGTTTTACAGGCTTTTATTTCTTCTAGAAGTGCCGTGTTTTTAAGGGCGTTCCGGTTTCGCACTGCAATGAACTTGTAGAACAAATCGTAGCAAAAGACGTATCCTTCTTCAAAGGTGCCGCCACGCATCACATTGTACAGCGTGCTCAAATAGTGGGAAGCACAGGCAACTTCATCGCCGCTTTGTTGCAGGCCATCGGCATTTTCAACAATGTTCACAAGGGTTTTTGTGCCCTCTTCCACGTTTTGGAACAGGCCGCTGAAATCTGCTTTTTTCACAAACAGGTACATATCGGCAAGCTGTGCATGGGTGTAGCCGCTATCGAGCACAAGCGAGTGTCCCTCGGCACCTTTCGGCGCAAGTTCTCTTTGCATGTGGACAAAGTAAGCGCATTTTTTTCCATAGCAATCGCCACTTTGTGGCAGACGCTCGCCTTGCAAAAATTTTTCAAAACAGTCGGGGTCTAAATACACGTCGGCCTTTTGCGCTGTGTGGTAGGCAATGTTGGCCCGTAGCATTTCAAGTGGGTTGGGCGTATCGTTAATGGTCGTGGTTTGCGAAAAAACCGCAAGATTTTCACCCAGCAGTTCAGCGGCCTTGTAGGCATCCACCAAAGTGGATGCACTTGCCTCCAGTGCCGGGGCCACGCCATAGGGCATCATGTTGGTAAGGCCGTCCAGCCACTCTACAGAAACCGCTTCATCAGATAGATTTTGCAGTTTCACACTTTTTACAAAGCCATATTTTTCGCTTGTTTCATAGCGATATGTGTAGGAAAGTTGTAAGTCGTGATGAATCTCTTCCAGCATGACGCTATTTGCATAGTAGGCTTTGTATAGGTTGCGGGTGATGTTGTAATGGTGGGCACCATTTTTTTCAAACACCTGCCAAGTTTTCCCCTTTACTTTTAGGGCTGCTTTTGCTCCGGTGGCATAGTCATTGTTCAGCTTGTCGTCTGTAACATAGGGAAACAGATTTCCCTGTGCATTTTTGCGCCCGGCTGTTACACCGCCACCGGAAGAGAGAAACACCCACAAATCACTGGCCGAAACCACCTGAATTAAAAAAGGCCGCAAGGTTTCGACATGGCTTATTTTATAATAGGCTACGCCGTCTACTGTGACAAAAGTGCCTGTTGTTTTGCTCATAAAGTTCCCTTTCTATCTTTCGTCTGTCTTCCTTATCACACAAGAACGCACGCGTAGGCCGCTGTCTCCAAAAAATAGCTCCACATAGGTATGAATGGTGGCAAACGCCTCAAATTCCTCCCGAAATATGCCGCTTTCCCCTCCTTTTAAGGTGAACACTTTTGCAATGGACCCGTTGATTTTCAACGTGAGGGGTAATTGTGCAAGCGGCGGTGCCTTGGCCAAAAGATCGAATTCAATTGTATAGCGGCCCGGCTCTTTCTGGAACAACACGAAACTGTTGGCACTCCCCTTGCCGGTATCCAGTTCTTCACAGTTTAAACGAAGTTCTTTTTCAAGCGTAAATTCACCCAGGTTTTGAATGTGTTTTCTGCTGTTTTCCGGCACATTGAGCAGCTCTACTTCTTGAAAGCCATTGGCACAGGCAGTTTCTTGTATCGCTGTTAAAATATTGCACGCCCCACGCACAAGCTGCGCCCTTGTCAATGCACCGCTTTGCAAAGCCTCTTTGCTATTGTCTCCACCACTGTTGCTCTCGCTGTTGGCACACACCATAAACACATCATTTTGTGCGCAAATCATATCGGCCGTGTTTTGCTCGCTTGCCTCTCCATCCTCTTGGTTCATGGTGGCCCACCAGTCGGTCATCACCACCCCTTCAAAGCCCCAGTCTTCTCGCAAAACCATGGTGTTCAGTTCATAATTTGAGGCCGCCTGTGTTCCGTTAATGGGGTTATAGGCCGTCATCACGGCATAGGCACCGCCCTTCACGGCCATTTCAAAACCCTTCAGATAAATTTCCCTCATTGCGCGTGCACTCACGAGCGCATTTACGGTTTTTCGTGCTTTTTCCTGGTTGTTTGCGGCAAAATGTTTAATGACGCCGATAAGGCCATAGCGCCTCATGGTTTGTATTTGCGTGGTGGCCATCTTGCCGGTAAGGAAGGGATCTTCCGAGTAGTATTCAAAATTTCGGCCACAAAGTGGGTGACGGTGGATGTTCATCCCGGGCCCCAAAAGCATATCAATTTTGTGATATTGCATCTCGGCGCACAAAAACCCAAACAATTCCTCGCTGAGCTCTGTGTTGAATGTGGCAGCAATGGCCGTGGCATTGGGAATGCTAAATGCCATGGTACCGCAATCCATGCGCAGGCCACTTGGGCCGTCTGCACAGCAAACCAACGGCAGGCGGCGTTGTTCTTTTAAAGCAACGCTCACACCGCCAAAGGTACCGGCCGTTCCGGGTGTCACCTTGGGCGAGCACATCCCCTCGCCACGTGAAAGGCAAATGAGCTCGTCGTCGCTCAAATCGTTTGCCAACATCTCTACGCTGATAACCCCCATCGTTACATCATCAAAGGTATAACTGAAATTCGTTTTAACGGCTGTTTTGGGCGCTGATTGTTCCATTCGCTTCACAAGCGCATCCTCTCGCAAACGGGCATTTTCATACAGGAGGCACACCTTTTCGCCGTCTTCTTTGGCCGTCATTTTTAAAAAGGGTTTATGTGGCAACAAAGCAGGCGTGCAGCTTATAAGGCACTCCTCTTTTTCAAGGAAAAAACCACCCTCTCTTTTTGCCTCTCGCACATCAAAACCCACATAGAAATGATAGTTGCCTTTTTCCAAAACAAAAGCAGAGATTTTTTCGTTAAACGAGGCGAAGTCTGAAAAACCCACTTCAATGCAAAGTGTTTGCGTTTCTCCCGGCTTTAAAGTACTTGTTTTGGCAAAGCCGCAAAGCACCCGGCTCGCCTTGCCCAAACACCCCTGTGGTGCTTTGACATATACTTGCACGGCTTTTTTTCCACTTTTGCCGCCTGCGTTTTTTACACAAATTGAAAACAAACAGCGCTCGTCTTCTTTTTGCATAGTGACCTTCTCAATGGCAAAGCTTGTGTAGGAAAGCCCAAAGCCAAAGGGGTACTGCACAGCATCTTTGGCAAACGTTTCAAAATAGCGGTAGCCCACAAAGATGTCCTCGGCATAGATATTTTCTGTTTCACCGCCAAAGTTTGGGCTGGAAGGATAGTCGTTCAAACAATAGGCCACCGTGTTTGGCAAAGAGCCGGACGGGTTTACATCGCCACACAGAACATCGGCATAGCCGTTTCCGCTTTCGATGCCACCATGAAAAGCATAAAGCACAGCGGCAGGGCAAAACATTTTTACAAAAGACAAATCCATAAGGCCGCCCACATTCAAAACAACGGCCACCCGTTTAAACACTTGGCACACAAGGGCTAAATTTTCCCTTTCGGTTTGGCTTAAATAAAAGCTTCCTTCGCACGGCTCGCTGTCTTTGTCCTCACCGGCACTGCGCCCAATCACAAACACGGCAATGTCAC
>CAYJNQ010000032.1:0-5158 GCA_964371725.1 uncultured Oscillospiraceae bacterium
CGCTATTTTTATGCTATCCGGCCAAACGTATTCAACCGAGCTCCTCCAAGATAGTTCTGTTTGATTGCATTTTCGCCATAAAAAACCGACCTTCCAATTGTTCGGTTTTGGGCCTAACTTTTGGGGGGTCGGAATATTTTCCAAACGGAAAATGTTTTTTGGTATATTCTATTTTCAAACCACCTGTGTTTGCAAAATTCAAACAGCCCGAAAATCATAGCAGCTGTTGTACGGCATTGCTTATCGTTTTTTCCAAAGCCTCCTTGCCATATATGTCCACACAGCTTTTGCATTTTGTGCCATGCGTTAAGCATCCGGCTCCACCGATGCATCCATCTTTACACGCCATTCCCTCTATGAAATTTTCGTCTAGGCGATCTTTTGATTTTTTCAGCAGTGCCACCTTTGCCTCCTGAATACCATCGCAACGAAGAGCATTTACCTCGAGGTTCAAATTTTGCTCTTTTGCCGCTTGCACCACTGCATCCGACAAACCACCGCTACGCGCAAAAATACGTCCAAAGTAGGAGGCATTTTCCAACACTTCTTTCTCCAACGTGGTGATGTCAATATCGCGGGCATCAAACAGTGCTTGCAACTCTTCAAAAGTAAGCACACTGTCTACATAAGGGCTTACATGGGGCAATTTGATTTCGGCTTTTTTTGCTGTGCACGGCCCAATGAACACGAGATAGCTGGAGGGTTCTCTCTCTTTAATGTATTTTGCCAGTGTTGCCATGGGCGAAAGTTGGTGTGAAATATGCTGTGCCAGCTGCGGAAATTCATTTTGTGTATAACGCACAAATGCAGGGCAACAGGAGCTCGTCAAAAAACCTTTTTCAGCCAGTTCCTGCGCCTCGGTCAGGGCCACCATATCGGCCCCCAAAGCCACCTCTACCACACTGTGAAATCCTAGGTGTTTGATACCGCTCACCACCTGCCCCAGTTTTGCATAGGAAAACTGGCCTGAGATGGATGGAGCCACCAAGGCATATACTTTGGTCTTTGGGTTTTGCTCTGCATTTTTCAGGGCATCTACAATGTCCAAAATATACGATTTATCCACAATGGAACCAAATGGGCACTGGTACACACAGGCACCACAGGCAATGCATTTGTCGTTATCAATCACAGCTGCCTCGGTGTTTACCCCTTTTCGAATGGCCTTCACGGCGCAAGCAGTCTCGCACGGGCGTTGCAAACTGATAATGGCATGATAGGGGCACATTTTGGCACATGCACCACAGCCCACACATTTATGCTTATCAATGTGTGCCGAGCGATTTTCATCAAAAAAGATAGCTTCGGGCCTGCAGGCATCTTTGCAACGATGTGAAAGACAACCGCGGCAGGCTTCTGTTACCGAGTATCCCCCCACCGGGCAACCATCGCAGGCAATTTCGATCACCTCGATAACATTGTTGTTTTCTTTGTCTCCACCCATGGCAATATTCACACGCTCTGCTAAAATAGCCCGTTCCTTGTAAACACAGCAACGCATCGTGGCCTCTTTCCCACTTATAATTTCTTTGGGAATTTCATTGACTTTATGCAACAAATCCCCAAGAAACGCATGCTTTGCCACACTGCGAAGCACTTGATATTTTAAATATTGAACCTTGGTTTCAAAAATTTTCATCATTTCCCCCTTTAAAAATAGCTCAATTTAATGTGCTTTCCCATCATCTTCATATGGCTTGCCAATTCTTCTATCAATTGCATTTTAATATTGAAGTTGAGGGGCAAGTGAGGATTTTGGTGGGCCGGATTCACCGCGCGGCCCACATAAAAATTGATATCCGTTGCCTGTTCGAACAAAAGGCGGGCAAGGCGGCATGCACCGTCTTTTCCATAGCGCCAACTTTCATATAAATGGTTGTCTTTCACATAGTCCTGTGCAAATTGCAAGGTTTTGCTAATGGTCAGAACCCCCTCTGTCACCAAATCTACCCCGTCCAGTTCTGCGGTAGGTGGTACATCGTCTGCATAAAAATCCAAACTAGCCTTTAGCGGTTTTTGCAAATATTCGGCTGCAAGGGTAGATGTAGTGCCACCACACACAATGTGCTTGCCCTCTTTTCCAAAAAAAAGCGACATCATTTTGCCACAATCTTCGCGATTGGCCGGAGGGCCAAAAAGTAAATTAACCGATTCTCGTTTGCGCATATGTAGCACACAAACACTTGTATCATCGCCAAAACGATGGTCATATAGTTGCTCGCATTTGTCCAAAAGTGCTTGACTTAGTGCTTTTGCCGTAAAATCTTTTTGGCACAATGGCTTCATATACTGAATGATGTCTTGCCGTTGCCAACCAAAGTTGAGAACGGAGCCCACACCGGCATGGATACAGCCGTCGCTAAGCACAAAGAAGCGATCCCCTTCGCGTAAAGCAAGTTTGGAAACCAAAATTTTCTTTTCGTCCACATGAAGTTCACTGTAGGGAAATTCCAGCGGTTGCCCCTCTCGGAACAAAATCACCCTTGGATTATCATACTGGAAAACTTCTACTTCACGACGATTTTTCGAAACATTGAGAACAGTAAATGTAGAATAGGCAATTTCACGCACGGCACAAACGGGCAAGGTCTTGGCCACACTGCGCACGCAATCCGTCAAATCCAATTTGCTTGCTATCATGGTAGACAGCATTTTCGCCGTTAGGGTAGACAGAATGTTTGCCTTCACACCACTGCCAAGCCCGTCGGCCAGCACCAAGGTTTTAGAACCGTCTGCATTTTCCGTCACCTCGATATGGTCTCCGCAAAGTTCTTCCCCGTGCTTATGTGCAAAGCTAAAACCCACATCACAGCTTAGGTTGGTCATCGCCCAAAGACTCCTTTAGTTTGGTTAAGGCAATTTTGGTTTCTGCCGTGGTTTCACCCAATAGGGAGGCAATTTCTTGCACCACGCGCATCTGCTTTTCAATCACCTTGTTTGTGGTTTCAACCGTTTTGTGGCGCAGTTCTTCTTTTTTGTTTTTTTCGGCCACATCTTCGCTGATGTCGCGCATCAAACACACAAAAATGCGATACTGCCCGTCGAAACGGATGGTTTGCTCTACATAGCGGTCGTATTCGGCCAAATACCGGCTCTGGTTCACAATTGGCTCGTGGGTGTCTTGCACATCCATAAAGGGGGTTGGGTCTAAAATGCGCACCACCGCTTCCCCCAGCACATCTTCCTCTTTCCGAATGTTCATCAGTTTTAAAGCGGCCGTGTTGATTTTTTGCACCTCAAAGCGTTCGTTCAGTACCACAATCGCGCTGGGAGAATCCTTGATGATATTGTCGGACATGCTTTCGGCCTTGTCCATCAAAAAGGGAAGGCACATATTTAAATCCGCCTTACCTTGTAGCACGGCAACTGCCTTTTCTCTGCAAGAATTGTATCCGCAGGATCCGCAATCCAATTCGTCTATTTTTGATGTTTTTCCAAGTTTTTTTAAAACCCCTGCAATTTCTTGCTGCGAAGGGCGTATACTTTGAGAAAACCGCGGCAACATTTCCTTGTGCAAACGCGCGGTATCCTGTGTTGTCAAAGGGAAATCCAAAAGTCCGGCATAGCGGCTCACCCGCATATAATGGCTTACCGGCCTGTGCTGTTCTGTTTGCAAAACCGGACCACCAATACAGCTTCCCTTGCAGGCAGATAGCTCCAAAAAACATCGATCCAGGTTCCCTGTCTGAACATTTTCAAGCGCTTGTATGCAATTTTCAACACCATCCACGGCCATATAGGTATAGTCACTCGGTTTTTGAATCATGCTTTGGATGATTCCGCCTGTGAGGGGAAAAAAGCGTGCACGGCTATGTTCGTTTTCGTCTTGTTCGTGTGGCACCGAAATCTCTTTATCACAAAGCATCCGACCGAGCTCTTCAAAGGTAAGTGCGGCATCTACATAACCGTTGTAAGCATCCGCCTCGTCTTTTTTGGCAACACAGGGGCCCACAAACACCACCTTGGCATCTGGCATGCGCTGTTTTATATTTTGTGCATGTGCCTGCATAGGGGAAAGGATGGGTGCAAGATAGGAAAGCGCACCGGGATAATATTTTTGAATGAGCAAATTCACCGAATGGCAGGCAGAGCTGATAAGCATAGGTGGCTTTTCTTGCTCTAAGATGCGGCTGTACTCGTTTTTCACAAGAGTGGCGCCAATGGCGGTTTCTTCGGCATCAAAAAAACCATACTTTTTTAAAGCCCCACGCACAGCTTCGATGCCGCTTTCCTGATAGGTTGCCACAAAGGAAGGTGCAATGCTGACCACCACCGTATCATGGGCTTGCAAAAGGGTATTCACGGTTTCAATGCTACATGAAATCTCCTTCGCATTTTGTGGGCAATTCACAAAACATTGGCCACATAAAATGCATTCATCCGCAACAATATTGGCCTGCCCGCCCGAAAAACGAATGGATTTTACCGGGCAATTGCGAATGCATTTATGGCAATTTTTGCAATTTGATTTTTTTAGACGCAAATGTTCTGCCATTTCACCACCACCTAAACCTGCACTCTTGCAAGCACTTCTGTTTCAAAAAAATGCAGCGTTGTTTTGGGACATACCGAAAAAATCTGCTCGTCTATTTGCACACATACCCCACTTTGGCAGTTGCCCAGGCAAAAGGTGCCACACAATTCCACCTGCTCTTCCACACTCTTTTCTTTCACCAATTGTTGCAGTTGTTCTATCACCGAGCGCGCACCTTTTAAATGGCAGGAACTGCCAATACATACCGTCAGTTTCATTTCACACTTGCTCCTTGTTATTTACAAAACACCGGCAAAACGAATCATCCTGTTTTGCCGGTGTTTTGCTTCTATGCACTTGCACACGATTACAACCGTGTTTGCCTTACCCGCAAAAATTATTGGTAGGCTGCCACATCCAACCAACGCATTAAGAAAGTGGCTTCTTCCTCTTTTTCTTTCACAAACTGGGAGGCCGCCACAATGGGGAGCCACTGCTGCACATATGCCTTGTCTGTTCCCGATTGTGTGCAAAAAATTTCCAGATAACGTTCGGCCATCTGTTCTTTTTTGTCCAAATAGAATAGCAAGTATGTTCTTGCCACATCGGCCGAGGCATTGCCCTGTGTCACATGCGACCAATCGATGACATAGGGGTTGCCATTTGCATCTATCAGCACATTGC
>CAYJNQ010000032.1:5168-20194 GCA_964371725.1 uncultured Oscillospiraceae bacterium
AATCGCCATGGCACACTTTTTCGTGTTTTGGCATACCCTGCAAGCGTGCTAAAAGCTCATAGCGCACACTTTCTTCCAATTTTGCCTCGTTCATTTTGCGCGTCATTTTGTCTTTCAGTTTGTTAAGCAAGGGCGATTTCCGCATGTGAATTTCGGTTTGCAAACGCACAAACAGTTGCAAATACTCCTCTTCTTTATCGGGGTTTTCTAAAAACAATTGCTCCAGTGTTTTGCCCTCGATGCACTCCGATATAATGGCCCAGCACCCGTCTATTTTGCGCACTTCCAGCACCTTTGGCACCGGCAAGCCCGTTTCGCTTACGCGAGACTGATTCAAGGCCTCGTTGAGAATATCAGACTGCGAAAAACTGGCATCGAACACTTTGATAATGCTGCTACCGTCTTTGTAGATAGTTTTGTTGCTACGCTGTGCTACAATTTGATTCAGTTTCATTTTTCTCATTCCTCCCCTAGGCCTTTTTTCCATAATAGGCACGCAGATACAGCTCTTTCATTTCACTCATCAAGGGATACCGTGGGTTTGCACCGGTGCACTGGTCATCAAAGGCAAGTTCCGTCATTTCGTCCAATTTCGCAAGAAATTCAGCTTCATCAACGCCATAAGCTTGGATGCTGTCTCGGATGCCGATTTTCACTTTCAATTCGTCGATAGCGGCGATGAGCGCCTCCACTTTATCGGCATCTGTTTTGCCGGAAAGGCCCAGATACTGTGCAATTTCGGCATAGCGGGAGATGGCGTTTGGATGGTCATATTGTGAGAAGGAACCCATTTTGGTGGGCGCTTCCACAGCGTTGAAGCGGATGACTTCGCCAATCAACAGGGCGTTGGCCACACCATGTGGCAGGTGATAGAACGCACCCAGTTTGTGTGCCATCGAGTGGCAAATTCCCAAAAATGCGTTGGCAAATGCCATACCGGCCATGGTGGCCGCATTGGCCATTTTTTCCCTGGCCACAATGTCGGTTTTGCCCTCGTTATAGGCCCTTGGCAGATACTCGAAAATGGTTTTTAAAGCCTTCAGTGCCATGCCGTCCGTGTAATCGGTGGCCATCACCGAGGCATAGGCTTCCAGGGCATGGGTAACGGCATCAATGCCGGAGGCGGCCGTTAACCCCTGTGGTGCATCCATCATCAAATCCGGGTCTACAATGGCCATATTCGGCATTAGCTCATAGTCGGCTAAGGGATATTTCATACCGCAGCTTTCGTCTGTAATCACGGCGAAGGGAGTCACCTCAGAACCGGTGCCCGCCGTGGTGGGAACAGCGATGAAGTAGGCCTTTTCGCCCATTTTGGGAAACGCATACACACGCTTGCGGATGTCCATAAAACGCATGGACATGTCGGCAAAATCGGCATTCGGATGTTCATACAGCACCCACATGATTTTGGCAGCATCCATGGCCGAGCCACCTCCAAGGGCAATGATGCAATCCGGCTCAAAGGCGGCCATAGCCTTGGCACCGGCTCTGGCGCTGGCAAGGGTGGGGTCCGGCTCCACATCAAAGAAGCAGGTGTAGGAAATACCCATGGCTTCAAGGCGATCTGTCACCGGTTTTGCATACCCGTTTTGATATAAAAATTGGTCCGTCACCACAAACACTTTTTTCTTACCAAGCACGGTATTCAGTTCGTCCAGTGCCACCGAAAGGCAACCTTTTTTAATGTATAGTTTACTGGGTGCACGGAACCAAAGCATATTCTCTCTCCTCTCAGCCACCGTTTTGATGTTGAGCAAATGTTTCACGCCCACATTGTCCGACACAGAGTTTCCTCCCCAAGATCCACAACCCAAAGTGAGCGAAGGCGCCAAATTGAAATTGTATAAGTCTCCAATGCCACCATGGGAAGAAGGGGTGTTCACCACAATGCGGCAGGCTTTCATTCTAGCGGCAAATTGGTTCAATTTTTCTCGTTCTTTCGTGTCATCTAAGTAAACAGAAGCCGTGTGGCCAATGCCGCCGTCTTCCACAAGTTGTTGTGCTTTGTTTAAAGCGTCTTCGAAATTTTCGCTTTTGTACATAGCCAAAACAGGAGACAGTTTTTCGTGTGCAAAGGCTTCACTTGGCTGCACACTGCTGACTTCTCCAATGAGAATTTTTGTTTCTTTGGGCACCGAAACCCCCGAAAGCTCTGCAATTCGATGAGCACTTTGCCCCACAATTTTGGCATTTAATGCCCCGTTGATGAGAATGGTATTGCGCACCTTGTCGCATTCGTCTGGTTTTAATATGGTGCAACCCCGGAAAACAAACTCCTTTTTGACCGCCTCATAGATTTTTTTGTCTACAATCACCGATTGCTCAGAGGCACAAATCATGCCGTTGTCAAATGTTTTGGAATGAATCACCGAGCTCACGGCCAACAAAACATCGGCACTGCTGTCGATGACGGCAGGGGTGTTGCCCGCGCCCACGCCCAAAGCCGGCTTACCACTGCTGTAGGCAGCTTTCACCATGCCAGGGCCACCGGTGGCCAAAATGAGGTCAGCTTCTTTCATCACAAGATTGGTGAGATCCAAAGAAGGCACGTCTATCCAGCCGATGATGCCCTTGGGGGCGCCGGCGGCAACGGCGGCTTCCAATACAATTTTGGAAGCTTCTATGGTACAATTTTTTGCCCTTGGATGCGGGCTGATGATGATGCCGTTGCGGCTTTTGAGGGCCAGCAAGGTTTTAAAAATGGCCGTAGAGGTTGGGTTTGTGGTGGGAATAACGGCCGCAATCACCCCCACCGGTTCTGCAATTTTCATGGTGCCAAAGGCCTTATTTTCCTCTATCACACCGCAGGTTTTCGTGTCTTTATAGGCGTTGTAAATGTATTCCGCCGCATAGTTGTTTTTAATCACCTTGTCTTCCACAATGCCCATGCCGGTTTCGGCAACGGCCATTTTGGCAAGCGGCAGGCGCGCCGAGGCCGCCGCAGTGGCTGCTGCCAAAAATATTTTGTCCACTTGCTCTTGCGTAAAGCTTGCAAACTGCATTTGTGCCTTGCGTACTTCGGTAAATTGAGCCTCTAGCATTTCCACACTGTCCACCACTAAATACGGGCTTGCTTTGTCCATTTGTGTTTCCTCCTACAGGTTAATTGCTGACAAGGGGTTTTACGGGTATCTAACAGAATTTTTCGGTTGGGGAACTCTGTTTGATAATAATTTAACATATTGTTATATGCACGTCAATCTATTTTCCGAATAATTGATATTTTTTTCACAATTGAACAAAACACAAGAGTCTTTTATGTTATTAATTTGTCAATCTTGACGAACCTTGCCCAGCAACCAAAAAAACATTCGATTTATTGCATTTTTGTTTTCATATTACCTTCAGTTCCCATTAGAACACTCCCCATTCGAATGAGATTCTATTTGCGGAAATTTTATAACAAACAAACTGCCTTTGTCAAGCTCGCTTTGTAGCTCAATTTTGGCATGATGAAGTTTTGTGATTTGCTCCACCATGGAAAGCCCCAGGCCCATGGTGCCGTCTTGGCTTGCGGTTCGCGAAGAGTCAACTTGGTAAAATCTTTGCCAAATTTTCGCTTTCTGTTCTTCGGATATGCCAATTCCATCATCTTCTACAGAGAGAATGATTTCCCCATCATTTTCACAAAGCACAACCGTTGCCTTGCCCCCCTCTTTTCTATAGCGAAAAGCATTGCTGATTAAATTGGTGAGCAAGCGTGTGAGCATTTCTTCATCAAACCGTCCGCTTATGTGCGGCTGAATGGAATATGTGAACTTGACATCACAGGGCGCAATGAGTGCACATTCAAGGCAAACCTGTTCCACAAGCTCGCTCACATCAAGGTTTTCAAACCTTGCCTTTTCAATACCGCGGTCAAGCCGCATGAAGTTTAGCAAACTTGAAATGATTGCAGACATTTTAGCGGCCTGTCTTTGCACTGTTTCGAGCGCCTCCTCTTTGTCTTCGACGGTGGCAGTTTTACTTGTTGCATACTCGCACTGTGCCAAAATGACGGCAGTTGGTGTTCTGAGTTCATGTGAAACGTCGGAGGTGAATTGTTTTTCCGCCTCAAATGTAGCCTCTAAGCGCGCAAACATCGTATCAAATGTTCGCGCCAATTGTTGAATTTCACGGCTCTCGCCTTCCAAAGCAATCCGCAGTGACAAATTTCCACTGTCGCTTATCTGTTGTGCTATTTTTACAATTTTATCGATTGGGCGAAAGGTGTTTTTTGCAATCCAATAGCTACCAAATGCAGCAAGTACGATGAAAACAGGCAAAACGAAGCATGTCATCTGTAAAAGATTGTTGGTTGCGCTTGCAACTTCGTCTACAGCTATAACGCCCCGCACCCATACGGGGCTACGCCCCCCCTCCGGCATAGTTCGTGTGTCAAAAACATAATACAACGTCCCATCAACGGTAAGTTCAACAACCTCGCCATCCTGAAAGGGCTGTTCATGGACAATTTCTTCAGGGAAGCTGCCCGCAAGCAGCTCGCCCTCTTGTGTATACAAAAGCGTATATACGCTGCTGACAAAAAAATTCACGTCATCAAATTCCAAGCGTCCATCATCAAACTCAAGCTCATCGGCATTATCAGCCACCACTTCTTTTAGCTGTGTGATGCTATTTGACGAAATGATGCGATCGCTCAGGGAAAACATCACCCCCATCAAAACACCGGCCATCAGCAACATGAGCAAGACCGTCCAAAGGGTAAGTTTCATTTTTGCAGAAATCTTTTTCATGTTTTTTCCTTTAAACATAAGCTTCGCCCCAAACCATGTGAATTGTTTTCAGGGCGTAATCACTGTCCATTTTTTGAGATGTCTCACAAATACATTCGGCATATTTGTTTTAGTCTCCTATTCATAAATCCAAATGTGCTTTTCCATTTTCACTTTGAAAGTGTTTGAAAGTATAATACGGACATTATACATCATACATCTTGAAATGACATCTCCTTTTTATATCACACAAGTATTAAAATTGGATTAAACGATAAAAATCCCTTTTTTTAATGCAAGATTAAAGCTGATGTTTTATAATGAAATGAACATGAATCCCCAAAAAACAGGCCACTATCAACAAACCACACCCTTTGCAAGATAAACAGGAGAAAATGATGCGAATTTTATTGTGTGAGGACGATAAAAAGATATCCAATGGATTGGTGAAAATACTTGAATTTCACCACTACTCTGTCGACGCGGTTTACGATGGGGAGCAGGCACTTATTTACATTGAATCCATTGACTATGATGCCGTGATTTTGGATGTTATGATGCCTAAAATGGATGGAATCGCCGTGCTTAAACGCACACGGGAAACGGGCAATACTGTGCCTATTCTCATGTTAACGGCAAAGTCTAGCCTTGAAGATAAAGTAACAGGGCTGGACTTTGGCGCCAATGATTATATGACAAAACCTTTCGAGGCAAAAGAATTGCTTGCACGCATACGTGCCATTACAAGAGTATCTACAGACAGTATGTCTTCTACACTGCGCTATGGTAATGTGTGCTTGAACCAAAAAACATTTGAGCTTTCAAGTGCCAAAACATCCTTTAAGCTGGCCGGCAAAGAATTTCAAATGATGGAAATGCTGATGATCAATGAAGGCGCTATTATTCCAACTGAGCGCTTTTTGGAAAAAATTTGGGGGTACGACAGCGATGTGGAGCTCAACATTGTTCGTGTATACATCGCATACCTCAGAAAAAAACTGAAACTGCTAAATGCAAATTTCAAAATAGCCGCCATGCGAAACACAGGATATTCTTTGGAGAAAAACAGTGATTAAAAACCTTCAAAAAAAATTCGTTTTACTTACAACAACCATATCGTTGATTGTTTTGTTTGTCATCGTAGTGCTTATGAACACGGTGAATTATATCTCCTTGCTCAATAATTCTGACGAATTGCTTGAATTGTTGCTTGAAAGCGACCTCAGACTTGCAGAGAGCTCACGCCCGCCAGACAGATTCCCAAGGGAACTTGCTTTTACCACAAGGTTTTTTGTTTTGCGTTCCGATGAAGACGATGCCATCCATTATATTGACACCAAAAACATAAGCAGTGTTTCAACCGAGATGGCAATTGCTTATGCCGAAGCCATTAACAGCCAGGGAACCTATGCCGGAACACTGGACGATTACCGCTTTGCCAAAACAGAAAACCAATATGGCTACACGTATATTTTTCTTGATATCGAAGAAGAGATGCAAGGGTTTAGGCAGTACCTTGTCTATTCGGTGCTCATCATGACGGGTGCCACGGCATTCATTTTTATTCTATCGTGCCTATTTTCCAAAAGGGCCGTTAAACCGGTTGCCATGGCGTATGAAAAACAAAAACAATTTATCACCGATGTTAGCCACGAATTCAAAACACCGCTTTCCATCATTAAGACAAACTGCGAAGTAGTTGAAATAACCCACGGCGAGGATGAATGGGTTGATGGCGTAAAGATGCAAACAGACAGGTTAAACCTGCTTGTGGAAAATTTATTGTCGCTTACAAAACTGGATGAAGCAAGCGACAAACCAATCAAAACCGATTTTTCTTTGGATGAGGCGCTGGTGGAAACAATGGACGCGTTTTCATCGGCAATGCAACAGCGAAACCTTCACGTGCAAACCCATATCAGCAAAAATATATCCTTAAACGCCACAGAGGATGCCATCAGAACATTGTTTTCTATCCTAATAGAAAACGCCATAAAATACGCACCGCAAGGTAGCACCATTTCTGCCGAGCTCTTTAAAAAAGGAAACAAAAAAGTTTTACTCATCCAAAACGATTGTGAAAATGTATCTGCCGGAAGGCACGATAACTGGTTCGACCGCTTTTATCGAGAGGATGAAGCCAGAGGTGACGCCTCCGGTTTCGGAATTGGTTTATCGATTGCAAAATCCATTTGCGATAACAACGCCGCAAAAATAACTGCCGAGAGCAAGCGAAACAATCACATTACAATCACCGTTATTTTTTAATTTTTTTTGATGATTTTAAGATACAATTAAAGTTGAGCCTGTATAATGGGAACACAATTATACGACAGTGAGGTTACCATGGCAATTCAAACTATCTTCAAACGGCATGAGCTAAAGTATCAGCTGACAAAAACACAGTATTATTTGCTTTGTGAAACGATGAAAAGCCATATGCTGATGGATGACTATGGCAGGCATAAAATTTCAAATATCTATTTTGATACAGACGATTTCAGAATTATTCGGCACAGCATTGATAGGCCGAAGTATAAAGAAAAATTGAGGCTACGCATTTATGGCAAAGCAAACGATAATACGACCAGTTTTATTGAACTGAAAAAGAAATTGAATGGTGTTGTGTATAAAAGACGACTCCCTACCACGGTGGCCGATGCAATGTCGTACCTTTGTAATGAAAGCGATTTAAACGATGCCTCCCAGATAAAAAAAGAGGTGGATTATTTTAAAAGTAGCCACAAACGGCTGGCACCCCGTGTTTATCTCTCCTATGAACGAGAGGCCTATTATACTTTACAGGATGAAGATTTCAGAATCACTTTTGACTTTAACATCAGGATGCGCGACACAGATATATCGCCGTATGAGAGCGAAGACGACATCCGGATACTGCCCGATGACCGTGTTTTGATGGAGGTAAAAACCGTGCAAGGCTTGCCCTTTTGGTTTGTGGATTTCCTTGGAGAAAACGGTTTGTATACAACATCCTTTTCAAAGTATGGCACAGCATACAAGCTGTTTATTTTTCCAAAATATTTAGATTATTTCAGAGGTATGGCAAATGCTCAATGATATTTTCTCCGGAATTTTTGATAACTCGGCTGCACTGGCGATAACCTTGCCGCAGTTTTTTGTCTGTATGCTGTCTGCCATTGTTTTGGGTATATTTATGGCGAAAATGTATGCGGTTAAAACCAAGTGCACAAAGGGCTTTATGGCCACCCTTGCACTGTTGCCGCTTGCTGTTACCATGGTTATCATCATGGTAAACGGCAACATCGGCGCAGGCGTTGCCGTTGCCGGTGCATTTAGCCTTGTGCGTTTTCGCTCTGTTCCCGGCACAGCCAAAGAGATCGGCGCCATTTTCACTGCCATGTGTACCGGCCTTACCATTGGCATGGGCTACATCGGGTTTGCCTTTTTATTTTCTATTCTTGCCTCGTTGTTTGCACTTTTGCTCAATGTCATCAACTTCGGAGAACAAAAAAACAACAGCCGAGTGTTGCATATCACCATACCGGAAAACCTAAACTATTCCAATGTTTTCGACGATATTTTTGAAAAATACACCGGTACATTCAACTTGATTTCCTCTAAAACCACCAACATGGGCAGTTTGTTTAAGCTGAGCTATGAAATTGAATTGAAAGACATCACGCAGGAAAAAGAGTTCATAGATGAACTTCGCACAAGAAACGGAAATTTGGAAATCATCATTACAAAACAGGAATTTATTGCAAATGTGCTCTAAATCCACGGAAAACGGAGGGCTGAATTTTCAGCAAACGAATGCAAAAAAAACGTTCTTCCCAAAAGAAAATCTCATGGAAAAAAGCCTCACGAGTGTGGACAATTTGTGCAACCATATGCTTTGCATTTTATGTGGGGTTTACACTGCTCAACCGTTTTGTGCTACCGCAAAATGTTGTGGCACTTGAAAGTGTTTCAGCAGAACCGGAAATAAGGGTATCCGATGCGAGCACCGAACCGACAGAGGCAGAAGACGAAACCCTAAGTCAAGCACAATCGTCACATAGCCAGCCCATTATTACACAAAACAGCTACACAAGCGATGCCGTGAGCATAACAATAGACACAATACGTGAATACAACACCGACATCTATGTGGCAGAAGTGAAAATAGAAGATAGCTCTTTATTGAGAGCCGGCCTTGCCTACGGTTCCTTTGGCAACAATCTAAACCAAACGACCTCGGAAATTGCAGCGGAAAACAATGCCATTCTTGCCATCAATGGCGATTACTACGGTTTTCGCGACACCGGGTATGTGATGCGAAACGGTCAAACCTACAGGGACATTGGTATGAGCGGCGGCAATGAGGATTTGGTTATTTTTGAAAACGGAAGCATGGATGTTATAGAAGAAACAGACGTTTCGGTTGCCGAATTGGAAGAACAAGGGGCGGCGCAAATTTACTCTTTTGGCCCGGGACTGATTGGTGACGGAGAAATTCTTGTAGACGAAACCAGCGAAGTGGAGCGCGAAGACGAAAGCAACCCCAGAACGGCGATAGGGATGATTGCACCCAATCACTACATTTTTTTGGTTGCAGACGGAAGAACAACACAAAGCACCGGGCTATCGTTGATGGAAATGGCCACAGTGCTGCACGCTTACGATTGTGTAGAAGCGTATAACCTAGATGGCGGCGGATCTGCGACTATGGTTTTTATGGGCGAGCTTGTTAACAACCCCACCACAAACGGGCGCAGATTTCAGGAAAGGAGCGTGAGCGACATTGTCTACATCGGAGAATAGAAAGACGATAAAAAGCTACTATTTCCACAAGCGCATCCTTCCCTATGCAATCCTAACGGTTTTCTGTGGGATAGTTCCCCTTATTTATGCTCAGTTTTCGCATGGGGTCAGCTCGCCTCACATGACCTTTTTGTTTGTGTATCCCCTGGTAGCCGGTCTTTTCGTTGGGCTGTTTAACATGCTTTTCGCACGTTTGGAGCCACAAAGTTTCCTCGCAACGCATTGCTATCACACGGGGCTTATCGCCCTAATTCTAAGCTCGTTGCTTCGAGGGATTTTCGAAATCGCCGGTACTTCTTCCATTTATATAACTATATTGACCCTAATCGGCCTTGCCTTGATGACACTCTCCCTTATCTTTTTTTGCACAAACCATTTTTTGAAACCAGCTAAAATATAGGAGAATGAATTGATGAAACTATATATCGTTGCCATTTTAACCGTGGCTATGCTTTTACTATCGGCCTGTGGTGGAGCACAGGCCGCCACCGATGCTGTGAGCCGTGCTGCAGAAAACTCAACCGAACCCGTGCAAGACGCTAGCGACTCGTTGCTCTCTGCGCTTGACTATCCGGCCCAGGAGTTCCCCGATGCTTACGATGATGCAATTCTCATGGAGGATGAAGAAGTTGCGATTACCCAAAGCGGTGCCTATGAATTGACCGGCAATTACAGCGAAATTGTTGTGAATGTGAACAAGGACACCGATAACGGTGTGGTTTACCTTGTTTTGAACAACGCTCACGTGGAAAGCGAAACGGGCACGCCTATCCATATTGTAGAGGCAGAGAATGTTGTTTTGGTTTTAGAGGGCGAGAATGTGATAAAACAGGGTGCCGTGGAAACACAAGACACAGAGTTCCCCTCTGCTGCCGTTTATTCGGCTGCCGACACCACCATAACCGGCACGGGAACGCTTAACTTAAGCACCTTGTACCAAGATGGGATAAACAGCCGCGACGACCTTATTATAGAGGGAGCCACACTGATCGTAAGTGCCGTTGAAGACGGAATTGTGGGGAAAGATTTGCTTGCCATCAGTGGGTCAGACATCACTGTGGAGTGCGGAAAAGATGGTTTGAAAGCCTCCAATGATGAGGATATCGACAGAGGAAATTTGTTGGTTACAAGCGGAAATTTCGCCATCACGGCACAGAATGATGCCATCAGTGCTGAGCAGCTTTTACAAATAGAGGGCGGAGATTTTAACCTGTTTTCAGGCGGTGGCTATGTGGAAGTGTTGAATGAAATAACCGTGGGAGAGGGCCCCGGAGACCTAACGCAACCCACCGATCTTCTCGAAGACAGCATGAAAGGAATCAAGGCGAATGACATTTTGATAAGTGGCGGCGCTTTTGTTATTTCATCCTATGAAGACGCCGTTCACGCAAACAACAACCTCACCATAGACTTCGGAAGTTTCGTCATCAGCTCGGGTGATGATGCCTTGCACGCCGACGAATACTTGACAATCAACGATGGAGACATCAGGGTGGAGAACGCCTATGAGGGGCTGGAGGGCTCTTTTGTCATCATCAACAAGGGCACCATAAACGCAAATGTTCTGGACGATGCCATAAATGCGAACGCAGATGACGGCTTTGTGCAAATCACGGGCGGGAATATCTCTTTGAAGTGTCAAGGGGATGGCATTGATTCAAATGGCGATTTGATAATAGAGGGTGGCGACATTGTAATTGAAGCCAATTCCATCTATGCGGGTGGCGATGGTGAACTGGATGTAACCGGCGTTTACAGTATCTCGGGGGGCTCGATAACAGATGAAAACGGGAACCCTGTGGAAGTGATGAGCCAGGGCGCCGGAGGAGGCCCCCCTAGGCGGTAAAGGCGCCAAAACAGCTTTCCGCCCCAAGCAATTTTCTATACATCATGGAAAATTCGCACTGTGAGCAGTTCCGCTTTTCAGTTAAAGTACCCGGATACCCACTGAACCAAAACCCTGCACTTTTGTTTTCACCTTTTCATTTAAACGGCAACAATGCAGCGGAAGCCATCAAAACATGCCCCCTGAAAGTGCCCTGAAAAGCACTTTTAGGGGGCATGTTTTGACGAATCCGAAGAGCCCAACGCAGCAATGCAATTTTACGGATATTCAAAAGCAGCGCGTACCCAAACCCTCTATACCCGAAACAATAAAATCACTACCCATAACGGCGGCCGGTATATGGCGATGGCATTTCGGAGCTATTCGCAAAGGCGACTTCACCAAAAATGCCGGCAAAGTTTTTATTTGTCAACAACGCCATTTCATTCACCCCAATTTCAACAAGCTATGGGTGCTTTTTGAGGAAAGCCGGTGGCACTACTCACAAAGTGGCTCTTTGAGTTTCCATTGTAGCGTTTCATCTTGATAAAACAAATCTTTGTTATAAAAGCGGTCAACAATGCTGTAAAACTCTGCTTCGCTATACCCACAAAAGCGGCAGAAATCTTGCACACAAAGTGGATCCAGCTTGCCGTCGCGCTCGTGTATAAGGCGGATAGCCTCCTCCCTTGTCATCACACCGTAACGAATGCTGCGTGCGGTGTAATCTGTGGCGGCGGCATGGCCAAATTTCGGATATTTCATCCAGGAGTGCACGAGGTAGGCGCGGCTGTCTATCTGGTCAAACATCTCCACGTGGTGCGTGCGTTCCCATTCATGTGTAAGATCGTGAAAACCACGGCTTTTGGCAAAATGGTAATTTCGATAACTGTTCCACGGCACAAAATACGAGAGATAGAAGGGGTCTAGGCGACCAAGTTCTTCGGCGCTTGGTGCCAGCGTGAGGCTTAAATCGTTTTCACTTACGCCATCGCCCACAAGTTCGCTTTGGTCGATGCCCACGGCCACACCGTTGTTAATTTGCTCTTTGGCGGAATAGGTCTCTTCATCGGTGCTGCCACCGTATTCATAGCTCACATTTTCGCCATAGCAAAGCAGGGGCGTGCCAAATTTTAAGGCCATATGCAAAGGGAACGTGTAAATAAGGCGGTCCACATACCAGGTGGGCTTGCCATATTTTTCAAAAAACTTGCGCATAAGCACTTTTTGCACTTTGATATTCGGTTTACAGCTGATGAGGGTGCAGCCAAAGGTTTCACTAAGGTTTTGTAAGTTGTGTACCCCTGCTTTTGTCATGGGAAAATTATCTTCCACGGTGAACAAAATCGGGTTCATTCCCAACACTTCTTTCAGCATATACACCTGAAAATGGCTGTCTTTGCCGCCGGAAACCGCAATGGCACAATCATAACCGCCGGGGCCGTTCGAGCCACGGTATTTGTCGCATAATGCTTTTAACTCTTCAAAGCGTTTGCTCCAGTTGATATTTTGGCGGTTTTCATAATGGGTGCAGGCCGAGCAGATCCCGTCGCTGTTAAAGGTGATTCCGGGGCGAGTGTCTGGCATGGTGCATCGTGTGCAGTATTTCATACGTGCTTCCTCCTGCTGTTCAATATGTTAAAACGAAATTTTCGTTTTACGGAAAAATGTTTACAACAAGCTGGCATGCGGGGTATTCTGGGCAAGTGCACTCTTTACAAGTCCCTCAAACAAGGGATGAGGGCGATTGGGCCTGCTTTTAAACTCGGGATGGAACTGAACGGCAACATAAAACGGATGGGCGGGAAACTCCACCGCTTCCACAAGGCATCCATCGGGTGAAACCCCACTGGGCACAAGCCCTTTATCACACAGAATGTCCCGATAAACATTGTTGAATTCATAGCGGTGGCGGTGGCGCTCGAAAATGCCATCTTGGCCATAAAGCGCGCGCAAGCAACTGTTTTGTGCAAGGGTGCATGGAAAAGCACCCAGGCGCATTGTGCCGCCTTTTTCCGTAACAGAGCGCTGCCCTTCCATGATATGAACCACGGGGTTTTTGCATTCCGGAGAGAATTCAGACGAATGCGCGTCTTCTAAGCCGCAAACGTGCCGTGCAAACTCTACAACGGCTACCTGCATGCCAAGGCAAATGCCAAGAAAAGGGATGCTGTTTTCTCTGGCGTATTGGCAAGTGGCGATTTTTCCCTCAACACCCCTGTGGCCAAATCCACCCGGAATGATAATGCCCTGCACATCCGATAGCAGCCGGGCGGCATTTTGCCCTGTAACTTCCTCGCTGTCTACCCATTTGATTTCCACGTTTGTGCCGGCAAAATTTCCGGCGTGCTCCAGTGCCTCCATAATCGAGAGATAGGCGTCGTGCAACTGCGTATATTTGCCAACGATGGCAATGCGCACGCTGTGGGTTCGTGTGTTGATTTTATCGAGCATGGCCCTCCACTCCGAAAGGTCACACGGTGGTGTATTGAGTGAAAGTTCGCGACATACAATTTCGTCCAGCCCTTGTTTGTGCAGCATCACGGGCGCTTCATACAGGCAAGACAGGGTGCGGTTTTCGATAACGCAATCGGGCTTTACATTACAAAACATGGAAATTTTTTCAAACAAAGAGTGATGAATGGGCTCATCGGCCCTTGTGATGATGATATTGGGTGTGATGCCCAGTGAACGAAGCTCTTTGACAGAATGCTGGGTGGGCTTGGATTTGTGCTCGCCACTGCCCTTTAAATAGGGAACAAGGGTGACATGCAAAAACAGGCAACGAGAGGCCCCCACCTCCAGCGCAATCTGGCGAATAGCCTCTAAAAACGGCTGGCATTCAATGTCTCCGGTGGTGCCGCCAATTTCAGTGAGTAGCACATCAGCCCCGCTTTGTTTTGCACCTTCGTAGATAAACTGTTTGATTTCGCTTGTGATATGGGGAATCACCTGCACCGTTTCTCCAAGATAACCACCCTGTCGCTCTCGGCTTAGCACATTGTGATACACCTGTCCCGAGGTTAGGTTGGAAAGCCTTGACAGATTTTCGTCAATGAAACGTTCATAATGACCAAGGTCTAGATCGGTTTCGGCCCCGTCTTCGGTAACAAACACTTCACCGTGCTGCAAGGGGCTCATTGTGCCGGGGTCTATGTTCATATAGGGGTCCAACTTTTGTGCAGCCACTTTGAGGCCACGCTGTTTTAAAAGCCGCCCAAGGCTTGCCGCCGTAATGCCTTTGCCAAGCCCGGAAACCACCCCGCCGGTTACAAAAATATAGTTTGTCATGTATACTGCCTTTCCACCTTATGTGTTTTCGTAGATTTTCAAGATGCCCTCAGCCACACTGCGTCTCGTTTCCCGGCTGTCCATGGCCTGGCGCTCTATATATTTGTGTGCCTCGTCTTCCGTCATGTTCAAATAGGCCACAAGTACATGCTTAGCCCTATCTACCAGGCGGATATCCTCTATTTTTTGCACAAGTTTGGCCTTTTCTTTTTGCATTTGTACAAGGCGCCCATGTGCCGCCTTGGCAAGCTTCAGCGAAAACCAAAACATGTTTTTGTTGATGGGTTTTGCAACTGTAAGTACGCCGCAGTCTTCCACCACAGCAGAGATATCGTCGTAGTATTCACTTTTCACAATCAAAATCACCTGGTTTTTGTTTTGCGAGGCGATATGACGCGACAAACTCT
>CAYJNQ010000033.1:0-19316 GCA_964371725.1 uncultured Oscillospiraceae bacterium
CTATGAATCATTTCCCAACAAGTGAGCAAGTGGAAAAAATCAAAGAGCAGTATCCAACATCAATCAATATACCTTCATGCTCAAAACTTCTATCGTAAATGCTACCATTGGTCTCATGCGGCTTAATTTGTGCTTTGGCAATACACTCTTTTATCATGTTGCATGTCAAGGTCGGGTGTGCTGAAAACACTTTTTAGTTGATTAAAATATCGTACTAACGACATGTGGATGAGCAAGCTCTCGCTTGCTCATCCACAATACAAACCTTGCGTCCGTCTGTTTTTTATTCAATTTCTATAAAACAGCTTGCTACTTTATACATCAAGTCGCTTTTCTTTTATACGGTCCCCAAAAAGCCGTCCTCTTCAATGGCAACAATGCGCACAGGGCACGCTTCAATTCCTTCGATGGGTAAAGGCAAAATAAAAACGGTTGCTCTGTTGTTTTTTATTTTATCAAGATTGCAAAGAGATTCAATCATGGCCACACCGCGCTGCAAACAGGCGTTGTGGTTTGGTTGGTCGGCAATGCTCAAATTTTCAATCGAGGTGGCGTCTGTGCCAATAACCTTGATTTTTTTTGTTTCCAGCAGCCAAACCAAGGCGTCGTTGTCGATATAGGGGAAAGGCTCCCAATCTTCTGTGCGCCACTTTTTGTCAAAGTCGTGACGGATAAAGACCATGTCTCCCTCGCGTACTTCGTCGGCTTTGGCTTTCATTTCCTCAAGCGTGATGGGTTCATGTGCTTTTTTTCCAACAAAATTCAGCACCACTGCTTCACCAATGAGATTTTTCAAGGGATAGTTTTTGGCATCGGCCCCGCCTTCCACATGGTGCAAGGGGAACTCGATGTGGGTGCCGCAATGGGTGGACATGTTGATGTCACCCGTGACATACCAAGTGCCCGGGCTGTGTGGCTCGCCGCGCTCGCCAAGCTCGTCCACGTCGTAGACACGCACTTCCAAGTTGAAGGGTTCTTTCCCCGGCAGCATGTCATGGCTCAGTTCCACCACTTTACTAAAATCAATGTTCATTTCAAATCCTCCTTAATATTCATAATTATTTATAGTTAAAATCAGATTATTCGGGTTTGAAACAGCAGCGAGCAACCGCCTTTTTCCAGCCTGTGCAAAGGGCGTCTCGCGCTTCTTTTGCCTGCAAAGCTGCCACGTCTTCATAGTGGCTCGGTAGCTCTGCGCGTGTTTGCCAAAATTGGCACGACAGGCCGGCCATAAAGGCGGCGCCCAATGCACTGATTTCCTCTGTTTGATTCACCAGCACATCCGTTTGCAACACATCCGCTTGCAATTGCATCAAAAAACGGTTTCGCGAGGCGCCACCGTCCACTTTAAGCCGATGCAAACGGGTGCCTGTTTCCTCTTGCATCAATTGCAAAACATCGTTTACCTGCAGCACAATACCCTCCAGCGCTGCGCGCACCACATGTGCCTTTTGGCTGCCACGGGTGAGGCCGGTTATCAGCGCTGTGGCCTCCGCGTTCCAATAAGGGGTACCAAGGCCGACGAAGGCCGGCACAAAATACACGCCTTCGCTGCCGGGAACAGAGCGGGCCAAACGCTCGGATTCTGCGGCGTTTTCAATCAGTTGCAAATCTTCTGCCAGCCACTTGATGGTGGCGGCCGAGCAATTGATGTTGCCCTCTGCTACATAAACGGTTTCCTCTTTGGTGGACCAGCCCACCGAGGTGACAAGGCCGTTTCGAGAAATGTGTGGTGTGGGGCCAATATTCATCATCACACTGGTTCCTGTGCCATAGGTTGCTTTGGCGCTGCCGTGTTCAAAGCACAACTGCCCGAATAGGGCTGCGTGAGAGTCTCCCATAAGGGCGTGGATGGGTACTTGCGCCCCTTGCAAAACAGAGTCTTCCACATGGCCGAACAAATGGCCGGAAGGGCAGATTTCGGGCATCATGCAAAGCGGAATTTTGAAAAATGCCAAAAGACGTTCGTCCCAGTGTAAACCGGCCAAATTCATAAGCTGGGTGCGGCTGGCGTTGGAGGTGTCGGTGGCGTGTACGCTGTGCTGTGTCAATTTGTATAAGAGCCAACTGTCGATGGTGCCAAACAGCAAATCTCCCCTTTCTGCGGCCTCTTTTGCACCGGGGACATGTTCCAAAAGCCAAGCCACTTTCGCCGCCGAATAATAGGGCGATAAAACAAGCCCGCTACGCAGCAAAATTTCCTCTTCATAGCCACTTTTTTGTAAGGTTTCACAAAGCTCGGCCGCCCGGCTGCACTGCCATACAACGGCGTTTGCAATGGGCAGGCCGGTGTGTTTGTTCCACACAACGGCTGTTTCTCTTTGGTTGGAAATGGCCACACTTTTTATATGGTGTGGTGTGAGATTGGCTTTTTCCAGCACGGCTTGAATGCCAAGCCGTGTGTTTTCATAAATCTGCATGGCGTCGTGTTCCACCCAGCCTGGGTGTGGATAAAACTGCTCGTGCGCTTCATCGTGGCGCATTACCACCCGGCCATCTGCATTTACAAGCAGGCATTTGGTGCCCGAAGTGCCTTGATCGATGGTTAAAATATATCTTTCCATGCAGTGCTCTCCTCAAATCAATTCCGTCTGACAGGCCGAACTAGCACATGGATGTCAAAGTCGTTTTCGCTTGCTCTGCAATGCCCTTGGCATCCATGCGGTAATGGCCAAAAACCTCTTTGTTTGTGCCGGATACCAAGTGCTCGTCCGGCAAGGCCAATGTGAGAAGGCGCTTTGGATACCGGCTTGTGAGTGTTTGAGACACAAGGCTGCCCAGCCCGCCGTAAAGCGAGTGCTCCTCTACGCTGACAAGCAGTTTGCTTCTGCGCGCACACGCTAAAACAGCTTCTTCATCGAAGGGTTTCAAACAATACATGTCCAAAACGCCCGCGGAATACCCCTCGTCGCGCAAGAGTGCCGCGGCCGCCACAGCATACGGTACCATTTCGCCGCAGGCAATGATGGTAACATCGCTTCCCTCACCAATGCTTTGTGCCTTATCCAGTGTAAAGGTCGTGTTTTCATCGTAAACATCTTGCGTGGCGCTGCGGCTTACACGCACATAGGCCGGCAAGTTTTTCTTGAGCAATTGTCTTGTAAGAAAAGCGGTTTGGAAGCGGTCGCTCGGCAAATACACCTTCATATCTACCAAGGCGGTGAAGGCTGCAATGTCTTGCAAAGAATGGTGTGACATGCCAAGAGCCCCATAGCTTACACCACCACTGATGCCCAAAAGAAGCACATTGGCGCCTGAATAAGCCACATCTACCTTGGCCTGTTCGTAAGCACGTGTGGACAGAAAGCTGGCGGGGGAAGCGGCTATTACCGTTTTGCCGCAAAGGGCAAGACCGGCCGACACAGACACCAAATTCTGCTCGGCGATACCCACCTCGATAAATTGCTTTGGAAAGGTTTTCTTAAAGGGAACCAAAGACGCAGAACCGCTGGAATCTGAACAGGCCACTAAAATGTCGTGATTTTGCGCCGCTTCCTGCAACAACACTTCACACACGGCTTGACGGTTGGTTATTTGATTCATACTGGCACCTCCGAAAGCTCTTGCAGGGCACATTCGTACTGCTCTTTTGTCATCACGCCATGATGCCAGCCGGGGTTGTTTTCCATAAAGGAAACGCCTTTTCCTTTGGTGGTGGCTGCAATTACAACCGAAGGCCGCCCTTTGCACTGCGCCGCTTTTTCATAGGCATCCACTAAAAGGGCGTGGTTGTGCCCGTCCTCCACATAGAAAACTTGCCAGCCAAAATCGGCGAACTTTGCTCCAATATCGCCCAGACACATCACGTCCTTGGTTTCACCACTGATTTGAAGGCCGTTTAAATCTACGGTGGCGCACAGGTTATCCAGCTTATAGTGGCTCGCCAACATCATGGCCTCATAATTGGAACCCTCTGCCAGCTCTCCGTCACCCAGCACCACATAGGTGCGGTAAGGGCGTTCATCGTGTTTTGCGGCCAAGGCAAACCCGGCGCCCACAGATAGCCCGTGCCCAAGAGAGCCGGAATTAATTTCAACACCGGGTATTTTCGCGCTTGGATGCCCGATGAAGCGAGAACCATAATGGCTAAAGTTCTCGACCGCTTCGCGCTTGTCGAAAAAACCTTTTTCACCCAGCACACAATACAAAGCATCGGCACAGTGGCCTTTGCTCAACAAAAATCGGTCCCTATTTGGATCGTTTTGGTTTTCAGGCGATATATTCATCACTTGAAAATACAAAACCGTTAAAATGTCAATAACACTTAAATCCCCGCCCACATGGCCGGCAGAAGAACGAAAGACCATTTCAATAATATCTTTGCGTAGCGAACGAGCTTTTTCTTTCAGCGTATCCATTTAAATTTCCTTTCTATATTTGTAAACAACGGGAATAAGTTGCCCGTCATCGTATCCGTTGTCGAGAAGGAACTTGCAAGAATATACAGAGCTACTTGATGGAGAAACTCCGTTAAAAACAATTAATTTTGAAGTTTATTCAAAATATGCTATGCCTTGCAATTTAAATATAGTATAGAATGTTAAGTCATAAAAGTCAAAGATTTTTCAAGTCAGCCCAGTCAATTTGACGTTTTTTACAAATAATGACACAATTCTCTGTTCCAAATGTCCATTGACAGCGACAAAGAGAAGTGTATAATAGAGAATATAAACTTCAAAAAAACGCTTGTTTGATGAAGTGATTCGCCGAATGGGGGACATGTGAGTGAATATTAATGACGAAAAACGACAAATTGTTCCCATTGTAAAGTTCCTTTTACCCACCTTAACCAAAACCGAGAGAAAATCTGCCGAATATCTTTTGAACCACCCGCAAGAAGTGGCGGGGTTAACACTGGCTGATTTTGCACAGCGCTCGAACAGCAGCGAAGCCACTGTGATGCGGCTTTGTAAAAAAATCGGTGTGGGCGGTTATGCCCAGATGAAGTCTCAGCTCGCAATGCAGCTTGCTTTGAATCACACAAATGGGTCCGGTTCTGTTATTGAAGTACCCGGCAGCAGCTCTATCGCCTCCATTGTTAAACGTGTATTTGATATCAACATTCAAACACTGATTGAAACCATGGCCCTCTATTCTGATGAATATGACAAGGCATTCAAGGCGGTTTTGCACGCCAAACAAATCTCGTTTTTTGCCATTGGCGATGCGATGCACCCTTGCGAGATGGCGGCCTTTAAATTTCGCAAGCTGGGTTACGTCTGCTATGCAGACCCGGACCAAGACCTACAGGTAATCAATGCCAATAATTTGTGCAAAGGGGATGTGGCCATCGTCGTTTCGCACACAGGCAAAACGCGGCAGGCAGTTTCGGCGGCCCGCATTGCAAAAAAAAGGGGGGCCGCGGTTATTTGCATCACAAAACGTGATAAATCCCCGCTTTTGCAACACTGTGATGTGAAGCTGTATACCGCCGTGTCTGACATGCGCATTGGCCAAGAAATTGCGGCAAGGCGTGTTGCGGAAACCGCTATTTTAGAGGCTTTGTTCTTGGGTGTGTTGGAATTTGGGGCGCCATCCTCTTTGGAACGCATCGAAGAAATTTCATTGGACATGAAAGATCATAAGCTTAAATAAGGGATATCATCCTCAATACAGGGTGGCTACATAAGAGAAACAGGAAGGAAATAAACCGTTTATGATTCAGTCTTTTCGCAAAGCATTGAGCGGTACGATGATTGAATGCGCCAAAAATAATCCGAATTTGATTGTGCTCAACGCTGATTCGGCAAGGGCGTTGAGATTGACCGATTTTCAAGAACAATATCCCGAACGTATCTTTTGCTTTGGCATCAGCGAGGCAGACATGCTCACCCAAGCGGCAGGCCTGAGCACCACAGGGCTTTTGCCGGTAGTGGTTGGGTTTTCCATGTTCGTCACCGAAAAGCCGCTTGAGCAAATTCGTCAAAGCATTGCCTACCCGAATTTGAATGTGAAAATCATGGCAACCCATGCAGGCCTTTGTGTGGGCAAAGATGGTGCAACCCATCAAATCACCGAGGATTTGGCCATTATGCGTGCGTTGCCAAATGTAAAAATATTGGTGGCGGCCGATGTGGCGCAAACCAAAGCGGCCATTCAAACTATGTTGGATTACGACGGCCCCGTGTATCTGCGTTTGGGCCGTGACCTTGCCAAAGATTTGTATGAAGAGGGGGCCACAGTGCACATAGGAGGTGCCGATGTGCTCAAAGAGGGAAGTGATGTTACACTGGTGGCTTGCGGGCTGATGGTAGACAACGCCTTGCAGGCAGCCGAGATACTGGAAAAAGAAAACATCCACGCCAGCGTGGTGAATGCATACAGTGTGAAACCGCTGGCAGAGGAACTTCTGATAGAACAGGCATTAAAAACCGGGGCCGTGGTCAGCGTGGAAGACCACACCGTCGTGGGTGGCCTGGGCAGTGCTCTTGCTGAATTATTTGCCCAAAACAACCCTGTACCCATGGAGTTTGTGGGTATTCAAGACAAGTTTGGCGAATCGGGCGAGCAAGATGACTTGTATGAAAAGTATGGTTTGTCGCCTGCTCACATTGCGTGCAGCGCTAAGCGTTGCATCGAGCGGAAATCCCAAGGAGGAGGGCTGTAAATGAACAAAACAGAAAGCCTGCAAAACACAGCCCTTGAACTGCGCAAAGATGTGGTGGAAATGGTATATCGTGCACAAAGCGGACACATCGGGGGCGCATTGTCCATCATAGATCTTTTAACCGTCTTATATTTCGAAAAGATGCAATATGACCCAAAACAGCCAAACGACCCAAACCGAGATCGCTTTGTCCTCAGCAAAGGGCACACGGCACCGGGGGTATATGTCACCTTAGCCAAAGCTGGATTTTTTTCGAGAGAAACCCTGTTTGAATCGTTCCGCTCGGTAAATAGTATTTTACAAGGGCACCCCGATATGAAAAAAACACCGGGTATTGATATGACAAGCGGTTCTTTGGGCATCGGCCTTTCTGCCGCAAGTGGCATGGCCCTTGGCGGGAAATACCAAAACAAATCATTTTATGTGTATTGTCTCATGGGAGACGGAGAGATAAACGAGGGGCAAATTTGGGAGGCAGCGGCTTCGGCGGCACATTTCGGGCTCTCTCATCTCATTGGTTTTGTAGATGTGAATGGCCTGCAAAACGATGGTAAAACAGAGGATGTGAAAGACATGGGTGACCTTGCAGCCAAATGGAAGGCCTTTGGCTGGCAGGTGCAAGAGATAGACGGCCATGACTTTGGGCAGATTGCCAGCGCCATCGACAAGGCAAAACAAGAAGTGCAAAAACCCTCTGTTATCTTAATGCGCACGGTAAAGGGGAAGGGCGTTTCTTTTATGGAAAACGTGGTGAAGTGGCACGGTGCTACCCCCTCCAAAGAAGACTATGAGAATGCCATGCGTGAATTTGAAACAATTTCAAATTAAAAGGAATATGCGATAAAATGAAGGAAATTGTACTGATAGGTTGCGATGTTGGAACCTCGGGCACAAAGGCGGTTTTAACAAACCCCAAAGGGGATGTGTTGGCAGAGGCACACCGCAGTTATGATGTGATCACCTTACAAAGCCAGTGGGCGGAGCAGTGGCCGAATGTGTGGTTACAGGCAGCTGCCGAATGCATCGCACAGGTGGGTGCTCAGTGCGACGAAAACACACAAGAGGTGGGGAGCATATGCATCAGTGCCTTGTACGGTGGCACGGGTGTTTTGTGCGATGCCGACATGAATGCTGTGCGCCCTGCTTTGATTTGGATGGACAGAAGGGCGAGTGAAGAACAGGCTTTGGTGGAAAAGACCATTGGCATCAAACGGATTTTTGATGTTTCCTGCAACGGAACTGACCCCTACTTTGGGTATACAAAATTGCTTTGGGTGCAGCGCAACGAGCCGGAGCTATGGAAAAAAGTGCAAATGATTCTGCCTGTGCACAGCTATATCGTCTACAAAATGACAGGCGCCGTAACACACGACTATAGCTCGGCGGGCAATTTGGGCGGCCTTTACAACTATCACACACACACGTGGGACAA
This sequence comes from uncultured Oscillospiraceae bacterium, assembly GCA_964371725.1. Lineage (GTDB taxonomy): Bacteria > Bacillota > Clostridia > Oscillospirales > Ruminococcaceae > JAAYCI01. The sequence continues at coordinate 8,040 of CAYJNQ010000033.1, forward strand.
AGAGATGGGCCGCGAGCTTGGCCTGTCGCCGGACCTATTCCCGCAAAAATTGGCTGCCCCGCATGAAACAGCCGGTGTTCTAAACGAAACCTTTGCCGAAAAGCTGGGCCTAAAGGCGGGCACGCCCATATGTGTCGGCGTGGTGGATTGTATCGCCTCTATGCTCAGTGCCGGTATGGTGCGCACAGGTGACAATGCCGCCGTCCTGGGCACCTCCCTGAACTGGGGCTTTTTACACACCAACACCCCGAAAGACCCAAACCTTATTTCCATGCCCTATTGCATCAGCCCAAAACAAATGAACTACACCTATGGCGGCGCTTCCACAGCGGGTGCCCTGCCACGTTGGTTTTTTGATAAAGTGCTGGGAAATGAAAGCGCCGAGGGGTACCGAGCACTGGAGCAAAGCATTCAAGATAAAAAGATACCAGCGGGCGCAAACGGACTTTTGGCCCTGCCTTATTTCATGGGCGAGCGCACCCCCATTTGGGACGAAAATGCCTCGGGTGCTTTTGTGGGCCTTTCCCTTTTGCACGAGAGAGAACACCTGTTTATGGCCATTTTGGAGTCTTCGGCCTATGCCTTGCGTCACATCATGGAATCCATGGAGGGCATGCAGGCGGCAAGCGGCATTGTGCTGGTGGGCGGTGGGGCCAAATCAAGCCTATGGCAAAGCATCTTCGCCAATGTAACGGGAAAGCCGGTTTACACCATGCAAAAGCCCGTGGAAGCACCACTGGGCGACGCCTTCCTCGCCGGTATGAATGCCGGTGTGCTGAGCGACTTTGCACAGGTGGACACCTGGGCCGAAAAGAATGAGGCAGTGCCCGTGGACGAGGCTGCCAAGAAGCGTTATGATGCCTATTTTGATGTGTACAAAGACTTGTATGTGAACTTAAAAGAAAACATGAGAACACTGAAAAAACTGGCCGACTGAAAAATGAGTGAAGCCATATGACCAACAAGAAAACAGACCGACAGAATGTTTTCTACAAAAATGTTAGTTTTGCATTTATTATATGCAAACAATATAAAATGGAGGATGGAAAAGATGAAAAAAGCAACAAAAGTTCTATCACTGCTCACCGCATTAAGCCTGGCAACAGTGCTTGTGTCCGGTTGCAGCAGCACTGCCGCCAGCAGCGAAGCCGCACCGGCTTCCGAGAGCATGGCTCCCGCCAGTGAAGCTGCCTCGGCAAGCTCGATGGCAGCCGAAAGCACCCCTGCTGCAGAGGGTGACATGGGAGAATCTCCCTATGCCGATTTAACCTTCGACCAAACCGAATATGACCTCGTATTTGTGCCAAAACTTGTGCACGAGTGGTATGAAGACGTGCGTGTGGGCATTGACCAAGCTGTTGCCGAACTTGCCGAACAAGGCATCACCGTGAACTACACCTGGACTGCCCCCACGGATGCCGTGGTAACCGACCAAATCGCCATCTTGGAATCGGCCGCTGCCTCTCAGCCGGACGGCATCTCCGTGGCTGTGATTGACCCCGCTGCCACCAACACCGTTATCGACGAAATCAATGCCGCCGGTGTTCCCATGAGCACCTTTGACAACGATGCTCCGGACTCTACCCGCAATTACTATTCGGGCCACAGCACAAACTACGAGGATGGTTTTGAGTTGGCAGAGCGTTTGGCAGCAGAGCTGGGCGAAGAGGGCCAAGTGGCTGTTTTGGCAGGTTCTTTGGCCGCCATCAACCACCAAGAGCGCACCCAAGGCTTCATCGACGGCATTGCTCAGTATCCCAACATGGAAGTGGTTGACTCTCAAGCCGACGATGACTCCATCGAAGTAGCCCTTTCCGTAACCGAAGGTTACCTAACCGCTTATCCCGATTTGAAAGCCGTGTTTGGTTGCAACGCTGCCAGCCCCATCGGTGCTGCCCGTGCCATTCAAGACGCCGACAAAGTGGGTGAAGTGATTGTAGTGGGCATGGCCGAAAACGAAGAAGCCATGCAGCTTGTGCAAGACGGTATTCTCTTCTGCACTTTGGTTCAATCCGTGCCCACCTATGGCTACAACAGCGTGTACAACATGCTTTTGATTGCCGATGGCAAAGAGCCCCTCGTTGTGCAAGATGAAATTCCGGCCACATTTGTAACACAAGAAAACGTAGCAGACTTCCTGTAAATAGAAGTGAAGAAACCGAAAGCGCAAGCAAGCTTTGCAAGCCTGCCGGTTTCAATGAAAGCAAAGCGGTGTCGGCCAGCCCCGTGGTGGGGCCGGCATCCTTTTTTATAAACAAAGTTTTACTTATGTTATTTTCGCAACGGAGGCAAACAAAATGCCAAATGCCCCTCTTCTTCAAATGAAGCAAATCAGCAAATTATTCCCCGGTGTGCAGGCGCTGAAAAAGGTGGATTTCACGGTGCAACATTCCGAAATTCACGGCCTTATCGGGGAGAACGGCGCCGGAAAAAGCACGTTGATGAATGTGCTAATGGGCATCTATAAGCCCGAGGAGGGCGAAGTGTTTGTAAACGGCAAAAAAGCCGTGATTCACAACCCAACACAGGCCATTCAGCTGGGCATTGGTTTGGTTCCGCAAGAACTCAACCTAAACCCCTATGTGAGTGCGGCCGAAAACATTTTCCTTGGAAATGAAAACAAAACGCGCTTTGGTGCGATGGATTGGAACAAAACCAATCGAAAGGCAAAAGAAGTTTTAGCAACAATCGGTTGCCACATCGACCCCAAAACGCCTGTACATAAATTAAGTGTGGCGCAGCAGCAGTTGGTTCAAATTGCCAGGGTGCTGGCCACCGGGGCAAGCCTATTGGTATTCGACGAGCCAACGGCCTCTTTGACAAAGACTGAAGCCGATTTCCTTTTGAATCTGATGGGCCAGCTGAAAGAAGAAGGGAAATCCATTGTCTTCATCACCCACCATCTCGAAGAACTGCTGGTTTGCACAGATAAAATTTCTGTGATGCGAGATGGCAAAATGGTGCATGTAAGCGAAACAAAAGACATCACCATGGAACAGCTCATTGAGCATATGGCCGGGCAAAAAGTGAAAAAACACGCCCGAGAACAGCGCGAAGTGGGCGAGGATGTGTTGCTTCGTGTAGAGGGTTTTGGCCGAAAAAACGAATTCGAAAATGTATCTTTTGATGTGAAAAAAGGTGAAATTTTTGGCATTGGGGGCCTGATTGGCTCCGGCCGCACCGAGCTTGTGAATGCCATCACCGGCAATACACGAAAAGAGGCGGGAACACTCTTTTTTGAAGGACAGGCCGTGGATATCAAATCTCCTCCACAGGCCATCAAACTGGGCATCGGCTATGTACCGGAAGAAAGACGAAGCCACGGTATTTTTTCTATCTTGCCGGTGTATGAAAATATGTTGCTCCCCATTTACCCAAACCTTTTCAAACGCGGCGTTTTGCAGTACAAAGAGGCGGCTAAAATCAGCAAGGACTATGTTCAGCAAATCAACATCAAAACCCCCACTGTGCAAGTGCCCATTGCCAACCTCTCGGGTGGGAACCAGCAAAAAGTGATTTTAGCGCGCTGGCTTGCAAAGAAAACCAAGCTTTTGATTTTAGACGAGCCCACACGCGGCATTGATGTAAATGCAAAAAGTGAAATATATGATTTGATTCGAACACTCTCGCAAGAGGGGCTTACGGTTATCATGATTTCATCAGAGCATGAGGAACTTTTGCTTTTGACAGACCGTGTGATGATTATGTTCGAAGGCGAAGTGAAGGGCATCAAAAACACGGTGGACTTAAAAGAACAAGATATTTTAGAAGTTGCATTAAAATAGAGGAGTAAATCACCATGAATGACGGAAAAGCAATAAAGAAAAAACTCAATCTTTTGGATCTGCCAACGGCGGGCATGATTTCTGTGGTGCTGTTCCTTCTCTGTGTTGTGCTAAGCATCATCGCGCCCCAGTTCTTGTCCGAATACAATCTTTCCACCTTAAGCCGCTCTATTTCGTTCACCACCATCGTGGCCTTTGGCCAAACACTGGTTTTGCTTACAGGTGGCATCGATTTGTCTGTGGCCGGTGTGGCGGGCATGTCCGGTATTTTATCTGCCTGGCTTATGGTAAACATGGGGGTGCACCCCTATGTGGCCATCGTGCTCATTTTACTCTTGGCCTTCCTGTGCGGTTCCTTCAATGGTCTGCTCATCACCAAGATGGGTATGGTGCCCTTTGTGGTCACATTGGCAACAGGCAGTATCTTCACGGGCATTATCTATGTGGTAACAAGAGGATCCCCGATTATGGGCCTGCCCGAGTCCGCTGTGATTTTGGGCCAAGGCGCCCTTGGTCCCATCCCTTTCCCCACGCTTACAATGCTGATGCTGGGTGTCATTCTGTTTTACATGCTGAAATACACCCCGTTTGGCCGCTATATCTATGCCGTGGGTGGCAACGCCCATGCAGCCAAGATTGCCGGCGTGAAAACTCAGAAAGTGACCGTGTTCGTGTATGGCCTATCGTCCCTCATGGCGGCAATTGCCGGCATACTGATTACCTGTCGCCTTGAAAACGCACAGCCCAGTGTGGGTGAATCTTGGGTGATGCCCTCGGTTACGGCGGCCTGCATCGGCGGCACTTCGTTGTCCGGCGGGCGTGGTGGTGTAATAGGGGCGCTGATTGGCGGTATCTTCATGGGTGTTATCGAAAACGCCATCGTTATTTTGGCCATTTCCCCTTATTGGGAACAGGTTATTACCGGCGTTGTGATTTTGGCAGCCATTGCCATTGACAGAATCAAGGTGATGCGCAACCGATAAAACGATGCTGTAAAATAGGCCCCTCTTTGGGCATTGTAATCTTAAACGGAAAAACTGCAATTTATTTGCGGTTTTTCCGTTTTCTTCACCATCTTTGTTGAATCTCCCTATATTTTAAAATAGGGGGTGAAGGGATGTGTCCGGTTATAGAACAGTATAATTTGACATTGTGTAAGTGAGAAAAGAATTGTACGACCGAAGATTGCTGGTGGGGACCGACGGGGATATTAGGATTCGCACCGGGGAAATGAAGTGCTCATGGCGGCCGTCGGAGTGTGCAAAGGGAAAATGCAAGCAGAGCACATCCCCCGGTTTCAGCGGGGGTGGCCATGTCAGCAGTTTGTTTCGACAAAGTGGCCTTGCCGGAGTTTTTTGTTGAAGGGAATTGCGATATATTCCACCACCATAGAAGTTTCGACAGAAGTGACAAGAGTGTTTAAAAAGCACCCGGGCAGTGAAGCTATTTTATCGGCAAACCACAGTGTACTTAATGCCCACTGAACAAGCGAAAAATGACATTTCCAAATCATAAAATGGCATTTTTCGCTTGGAAAAGTGCAAGGGTTTTCCCACATTTCACAAAAAAACCTTGCATTTTCGTTTTCGCCTTTTATTATGAGGGGCGAAAACACAGTGGAATGCATCAAGATATGCCCCATAAAAGTGCTGTTTTAGCACTTTTATGGCCACCGCGTACCGCGGTGGGGCTGAATGAACCCCGCCGGGGGTTCATTCAGCAGGCATTACTTACCATGCGCAAGGCAGAGGTGTGGGAGGCTTTCCACAAAACGGGAACTTTGGCAATGCTTGCAAAGGCAAATATCGTTTCTGAAATTTTAGGGAATACACGCTATTTGCATAAAGAGCAGCGGTGCAAAGGGGAGCGGCGGATTCGCGGAGAATCTCCGGATGAGACGGTTTGTCTACCGCCATTGGTCGAATTGCCTTTCTCGTGCGTTCACCTCTCTAATGAAAAAGCCGAAAAAGTGTATGGCTTTTATGTGAAAATATAGCCTCGAGCTTAGGCTTTCCAATTATATCGTAAACCGTATATCGGATACACTTGCTGCTTATGAAGTGGATGCCAGTATGATAGAACTTGAATTGACTGAGAGTGCAGTGGAAGCAAACACCGAAATGTTCCTTTCAACGGTGAAGAGGTTTAAGAAGCTCGGGTTTTCAATCGCGATTGATGACTTTGGGGCTGGTGTTTCATCGCTCAACAGGTTGTCGGCTGTTGAAGCGGACATACTCAAACTAGACAAGGCGTTTTTTGACCTAAAAGACCAAGGCGGCAACAGCACCATTGTGGTTAAAGATGTTATCAATATGGCAAAACACCTCAATATGAAAGTTGTTGCCGAGGGTGTGGAAACCGCCGCACAAGCGATGTGGCTACAAGGTGTTGGCTGTGACTATGCACAAGGATACTATTTTGCCAAACCGATGAATGTAGAAGATTTTAAGGAGTTGCTTATTTCGGAGAAGGAGTATAAGATAAGTTTAACATAAGCTGTTTTATGTGAACGACCACAGTTTGCAGATTTGAAATTCTACGGTTTAAAAACAGTTTGCCACATACAAAAGGGTGTACCAATTTGACCTTCCTCAAAGAAAGCCGAGTGTTCGGGGAAATCTAAGAGGAAACAGCCGATTTGGTACACTTGTTTTTTTGAACAGAAAAGCTGAAATTTGGCGCCCCAAGCCGATTTGACAGAAATCGAATTATCCTTAAAGTACAAGTGTTATGGATTTGCAATCGATTCATCCTGTGCGAATCGAGCAAATGGGAGGTATACGAAAAAACACGAATTACAAGGGGGCACGGCACACCCGAAATGCGTAAAAAAACAGTTTAAAATCAAAAAATAAGGCATCCGAAAAGGTGAAGAAAAACAACATACACAAATATAAAATTCGACAAAAAAGCCGAAATCGACCACGACATTTTAGGATGAATAGCACAGAAAGACATTACCTTGACAGGATATCTCTATAAGGCGCTTGCAAGAGGAATGACGACGGATATTTTGAAAAATTCATATAAAGAAAACAAAGATGCTCCCAAAGCGGACCAATAAAAAAACCGACCATTTATGAGTGTTCAGCTCATCTATGGCCAGTTTTTTTATTTGCTAGAACACCGGCACAACCGCGCCTTCATAGGTGTTTTCAATAAATAATTTCACGCTCTCATCGGTTAAGGCGGCGGCCAAAGCCCTTGTCTTATCGCTTTCAGAGTTTTCTGTTTGAACGGCCAGTATGTTTGCATATGTTTGTGCCGAAAGCGAGTCGGCCGCTTCAAATGTGAGGGCATCCTCGGCGGTTAAGCCGCCTTGCAAGGCATAATTTCCATTGATGCATGCAAGCTCGACATCCGGCAAAACACGTGCCAATTGAGAGGCTTCCATCTCCACAATTTCTACCTGATGGGGGTTGTCTAAAATGTCCAGTTTTGTGGCGTTTATGCCGGCATCGGGGCTAAGGGTAAGAATGCCTTCCTCTTGCAAAAGCAATAGAGCTCTTGCTTCGTTGGTGGCGTCGTTCGGAACGGCAATCTTGGCACCGTGTGGAATGTCTCCCAAATCACGGAGGGTGTTGCTGTAGATGCCCAGAGGCTCAAAATGCACCGCCGCCACAGGGGAGATATCCGTTTCATTTTGCACATTGAACTCTTCGAGATAGGGGGTATGCTGAAAGAAGTTTGCATCCAAATCACCGGCTTCCAGGGCTGTGTTTGGCAGGATGTAATCTGTATACTCCACCACTTCGAGTGCATAGCCCTGTTCTGCCAGCAGCGGCTCGATTTGGGCCAAAATTTCAGCGTGTGGTGTAATGCTTGCGCCCACGGTAATCACTTCGGTTTCTTGCGTGCTTGCGGTGCCGGCAGCATTTGTGCAAGCTGTAAACAATGCGGTTGTTAGCAGTGCAACACTGCCCAATTTCACAAAATATTTCATAATATATATCATCCTTTTCCGGTTTTATAGTATTGTGTTTCTATACGTGTTTACGTTTGTCTACTTTGCGGACAAGCCTTACAAAAATCCATTGGAAAATTTGCACAATGGCGATTAGGAGCAAAAGCGTTACCAGCATGACACCGGTTTCGTAGCGATACAAACCGTAGTTGATGGCGATGGTACCAAGCCCGCCACCACCCACAAACCCCGCCATGGCAGAATAGCTTAATATCGTTGTAACGGTGATGGCGGCGCCGCTTAAAAGAGCCGGTTTTGCCTCACACAGCAACACTTTTTTTACAATTTGTAGCCTGCTGCACCCCATTGCCTGTGCGGCTTCTATCACGCCGGTTCCCACTTCACTGAGCGCCGTTTCCACCATGCGCCCCACAAAGGGCGTAGCCGCGATGACAAGGGGCAGTATCATGGCACTGGCGCCAATGGTGGTGCCTATCACAAACCTTGTGAGTGGCATGAGCACAATCAACAAGATGATGAAAGGGGCCGAACGGAGTAAATTTACGGCGAGACCAAGGCTTGTATTCACTTTAAGGTTTGGGCTGAAACCGTTGCTTGAGCTTGCGAATAAAAGTACACCCAGTGGAATGCCAAACAGATAGGAAAAAAAGCTGGCGCTTAGTGTCATGTACAGAGTTTCAAAAAAACCCACGAGCAACAAATCTGTCAATTCCTGTGTCATTTCAGGCTCCTTTCTTTGCAGAAGCTTGCAAAAGGATGATTTTTTTTTCTTCAATCAGGGCACATGTCGCCATGGACTTTGGGCTCTCGAACACTTGCCTTGTGTTGCCAAGCTCTGCAATGCTACCATTTTCCAAAACAGCCACCCGGTTGCAAAGAGCCTGCACAATGGACATCTCGTGTGTGATGAGCACAATGGTGATGCCCAACTTGCGATTAACCGTTTTTAAAAGCGTCAGTATCGAATTGCGTGTGGCAGGGTCCAAAGCGCTTGTGGCTTCGTCACACAAAAGCACTTGAGGCTCGCTTACCAGTGCTCTGGCAATGGCAACACGTTGCTTTTGCCCGCCGGACAATTGCGAAGGATAGGCGTTTTCTTTGTCTGCAAGGCCTACAAGCTCCAGCATTTCCTTAGCCCTATTTCTTGCTGTTTGTTTATCAATTTTAGCGATTTCTAAGGGGAAGCAAACATTGGCCAGCACAGTTCTTTGTTCCAGAAGATTAAACTGCTGAAAAATCATGCCGATTTTGCTGCGCTGTGCCCGTAGCTCCTTTTCTGAAAGAGCCGTAAGCTCTGTGCCGTTTAAAAATACCTGGCCGTCACTTGGCTTTTCCAGCAAATTCATACAACGTACAAGGGTTGATTTTCCTGCACCGGACCTACCAATGACCCCGAAAATCTCTCCGGTTTCAATGCTCATATCGATGTTTTGCAAAGCCTGTATTCTGTTTTTTTTGCCGCGATATTCTTTGCTTATGTTGATGAGTTTTAGCATTTGTCTCATGGCTCCCTTCTCTTCGTGTTTTCCTGCTAAACCCAATATAACACAGCACGTGGTTCTTGTATAATCCGTAAAAACAATGGCTTGCTATAACCGGTGGTTATAGCAAGCCATTGTCCGTAAAGTATTGGTTTATCTTATCCATGTAGAGTTTTGCCAAAGGTGTAAGGGGCACCACTTGCCGGTGTATCATACCAATGGTCATGGTTTCGCTTTCTTTTAGCGGCACGGCGATGTGGTCGTTTCCGTTTAGCTCTTCGCAGATAATTCCCGAGCATAAGGTGTAGGCATCCAGCCCCACCATCAAATTCAGGGCCGTTGCGCGGTCGTCCACCTTGATAAGCCTCGGATAGTCGTGGGTGCTTTTCATCTCCTCTGCAAAATGGAAGGAATATTTGTCTCCTTGCTCAAAGGCAATGCAGGGATAGGGCGTTAGCTGCTCCATGGAGAGAAGCGTTTCTTTTGCAAGCGGATGATTTTTGTAAAGATATACATAGGTTTCGCAGGTGATAAGCTCCAGAAAATCCAGTTCATATTCACGCAGCAATTTCTTTATAAATGGTTCATTGTGGCGGTTCGTATACAAAATGCCAAGCTCACTGCTAAAGTTTCGCACATGATGGATCACCTCGGCCGTTTTGGTTTCATGCAGGGCAAACTCATAGTCGTCCATGCCAATTTCACGCACCAAATCCACAAAAGCTTGCACAGCAAAGGAATAGTGCTGGGTGCTTACGCTGAACTTCTTTTTGCTTTTCTTTTCAAAATAGCGCTCTTCTATGATGGAAAATTGCTCTGCCACTTGCCGTGCATAAATCAAAAATTCGCTGCCGTCCGGCGTTGGGGTGATGCCCCGGTTGCTGCGGATAAACAGCGTGACACCAAGCTCTTTTTCCACTTCTTTGAGCATGCCGGATAAGCTGGGCTGCGTGACAAACAACTGTTTTGCGGCTTCGTTCATAGAGCCGCACTCAGCAATGGTGATGATTTGTTTGAGTTGTTGCAGTGTCATTCGGTGCACCCTTTCTCTTGTTTTTGGGGTAGTATACCACAAAGGTGCCCCGATAACAAGAAAGAAGGCAAAGAAAAACGCCTGATTGCACCATTGATTTACTACAAATTTCAGGGGTGGACATTGTCACCGCCGCCACCGAAATCGCCTTGTACGACGAAAAGACCGACCTCCCGGTTGTTGGGTTTTCAGGTCTGAGGTTTGGGGGGTGGCTCATCATCGGTTTCGGGGAGACAATGTTCTTCCTCATGCATGTTCAAGTTCACCGCATGGTGTTTAGCCCACACGTACATGGGGCAAGGTGTACACGGCCGTTTGTGGGGAAGGCGCCGAGGTGGTGCCCACACCAACTTGTGCCATGTGCACCACTACATTGTACACAGAGAAACTTGGCGCGGTAAACCCAACATGGTTGTTAATTGCCGTAAAACCGTGCAGTAGCTACACACGGTTGTCGTCTTGGACACACACGAAAGTGCCTATGAGAAAACCCGGCACAAGCTTGCTCAATATCCTGTTTGCGAGGCATTCAGTAACGGCCAAATGATTGCCCGCGGGACACCTTTCATTCATCTAACTCTGCCGTTTTCTGCGTAGTGCTTTTCCTCCGGTTGCGCCGGATTTTGTTGAAAGCACCACCGAGACAATAACAAGCAAAAATCCAATGGCTTTAAAAATTGTCATTTCTTCATTCAAAAACCAAACCCCGAAAGCCACGCTACAAATCGGCTCCAGAACACAAAGAATGGAAGCCGTACTTGCACCTATTTTTACAATGCTGTAATTGAGCAGAATCACACCACCGATGGCGATAAGCATTGCAAGGGCAAAGGCGATGCCCCAGGCAAAACCTGTCATAGAGAAATTGAGTTGCCCTGCAAAAAGGCCATAGATACCGGCAACGATGGCGTTGACAACGGCATAATAAAAGCCCAGTTTAATATAGTGCATCTTCTTAAGCTCTGTGTGTTGCACACAAAGCATATACAAGGCATAGGTGGCGGCCGAAATTAGAGATAAAACAATGCCCAGTGCGCTTTGGCTGCCCGTAAA
>CAYJNQ010000034.1:0-18896 GCA_964371725.1 uncultured Oscillospiraceae bacterium
GTGCTTTCGCTGTTGCTACGGCAGCTTCCCGCCCCAAAAGCAAGCGCCAAAACAACAGAAAGCAAAAGCAAAAATGTAAAGCGAAATTTCCTTGCCATTTCCGATCACTCCTTGTTCATTTTTAATGTCGTTGCAGCGATGTAGCGTATGCATACATCCAATCCTCTTTTGATCGCGCACTGTTTTCACCTTTTGATTCCCAGAAGTGAAAACAGCATGGACAGTGTCAATTTCAAAAGGTTCCACGGAAATGGCAGAACCTTATGGATGCATCATGTACAGTGTACCACATAATTTTTCAAAAGAGAATCGGAGAGCCAAAAGAAAAAGCACGATTTTATAGCGTAAAACAAGAGTCACAATGGGTAAATCAAATAAAATAGGTATTTTTCCCATATTTTGCCGCAAAAGAAACGGTGCACCCGAAAGTGAGTGCTTATTAAAAACCCAGAAAATACAGGATTTTCCGGGTTTTTAATATTGAATTTTTAAACGTTGTTTTTTGGGTTTATTTTATTGGCGAAAAATAAAAATAAATAGGAGAAAATAGTGAAAAAATCGAAATTTTTGAATAGAAATATAGGTTGATGTTCAGGGGAAATAAAGGCCCTATTTTGAAAAGGGTTTTCATGTGCGTAAAGAGATGGCATTTACCGGGCATACGGAAAGACAGTTGCCGCATTCATCACAGCGTTCTCGCAAAATATGATACGGTGTACCTTTCTCGATAGCCTTAAAAGAGCAAGCCTTTTGGCAAGCCCCACAAGAAAGACAGTGCTCCCCGATGCAAAAACCGGAAACAACAAGGGGCGCCCCACCGATAGCAAGGGGGAAACGCAAAATTTTATGTGCACGGCTTTTCATGCCATAGTCATAATCATAATACTCACCGTTTGCGCGGTAAAGCACAAAAAATCGGGTGAGAGGGTATTTTTGCAGGTCAAAAACAGCAACATTAAAATCGCGATTATTCTTGGCTTTTTCCTCCACCTCAGCAAGGCTTAGCTCGCGCACATCACCGCTCAAACGCATGGTGTAACCGGGTTTAAAAGAGGGGAGGTTGTTTTCGTCGTGTGCCACCTGGGTTTGCGGGTACATGCCGCTAACAGAAAGGTGGCCGCTTTCTGTTAGTTGACGATAAAAGGGTTTGCAGGCCATGGTGCGCAAATAGAGACCATCGTTATCAAAGGCAAAAAAATGAGCGATTCGAGAAACGATTTTTCCCTTATCCAAAGTGGAAAAGGAGAGGCAGCCTATCGCATCTAATTTTTCATAAATCTCCTCGATGGTCATACTTTTTGCTCCTCCAGTTCGTGGTATCGTTTCACGATGTACCGGGCCGTTTCCTGCATCAAATCAAACTGAAAAATCTCGGTGTTGTCCTCGGATACATTGGAAACGGCATTGACATCAATGATGTAAAAGCCACTTTCGTTTTCAATGATATCCATGCTTCCGGTTTCCATTTGAAGCAAAGACAAAGCCCGAATGGCGGTTTGCTGAATGGGCAAAGGGCAGTCGTCATAACGGGCATATCGGCAGTTCAGATGGTAAGCAGAAAGCCCGTTTTCGGCAATGCTGCGTTTCACCATCAGGCGGCATTCGCCCCCAATGAGTTCAATGCGTGTGAGATATCCAAAAGATGGCCGAATGTATTCCTGTGCGATGTAGAGAATATCGGCCGCATTTTGCATCGCCTTTTGAAGTTCCTTTGCACTGTGCACAAGGTAAGTGCTCGTGGTGCGGCCTCCGCAATCCGGTTTAACAATGCAGGGGAACGAAAGTGCAGGAGGATTGCACAGCAAGGCTTCGCGGCGGAATGTGCCATATACCTTGGGAACGGCAATGCCGTGTTCTGCCAAGGCTTTGGTGGTAAGGTCCTTACTCACATCAAAAAAATAGGCCTTGGACGAATTGATGATGGGAATTCTGTGTTTTTCCAAAAGGGGAAACAAGTGTGGTGCCTGTGCCAGTGCTTTTGCACTGTTGCGAAATACGGCACTGGCAAAAAGCCGACTCACAATCAAATCGAAGCGCAAAAGCGTTTGCTCCGAAACCGGATTTTGCAAAGAGATCAGCTCTGCCGGCACACCGGCGCGGTTGATTTGTTCACAAAAATAACGGTTCGACCATTCATCCGTTTCGTAAAATATACCAATGGGCATCGTTTACACCTTCCATTGTAAGATATTGGAGAGAAAATTACGTAGAGGTTCACATTGCGGATTTAAGAATACCTCTTGTCCATCTCCGTATTCGGCGATGTGTCCTTCATGCAGGAAAGCTACTTTTTCACAGCAGTGTAAGGCAAACCCCATTTCGTGTGTGGCAATGATAAAAGAGAGAGATTCTTCTTTTAGCTCGTGAATCACATTCAATACTTCGGCAGTATATTCCGGGTCCAGTGCCGAGGTGGGTTCATCTAAAAGAAGTATTTGTGGTTTTGGTGCCACAGCACGTGCAATGGCAACACGCTGTTTTTGCCCCCCAGACAACTGAGCCGGCAGTTTGTGTGCCTCCCTTTCCAGCCCAAAGCGTGCAAGCAGGCTTTGGGCGTGTTCCTTTGCCTGCACCTTGTTCATTCCATGCACTTTTTCCAGTGGCAAGGTAATGTTATCCAGCGCACTGAGGTGTGAAAAGAGACCGCTTTGCTGAAACACAAAACCGATTTTTTTACGATATTGGTTAGAATCTTCTACGCCTTGTCCGTTCAAAGCGGCCTTGCCTTCGCTTGCGGGCAAAAGGCCACCTAAAATGCGAAGCAAAGTGGATTTGCCACAACCGGAGCGCCCGATTAGGGCCAGAGTATCCACCTCATCGTGCAAGGTGATTTGATGCAAGACTTCGCGATTGCCAAAATGCTTGGAAAGTCTGTCAAGCTCTATTTTCATACGAAAATTTCCTCTCAATCCATTTGCTAAGCAAGGAGATGGGCAGGGTGAGTGCCAAATACATCAAGCCAAGCACAAAATAGCACTCGAAGAGTTTTAAATTCGTGGCAGAAATCTCGCGCATTGTTTGCGTTAGCTCAATCACGGCAATCATGGAAAGCAAAGAGGAGTCTTTGATGATGGAGGCAAACTGGCCGGTTAAAGCAGGCAAGGTGCGTGCAAGCAACTGTGGAAACAATACATAGCGGAAACTTTGCCCACGGGTAAGCCCCACGGCTTTTGCAGCTTCCAACTGGGTGGCATCTAAAGAGAGGAAGCTGCCGCGCAAAATTTCGGAGATATAAGCGCCTTCGAACACCGAAAGAATGATGACCCCACTGAGAAAGCGGCTTTCAATGCCAAGGGCCGTGCCCACAATATAAAAGAACAGATAAATTTGCATGATAAGCGGTGTGCCACGAATAAAAACAACATATAATTTTGCAAAATAACGTGGCAAAAGAAAGCGGCTGCTTTGCATGACAGCAGCACAAAGGCCAAAAATCAAGCTGAGCACCAAACTGCAAACACTGATAAGGACTGTGGCCATAAAGCCATCCCAAAGCCGCAGGCGAAAAGCAGAGAGAAAAGAAAAATCGAACTGAATTTGAATGGCAGAAAGTGCACCCCAAAAGCAAAGCAAGAGGAGTGCACTCAATAAGAGAATATTAAAGCAGGCTTTCCAAGGCGGTGTTTGTTCGGTGTTTTTGGATGTAAATATACTCATGATTCAGAAAAAAACCATTGAAAGCCCAGCTCGTCGAAGCTTTCCTTTTCCTCACTCAAGTATTCTTCGGTCAAAGCATCAAAGCCGCCCTCTGCTGTGAATTCGGCCAAAAATGCGTTTACCTGTGTTAAAAGTTCTTCGTTTTCTTCGGCAACAGCAATGCCCCAAGACTCCGGCTCTTGAAAGGGAAGGAAAACAGCATCGGTTGTGTCGGGGTTTTGTTGGTTGTTGCGATAAATCGTAAGCTGGTCGTAGATAAAGCTATCGGCGCGGCCTTGTGCCACTTCTGTTACACAGGCACTCTCATCGGCCAAAGCGATGATTTCGGCGTTTGTCAGGTGTTCCTGTGCATACAAAAAACCGGTGGAGCCGGTTTTTACTGCCACACGGCGTCCCTCTTGGTTTAAATCCTCAATATCGGTGATGCCGGATTCTGCATTGGTAAGTAGGGCGAGGAGAGAGCTTGCATAGGGGTCGGAAAAATTCACTTCCTCCTCACGTTCCTCTGTGATGGTCATCGAGGAGATAACCAAATCAGACCGGCCGGTTTGCAAAGAGGGAATTAAACCATCCCAAGCCGTGTCTTCAATCACCACTTCACGCCCTAAATACTCGCCCAAAGCCATGGCAAGTGCAACACTGATGCCGGTGGGATTGCCCGCTTCATCCTTGGTTTCGAAAGGGGGGTAGGCCAGCTCCATGGCTACCACCAAGGGTTCTGCCGCTTGCCCGGATGATTCGGTGTTTTCAGATGTGGTGGTGTCGGTGCTGCTACAGCTGGAAAAGGCCGCAATCGTGGCACCAAGCAAAGCGACCAAAGCGAGAGAAATGATTTTTTTCACAATTGTATACCCCTTATGTTTTTTGTTGACATTTTCAAACTTCAATGTTATTTTATATCCATACAGAATTTTTGTAAAGTAGAAACAAAATCGTTTCTTAGTTACCAAATGAAACCGAAAGAAAAAGGGAGACAAAGCATGGCTTGGCAAGCATCCAACTGCCCGGTAGAAACCACCCTGTCTTTAATTGGGGACAAATGGAAAGTGATGATTTTGCGAGACCTGATGGATGGCACCAAACGTTTTGGAGAATTAAAACGTTCCATTGGACGGATTTCGCAAAAAGTACTTACCACACAGCTACGAGATATGGAGGCCAGCGGGCTTTTGCACCGTAAAGTGTATGCAGAGGTGCCGCCAAAAGTGGAGTATACACTTACCAAAACCGGTTACAGCTTGCGGCCGGTGCTAGACGCAATGGCTCAATGGGGCGAAGCATATATAAGCCAAGAAAAAATAGCGGCGCAAGATACCTTTGAAACAATGTAAAAAATTTGGGAAAATTGCTTTCCGGTTTCTTTTGCGCAAATCTGCCCTTATATTGCCCATAGGAATAAATTATACATAAATTTATATAATTACGCAACGCAAAAAACAGTAGAATGTGTTGTTTCGTATGCAGAAAAATTCAAAATAGTTGAGAAAGGGGTGCCCGCGTGGATTCGATACAGCTTGCAAGTATGACGGGTGATTTTTTGGCCGAGTTGCTCGAATTAAAAGACGAAGTGGACCTTTGCTCTGTCTTGCGCCCGGACAATGTAGTGGTTGCCGGGCAGCGAATTCAGTTAAAAGAAATCATGCCTACAACTGCCTTTGTGCCGGTTTCGGGTTTTGCGGCGCCGGAACAGTATGTGGCCGGAAATTGTGAAAGGGCACCGGTCTATTTTGTGGGCGCTTTGCTATATACCCTATTATATGGAACGCCCCCGCCGGACGCAAGAAAGCGTCTCACAGACGGGCAAAAGCTTACGATGAGCACCACGGCGCTTTCCGGTGTTATCACGTGCTGCTTGGAGCTGTATCCGGGCGATCGCTATGCGAATTTAGGGCGGGTTTTATGGGAATTAAATGAGATTTTAGAAGCGGATGCTTTGGTGCGAAGTGAGGAGAAAAGGATAGAAGAAAAACAAAAAATAGAACGAAAAGATGATTGTTTACTTGGCGATGAAACAGAAAAAGAAACAGGCAATAATAGAGTGGAAATTACACAAAAAAATACGCAAGAAAATAGTGAAATAAATATCCAAGAAAAACAAGAAAAAGAAGCAAAAAAAATACAGCTGGAAAGCAGGCGGGAAGCCCAAAGAAAAGAACGTGGTAAAAAACAAAACAAAAAAAAGATGGTGGCCATTTGCATTGGTCTTGTGGTCTGCATGGTTTTGGGCTACACCTTGTGGCAAGGGCAAAAAGCACAAACGGCATTGGAAGAGGGTGCATATAGCGAAGTGGTGAGCAGCTTAAATTATGCGCCTTGGCTGAGGTTAACACGCAATGACAGCTACCTCTATGCCAGTGCACAGCAATTGTGGGAGCAGGGAAACTACGAAGAAGCGCAAGCTCTGTTTGTGGAAATTCCAGACTATGCAGACAGCGCTCAGATGGTGCAAGAAATTCAGTACGACAAAGGGCTTTTGCTTGTCGAAGCACTTTTACTGGATGAGGCAAAGCTGGTGTTTGACTCCCTGCAGGGCCTTGAAGACAGCGCCGAACAAAGTGCACGGATTACCGCCTATCAGCAGGCCGAAATGTTGGAAGACCCAACGATGCGCTACACGGCATTTTTAGAGCTGGGCGAATATGCAAACAGCGCACAAAGAGCACAAGAGGCAGCGGCCGAAGTGTATGCACTGGCCAAAACAAACTATGAAGCCGATAATTTAGCGGAGGCAGCTAGGCTATTTGGTGTGATAGGCAACTATCAAGATGCAGCAGTATACAAACAACTGTGTGACCTTTGGCAGGTGGCTTCGGATGAAGCCGCCGAAAACAGAGCGGCCTTAACAGCCGTGATGGCCTACGGAGATGTGGCAAATTTGGAACCTGTTGTGATGAGCGACCGCTTCTTTATGATTTTTTTGGAAGGGAATTGGACTTCAGCAAATGGCGGTGGCGAAATGAGCTTTGAGGAGGATGCCTTCCGTGCCCCCCTTTTGAATGTGGCCGGGAATACCTGGACCTTTGATACACGCTCCATACACAATGAAGGTGCAACAGCAGCCGTTTTTGATTATATTTCACCAAATGAAATTACGATGACAGTATCGGACACAGGTGAAACTTTTACATATCAAAGGCTGGTTTAGTTCAAAACACACAGAATCGGGTGAGGGAACGGCAAACAAAGATAACACCGCTTCCTAAGGTGCCTTAGGAAGCGGTGTTATCTTTGTGGCTGTGTTTGCTGTGAAACAAGATCCATGCAAATGGGAAAATTGATGAAAAAGGAATATAAGGTAAATATATGAAAAGAAAGGTTGAAAATGGGAAATGTAAAGAAAAGGCGTTTTACCATGAGCACAAAGCGGCTTCTCCATCCAAGAACCCTTGCTGATAGGCTTCGGTGAGGAGCAGAGGGTTTCGTCCAAAGCGTCCAATGGGTAATGGCTTTCTGGGTGCTACCACCACAGCTTTTCCAAGTTTCTCAAGCCGAGCCAACTCTTGCAAGCTTTTGTTGTAAAGAAGGTGGCGCCGTTGCAAGGTATAAAGCAATTTGGGATAAGCCCTGTATTTGA
This sequence comes from uncultured Oscillospiraceae bacterium, assembly GCA_964371725.1. Taxonomy (GTDB): domain Bacteria; phylum Bacillota; class Clostridia; order Oscillospirales; family Ruminococcaceae; genus JAAYCI01. The sequence continues at coordinate 7,232 of CAYJNQ010000034.1, forward strand.
CCTCGAAAAGCGGATAGCTACGGTCAAAGGATTTACGATAATCTCTCGGCCTTGTTAAAATAACAAACAACTTGCTGCAACCTTCCAAAAGTGCCTTGTCCCATGGGATGGGGTCAGCGATGCCGCCATCCAACCATTCGCGGCCTTGAAAAGAAACAATGGGGGAAAAGCCGGGAATGGCACAGGAAGCGCGTAAGGCCAAAAAGCCGGGGGCAATGTCCTCTTTGGGAAAAAAATGGGTCTTGCCGCTGTGCACATCGAAGGCGCCGGCAAAATAGTCACATGAAGAGAGCATAAAGTCCTGGTGATGAAAGGGCTCATGGTGGTTTGGGATATCTTCGAACAGAAAGTCAAACCCAAAAGCGGATCCGGTTTTCAAAAAATTGTCGAGGCTTAAATAACGTTTATCTTGCGAATAAAAAACATTACAGCGGTACCCACGGTCGATTTGCTTGGATACATAGGAAATGCCGTTCACGGCACCGGCGGAAACACCTACCAATACATCGGCCCACACCTCGTTTCGCATCAAAGCCTGTAAAACACCCGAGGTATAAGCGCCGCGCATGGCACCCCCCTCACAAACAATGGCAGTTTTCAAGTGGAGACCTCCTTTAAAAATAATAAAAATTAAAATAAAATCTATTTAAACGGATGCTTTTTTAAAAAAATCAGATAAAGAAATAGAACATTTCTATTGTGCAGGAGTGATAAAAATTTTGCGTAAAATCGAAGAAATTTTGCTGCTGTTTCGGCTTGTAAAAAGGTTCATAAATGGGGGAAATTTACAGGCAAATAAACATCTTTTTTTCTGATTTTATCCCAATTAAATACAGCAATTAAATCTTGGGCGGCCACATCCTCCCATTTTGGCAAAATCCCTGCCCAAAAAGCCAAAAGACCAATCAAACGCGAAGGATGCCAGCCGTTTTGCCGCAGTGCCGAGATTTCCAAATCGCCGTCTCGTTTGGCAAGGCGCCGGCCATTTGATGAAAGTAGCATGGGAATGTGAAAAAACTGTGGTGGAGAAAAACCAAGTGTTTGCATTAGCCAAATTTGGCGCGGGGCGCTCGAAAGCAAATCGCGCCCACGCACCACCTCGGTAATTTGCATGAGACCGTCGTCAACCGGCGTGGCCAATTGATAGGCATATACACCATCGGAACGCCGCAAAATAAAATCGCCACAATTTATTTGTAAATTCTGCTCATACAACCCTTGGCAACCATCCTTTAAAGCAATATTTTTTTCGGGAACACGCACACGCACGGCGGCCGCCCGAAAAGAAATATCGGCCTCTTGCAAAGACCGGCAGCGACCGTTGTAAATGTTGCAGGCATCGCTTTGGTGAGGTGCCGAGGCTGCGTTTAATTGTGCGCGCGTACAAACACATGGGTAGAGCAAATGGTTTTGTGCAAGTTCAGATAAACTGCTTGCATAAAAGGAAGAACGTTCACTCTGAAAGAGAGGGCCCTCATCCCAATGAAGACCAAGCCATGTCAAATCTTGCAAGAGTGCATCCACATATTCCGGGCGAGAGCGCTGACGGTCCAAATCTTCAACACGTAAAACCAAGTGCCCCTGACGGCTACGCACAGAAAGCCAACACAGCAGGGCTGCAAAGGCATTTCCCAGGTGCATATATCCGCTGGGTGTAGGTGCAAATCGTCCCTTCATGGTATTCGTATCCTTTTTCGTTTCATGTTCCAAAGGCGAAGGCTGGGGAATGGGTTGTTCTCTACATTGCTACTTAAATGCCCACTGAACAAAACAAAAGCGACACATGCAAATTAAAAATGTCGCTTTTGTTTTCGCCTTTTCATTGAAGAGGCGAAAACACAGTGGCGTGCACCAAGGTTGCCCCATAAAAGTGCTGCTTTAGGCACTTTTATGGCCACCGCATTTTGCGGTGGGGCTGAATAAACCCCACAGGGGTTTATGCAGCCAGTATTCCTTACTATTATAAATTCGGGTGTAAAAAAACGCAAATGTGTTTTGCCAAAATATACAAAATACACAGTTTATAAATAGGATACACCAGAAAGTTCTCAGACGAAAATGCGGATTTTTCAGAAGGCTTTGTGGTATACTGTAAGTCAAATTTATTTTTCCCGGAAGGAGGAAAAGCAGTGAAAAATCATCATCGTTATACCCCAGGATACTTTTTGCCGCCCGAAACTTGCACAGATTGGGCAAAAAAAGACCGAATCGAAAAAGCCCCCGTATGGTGCAGTGTAGACCTACGAGACGGAAACCAAAGTCTAGTGGTGCCCATGAACCTAAGCCAAAAACTTCGCTTTTTCTCGTTTTTGGTGGAGCTCGGATTCAAAGAAATTGAAGTTGGATTTCCGGCAGCCAGTGAAACAGAGTTCGAGTTTTTGCGCACCTTGATTGAAAAAGACATGGTACCAAAGGATGTGACTTTGCAGGTTCTCACCCAAAGCCGTGAGCATATCATACGTAAAACCTTTGAGTCCATTGAGGGAGCCGAAAATGTAATTGTACACTTCTACAATTCTACAAGCTTTGCCCAACGCGAACAAGTGTTTAAAAAAGAGCGAGAAGAAATTAAAAAAATTGCTGTGGAGGGTGCGAAGCTTGTAAAAGAATTAAGCTGTGGCCACGAGGAGCAATGCCGTTTTGAGTATAGCCCGGAAAGCTTCACAGGCACGGAACCGGAGTATGCATTGGAAGTTTGCAATGCTGTGCTGGAGGTGCTACAGCCAACAGCCGAAAGAACAGCGATTATCAATTTGCCCAGTACCGTGCAAATGAGCATGCCGCATGTATATGCCGGCCAAATTGAATACCTGAGCAAAAATTTGTTGTATCGCGACCATGTGATTCTTTCCACACACCCCCACAATGACCGTGGAACCGCTGTGGCAGATGCGGAGCTGGCTGTTTTAGCCGGTGCACAGCGTGTGGAAGGTACGTTGTTCGGCAATGGCGAGCGTACCGGGAACGTAGATTTGGTAACCATGGCACTCAATCTTTTCACACATGGTGTAAGCCCTCAGTTGGACTTGTCCGATATGCCGGGGGTTGTGCAGGCATACGAAGAGGCTACGGGGATGCAGGTGTATGAGCGCAGCCCTTATGCGGGGGCGCTTGTGTTTGCAGCATTTAGCGGAAGCCACCAGGATGCCATTGCAAAAGGAATGAACTGGCGCGGAGAAAAACGACTGCAACATTGGACAGTACCCTATTTGCCCATCGATCCAAAAGATGTGGGAAGAAGGTATGAAACCGATGTGATTCGCATCAACAGCCAAAGCGGAAAAGGTGGAATTGGCTATTTGCTGGAGAAAAATTATGGGTATAATTTGCCGGCAAAAATGCGAGAGGCATTTGGCTATGCAGTAAAAGCCATTTCAGATAGAGAAGAAAAAGAATTGTCGGCAAATGAACTTCGTGTGGTGTTCGAAGAGAGCTATTTGAACAAAAGACAGTATTTGGATGTGGTGGACGTACACTTCATCCAAAAAGAGGGTATTTTGGCAGCAGTAACCCTGCGTGAAAATGAAGAAGAGCGCGAGATAATGTGCAAGGGAAATGGCCGTTTGGATGCGGTGACAGGTGCTTTGCGAAAAGCAACAGGCCAGAAATTCTCCATTTTAACCTATGCAGAGCATGCCTTGGAAACAGGGTCTTCCAGTGAGGCAATGAGCTATGTGGGTCTTGAATGGGAAAGCGGACAAGTGAGCTGGGGTGCCGGACACCATACCGACATTATTGCGGCCTCGGTAGAGGCACTGGTAAGTGCCTATAACAATGGGATGGAGCAAACGGAAAAGTTGAAGTAAACCATTGTTTTCAAACGGATGAGGCAGGCGTGTATTCACCTAAGCCACGGCGGTCTTCCTGATGACATTTTCAGCATGATTAGAGATGTTTGGGTACAATTTATGCCGATTATTGCCCGAAATAATAAGGTAAGATTATTGTGAAAATAAAACTTTTTATCGAAAAAAATAATAAAATATAATCAATAAAAAACCTAAAAAAATAGCAATAAAAAAATCTAAAAACCCTTGTAAAAAAGGTTTTATCTCACCTTTTTTACAAGGGTTTTCTAATTTGCAAGGCAGTAGCGGTGTGTTTTCAAGCGTAAAACCAGCTTGCGAGCAAGAGGGTGCTGTGGTAAAATGAAAACACTTTCATGATAGCTTTTATACCAATATAACCAATGCAGAAAAGTTTTCCGTATTCGGGAAGTTTTCACGCTGGCAATCGGGAGGATAGGATATGGAAAAAACAATTGCCCTGTTACGTGGGGATGGAATTGGTCCGGAAATTGTCAAGGAGGCCGTGCGCTGTTTGGATGCTGTTGCACAGCGGTTTGGGCATACATTTGTGTATGCCGATTATCTGCTGGGTGGTGTTGCCATAGATGAGACCGGCACGCCCTTGCCAAAAAATACCGTGGATGGATGCCTGAAGGCAGACGCTGTGCTGCTGGGCGCCATTGGCGGGCCAAAATGGGAACATCTGCCTGGAAGCGAAAGGCCGGAAAAAGGGCTGCTTGGTATCCGCAAAGCCATGGGCGTTTATGCAAATTTACGTCCTGCCACATTATTCGACGCACTGCGCGGTGCTTGCCCGCTTCGCAGTGACATTGTGGAAAACGGGTTCGATTTTCTGGTTGTGAGAGAATTGATAGGTGGAGTCTATTTTGGCGAACATAAAACAGAAAAACAAAATGGGCTGCGCGTGGCTACAGATGAAATGCGATATGACGAGGCAGAAATTCGGCGCATTCTGCAGATAGCCTTTTCCATAGCAAATAAACGCAAAAAAAAGTTAACGAGCGTGGATAAGGCCAATGTGCTGGATACAAGCCGGCTTTGGCGTGCCGTGGCAGATGAAGTGGCAAAAGAGTATCCGGAAGTGGAGCTTACACATATGCTTGTGGATAATGCGGCAATGCAGCTGGTTCGAAAGCCGGATGCTTTTGATGTGCTGGTAACAGAAAATATGTTTGGCGATATCCTCAGCGATGAGGCCAGCATGATAACGGGCAGTATTGGGCTGATTCCCTCGGCCAGCCTGGGCGACAATGGGCGTGGCTTGTATGAACCCATTCATGGTTCGGCGCCAGACATTGCAGGGCAGGGAATTGCAAATCCCATTGGCACGGTGCTGTCGGCGGCAATGTTGTTGCATCATTCTCTGGAAATGCACGAAGAGGCAGCCTGTGTGCAAAATGCTGTACAAAATGTATTGAAAAGTGGGGTGCGCACGGCAGATATTTCATCCGGCGCCCAATCGGTTGGTTGTGAAGAAATGGGAAGGTGCATTGCGACAGCCATTTTAGATGCTTAATAAAAATGTATTATCGAGATTTTCATGAAAATGAAAATTCGTTAAAATTCGCATAAAACTCAATAAAATTCGCAAAAAAAACCCCCAAAAAATTCACAGAAAAAGTTAAAAAAGGAGAAGACCAATGACCGATTTTATATACAACACACCAACCAAAGTGGTCTTTGGAAAAGAAAGCGAGGCTCGGCTGCCGGAATTATTACAAGAGCAGGGCGTGAAAAAAGTCCTTGTTCACTATGGGAAAGGAAGCGTGCAGCGCTCCGGCTTGCTGCAACGCATAGAGGCCTCTCTCACAGAGGCCGGAATATCCTACTGTTTGCTTGGTGGTGTGGTGCCAAACCCACAATTATCTTTGGTGAGGGAAGGCATCAATCTATGCCAAAGCGAGAAGGTGGATTTCATTCTGGCTGTGGGCGGTGGCAGTGTGTTGGATAGCGCGAAGGCCATTGCGCTGGGCGCAGTGGCCACAGATGATGTGTGGGAATTTTTCGAGCAAACACAAATGCCGAAAGCTTGTTTACCCATCGGGAGTGTCCTCACAATAGCGGCCGCAGGCAGTGAGATGAGCAATTCGGTGGTCATCACGAACGATGAAATCCAAATGAAGCGTGGTGCGAAGAGTGAATTGGTGCGTTGTCGTTTTGCCATCATGAACCCAGAGTTGACCATGAGTTTGTCGCAGGAACAAACAGCCGTTGGCGTTGCCGATATCCTGATGCATACCTTGGAACGGTATTTCACAAGCGAGCCAAATACGATGATGCTAACGGATTCCATTGCCGAAGGTCTTTTGCGAACCGTGATGTACTACGGGGGGCGCCTTATGCGCAAACCACAGGATTACAAAGCAAGAGCGGAAGTGATGTGGGCGGGTGCCTTGTCACACAATGGTTTAACGGGTGCAGGAAGCGGAAACGGGGATTGGGCGTGTCATCAATTGAGCCATGGCTTGAGTGGGACATATAACATAGCACACGGAGCAGCGCTTACTGCCGTGTGGGGGAGCTGGGCTCGCTATGTGTATAAAGAACAGCCGGAACGGTTTGCAAGTTTGGCCGAGCAAGTGCTGGAAATAGAGCCGATGGACAGCGAGGAAGAAACAGCATTGGCCGGAATAGAGGAAATGGAAGAATATTTCTGGTCCCTGGAATTGCCCACGAACATCTCAGAAGCGGGTATTGAGCTGACGGAGGATGAAATAAAAGACCTTGCCGCAAGGTGTACCTATTTTGGCAAAAGAAGCATTGGCGGCGTTAAAGTGTTGGGAGAAAAGGAAATTGCCGATATTTTCCGTTTTGCTGCCAAGGCAAACAAAGAAGAGTAGCACACATATAGCAAAAAACTTTTTTAAGCCTACGAATTTCTACAAACATTTACATATAAAAAATGGTATAGTAGGGGTAAGAAAAGGCGTGCTCATACGCAAAGCGGCTTTTCTTACCCCCGATTTCGGTTGTTTTGTGCCAGACAATCGAAGTTCCTTCTTTTTCCCTTCCTCTTCAGAAAAGTGGCGTTTGCCTATGCAGACGCCACTTTTCTATGTGTTTTCACCAAAAATTTTGTTGTAAAAAGATATTGAACGAATCTTCGATAAAGGCGAAGATAAAAATATCAAAGTTTACTTTACAAATAAGGAAAGCTGTACTATGATTAAGATGAGTAAGAGCAACCACAAATGTGATAAAGGAATGGATGTATGAGGGTTAGTAAAAAAACTCGTTTTTTGGTACAGTTCTCTATTTTATTGGCGCTGGAAGCCATCTTCTGCTTTACACCGCTGGGCTCTTTGCCGGCGCTTGGTCCCATTGTGGCAACACTGGCCCATGTTCCGGTTATTTTAACAGCCATCTTAATGGGGCCGTGGGTGGGCAGTTTGATGGGGCTTTGCACCGGTATATTTAGTTTAATTATATGGACTTTTATGCCCCCGATGCCTCTTGTGGCTTTTGTGTTCAGCCCGGCGCATTCATTTTTGGATATCTCCGGCAACTTGGGCAGTGTGTTGATTTGCATTGTGCCCCGTGTTTTGGTGGGCACGGTATCGGGCTTGGTGCACAGGTTTTTACAAAAAAGAAAGTGTGCCAATTGGCTACAATATGGGTTGGCCGGTTTTTTGGGAAGCTGGGTGAACACTTTGGGTGTGATGGGTGGTATCTGGCTGTTTTTCGGTGAGGCTTATGCCACTGCAGTGGGGCAGGCAATTGGAATGATTGTAGGCTTTACCATATTGACCAACGGTGTACCCGAGGCCATTGTGGGTGCAGTGGTGGCTTTATTTGTGGGGCGCCCCCTTCAAAAGGCCTTGTCTCTTCAGGGAAGGGAAAAGTCATAACTTGTGAGGAGACCCGAGGGGCATGCAAGTGAGGGTGAATTGGATGTCCACAAATGCAAGGCAAAAACCGCAACGGGGGTGGAAACAACAAAACATGGAAATCGTAGAAGTGAAAACATTAGAGGATATTCAAAAAACGGCAGAATTGGCCGATGCAGTTTGGCACGAATGTTACGCAGAGCTGCTGTCTTTGCAGCAAATTGAATACATGGTGGATAAGTTCCAATCCCCACAAGAAATCGAAAAACAAATAAAGGAACAGTCCTATCATTATTATTTGGTGAAAAATGAGAACAGGGCTGTGGCCTACATGGGCGTGCAAGTGCAAGACCGGCAACTTTACCTTAGCAAAATCTATATTTTAAAAGAATATCGGGGGCAAGGATTGGCACAAAGCCTGATGAACAAAGCCAATTCATTGGGGGCCATGTATGCTTGCATCAGCATTTGGCTTACCGTTAATAAGGGGAATGAGCGCGCAATAGCAGCCTATGAAAAAGAGGGATTCCAAAGGATAAGGGAGCAATGTGTTGATATTGGCGCGGGGTTTGTGATGGATGATTATGTGTATGAAAAGACGCTTGTAAAAAGCTAGAATAGTCGGTGGGGTTTCCAAAATGCTGCCAATCAAGCAAAAGATTTTGCGTATGATTACAGGCAGCATAAAACGATAGAATTCCTATAAATTCAAAAAAAGGTGAAATTATGAAAAAAACAATTTTTAACGGGATTTTGGCCGTGGGCATTCTGCTTATGATGAATAGCGGTATTCAGGCAGAAGCTTCACAGGCAACATCGGACAGTGCGGATACAGCTGTGTCAAACAGTGCATCGTCGTCTGCTTCCGCTGTGTCCGATGGGCAGACAACCCCGGCTGCATCTGAGGTGCAAGCCGCTGCACCGGAAGCGGCCGCAAGCAATCCAGCCGGAACCTATGTGGCATACGACGAAGAACGCTACCCGGATGACCGGGCACCAACCTTGGAGTTATCGGAAGGTGGCGGTTTTGTATTTCGCACCAACCTGGGCGATGGACGGCTTGCCGTGATGACCGGTACCTATGTGAACAATGGTGGTACCTTAGCCATGGAAGTTTTATACAGCGACAGCACCGATTTTCTAGGGGACGATGTCATGGCATTGAGCTTTACGCAGGAGGGAACAACAGAGTTGAACTATGCCGGAGAGCCCCTTGGCATGACACGTGCAGGAGACATCTTTACAAGCACGGCAACTGCCGGGAACACAGGAGCATTGGGACAAAATCTGTATATTTTAGCACCCGGCGAAGTGGTGGAGCTATAAAGCGGAAGGTTGAGTTTGCCAGCTTTATTAAATATGTATAAATGAGAATACATATAGAAAAAGGAAAAGAGCGTCTTCAAGTACACTTGAAGATGCTCTTTTATTGTTTAATAGAGGACGATATCAATGCATAATATCATTTTTTAGCAGGCATTTAATGGCAAGAAAATCCAGGTGAAATATTCGAAAAAAGAGAATAATTGGGCCGATGAAATGTTGAACTTGAAGTTATTTTTCTTGAATTAAAACCTCATTTTTAGAACAATTTTCGGCATTTTTGAGATAAAATAGAATCGTAAAAACGATATATTTCCAGAGGAAGCACATCGAAAACACAGGGGATAGGAAGTGGGTGAAACTTCAATATTAATTCGAAAATAGCAAATAATAAAAGAAAATTAAGTCAATTCTTTTTTCACCACAGACACAATGTCACGGGTGCATTTTTGAATGGTTTTTAAATCAAGGCCTTCAGCCATCACACGAATCAGGGGTTCTGTGCCAGAAACACGCACAACTACACGTCCCTCGTCACCGAGGAGCTCCTTCTGCTGCTCAATGATAGAACGCACGGCCTCGTTGTTGTAAAAAGCCAGCGTTCCCTCCGGAGAAACACGAATGTTTTCCATCACTTGGGGATAACGCTTCATCACACCGGCAAGCTCTGACAATGTTTTTTCGCTGCTGCGCATATGACAAAGCAGTTGAATGGCTGTAAGTTGACCGTCGCCCGTCGTGGAAAAATCGCGGAAAATCACGTGGCCACTCTGTTCGCCGCCAAAGCGGTAGCCCTCCAGTTCCATCTCTTCCAATACATAGCGGTCGCCCACTTTCGTGGCCACAAAATGGATGCCCTGCTCTTCGCAAAACTTGTTAAAACCCATGTTGGTCATGATGGTACCAACAACGGTGTTTTGGCGCAGTTTTCCGCGCTGTTTCATATCCAAAGCACAAATGGCCATAATAAAATCGCCATCTATGATATTGCCTTTTTCATCAACGCAAAGGCAACGGTCTGCATCTCCATCGAAGGCAATGCCGGCGTCATAGTGGCCTTCGACTACGAATTTCTGCAGAGTGTCCATGTGGGTAGAACCACACTGCTCATTGATATTCAGGCCATCCGGCTCGTTGGCCAAAAAAGTGACATCTGCACCGAGTTCTTGAAATAAGAGTGGCGCTGTTTTGGAAGCGGAACCATTTGCACAATCAACAACAATGCGCAAACCCTCCAAATTGGTGGGTAAACTGGTTAGCAAATGCTCAATATAATCTCGCACAGCGTCTTTTTTATAGGATAATGCACCTAAATTGTCATTGCTGGCAAGGCAAGGTTCCTCGGTTTTATCCAACACACAACTTTCGATTCGCTCCTCCAGATAATCCGGCAACTTAAAGCCGTCGCCACTGAAGAGTTTGATGCCATTGTATGTGTAAGGGTTGTGGCTGGCAGAAATCATAATACCGGCATCGGCCTTATACTGCTTTACAAGATGAGCTACGGCCGGTGTTGGCACAACACCAACACTGTATACATCGGCCCCCACAGAACAAAGCCCGGCGGCCAAAGCGCTTTCCAGCATATCCGAAGAAATGCGTGTGTCCTTGCCAATCAGCACCAAGGGCCGCCGCCGCCGCCCCTTTGTAAGCACAGCTGCGGCTGCACGGCCAATATGCATGGCCAGCTCGGCTGTAATATCTTTGTTTGCCAAACCCCGAATGCCATCGGTTCCAAACAATCTTGCCATAAGTGAACTCCTTCATACGCTTAAAATGTGATTTTGGTTAACTATATTTATTTCATGAAAAATTGAATTCATGCGGTGGGAAAAAGAGGAAATAATAGGAAAACGAGTGATAAATCAATTCGGAATGCTTATAATGTATATGCAAAGTGAAATAAAAACAACGAAGCCAAAATCATTTGTTTTTCGAAGGAGAAACGTCAGAACCGCTCTGCATTTTCACAAGTTCGCCCGTGTTTTTCCATATGTGCCAAGGGGGCACTATGCCGCGAACACAGCTGGTGGGGTAAACCATACAGTGGGGGGCAAGAACACTGCCGGGGTTGAGCACACTGTTGCAGCCAACTTCCACATAGTCTCCCAAAATGGCACCCACTTTTTTGCGTCCGGTTTCCAAATTGCCATCATCTGTTTTGATAACAACAAGGCTTTTGTCGCTTTTTACATTGGAGGTGATGGACCCGGCCCCCATATGGGCCTTATACCCCAAAATCGAATCGCCCACATAATTGTAGTGGGGAACTTGCACACCATCGAAAAGAAGAACATTTTTCAGCTCAGTGGAGTTGCCGACAACGGAACCCTTTCCAACCAGGGCATTTCCCCGAATAAAAGCGCAGTGCCGAATTTCTGCGCCCCTGTCAATGATACAGGGCCCACTGATAGAGGCACTGGGGGCAATGTGGGCATCTTTTGCAATCCATACATCCGTTGCCGTTTGGTAGAACAAAGCTTCGCTGAGTTGTGCACCCAACTCCAAAATAGCATCACCCAGTCCCTCCAAAGCCTGCCAAGGATAAGAAAAGGAAAAAAGGTAGGGTGCGGCGAGGCTGTTTTGGGTGCAAAATAGGGATTCAGTATGATAAACTGCCATGAAAATCCTCCGTCTTGGTCGTGCAACAAAAAATAAAAAAAACGAGAAAGGCCGAAAAAAACAAATAATATGCAACGATATCTA
>CAYJNQ010000035.1:0-18843 GCA_964371725.1 uncultured Oscillospiraceae bacterium
AGGCGGTGGGGCTGAATAAACTCTGCAGGGGTTTATTCAGCAGGCATTACTTATACCGATAAGATTGCATTGATTTCCAGCAAAGTTTTATCCAACTGCTTTTTCATGCCAAGTGCTTCTTTGATATCGTAATCGATGAGTTCGTCTGAGCGCATTCCAATCACTCTGTCGGAAATGCCCTTCGACAAAAGCTCTACCGCTTGATAACCAAAACGCGTTGCCGCCACACGGTCTCGCACTGTGGGGGAACCGCCACGCTGCACATGCCCCAGCACCGTAGGCCGTGACTCAATACCGGATTTTTCTTCAATTTCTTTTGCCAAGGCATCCGCGCGGGCCGCACCCTCTGCCACAACAATAATAAAATGGCGTTTTCCCATCTTTTTTGTAAACTTCATTTTGGCCACAATGTCGTTGTCCACATCCACAGGATACTCCGGCACAATGGCCACCAAGGCACCCACAGCAAGGCCGATGTTGGCCGCGATATAGCCGGCTGTATGCCCCATTACTTCCACCACACTGCAACGGTCATGGCTCAGCATGGTATCTCGCAGTTTATCCACCATATCCAAAACCGTGTTCATGGCCGTATCGTAACCAATGGTATAATCGGTACAGGCAATGTCGTTGTCTATGGTGCCGGGGATACACACACAAGGAATTTCTTGGGCAGATAAATCCATTGCGCCACGGAAGGAACCGTCTCCACCAATCACCACCATGGCATCAAGCCCATGTTTTCTGCAATTGGCGGCCGCTGTTTGCTGGCCTTGCAAGGTTAAAAATTCCGGACTTCTGGCAGTGTAGAGCATGGTGCCACCACGGTGAATGATTTCAGACACACTGCGTATGTGCAATTCCTCTATGTCGTCTTCAATAAGCCCGTTATAGCCATGCCGCACACCAAACACCTTCATGTTTTTGCTTAAGGCCGAACGAACAACCGCACGAATGGCCGCATTCATACCGGGTGCATCTCCGCCACTGGTTAAAACACCGATTCTTTTGATTTCTGACTCAGCCATTTTTTTCACTCCAGTTCTTGGTTTATAGAGTTGGTACACAGGTATATTTTACCACAAAACCACAAAAAGGTATAGCCAAATACAAAGTTTTACAATTCCCAGGTTGCCACTACCGCAAGGCAACATTTTCTTCACCAAGCAAATTTTGCAGCTCTAAAAGTAAGGTTTTGTTGTTCAGTGTCCACATATGAGGCGGTGTTTTCACCATTTTTCCACTATCGGAAAAACGCACAAAAACAGGTATATCTCCTTCAAAAATATGAAATAAATTCTCGGCCATGTGAAATTCTTTGCTTTCCTTCGAGGGCACGCGAATGTACAAGCGCAAATCCTGTTCTTCAGCAGGTTTGGTAAGTTTCGGCTTTCCGCTGTTCCCTTCCTCGGTATTTTCACACTCTATCGGCAATATACTGTCTGCCAATATCTTGGGCGCTTCTTCCTCCTTGCCGGATACACGCCCTTGCACCAAAACCGGGCTATTTTCCTTCACCAAATCACCGGCCGCCAACAACACTTTGGGAAACACCAAAAGTTCCATATTACCTGTTAAATCTTCGATTTCGCAAAAAGACATCAAATCGTTATTTTTTGTTGTATGGTATTTTACCTTTACAATGATGCAAACCAAAGAAACCTTCATCTCATCAATTTTTTCTGCTTCTTCGGCCAACAATTTTTGAATTTGGGTACTTGCTTGCCGACGGATGTTTTCTTTGTATTTATCCAACGGATGGCCAGACAAAAACAGTCCGCTTACCTCTTTTTCCTGTTGTAATAACATTTCATTTGGAAATTCTTCGCAATCCGGCATATGATACTGTGGCCTATTTTGCTCAGAGTCCATGGTATCAAACAAGTTAAGCTGCCCTTCCAAATTGTTTCTACGGTCTTTATCTACACTTTTGAGGATGCCCTCCAGAGAAAGCACCATCGCTTTCCGGTTTTTCTCAAGATGGTCGAAAGCTCCACTCTTTATGAAACTTTCGATAGCACGTCTGTTCATTTCCGAGCCATGGGCGAGCATACGTTTGCAAAAATCATACAAAGAACGGTAAGGGCCTTTTTGCGTTCGCTCTAAAACCACAAGCTCTATGAGGTGGCGGCCCACATTTTTCAAAGCCGACAGGCCATAGCGTATTTTCTCTCCCTCCACGGTGAAACCGGTTTGGCTCACATTGATATCCGGTGGCAAAACCGGAATGCCCATGCGCTCGCTTTCCGCAATGTAGCCAATTACTTTGCCTGTAAAATCCAGCACACTGGTCATCAACGCGGCCATGAACTCACGCGGATGGTGGCACTTCAAATAGGCGGTTTGGTAGGCCACAACGGCATAGGCGGCCGCGTGAGACTTGTTGAAGGCATAGGAGGCAAAGCTGCTCATATCGTCGAATATTTTGTTGGCAACTTCGGGGGGAATGCCATTGCGCACACAACCGGGACAGGCGTTGTCCTCCTCCTGGCTACCATGAATAAATACAGAACGCTGTTGCTCCATTACATCATGCTTTTTTTTACTCATCGCTCTGCGCACCAAATCTGCCTGCCCATAAGAAAAACCGGCCAGCTCGCGGAAAATTTGCATCACCTGCTCTTGATATACAATACAGCCATAGGTAACATCCAAAATGGGGGCCAATTTTTCTGTGCTATAGTGCACCAAGCTGGGGTCGTGACGGTTTTTAATATACATCGGAATAGAGTCCATCGGGCCCGGACGATAAAGCGAAATGAGGGCGATTACATCCTCGATGGAGCGCGGCTTTAGCTGGGTAAGCGTTTGTTTCATTCCGCTGGATTCCAGCTGAAACACGCCATCTGTTTCACCGGAGGAAAGCAAGGCAAACACCGCTTCATCATCGAGGGGCACATCTTCTATCGAAAACATGCTGTTTTTCGCACGCACCATTTTCTCTGCATCGGCAATCACAGTTAAAGTGCGCAGGCCAAGAAAATCCATCTTAAGCAGGCCAAGTTCTTCAATGGTCGTCATCGGGAATTGTGTAACCACAGCCCCCTCATTTGTCGATAGGGGCACATACTCGCTGGCTGCTTTTGGCGTGATGACCACCCCGGCAGCATGTGTAGAGGCATGCCTTGGCATGCCCTCTAATTTTTGCGCAATGTCGATGAGTTTATATATTTCCGGGTCTTTTTCACAGGCCTCTGCCAGTGGTTTCGATACTTTGAGGGCTCGATCCAAAGTCATTTTCAGTTCCATGGGCACCATTTTGGCTACTGCATCCACCTTTTGATAGGGAATATCCAAAACACGGCCCACATCACGAATGGCAGCTCTGGCCGCCATCGTACCGAATGTGATGATTTGTGCCACATGGTCGGCGCCATATTTTTGCACCACATAGTCGATCACCTCACCGCGGCGCTCATAACAAAAGTCGATGTCAAAATCCGGCATGGAAATGCGTTCCGGATTTAAAAAACGCTCGAACAAAAGCTGATACCGCAAGGGATCGATTCCGGTGATACCCATGCAATAAGCGGCAATGCTACCGGCGCCACTGCCACGGCCGGGCCCCACCGAAATCCCTTGTTCTTTTGCATAGCGAATGAAATCGGCCACGATGAGATAATAGGTGGTGTATCCCATACGGCTGATTACACTGGTTTCAAATTCCAGCCGCTCCACCGCTTCTTTGGGTGGATTTTCCCCGTAGCGTGCCCGCAATCCATCCCGACAAAGCCGCTGAAAATAGAGTTCGTTATCCTCCCCGTTCGGCGCTTGAAATTCCGGCAATTTTGTAACACCAAACTCATAATCGAACCCGCACATATTTGCAATTTTTACGGTATTGTCACACGCACTCGGCCATGCAGAAAATAAGGCCTGCATTTCGTCGCCACTTTTTACATAGAATTCATCCGTTTCAAATTCCAGCCGATCCTCGTCGTTCACGGTTTTTTGCGTTTGAATACACACCAAGATGCCTTGCATTTGCGCATCTTCCCTGCTTAGGTAATGTGCGTCGTTTGTGGCCACCAAGGGGATACCGGTTTCCTCCGATAGGCGCACCAAGCGGGGTAATACCGTTTTTTGATCGGCCAGGCCATGGTCTTGTATCTCTAAATAGTAATTATCTTTGCCGAATAAAGTTTGAAACCAAAGGGCCCTTTCTTTGGCCTTTTCATAATCACCCGAAAGCAATCTTTGCGGAATTTCGCCGGCAAGGCAGGCCGATAGGCAGACAAGCCCCTCGTGATGTTGAATAAGCAATTCATCATCAATGCGTGGTTTTGAATAAAATCCCTCGGTGTATCCGGCCGAAACCATCTTGATTAAATTTTGATATCCCTGCTCATTTTTACAAAGCAAAACCAGGTGATAGTTCCCGTCCATATGGCTCACTTTGTCGTAACGGCTGCGGTTGGCCACATACACTTCGCAGCCAATAATGGGTTTTATGCCGTGTTTTTTTGCCTGTTTGTAAAAATCGACACAACCAAACATGGCGCCGTGGTCGGTAATGGCCACCGCGCTTTGCCCAAGGGACGACAGATGTTGAAACAGGCGCTCTATCCGGCAGGCGCCATCGAGCAAACTATATTGTGTATGCAAGTGCAAATGAACAAAGTCCGGCATAATAGCTCTCCAACTAAGGCGCGGGGATATGTTTTTCCTTTTGCTCGTGCGCCTTTTCTTTCAATTTTTGAAAACGGTGGCTCAAACCCGATTTTGAAATGGGCTCAGCCGATAATTCCACAAGTTCAGAAAGGGAAACATCCGGGTATTTTTTTCGCAGAATAGCGGCTTCTTGCAAAGAGGGGCTCAGCGCTTGCAAATGGCCCGTTTTCTCTAAGTAGGCAATGGCGTGCAAAATCTCTCGGTTTGCCTGTACCGTTTTATCAATGTTGGCCGTTTCACAATTGGTGATGCGATTGGCCCTGTTTCGCACATCTTTATATACCTTCAATTGCATAATTTCCAAGGCACTTTGGGAAGCACCCATGGTGGTGAGCAAATCTTCCACACGTTCGCTTGCTTTAAAATACAAAACATTCATGCCCTTGCGCACGGTTTTTCCGGGTGTAAATCCCTGTTCTTTAAAAAGCTCTGCAACATCTTGCGAAAGACAAAATCTTTGTGTTAAAAATTCAAGGCAATATCCTTTATGCGGATCCACAGCCATGCCTGCCACCATAAATGCTGCAGCAAAAAAATGTGAATAACAGCGGTTGCACATGAAATTGTTTTTCTGAATGCGCAGGCTTGTCTCTTCACCACTATATCCAAACAGTGCCAGTGTTTTTTCGATTTCAAAAGGGTCACTTACTTTGAATTCATAGCTGCCTTTATCTTCACCACGCACAAAAACCTTTCCTTGAATGCCGGCTCCGAGCATCACTTTTTTTACCCACTTTGCCACAAACACACGCTCTGTATGCAAGGAAAGCTCTTTTTTATCGAAGCTTTTAGAAAAACAAACAACACCATAGGCGGCCGCTGTGCAACAACAAGGGCGCTCGATTTCTTGCGAGGCAATTTCTCTTTTGACTTGTTCAGAAAAACTCATGCTTCGTTCCTTTTCACACATCCAACACTTGGAATTCTTTTTGCAGAATATAACCGGTTTGCTCGTGCACCACCTTGGCCACTTCGTCGGCCAAGGTGAGAATGTCTTGGCAAGTGGCTTTATGCACATTCACGATAAACCCACTGTGTTTTTCGCTTACGGCCGCATCTCCAACACGCCTTCCTTTCAAACCACACTGCTCAATAAGGGCAGCCGCAAAGGCCCCTGGTGGGCGTTTGAATGCACTGCCGGCGCTTGGGAAATCCAGCGGTTGGCTGCATTTTCTTTTTTCCATAACCGCCTGCATTTTTGCCGAAATTTCTTTTGGATCTCCCGGGTTCAGGGCGAAGCGCGCCTGCAAAACAACCCAGTTTTTGTGCTGAAAGCAGGAGCTACGGTATCCCATATCCAAAGCAGAAACCGGCAAAATATGTTTTTTGAGATCTTCATCCAGCACCAGTACTTCGGCCAGCACATCGCGCAATTCTCCCCCATAGGCACCGGCATTCATATAAATGCCACCGCCCACAGAACCGGGGATGCCATAGGCAAACTCAAGGCCGGATAAACCTGCCTGCTGTGCATATTTACAAAGTGTTGCCAAAGAAACACCGGCTCCGGCCCAAAAGCCGTCCTGTGTTTTTTGCAGGGCAGAAAATTCGTTCTCTGTGGGCATAATTACAAACCCTTCATACCCATTGTCTTTGAAAATCACATTGCTGCCTCGCCCAATTAAGCTGGATGGTATTTGTTGCCTGTGCACAATTTCCAAAACAGAAACCAGCTGTGAAACGGTTTCGGGCAAACAAAAAAAAGCGGCGGGGCCACCCACTTGAAAACTCGTATGTTTGTGCATCGGCTCATCTTTTCTAAAAAGCACACCCGCCCTTTGCAGGGCATGCTCCGCCTCGGCTTTGTTCCATGTCATGTTTTATTCCTGTGTTTTCTTTTGTTTTACATTTTTTTTGCAATTGCCTTGCCGTGCAAAAAAAGCTCTTCTTTTAAGCGTTCCATAGAGCTGTTCACAACGAGCTCTACCGGGAACTCAAGTTCTTGCAGCAAAGTAAGAGCCCAATCGTAATTTTCGAAATCATAGATAGAATGAGCATCGGAGCAAACTGCGATTTTCGCCCCATAACGCTTACAACATTGTAAAAGCTCTTTTAAATTCTCCTTGTTCCCACTGCGTACTTGCGGTGAATTCCCGTTGAGCTCTACCACTTTGTGATGCTTTGCAAACATAGGAACCACACGCTCATAATCATATTTCCAGCGCCCTTCCTCGCTGTGGCCTATCATGTCTACATAGGGGTTTTGGGCAACATGAAGCCAAAGCTGCGTGGCCATTTCCTCCGACAAAGGGGCCATGCAATGTCCATGGATGGAGGCGATTACCCAATCCATATCACAAAGCAGTGCTTCACTCATATCCAATTGGCCGCTTTTATCCACAATGTTTGCTTCCACGCCTTTTAGTAAAAGAAGCCCGTTTTCCAAAGTGGAAGGCATACGAAGCAAATTGAAAAAATACCATTCATGTGGGGAATCCGGAACGGCCATGGCGTGCTCGGTCACAGCCATGGCCGAAAGACCCAAGGAATGGGCTCTGTCGGTCATTTCCTTGAGTGTAGAAAAGGCATGAGAAGAAACCATGGTGTGTGTGTGCAAATCGGCTACTATCTGAATGGGGTTGTTTTTTTTCACGTCAATTTTACCTCTTCCGCTTGAGGGATGTCATTCGTTAAACCCAATTGATTGAGCAATTCGAATGCCGCATTGTAGCCCATGGCCTTTTGGCGGTTGTTCATTGCCGCAATTTCCACGATGACAGCCAAATTACGTCCCGGCATCACCGGGATGACGGTGAGCGGAATTTTAAGCCCCAAAATTTCAATGGTGTTGTTTTCAAGGCCGGTTCGGCTGTAATTTTTGTGCTTGTTCCAAGGCTCCAGCTCGACAACCAAATCAATGCTTTGTGTTTTTTTTACAGCACCCGCACCAAAAATGCGCCCCACATTGATGATGCCTACACCGCGTAGCTCAATAAAATGGCGAATGTTCTCCGGCGCTTGTCCATAGATGGTTCGGTTAGACACCCTGCGCAATTCCACGGCATCGTCTGCAATGAGGCGATGGCCGCGTTTGAGCAATTCCACAGCGGTTTCGCTTTTGCCCACACCCGATTCCCCCATGATGAGAACCCCTTCGCCATACACATCCACCAAAACACCGTGCCGTGTAACACGCTGCGCGAGCTCCACGCTTAAAAGAGAGAGCACCGCATTCATAAAGGCTGTGGATGCCTCTGCAGAACCAAGAAGCGGAACCTTATATTTTTCAGCCAATTCCAAAAGGTCGCTCGAAGGCTGTGCGTCGCCCGTAAGCACAATGGCCGGCGGATTTGTGGAAAACAAGGTTTTAAGCCGCATATACCGCATTTCACTCGAGCGCTGCTTCAAATAACCCATTTCGGCATTGCCCAAAATTTGAATGCGGTTTGTGTCAAAAAATTCTTCGTATCCGGTTAACAGAAAACCGGGACGGTTCACCTCCGGTGCCGTGATTTTTATTTCATCCGCATCACAAGGCAAGTGAAATGGTGTTAAGTTTAGTTGCTTTACAAGCACAGAAAGCGATACATCGTAATTTGACATAGAATTTCCTTTCTTTTTTCACAGCGTGTATCTAACCGAGAGACAGGCCCATACGTCGAGCCACGGCAATCAAATCACAATCATCGGTAACCAATTTGGTTTTACCGGCAACGTCTGAAAGTGGGTTGCTTACAATGGCATTGTTGCGAAGGGCAACGGTTACACCATATTGTTCGTTTTCCACAAGCTGCGCCGCATGGGTGCCGAACTGTGTGGCGAGTAAGCGGTCATAAGCAGAGGGGGTTCCCCCTCGCTGAATGTGCCCGGGAACGGCAAGACGTGTTTGAAATCCCGTGATTTCTTCTATTTCATCGGTCAGTCGTTCTGCCGCATTCAAGTAAGCGCTTTCTTTGCGTCGTTCCATCCAATCCTTGCGTTTCATTTTGCTCTCATGGATGTCAAAGCAACCTTCGGCCACGGCCAAAATGGAAAAGCTCTTGCCGGAGGCATTGCGTTTTTGAATGGCTTTCACCACATTGTCTAGGTCATAGGGCATTTCGGGGATTAAAATGATGTCGGCCCCTCCGGCGATGCCGCTGTACAATGTAAGCCAACCCGCCTTGTTGCCCATGAGTTCAATCACCATCACACGGTGATGGCTGGAGGCTGTTGTATGGATGCGGTCAATCACCTCGGTGGCAATGTCCACGGCCGTGTGAAAACCGAAGGTGACATCGGTGCCCCAAATGTCGTTGTCGATGGTTTTGGGCAGGCCGATGATGTTCAACCCCTCTTCACTTAACAAATTGGCCGTTTTGTGTGTGCCGTTTCCGCCCAAGCATAATAGGGCATCCAGGCCGAGGTTGTGATATGTTTTTTTCATTTCCGAAACTTTGTCCACCCCGCTCTTTTCCACCACACGCATAAGTTTATACGGTGTGCGAGCCGTGCCCAAAATGGTGCCGCCCCGTGTGAGCAAATTGGAAAAATCACAGGGTGTCATTTCGGAATAGTCGCCGTTGATAAGGCCGGAAAAACCGTTTCGTATCCCCACAATTTCCACATCACCGCCCATGCGCTCGTACAAAGCCTTCGCTGCACCGCGAATGGTGGCATTCAGGCCGGGGCAATCTCCGCCGGCTGTTAAAATTCCTACTTTTCTCTTCATCAAAAACACGCTCCTTTTGGCTATTAAGGCGATGGTGACACTTCAATCATCTGAACAGCAGGTTTTGGCATACATTTTGATGGAAACAAACAAGCTTTTTATTGTTTGTTTCTTTCATCGTATCTGCTTCTTCCACCTTTGTCAACATAAAAACGCCATTCTATATGCAGGCGCACCTCTTCACGAAATGTTCGCGTTTTTTCTTGACATCCTTTTTGAGCTGTGCTATACTTTCAACATATTTTGAGAAACCGTTGACTGGGAAGAGTAATTTTTGAAGGCGGAGCCAAGAGAGCGACCTTATGGTGAGAGGGTTGCCTTGCGCACAAAAATGAATGGACCTACAGGAGGGCGGCCCGAAATTGTCGAAAGACAAAAGTAGTAGCCGACGGGGTGGCCAAACCCGTTATCTAGGTGGCGCGCATATGATAGTGCGTAAAAGTGGGCGATTTTTCGCCAAATTGGGTGGTACCGCAGGAGTTTATTTCTCTTGTCCCTTCGTTGGGGCAAGAGTTTTTTTTATTTTGGTTAAAAGGAGCACAATTATGTTTATTTTGGCTTTTCGATGGCAATGCTAACACGGGCCGATAAAAGAATGAAAACCAACACAATTACACAAAAGGAGCTTGTATAAACATGAAAAACATACCTTATAAAACTTATTTAACCGAAGCGCAATTGCCAAAGCAATGGTTGAACCTGCGTGCATTTATGAACAAAAAGCCGGAACCGCTTTTGCACCCGGGCACAAAACAACCCTTAAGCTTAGAGGAACTGACCCCTATTTTCTGCGATGAGCTTGCAAAGCAAGAGCTGGACGACACCACACCTTACATCGACATCCCACAGGGAATTTTAGATTATTATAAGATGTACCGCCCTTCCCCGCTTATGCGTGCCCACCAGCTGGAAAAAGCGCTGGGAACACCGGCTAAAATTTATTATAAGTTCGAAGGAAACAACACTTCCGGCAGCCATAAGCTCAACAGTGCAGCCGCGCAAGTATACTATGCCAAAGAGCAGGGGCTTCATTCTCTTGCCACGGAAACCGGTGCCGGCCAGTGGGGAACGGCGCTGTCGATGGCCTGTGCTTTTTATGGGGTAGATTTGAATGTGTTCATGGTGAAGGTGAGCTATGAGCAAAAACCATATCGAAAAGCGGTGATGGAAACCTATGGTGCAAATGTTGTGGCAAGCCCAAGCGAAACCACACAAGTGGGCCGTACTATTTTGAAGGATCATCCCGGCACAGGAGGCAGTTTGGGATGTGCCATTTCCGAGGCTGTGGAAAAAGCAGTTGGCACCGATAGTTGCCGCTATGTGCTGGGCTCGGTGCTCAATCAGGTGGTTTTGCACCAAAGTGTAATTGGCCTTGAAGCCAAAACGGCCATGGATGATTTGGGCGAATATCCGGATTTGGTTATCGGTTGCGCCGGCGGCGGCTCGAATTTGGGTGGTCTGATTGCCCCCTATATGAAAGACAAACTCTCCGGTGTGGCAAACCCTCGTATTCTTGCCGTAGAACCGGCCTCTTGCCCCAGCATGACACGGGGGCGCTATGCCTATGACTTTTGCGACACGGGCCACATGACCCCACTGGCCAAAATGTACACATTGGGTTCCGGTTTTATGCCTGCACCAAACCATGCGGGTGGGCTTCGTTACCATGGCATGGCTCCTGTTTTGTCAGAGTTGTATCACCAAGGTCACATGGAAGCGTGCAGTGTTGAGCAAACCGCTGTTTTCGATGCAGCCACTTTATTCGCCAAACACGAGGCCATCTTGCCTGCACCGGAAAGTGCCCATGCCATCCGTGCCGCTATCAACGAAGCCCTGGTGTGCAAAGAGAGCGGAGAAGAAAAAACCATTTTGTTCGGCCTTACCGGCACGGGATATTTTGACATGAAAGCCTATATGAGTTACAACGAAGGTGAGATGCGCGACTATATCCCCACCGATGCAGAGCTTGAAGCGGGTTTTGCCACTTTGCCTGTTTAGGTTTATCCATATAATAGCAGAGGGTGTGGATGGATTTTAGCCGGCTTCGGAACACTCTAGGCACACAATTACAAGGAACTTTTAGAAACGGCCGAGGCAATTGCTTTCCGGCCGTTTCTTGTTTTTGATGTTTTTCGAGTTCCTTGCTTGAATCTGTGCTTATTTTCATCTATAATTATAGTAGTATAGTATTGTTATCAAATAAATCCAAATTTAAATCCAAATTCAACAAGAGAATATAAATCATTCCAATTGAAAATTTTACAGTTGCACTTACAAACTGCACGGAGGGAAACCATGCCACAAAACGACCTGTTGTTACAAGTGCCCGCTTTTGTTGGATTTTTTACCCATGGTATGTCGATATGTTTTTTAATTGACCGTATTTTGGTGAAGCGAAAATTCAAAATATATTCCCATATAATTTCGGCTCTGATCTATGCTTTTTTAGCACTGACAAGCCTTCATTTCACACAAGGCAAGCTTGGTATTGTTTATTTGCTTCTTTTGTCGTTTTATGTTTTAGACTTTCTGTTTCGTTATGAATATCTCAATGTGTTCAGCGTTTTCATGTGCGCGCTTGCCATTATTTTGCATGTCATGTCCGCTTTTGCCATCACCCTATCGTTTTATTCCTTGCAAACAGGCCTATCCTTTAACGCCCTGCTAAGCAGCACCTATTTGTATCACATTTTGGCTTTCACCACTTTGGTTTTGTCTGTGTGTACCTTCTGTGTAAAGCAGTTGATTCCCGCCAAGTACTACAGCATTATTTGTGCAAACAAAGAGCAAATTCTGTTTTTAAATGTCCTATTTGGTTTATTTGTTTTTTTTATGGTTGTGAACACAAGCATTTTTTCCACCGAGACAAGAGAAATCGCCTTAATCATCAATGAAATTCTTGTGTCTTTTGTAATGTTGTGTGGTATGTATCTTGGCTTTCTGTTTTTGGTTCGCATCAATTCCTTGCAAATCTACAAAGAAAAAACCAAAACTCTGGAAGAAGAGCTTTACCGCGACAGACGCTACAAAGAAATGATGCTGAGCGATACCCTGATTACCTACGAGCTTAACTGCAACCAAGACATATTGTATAAAGTTACGGAAGGCGGCAAGGAGAATTTAGGCATCGACGGGCAATCTTATAGTTCTGTGATTTCCGAGTTGCACAAAAACCACATTTACTCGGAAGATAAAAAACATTTTTTAGAAACCATGATGCCCGAACACTTGGTTTTTGCCTATGAGGAGGGGCGCAGGGAAATCGTGTTGGAATATCGCCGTTTGCGTGAAACCGGAGACTACGGCTGGGTGCGCACCGTTATCAACACGGCGCAAGATAAAGAAAGCGGTGAAGTGACAGCCGTTATTTTGGTGAAAGACATTGACAAGGAAAAACACAAGCAGCTGAGTTTGCAATATAGGGCCGAAAGAGATTCCCTTACCGGGGCCTATAACAAAGCCATGGTACACAAAAGTATTGCCACTTTTTTGAAAGAGGATAGGCAGGGCGTTTTGTTGATTTTGGATGTAGATGATTTCAAAAATGTCAACGACAAAATGGGGCATTTATATGGGGATGCCGTGCTTTGTGAATTTGTGCGAAAAGTGAAAACAGCTTTCCGCAATGAGGACATGGTGGGGCGCGTTGGTGGCGATGAATTTTTAATATTCATGCGTAACATTGCCTCGGAATATGCCGTTTCACAAAAGGCAGATGCCCTTTGCCATAGTATAGACAACACCAAAATTTGGGATGGTATAAGCCAGTGCCATGTTTCTTGCAGTGTGGGCATTGCCATTGCACCACAGCATGGAACCACTTTTGACGAGCTGTATCACCATGCAGATATCGCCTTATATACCTCTAAAAACAAAGGGAAAAACACCTACAGCATCTACCAAGGCGAAGAGGCAAAAGGCCCTGTTTTGCACACCGCCATTGACAGCAACAAAGCCGACATTTCACCGTAAAATTGCCTTTTGCAAAGGAGAACCTTTCCATGGATATATCCTCTTTGCTGTTTGCTTTTTCGCTTACCCTATTTGCGGGTCTTTCCACGGGCATTGGCAGCGCCTTATCTCTGGTTACAAAGAAAACAAACGAACGCTTTCTCTCTGTTGCGCTGGGCTTTTCGGCCGGGGTGATGTTGTATGTGTCTTTTGTTGAAATTTTAGCCAAGGCCAATTCAGAGCTTGTGGCAATATTCGGGGAGAAGTTGGGGTCTTTTGCAGCCGTGGGTGGCTTTTTTTTCGGCATCCTTTTCATCGGTATCATCGACCGCCTTGTGCCGTCTGCCGAAAACCCCCATGAGGTACACACGGTGGAAGAGATGGATGGCAAAAGCGAAGAGCACAAGTCGAACCTTATGCGCATGGGGCTTTTCACAGCACTTGCCATCGCCATTCACAACTTTCCCGAAGGGCTGGCCACGTTCACGGCTGCCCTAGACGACCCAAGCCTTGGCGTTGCCATCGCCGTTGCCATCGCCATTCACAACATTCCCGAGGGAATTGCCGTGGCGGTTCCGATTTTTTATGCCACAGGCAGCAAAATGCGTGCGTTTCGCCTGTCCTTCTTATCCGGCCTTGCAGAGCCGGTCGGTGCCTTGCTGGGATACTTGATCTTATACCCGTTTTTCAACGAGGCCATGTTTGGCTTTATTTTCGCTACCGTTGCCGGCATCATGGTATACATCAGTTTGGATGAACTGCTGCCCACTGCAAGAGAATTTGGCGAGCACCACTTGGCTTTGTATGGGCTTGTGGCCGGCATGGCGGTGATGGCTTTGAGTTTGTTACTATTTATATGATACAGAGGGAACACACAATGAAGGATACTATGGTTCGCATTGCGGCCATTCACTGCCCATCGCATCTGGCCGATTGCACACAACGGGCAGAGGAGCTGGTGAAAGCGGCCGAACAATATGCAAAACAACAAGTTCAAATTTTGCTCACACCGGAGCTGGGTCTCACGGGCTATACTTGTGGAGATTTGTTTTTTCAAACACCTTTGCTAGAAGCTGTGCTCCATTCACTGCAATATATTTGCCAAAAAACAGCTCATTTGCCGCTGCTTTTGGTGGTGGGTTTGCCGGTGCGTTTTGAAGGCAAACTTTACAATTGTGCCGCCTTTATTGCCGGTGGCACTGTGCTTGGGCTTGTGCCCAAAACACACCTGCCCAATTATGGAGAGTTTTATGAATTGCGGCAGTTCAATAGCGGAGAAGGGATAAATGCCACACTACACCTTCCCCCTTTCGGAGAAATTCCTTTCTCGAATCGTTTGTTATTTTGTTGTAAAGAGATGCCGGGGCTGCGTGTGGCCGCCGAAATTTGTGAAGACCTTTGGGTGCCCAATCCGCCCTCTGTGCAGCATGCCTTGGCCGGTGCCACCGTTGTTTTGAACCTCAGCGCCAGCAACGAAACCGTGGGCAAGGCAGACTATCGAAAAATGCTTGTGCAAAGCCAATCGGCCCGACTTTGCTGCGCCTACGCCTATGCAGATGCCGGGTATGGAGAATCCACCGGAGACATGGTGTTTTCCGGCCACCATCTACTTTGTGAAAACGGACAAATTCTAAGCGAAGCACCTCCCTTTTCTCAAGAGCCTGCCCTGGCAGACATCGACATTGAGCTGCTTTTGCAAGAGCGTTGCCGCCTCAATACCTTTCCCGCAAACACACAGGACTATCGCCGTGTTGAATTTCATTTGAATGAAAAAACCGATTCTTTGCTGCGCATCATTTCCAAAACTCCGTTTGTGCCCCACTCCCCCTCTGTTTTGCGCGAACGCTGTGAAACCATTTTAACCATTCAGGCCGAAGGCTTGCGCCGTCGCCTTGACCACACCGCTGCCAAAACCGCCTTTGTGGGTGTGTCCGGTGGCCTTGACAGCACGCTGGCGCTCTTGGTTGCAGCGCGTGCTTTTTCCCTACTTTCCAAAGACAATAGTGGCATTGTGGCACTTACCATGCCCGGATTTGGTACCACAAACCGCACCAAGAACAATGCCCATTCCCTGTGCAAGGCGCTGGGTGTGCATTTGCAAGAGGTGGATATCACCCCCTCTGTGCGACAGCACTTTTTGGATATTCATCATCCCGAAACCTTGCAGAATGTCACCTATGAAAATGCACAGGCGCGTATGCGCACTTTGGTGCTCATGGACATGGCAAACCAAAATGCGGGGCTTGTGGTGGGAACGGGCGATTTGTCGGAACTGGCCTTGGGCTGGGCCACCTACAACGGCGACCACATGAGCATGTATGGTGTGAATGCGGGCATTCCCAAAACCTTGGTGCGGTCTTTGGTTGCACATGAAGCAGAACGACTGCCGGTTTTGGCCGAGGTTTTGCGGGATATTTTAGCCACGCCTGTAAGCCCGGAGTTGCTCCCTCCAAAAGAGGGCGAAATCAGTCAAGAGACCGAGCAAATTGTTGGCCCTTATGAATTGCACGATTTTTTCTTGTTTTATATGTTGCGATACGGATTTTCCCCTAAAAAAATTCTGCAATTGGCTTTGCACGCCTTTGGCAAAGAATACACCGAAGCCGAAATACTCCGTTGGATGGACGTGTTTTATCGGCGCTTTTTCAGCCAACAGTTTAAGCGCAGTTGCCTGCCGGACGGGCCGAAGGTGGGTTCTGTAAGCCTTTCCCCTAGAGGCGATTGGCGCATGCCAAGCGATGCAATTGCCACGGCCTTTGTTTCTCAGATTCAGGCTTTGATTGAAAAAAACAATGAAGTATGATATTATAATTGGAATGTCAAAAAAGCAGAACAGATGAAAAGTGCCCTGTTCTGAAAAACAAAAATGTCGCAAAGGCACCTATATAGGATAGGCGCCTGCCGCGACATTTTGCAGCTTGACAATGCAATCGATGCTTTATTGACAGCTTGAAAATCGTATGATTATGATCGAAGAGGTATGAAGATGGCGCCCATCATAAGAACGGAAAATTTAAAAAAGATATACAGAGTTGGCGAAGAGCGTGTAAAAGCATTGGCCGGTGTGGACATCAACATCGAAGCCGGTGAGGTTTGCTGTATCATCGGCTCTTCCGGCAGCGGGAAATCCACCTTACTCAATATGTTGGCCGGCCTTGAAAAGCCAAGCAAGGGTGTGGTGGTGATTGCCGGCAAAAAAATCTCAAAGATGGACGAAAACCAACTTGCATTGTTTCGCCAAAAAAATCTTGGTTTTATCTTTCAAAGCTACAATTTGCTGCCTCAGCTCACCGCCATTGAAAATGTGGCCATGCCACTGATGTTTTCGGGCGTGTCGCGTGCAAAGCGAGAAGCCAGAGCCAAAAAGGAACTCATCGAAATGGGGCTTGAAAAGCGTCTCACGCACAAACCCACCGAAATGAGCGGCGGCCAACAGCAACGTGTGGGCATTGCAAGAGCCTTTGCGGGTGAACCCAAAGTTATTTTTGCCGATGAACCCACGGGCAACTTGGACTCGCACACCACCATCCAGGTGCTCAAAACCATGATTTTACGCTCGCGCGAAAGCAACATCACCTTCGTAATGGTAACGCACGAGCGAGAATTGTCGAACATTGGTGATCGTATCATTCGTTTAAGCGATGGCAAGGTGGTTACCAATGAGGTGTTGGACGAGGAAACGAAGCGGAACAATAGAAAAGTTTTGTTTGGTGATGACGAACAACCTTAGCTTGTATCCAAAGCAAAGCTCATCAAACTAAAAATAATGATTGATTTTGGGGGAAATTATGTTTGCGAATGTGAAAAAGAGGAAAGTTTTTTTATCGGTTGTTAGCATTGTTCTTTTGCTTGCGCTTTTGTTGTTTGGCACCCTGGCCACCTTGTTTGCGGATTCCATGCAGGTATTTGCCGCCTCTGCCACGCCGGCCGCTTTAGGCGCGGTGGAAAATTCTGTGTCCATTTCGTCTTCTGTTTCCTCCTCGGAGCCGGTTCAAAACAGTGGTGATTTGCAGGTGGTTTCCTATTCCACCCACATCGGCGGACAAGCGGTTACAAGCATCACCCCGGGTATGATTTTTAGTATGCATGTGCGTTTGCATGATTCGCGCATCACGCCGCAAACAAACCCTTTGAACTTTGACGTTTTGCCAAAAGCTGTGAGCAACTCCACGGCTTTCACCCCCAGAGATGTTGGGGCCGTTTCCTCCGGGTTTGATGTTACCTATTCCACCAATCCAGCGGGTGGCATTGATTATAATTTGGAGTTTGTTGTACGATACAACGGTGCAGGAGACACGTTTCAGGCCGATGTGTTTTATGAGGGTCCCTTGGGTGACATTGCTCCGATGAAAAGCATCACCATCCAGTTAAACAACACAGTGCCTACCTCCAGTTCCTCCAGCAGTGACCCCATTTCCAGTAGCAGCGAGGTGGTGCGCGGCACGGGCTTTGCGCTGAAAGATGCTAGCTATGGGGATGAAACCGTTTACGCCGGGGACAATTTCACCTTGCAGCTTACCATGCTTTCCACAAATGGTGCCAACAACATTGAAAATGTGAGTGCCACCATTGTGCCGGACCAGAATTTCACTTTGTCTTCGGGTGCTTCCACCATCTATTTCGGAACGGCAAGCCCCAACCAAAACATCCCCTTGGAGTTCCAATTGAATGCGGCAGCCAACGCAGAAGATGGCAGCTATAAAGTGACAGTCAATGTAACTGGTGTATCCGCCTTAACGGGTGAATCGGTGACCACGGCCGTTGACATCAGCATTCCCGTGCAGCAACCCGACCGTTTTGTTGTGAACAACTTTGCCCCCATCGATTACATCACAGCCGGCCCCGGCGACGGCAGCGGCTATATGTCGCTGGAACTCATCAACATGGGCAAGAGCACGGTGTCGAACGTCATTGTCTCTGTGGAGAGCGAGGGCGTGTATGCCGAAGAAGGGCAAGTATATGTGGGCAACTTTGTGGCAGGTGCCAAAAACAGTGTGGATTTAACCATGTTGGCCGACGAAGCCGGCGTCTTTGATGTCACCGTTGTTATCAGCTACGAAACCGCCCGAGGCGAGGTGAAGGAAATTCGCGAGCCATTCCAATTGGAAGTGGGCGAAGCGATGATGGACATGGATTTCAGCTTCTCCATGCCCATAGAAGAGGAAAGCGGCCCTGCTGCATGGCCCATTTTGATTGTGGTGGTGCTGTTGGTTGCCGGTGGTTTGGCAGCCGTATTGATTATCAGAAAACGCCACAAGGCCAAAAAAGATGCAGAGTTGGAGGATGACGACGATGAGGATCTCTGATCTTCTGCGTTTTAGCACAGACAACCTGCGCCGCAGAATTGGGCGCACGGTGCTCACCATCATCGGTGTGGTGGTGGGCGTTTGCGCCATTGTGGTGATGGTGTCTTTGGGTATTGCTGTGAGCGAAGCCACAGACGAAATGATCTCCGCCTGGGGTGATTTGCGTGTGATTACCGTATCCAATACGCAGAACCAAAATTCTGACACAGAACCCTTGAACGACAGTGTTGTGGCTCAGTTTGCAGGCATGGAGCATGTCATTGC
>CAYJNQ010000036.1:0-13745 GCA_964371725.1 uncultured Oscillospiraceae bacterium
AACAAAACGACAGCCGCATCACACCCATTGGCAAGTTCATTCGCAGAACGCGTTTCGATGAATTACCACAACTTGTCAACATTTTAAAGGGAGACATCACCTTTGTGGGCCCAAGGCCGGAACGGCCGGAAATTGCAGTACAATATGAAAAAGAGTTCCCTGAGTTTGCCTATCGTTTGAAGGTGAAAGCCGGTCTCACAGGTTATTCACAGGTGGTGGGGCGCTACAATACCACACCGAGAGACAAGCTCCTTTTGGATTTATATTACATTAAAAACTGCTCGATCCTGTTGGATTTTGAGATTTTGCTGATGACCGCCAAAATCTTGATTTTGCCTGAAAGCACGCAAGGGGTGCAGGCTGTAACGGCGCTGCAGGAGCACGAGACGAGGGGATAGTCGAGGGGAGCAGCCCCAGAGGAACGGATCCCTTTGCCATTGCTTCAGGAATAAAATCACCCAAATCTTGCACTTTTAACCGATGGAATTCGGGAGAACGCATTCCCCACAACCCATAAACGAAAAGAGATCTTATGAATCCTTATTTCTCTATCATTATTCCAACCTACAACGCAGCCATTACCTTACCAGAGACACTCGATAGCGTTTTGAATCAAGATTTTCTTGATTATGAAGTGATTGTAATCGACGATGCATCACGCGATGAAACAAAGGAAGTTCTAAGAACATATCGAACCAAATTCAAAAAATTCACCCTCATTGAACAGGAAACAAACGGCGGGGTAGCTGCTGCACGCAACAAAGGCTTTGCGAAAGCAGTGGGTAGATATATTGCATTGCTTGACAGTGATGACTTGTGGACAAAGGACAAGCTTTCCACACAATATGCACTGATTGAAAAAAGCGGTTGTGATATCTGTTGTACCTCGTACGATTTTATAGACCTCAATGGAGATTCTATTCAAAAACCATATCTTGTTCAAGACCCGATTGATTATAACGTACTGTTAAAAGAAAACAAAATTGGTTGTTCGACTGTTGCTGTGAGAGCTGCGTTGTTAAATGAAAATTCAATGAATGGTTGTTTTGCGCATGAGGACTATGCCTTGTGGTTACGGTTACTGCGTGAAGGAGCTGTTGTAAGGATTTGTAACCAAGTTTTGGTGCATTACCGCATCCTCAACACCGGTCGCTCTCACAACAAATTCAAAGCGGCGATAAATCGTTTTAAAATATACATTGAACAGGAAAAAATGGGTGTTATAAAGGCCAGTCGATATTTTGTTTTATATGCACTTGCAGGGATTAGGAAGTACAATGCATAGTATTCAGCTGCTATCGTAGGATGCCAAAAATCTCACACAGCAATGAAGCCAAATTGTAGAAGATATTCTCCAAAAAAGAAAGGAAAGACATGAAAATTGGTGTGATCGGAACGGGTTATGTCGGTTTGGTAACCGGTACTTGTTTTGCAGATTTTGGCCAAACTGTGGTCTGTATGGATACAAATGAACAGAAAATTGAAAATCTCAAACAGGGTATATTACCCATTTATGAACCGGGGCTGGAAGAGCTTGTAACAAGCAATATGAAAATGGGACGGCTTTCTTTTACCACTGATTTGCAAAATGTTGTGCGGGAAAGCGAAATTATTTTCATCGCCGTTGGCACACCCCCTCGCGAAAATGGCGATGCAGATTTGAGCCATGTGCTTCAAGTGGCAGAGGATTTGGCCTGTCATCTGAACAAAATGACCGTCATTGTGAACAAATCCACGGTGCCCATTGGAACCGGAGAAAAAGTGCGTTCTATTATACAAAAAAAATTGGATGAGCGCAAAGCAAACGTGATGTTTGATGTCGTATCAAACCCCGAATTTTTAAGAGAGGGCGTTGCCATTGAAGACTTCAAAAAACCGGACAGAATTGTTATTGGCAGCAAAACACAGTGGGCAGCCGATAAGATGAAAGAGGTCTATGCTGTATGGTGTCAGCGCGGCTTCCCGGTTGTCCTAACCGGCATCGAATCGGCCGAGATGATAAAATATGCCAGCAATGCCTTTTTGGCCATCAAAGTGTCATACATCAATCAAATCGCACAGTTGTGTGAGGCGGTAGATGCCAATGTGCTGGATGTTGCCAATGGAATGGGGCTGGACAAACGAATTGGAAGAGCCACTTTACATGCCGGTGCCGGTTACGGCGGCAGCTGTTTTCCAAAAGACACTCGGGCTTTGTTGCGCATTGGAGAGCAGGCAGGGCTAGACATTTCGTTGGTACGAAATGCCATTGAAGCAAAT
Organism: uncultured Oscillospiraceae bacterium; assembly: GCA_964371725.1. Classification (GTDB taxonomy): domain Bacteria; phylum Bacillota; class Clostridia; order Oscillospirales; family Ruminococcaceae; genus JAAYCI01. The sequence goes on from CAYJNQ010000036.1 coordinate 2,260, forward strand.
GAATTGCAGCGTGAAAAACTGGTGCAGAAAATTGAAAAGAGACTTGGCACGGTAGAGAGCAAAAGAATTGCAATTCTGGGGCTTGCATTCAAACCACAAACCGACGATATGCGAGAAGCACCTGCAGTTTCCATCATTAAACAGTTGCTTAAAAAAGGGGCTCAGGTGGCTACCTATGACCCGGTGGCAATGGATAACAGTAAACAATATTATTTTTGTGAGGACGAGATAGATTATGCGGAAACCCCTTATGAGGCCGCAAGGGGGGCCGATGCACTTGTGATTATGACCGAGTGGAATGAATTTGGTTCGCTTGATTTTAAAGAGCTTCAAAAAACGATGAATCGTTGTCACTTTTTCGACTTTCGCAATATGTATTCACGCAAACAGGTGGAAAGTGCCGGTTTTTCGTTTGATGCGGTGGGCATCTAAAATCCTACAAAACAGAAAAGGAGACGCCCCATGCTAAAATATGCCATCATCGGCTGTGGTCGAATTTCAAAAAACCATATGCAAGCGTACAAAGAAAACCAAAGTGACTTGCAGCTTGTAGCTGTGTGCGATATCGTGCAAGAAAATATGAAAACGATGCTGCAAAACGCTCAACTTTCCCCGGATATCCCACAATACACAAACCATCTTGAAATGCTCAAAGCCGAAAAACCACAGTTTGTGGCCATTGCCACCGAAAGCCACCTGCATGCGCTAATGGCCCTGGACTGCATGAAGAACGGTGCTCATGTGTTGGTGGAAAAGCCTTTTGCACTTTCCATGCAAGATGCACACGCCATGTTGGCTATGCAGCAAAAAACAGGCCTTATTTTGTATCCCTGTCATCAAAACCGGTTTAACAAATCCATCCAAAAGATGAGAAGGGCACTGGAAGCGGGCGATTTCGGCCGACTTTTGCACGGTACGGCACACGTTCGCTGGAACCGAAACCAGGGGTACTACACCCAGGCTCCTTGGCGCGGAACCTGGGAAAAAGACGGTGGCGCTTTGATGAATCAGTGTATTCACAACATCGACCTCTTGCGTTGGATGATGGGCGGTGAGGTGGACGAGGTTTTTGCCTATACAGACCGCCTGTGCCACGACTACATTGAAGCTGAGGATTTGGGGCTTGCGCTCGTGAAGTTTTCAAATGGAAGCTATGGTGTTATCGAGGGTACCACAAATGTATACCCTCACAATTTCGAGGAAACTCTCTATCTTTTTGGAGAAAAAGGCACGGCCAAGGCCGGCGGTTCTGCCGTAAACAACATCGAAGCTTGGCGCTTCGAAAATGGCGAAGACGAAGAGGCCGTTGTGAAAGAATACAAGGAAGCGCCCCCGAACGTATACGGTTTTGGCCACAGCTATTTGTATCAAGATGCCATTTTGGCGATGAATGGAAAGAAACCACCCTATATTCCGGCAGAAGATGGCCTAAAAGCACTGGAGATGGTGCTGGCCATTTACAGGTCGAGAAAAACGGGCCTGCCCGTAAAACTGCCCTTGTCGAATTTTGCCAGTGTTGACATGAAAGGAACTTTCGATGAGTAGCGACTATTTTGTGCATGAGAGCAGTTATATCGATGAGGACGTATCCATTGGTGCAGGCACAAAAATCTGGCATTTTTGCCACATCCAAAAAGGGGTACAAATTGGTGAAAATTGCAGCTTTGGCCAAAATGTCAATGTGGGAAACCATGTCAAAATCGGCAGGGGATGCCGGGTACAAAACAATGTGACCGTGTATGAAAATGTACGCTTGGAGGACTACGTTTTCTGTGGACCCTCCATGGTATTCACAAATGTGGGTACCCCACGCGCAAAATACCCGGTAAAAGACAAAAAAGATGGTTTTGCAAACACCTTGGTGCAGTATGGCGCCTCCATTGGGGCCAATGCCACCATTGTGTGCGGCAACACCGTGGGGCGTTGCGCTTTGGTTGCGGCCGGTGCCGTAGTGACGAAAGACGTGCCGGCCTATGCCGTGGTGGCCGGCGTACCGGCACGGAAAATAGGTTGGATTTGCGAGTGCGGAAATCTTCTAAAAAACAGTCTTACCTGCGAAAGCTGTAACCGCCGCTATCAGGAAACCACAAACGGAGAATTAGAGGAAGTACCTCATGGAATTTAGAGATTTAAAGGCACAGTATCTCCATTTACAAGCCGAAATGGATGCTGCCATGTTGGCAGCTGTGCGCAGTGGACAGTTTGTTTTGGGCAAAGAGGTGGCACAGCTAGAGGCAAAACTGGCCGAATATGTGGGTGTAGGGCATTGTGTCAGCTGTGCCAACGGTACCGATGCCTTGCAGCTGGCCTTGCTTGCAAAGGGTGTGGGCAAGGGTGATGCTGTGTTTGTGCCGGACCTCACTTTTTTTGCCTCGGCTGAGATGATTGCGGCCGTAGGCGCCACCCCTGTGTTTGTGGACATTGATCTTGCCACATTCAACCTGTGCCCAAAAAGCCTTGAAAGTGCGATTACACGAGTTGAAAAAGCAGGAAGCCTGAGGTCCAAGGCTGTGATGGCCGTGGATTTATTTGGCCTGCCAGCAAATTATACCGAAATAGAGATGCTGTGTAAAACGCGGGGGCTCACACTCATTGAGGATGGCGCCCAGGGATTTGGGGGCAAAATTGCAGAAAGACGTGCCTGTAGTTTTGGAGACATTGCCACCACATCCTTTTTTCCGGCAAAACCCCTTGGTTGTTATGGCGATGGTGGTGCCGTTTTTACAGAGGATGCCGAAACCGCCGAGCGGCTTCGCTCTTTGCGTGTGCATGGAAAAGGGGAAGACAAATACGACAATGTGCGCATTGGCATGAACTCGCGCCTGGACACCGTTCAGGCGGCTGTATTGAATGTAAAACTCGATGCCTTTGTAAGGCATGAACTCGACGATGTAAACGAAGTTGCGGCCTTTTACACCGAGCAATTGAAGGACCTTGTAAAGGCGCCAAAAGTGCCGGATGGATTTTTTTCCAGCTGGGCGCAATATAGCATTCTGCTTAAAAACGAAGAAGAAAGAAACGGCCTGCGCACACATTTGCAAAAAGCCGGTGTGCCCACTATGATATATTTCCCCAAACCGATGCACGCCCAAACGGCCTTTGCCCACCTTTGCGACGATGGAAAGAACTGCCCCAATGCAAGCAAGGTAAGCCGCTGTGTATTGGCGCTGCCCATGGGGCCCTATGTTACCATGGAAGACAGGCAAACTGTGTGTGACGAAGTAAAGCAGTATTTAAATGGATAACCATCGTTTAAAGCCGTGTGCCCCTGCACAGCAAAGATAAAAGGAAAGGTGAGTGCCCATGGTAGAGATTCTGCACAGCTTAGCAGCTGCACTGGTAATTTTAATCATTTGGTTTGCCTTTGGCTTGCTCACCTTGCGAAAATCCGAAACCGCCTCTTTCAGCCTTTGCCTTCTTGTTGGTTTCCTTCTTTTTTATGCGCTCTCTGAGCTTTTGATTTTGCCGTTTGTGTTTTTGCAACAGTCTTTTACAACAGCATTTTGGGTTTGGTTGCCCATCACTTTGGGGTTGTGCTCTCTTTCATTTATTACAAGGCGCAAACAGTGCTATGAAACACTCCTGCAGGTGGCCAATGTCCTGCGCAACCTGTCTCCACTTGGCTATGTGGCCATTGCCGTTTTTGTTGTACAACTGCTGATGGTGGAAAGTGTTTGGCTGGGGAGTACCGATGAAACCTACTACACAGGCGTTACCGCCACAACCCTGTACACCGATACCATGTACCAAGTTGATTCTTACACAGGGGACCCACTTCTCATTTTAGATTTACGCTATGCCTTATCACTATATCCCATTATTTCAGCCATGTTTTGTAAACTGCTGTTCTTGCATCCTTTGCTATTGATGCGGCTGGTGTTTCCGGCACTGGTACTGCTGCTTTGCTATTTGGTATTCTACAAAATCGCACAGGTACTCTTTGAAAACCGGCAAAAATTTATCTTTTTATTTTTAATTACACAAGCCGTTCTTTATTTCTTTGGAGGTTTTTCCATCTACGTGCCACAGTTTTTTATGATGATGCGCACTTCTCAGGGAAAAACCATATTCGCCAATGTTTTACTTTCGCTTGTGGTTTTGTTCATTTTCTATCTCTATCAAAACGCGCGGGACAGAAAAGTGTGGCAATATGTCTTCTTGCTGTCCTTTGTGGGTAGTGTTTTCTCTTTGACCTCGGCCTTTTTGCTTCCTGTGGCCATGGGTGTATTTTGTGTTCCGTTTTCCATTCTGCAAAAGGACATCAAAATTTTCCGGAACTTCCTTATTTGCAGCTTGCCGCCGCTTGTCTTTGTAGGGATTTATTTTTTGTATCACCATCGTATTTTGTTTTTGCCTGTTTTGCCTCTTTGAAAGGAGCGCCATGCTTTCATTTAGAGATTTGTTTTCTTTATACAACAGTGTTGGCCTGTATATGGGCCTTTATTTTGCCGCCCTTGTGTATATTGTGGCAAAAGGCGACCGGCGCGAAAAAATTGTGTTTTTAACCACTCCCCTCCTGCTTTTTGTTTTGGTTCTAAACCCTTTTTCGCTGACTTTGGCAAATCGTGTTTTCGGGGAAACAGACACATTATATCGCCTCTTTTGGATTTTTCCCGTGGGCATTTTGCTGGCCTACTGTGTGGCCAAGTTTGTGGGTGAACAAACCGAAAAGAAGAAAAGTGTTGTGATGGCACTTTGCTGTTTTGCTGTAATTGGCTTAAGCGGGCGTTTTGTTTTGCAAGCGGTTCCCTACACAGTGGCGGAAACCCCGATGAAAATTGCACCTCAACTGATCGAAATTGTAGATATCCTGCAGGAAGACAGGGAAAGCGACGCAGAATTGGCGAACGAAGAGGTTTGTGTGGCCGTTTCTTCCGATTTTATTCTGGACATGCGCCTGTACGACCCATCCCTTATTTTGGCCTACAGCCAAGATGAGGTGGTCGGGCGTTTAAGTGGAACCAACCACGAGAATATGGAGGTTCTTGTCGATTTGTTTTCCAGAAATATACCCCATGAATATACCGTGGTAGAACGTGTATTTCAAGAAGAAGAGGTAAACTATATTGTATGCCCGCAATCACTCGCCGTTGTGAGTGTTCTAGATGCAATGGAAACAGAACTACTGGATGTGGTAGACGGTTTTGCCGTGTATAAATACAATGGCGGTGCCATTTGAACCATGATAAAAAGGATTATTGGGTGTTCGTTTGAAGCAGTGTTTATTGACAAGAAAATTCGATTTTCCGGTTTTGGTCAGCCGGCGGAGATGAAAATGAGCCCCGAAAATGGCTGGACAAAGTCGGCGGAAAATACCCCGTGGACATAAATTGAAAAACGGTATGCCCCGCTGTTTTTTGCTTTGGGCACCGTGTATCATTCAGGCAGAATATGGTTCTTTCGGCATAGAGGTGACGCTGGTGATACAAGAACCCTCTACTTTGCAATTCTTTTGTGGCTTTTCGAAATTCAAGGATGAACCGGGCTTTGGTGCATCCTACGACCTTTCCTTTTCAGCCCCAAAACGCTGCCGACTATTACTCGCCTTCATTTTTGTTTCAACACCTGTGCCACACCGGGTCAATTCATTTCGGGCCACTGTGACGGCTTCCCACACCGACCTTAAGCACCACAAAAATTGGTTTTTCCGAATTCTGTTACCTGTTCTTCACTTTGTTTTATATCCATTTGGATTTTTTGTTTGCCAATTCCAACTGTCGCAACACATCGCCTCTAAATCCAGTGTGGTTTGCCAGCCAAGCTCGCGTTTTGCGAAAGATGCATCGGCATACGCTTCGGCAATATCCCCGGATCTGCGTGGCAATATTTCATAGGGCAAATTTTTACCGCATGTTTTCGCATAGGCATCTATTACCTCTATTACACTATAACCTTTTCCGGCTCCTAGGTTGCACACAAGCAGCCCGCCCTCTTTTTTAAGCTTTTTTAAAGCCGCCACATGTCCTTTGGCCAAATCCACCACATGAATATAGTCTCGCACTCCGGTTCCGTCTTTCGTTTCATAGTCGTTGCCAAACACACGCACACTTTCATATTCGCCCGCAGCCACACGCGCAATATAGGGAACCAAATTGTTGGGGATGCCATTTGGGTCTTCACCAATCAAGCCGGAGGGGTGTGCCCCAATCGGGTTGAAATAGCGCAGCAAGGCAACCGAAAATCCGGTATCTGCAGCATGATAATCCTGCAATATGCGTTCTATGAAAATCTTTGTGTATCCATAGGGGTTGGTTGCTGCTGTGGGCATATCTTCACGGAAGGGAACCGGATTGTTTTCCCCGTATACCGTGGCTGAAGATGAGAACACAAAGTGTGTAACCCCTGCCTGTTTCATGGCATTCAGCACCGATAAGGTGCACATCAAATTGTTTGTATAATACTCCAGTGCTTTCTCTACGCTTTCTCCCACCGCTTTAAGGGCCGCAAAGTGTATCACTGCCTCAATGTCTGTGTTTTTATGAAACAGTTCCTGTGTGGCTGCAACATCCGTTAAGTCCATTTGCACAAAGCGCAAACTTTTTCCCGCAATGTCTTGCACACGGCATAAAGCCTCCTCGCTGGAATTCACAAGGTTGTCGGCCACCAAAACATCATATCCTGCCTTTAAAAGCTCCACACAGGTATGGCTCCCTATATATCCGGCACCTCCGGTTACGAGAATAGACATCTCTTTGCACCTCTTTTCTTGTTTTTACTGGTCTGCTGATACAGCTTTCTCGCCTCTTGGGTGGCAAAGCCTCCATATTCATAATCCAAAAATATTTTAGTAGTTAGCAAACCATCTTCTCCTGCTTTGTATCCAGCAGGAGATTTTTATTTTCTCAATAGTCTCTTGCACTCTGTCAAATAACTCTTGTGGCACCATCGTTTCTATGCCATCTACTGTGATTATATCCCTATATTCGAACGCACCCATCTAACTCGGATTAATCAAAAGTGAATTTACTCTAGCATAAGCAAACGGCCTACCCGGTGCATTTTTAGCACCTTCTTCATTTAAGAAACCACGATTTTCTGTCATCATTTTTTTGCACGCTACTTAACTGCTTCAAAACACCTGTTTGGCAGATTGATTTTAGTGTACTTGATATTTGAACAAATATCAATCTTATTTTGCATAGCCGACAAACAAAACGGGGCATGAAAAATTGGGGAGGGCACCAAGCATTTGTTTTGGCATTTGTGGCAGAGCCAAAAATGGAAGTTAGGCCAACCGGTAAAGCATATTCCGTGGGTGTAGTACGGTGTGAAAAGCTGATGGGCAAAATGGTCCTTCACATGCTTTTCCCAAACCGAATTTGTTAAAGTGCAACTGTGAAAAAGAGGTTGTACTCTTTTTTCAAAAATACTCTTGACAAAAACAAATGGTTAGTTTAATATAGTTAGTGTAATATAGTTAGGCAAAAATACTCAACTGGGAATATACCAAAGGAGATTCGAAATGGGCGGAAAACTAACAAGAGCACTTAATAAGATAACACATGACACTGCATTGTATGAACTAAAGCGCCTTTATTCCTACAATAAAAAAAGTGAGCTTTCATACCACGACACACTTTATCTGAACATCATCGAGGCGCATCCAAACCAATACACTTCCTCTCAAATTGCAGATTTACTAAAAATCACGCGCCCCTCTGTAACAGAGAAAATAAATCAGCTTTGCAAAAAAGGGTATCTTGTAAGAACCCAAAGTGAAACCGATAAGAGGGTGTTTTACCTCTCGATAAACCCGAGCAGCCCCAAAGACTATGAAACAACCGCAAGCTATGAAGATGAAATAGAGCATGATCTCATGGCGAAATTCGGTGAGGAAAAAGTGGGCTTGTTTTGTGAAATGATTGAGTATTTATCAGATTGCATGTATGAAAACATTTGTGAGGAGAAGGAAATTGATTAGTCCATTAGCAAAAAACTTTACAATGGTAGAACTTTTGAAATATACCCTGCCAAGTATGATTATGATGGTATTTATGTCAACCTATTCAATCATAGATGGCGTTTTTGTATCCACATTTGTTGGCGAAGGTGCCTTGGCCGCAGTAAATTTGGTAATGCCACTACTCGGCATTGTAATGGCCGTAGGGCTTATGTTTGCAACCGGTGGCAATGCGGTCATTGCAAAATTGTTGGGGCAAGGAAAAAAGAGAGAAGCACAGGAATTTTTAACTGTACTGTATATCATCGGAGGCATACTTGGTGCAATACTAACCGGCATTGTGTTGATTTTCCCCGATGAATTGCTGCATCTGCTAAATGTAAGCGACAGCCTGTATCCACTGGCAAAAGATTATATGCTCAGTTTGGCCGGGTTTTTAATTCCTGTATTTTTTATGGTGTTTATTCAGTCGTTTATGGTAACAGCGGGGCATCCGCTGTTTGGCCTTATTCTTAGCCTTGCCGGTGGCATTACAAATATTATTCTGGATTATATTTTCATTTCACCCAATTTACTAAACATGGGAATTACCGGCGCCGGGCTTGCAACGGGTGTCGGAAATGCACTTCCGGGTGTGATTGGATTTTTCTATTTTATATTCAGCCGAAAAAGTGTGCTGCATTTTGTGAAGCCCAAACTAAAAATAAAAACTCTTGGACAGAGTATGTTTAATGGCTCGTCCGAGCTTGTTGGCTCGCTTGCCGTATCCATTACAACCTTGATGTTTAATTTTATTCTACTGAATATGGTGGGTGATACAGGGGTTGCGGCCATCAGTGTTATTTTATATATCCAGATGTTCCAAAACGCCATCTATACAGGCTACACTTTAGGCGTTGCGCCGATCATTGCCTTTAAATATGGCGAAGAAAACCACGAGGGGTTGCGCAAGGTGATTCGGCAAAGCTTTAAAATTATTTCCTTCGCCTCGATACTTATCATTACCCTTACACTCCTTTTTGCAAATGAAGCCGTGGGCATTTTTCTTTCAAGCGATAGCGAAACATATGAGATGGCAAGAAACGGGCTTTTGCTCTTCCTTCCCGCCTACTTGTTTATGGGCTTCAACATTTTCTTTTCTGCTATGTTTACATCACTATCCAATGGAAAGGTGTCGGCCACAATTTCTGTGTTGAGAAGTTTGGTTTTCATCGTAATAGCGCTTCTTATTTTGCCGAAAATTCTTGGGCTAAACGGTATATGGCTTGCCGTTCCCACGGCCGAATGTTTGGCCATTGTCGTATCGTACTTTTTCTACAAAAAAAATAAAACACATTATCACTATTAAGAGGGTCAATTCTATGGGTTTTGCAGAAAGAAACTTATCCAAAAAATTAGAGGACTACAAAGAGATTTGCGCGTTTATGAAAAGGGTTTTCCCAAAGGATGAACTTTTGCCCATGTGGTTTATAAGGGTAATTACACGAAAGAAAAAGTATGATTTCAAGGTTTATTACGAAAATGATGTATTCGTCGGAATTCTTTTTACAATAGACTTGGACGATACCTTGTTTGTTTTTTACATTGCTGTAAATGATAAACTGCACTCAAGAGGTTATGGCTCAAAGCTCCTTCAAGTTTTATTCAATCGATACCCCAATAAATCGATAACCCTTTTTATTGAAACCATGAGCGACAAAGGCGCCGAAAATTATGAGCAAAGAGTAAAAAGGCTCTCTTTTTATGAAAGAAATGGCTTTGTTCACACCGGTATCATGGCGGGGTTTAAAACACCGGTTGTTGATATTTTGTCAACAAATAAGGATTATAATATGGTAAAGGCAAAAAAACTGATGAAGTCAATCCCAATGAAACTATTCCCGCCCACGAATGCAACTTAACATTTTCTATAAGGAGGGTGACGCATGAAAAAGCAAGCACTCAAACGTCTATTGGATGTTTCGGCCGGGCGCACAAAAGCGAATTTGGTTTTAAAAAACTGCCGTGTGATAGATGTCTATTCATCCAATATCATAGAAGGTGACCTCGCTTTTTGTGATGGATTGATTGCCGGTGTGGGAAACTATGAGGGTGAAAATGAGATAGACTGCGAGGGCGCTTATGCCGCCCCGGGGCTTATCGATAGCCACATCCACATCGAATCTTCTTATGTGACACCCGAGGAAATGGGGCGGCTTGTTATCCCACGCGGAACCACTGCCATCGTGGCAGACCCCCACGAGATTGCCAATGTTTGCGGGCTGGACGGCTTGCGCTATATGCTAAAGGCGGCAGAGCACACGCCACTGGAAATTTTGTACATGATGCCTTCCTGTGTGCCGGCAACGCCTTTTGAAAACTCGGGTGCTGTTTTAGGGCCTGAAGAAGTGCGTGAAATGCTGCAAGACGAACGCATTTTGGGGCTGGGTGAATTCATGAATTTTCCCGGAGTTGTGGCCGGCGACACGGTTTGTGTAAGCAAGCTCCTAGCGGCACAGGAAATGGCAAAACCCATCGACGGCCACAGCGTTTCCCTCAGTGGGAAGGAACTCAACGCCTACGCTGCAGCGCGTATTCTTACGGACCACGAATGTTCCACTGTAAGGGAAATGCAAGACCGTATTGCACGGGGCATGTATGTGCTTTTGCGAGAGGGTTCTGCCTGCCATGACTTGCCCGTTCTTGTGAAGGGGGTTACAGCACAAAACAGTCGCCGTTGCCTTTTGTGCTCCGACGACCGCCAGCCCAAAACCCTTCTAAACGAGGGGCACTTGAACTGTCATCTTCAAATGTGTGTGCAGGCAGGCATCGACCCCATTGTAGCCATTCAAATGGCCAGCCTGAACGCCGCCGAATGCTATGGCCTGGCCGACCGCGGCGCTCTTGCGCCGGGGCTTCGTGCGGATGTGGTTTTGTTTGAGGATTTGCACGAATTTTGTGTGAAAAAAGTATTTATTAAGGGGCAGCTACAAGCGTGTGACGGGCAATTTTTGCAAGCGGTAACACGCTGTGACAGCCTTTCGGTGCAGGGGCGTTTTTGTGTGAAAAATTTTTCGATAGAAAGGTTAAACCCTGCCCTATCTTCGAACCGTGTTCACTGTATGCAGCTCGTGGAAGGCGGCGTGGTAACCAAGAAAACGGTGGAAGAAATCAATCTGGATAAAACCGGAAATTTTGTGTTTGATTCCGATAAAGACGTTGCCAAAATCGCCGTTGTAGAGCGTCACCATGGCACAGGCAATGTCGCCCTTGGTTTTTTGAAAGGTTATGGAATTCGCAAAGGAGCCGTTGCCCTTTCTATTGCGCATGATAGCCACAACATCATCACTGTGGGCACAAACGATGCTGACATGGCCTTTGCCGTGCAAACGCTCATTGACCAAGGCGGTGGCATTGTGCTGGCCTTAAGCGGGGAACTTCTTTGTTCTATGCCCATGCCCATCGCCGGTATTATGAGCGACCAAAGCGGTGAATGGGTGAGCGAACGCTTGGAAGAAATCCATGATATCGCCCACAAAGAACTCGGCATCACAGGCGGGGTTGAACCCGTGATGACCTTGTGCTTCATGTCGCTTGCCGTGATTCC
>CAYJNQ010000036.1:13845-17796 GCA_964371725.1 uncultured Oscillospiraceae bacterium
ATTTTAGTTCCATGGTTTTTTCGTGCTCTATGCTTTCCATGCTTGCTCATCTACATACACACTCACGCTACCGCCACTCACGGGAAAATAGGCGCAGCCGTCCGGCTCTACCACCACTTTATCTTGACAGTTTCCAAGGCAATCCACCAAGGTTTTGCCAATGAAAGAGGCCCCCATACACATACGCAAACTGCCACCTTCACGATCTGTTAAAACAACGGCAAGGCCCGAGTGCGCATGTTCCGCATCACCAAGCCGTGTAAATCCCACAATGTCCGGGTTGTGGAAATACTCAATCTGTTCGCCATAAGCAAAATCGCACCGCACACGCAAAAGTTGTTCCAGTTTTTTGCCCACCGGGGCAATGCCGCTGTGGGCAATGCCATACAAATCGCCGTAAAAAACGCAAGGCAATCCTTCTTCACGTAGCAAAATAAGAGCGTAAGCGTGTAGCTTAAACCACCCGGCCACCCAACTTTGCAAGGCCTGCCCGGGTTGGGTGTCGTGATTGTCCACCAAGGTGACAGCACGCTTCGGGCGCTCTTTCACCAAAGTGCCCTCAAAGAGCTTCCTCAAATCGAACTCGCCATTGCTCTGCGAAGCCCTGTGCAAATTGTAGTGCAGCGGCACATCGAAAAGGCACATACTGTGGGCTGTTTTGTCTAAAAAATAAAGAAGGGCCGAGAGGGTTTGATTCCAATATTCGCCCACGGCAAATACATCTTTTTTGCTGTGAGCACGCATGGCAAGCAGCCATGCGGCCAATTTTGGAAAATGGATGTGTTTAACGGCGTCCAAGCGGAAGCCGTCAACACCTGTGAAATCCAAATACCATTTACCCCATGCGAGCAATTCGGCGAACGTTTCCTCGTTTTGCATATCCAAGTCGGCACCCATGAGGTAATCAAAGTTGCCATTTTCCAGATCAACTTGATCCTCCCAGTGCTTTCCGTCCAGAAGATACAAAGCCTTCTGGTTCGTGATTGCATCCCAATCACATCCGTCAAAATGGGTATGATTCCATGTGAAGTTTGAATGAACACCGCCTCGGTTTGGAAAGGTGAATTTTGTGTAAGCTTCAATGTCCCGTTCGCCGATTTGTCGAGTACGGTTTGAAAAATCGAACACCTTTGCACGCACACGCTCAGTATCGTCTGCACCAATTCTATGGTTGAGCACCACATCGGCATATACCGAGAGACCCCGATTTTGTAGGGCCTGCACGGCCTTTAAATAATCATCTTTGCTTCCATATTTGGTGCACACACTACCCTTTTGGTCAAATTCTCCCAAATCATATAAGTCGTATACACCATAGCCCACATCTTCTTTGCCGGCAGCACCTTTATAGGCAGGCGGCAACCACACATCCGTGATGCCAAGCCCGCTGAGAGTAGCTGCCTTGTGGGCTGTCTCCTGCCACAGGGTGGCATCTGCAGGCAAATACCACTCGAAAAATTGGATCATCGTGCGGTTGTTCATTGTAGACCCTCTTTTCTATTCTTTGGCGACATCGGCTACTTTTTTGGGTGATGATGTCGTTTTTCTTCTGAAAAAAACCATGATTAAAACGGCCAACACGGCAAGGCTAGCGCCCATGGCCAGAACCCCGTTCTGCGTGAAGCCCACCACCAGATAACCCACAAGACAGGAAGCTGCCACGGTTAAGGCATAGGGAATTTGAGTGCTCACATGCGCCACATGGTTGCATTGTGCACCGGCCGAAGCCATGATTGTGGTATCCGAAATTGGGGAGATGTGGTCTCCACAAACGGCACCGGCCAACACGGCCGCGATGCACATCACCAAAAGAGGGTCGCTTTCTGCAAACACATCGGTGACAATCGGAATCAAAATTCCAAAGGAACCCCAAGAGGTACCCGTGGAGAAAGCAAGACCCAGGGCAATTAAGAAGAGCAGCGCCGGGAAAAGGCTGGCCAAGGTGCTAGAGGAACCCAAAACCGAGCTAACAAAACCGCCTGCATCCAAATAGTCGCGGCAAATGCCTCCCAATGTCCAGGCCAATGCCAACACCAAGATGGGTGGCACCATGGCTCGAAAGCCCGCAGGGAAGCAGTCTGTGAAGGCACGGAAAGTGAGGACTTTTCGTGGAATATAGAGCAAAAACATGAACACCAATGCAAAAAAGGAGCCCAATACCAGCCCCATGGAGGCGTCGCTTCCTGCAAATGCCTCTACAAAAGAAATCCCCTCACCGCTGAAAAAACCGCCCGTATACACAAGCCCCAGCACGCAAAACGAAATGAGTGCCACCACGGGCAAAACCAAATCTATCATGGTTCCCTTGCCCACAACCGATTCGGAATCCGCGCTCGCGTAATCGTTGCTGCCGCTAAAAAGATCGCCCTTTTCTGCGGCCTCCTCATGCTTTCTCATCAGCCCAAAATCTCTACCCGAAATCGAGACAACCAGCACCATCAATAAGGTGAGCCACGCGTATAAATTATAGGGAATCGTCTGCAAAAACAGAGAAAATCCGTCGCCGGAGGTATAGCCCGTCACTGCCGCCGCCCAAGAGGAAATGGGGGCAATGATGCACACCGGTGCCGCTGTAGAATCGATGATATATGCAAGTTTCGCACGTGACATCTGCAACTTATCGGTTACAGGACGCATCACGCTGCCCACAGTGAGACAGTTGAAATAATCATCCACAAAAATGAGTGCACCAAGACCGAATGTGGCAAGCGATGCACCACGTTTTGTGCGGATGTGCCGCTGGGCAAATCGGCCATAGGCTGCGCTACCTCCGGCACGGTTCATCAAAACCACAATGATTCCAAGGAACACAAGAAAAATGAGTATGCCGATGTTCCAGGCGTCCCCCAGCCGCTCCATAAGTACTTGAAACACCATTTCAATGGTGCCCATAAAGGAAAAATTGGTGTACAAGGCTGCCCCCGCTAAAATGCCGATGAAAAGAGACAGATAGACCTCTTTGGTAATGAGAGCCAGTGTAATGGCTATGAGCGGTGCCAAAAGCGCCCAGAATGTGCCTACAAATTCCATGCTGTTTCCCCCTCTTCTTTTAGAAAAGCATACCATATGCTTACCAAAAGAGCAAGAATGAAAGGATAACGCAAAATAGCCCCCTTGTGCTTGCTCAAGAAGTGGGCGTGTTCCACATTCTTTAAGCAAACACAAGGGGGCATTCTTGAATGCGTAATGGTGTTTGGAGTGCTTTGTTGCAAACATTACTGGCAAAGTGCAAAGCTTGCGTTTCCGGTTACGCCGGGTTATCCGATGCATACTTTGCCGCTGCCTTCTCCTCGAACTGATGCGCCTCTTGCAACATCATGTCCTTCACCTTCATCAAACGAATTTGGTTGGAGCGCTCGTTCTCATCCAATTTCATCGTGATGAATTTAATGGTTTCTTGTAAATTTGGAATCATCACATATTCCAAGGCATTCACACGGCGGCGGGTTTTTTCAATTTCGGCTGCCATGAGTTGGCAACTTTTTTCCACCTCGGCCAAACGCAGCAAATCCGGTAAAACATCGTCCAAACTTTTCACGGCACCGTCCAAATCGCCGGAGGTAAAGCTAAGACCGTAGGAGTAGATATTGCTTTCGTCTGGGTTTCGTGTTTGGTAGCTGATTTTGGGCACGAGCACACTCATGATATTTTGATGTTCCACTTCGAGTGTCACCTCTTGGCTGGGAGCCAAAAGTGCCGTATCCAAAACAGGGTCTTGCATCATCGCACGCGCCAATGCAAAGTTCTGTGCGGCGGTGCCAAGGCCTTCTTCCACCTTTTCGCGCAGGGTCTTATTCACACGCACCAGCTCTAAAAACTGGCGCATCAGCTCATCCCGCTTGTCTTTCAGCAACTTATGGCCACGTTTTGCTGTCACCAATTTGCGCTTTTGGCGGGTGAGCTCCATGCGGGTGGGGTTCACCTGTTTTTTTGCCAAAGGCTCTCCCTCCT
>CAYJNQ010000037.1:0-17369 GCA_964371725.1 uncultured Oscillospiraceae bacterium
TTACCACGGCACATTTGAAGGTCATCCAAGCGGCCAAAGCTTTTACTTCGTCACGGTTCACAGCGGGGTGATAGCGAAGGCCGCCTTTGGCGGGGCCGCGCAAAGTGGAGTGCTGCACACGGTAGCCTTCAAAAACCTGAACCGTGCCGTCGTCCATCTCCACGGGAACCGACACCTGAAGCTCGCGCTCGGGATGTTTGATGGTTTCATAATCCGCTGCGGGATACCCCAGTATCTTCGCTGCCATTTCCACCACTGTCAATACGTTGTCATAGGGATTGTACGTTGCCATTATTATTCATGCCTCTCCGTTTTATTTTGTACAAATTGACATAATTTATTAAAATTCTATTGGCATCGGCCACTTGGCTGATGCCAATAGAAATTCAATCTTATAGGTTTACTTCGCGATTTTTTCCGTGATAAGGGAAACGATTTCGTCGCCAATGCGCTCTTGTGCTTCTTTGGTGGAAGCACCGATATGTGGCGAGAGAGAGATTTTAGAATGCGTATAGATTTTTTCGTTTTTGGTGGGCTCTTCGCTGAACACATCCAAAGCGGCAGCAGCCACTTTGCCGCTGTCGAGGGCAACCAAGAGGGCGTCTTCGTCTACAAGGCCGCCACGCGAGGTGTTGATGATGCGAACACCGTCTTTGAGTTTGGCAAATTCGGCAGCACCGATGATGGGTTTGTCGCTTTTTGGCACATGCAAAGAAATGAAGTCGCTGTTTGCAAACACTTCTTCCAAGCTCACGCAGCGCAAGGGCTCATTCTCGGGCAGGGGGCCCACGGGATCATAGTAGATAACATCCATGCCCAAAGAGAGGGCTTTTTTACCAACGCTGCGGCCAATGCGGCCACAGCCGATGAGACCAAGCGTTTTGCCGGCCAATTCGATGCCACCCGCATAGGCTTTTTTCTCCCATTTACCCTCACGCATGGTAACGTTGGCAATGTGCAAAAAGCGCGAAAGGCAGAACATATGGCCGATGGCAAGCTCTGCCACGGCATCGCTGGAAGCGTTCGGGGTATTGGTCACGTCGATGCCTTTGGATTTTGCATAGTCCACATCGATGTTGTCCACGCCCACACCACCGCGGATGACGAGTTTCAGGCGTCCGGCCTCGGCGGCCACATCGATGATGGGTTCGCGCACTTTGGTGGCACTGCGCACAACCAATGCGTCAAATTCTTTCAGTTGTTGTGCAAGCTCGTCGGGCTCGTAGAATTGCTCTACAACCTCATAGCCAAGCTCGGTAAGTTTGGCAACGGCAGATTTGTCCATGCCGTCACTTGCTAAAATTCTTGCCATAATATTTGTTTCCTCATTTCCTGTTAATTGGATGTTTGTATTGGGGTGTTCTCTAGCTGTTTTCTTTCTCGAAGCGTTTCATGAACTCAACGAGGTGCTCCACGCCGGCTCTTGGCATGGCGTTGTAGATGGAAGCACGCATACCGCCCACAGAACGGTGGCCTTTGAGGTTCGACATGTTTTCTTTGGTGCTGGCAGCCACAAATTTTTTGTCGAGCTCTTCGTCGCCGGTTTTGAAGGTGACGTTCATGATGGAACGGTCTTCTTTGGCAACGGCTGTTTTGTAGAAATCGGTGGAGTCGAGGTAATCATAAAGCAACTGTGCTTTTTCTTCGTTGCGTTTTTGCATGGCGCTAAGGCCGCCGGTGCGCTCAATCCACTCAAGCACGAGCATGGCCATGTAGATGGGATAGGTGGAAGGTGTGTTGTACATCGAATCGTTTTTGGCCATCACGCCGTAGTTCATCATCACAGGTGTGCCCGGCAGCGGGTCGTAGAGAAGGTCGTCGCGAATGATGACAAGAGTGAGGCCGGCAGGTGCGATGTTCTTTTGGGCACCGGCATAGATAACGCCATATTTGGACACGTCGATGGGCTCCGACAAGATGCAGGAGGACATGTCGGCCACGATGGGCACATTGCCGGTTTCGGGCAGGTAATGCCACTTGCTACCCACAATGGTGTTGTTGGTGCACAGGTGGAAATAGTCGGCGTTTGCATCCAAGGTCAATTCATCTTGACGCGGAACGCGCACAAATTTTTCCTCTTTTGTGGAGCCGGCTACATTGATTTTTTTGCCGAAGATTTGAGCTTCTTCGTAGGCTTTGGAAGAGAAGGTACCGGTTAAGGTATAGTCGGCCACACCGTTTTTGGCAAGCAGGTTTGCCGGAATCATGGCAAACTGCAAAGTGGCGCCGCCTTGCAAAAACAGCACTTTATAATTGTCGGGGATGTTCAGCACTTTGCGGAACATGGCCTCTGTGTTCACGATGATGTTGTCGTACACTTTCGAGCGGTGGCTCATTTCCATAACCGACATGCCACTGCCTTGATAATCCATCATTTCTTCACTGGCTTGTTTGAGAACTTCCTCGGGTAAAATAGACGGTCCTGCAGAAAAGTTGTAGAGTCTTGGCATTGCGTATTTCCTCCTAAAATTTTGAATTGTCATCGGATGATAAAAACCGATGAAATTATGCTTTTTTGGCCCCGTAGAGGGGGAACTTGGCGCACAGAGCCGAAACTTGTGCACGAATTTCGTCGGCACCGGCCTCGAAATCGGTGGCGGTGCGTTTGATAAAGCGGGCAATTTCAGCCATTTCGGCCTCTTTCATGCCGCGTGTGGTAACGGCCGGGGTGCCAATGCGCACGCCGCTGGTTACGAAGGGGCTGGCCGGGTCGTGCGGGATTGTGTTTTTGTTCACGGTGATGTACACTTCGTCCAAACGGTGTTGCATCTCCTTGCCGGTTAAGTTCACACTGCGCAAATCCACGAGCATGAGGTGGTTGTCGGTGCCGCCGGAAACGAGGTCGAAGCCTTCGTTCATCAGGGCTTTTGCAAGCGCGGCCGAGTTTGCCACCACTTGTTTTTGATAGGCTGTGAACTCGGGTTTCAACGCCTCGCCAAAGCACATGGCTTTTGCGCCAATCACATGCTCAAGCGGCCCGCCTTGCATGCCGGGGAAAACAGCCTTGTTGAACTGTTTGCCAAATTCGGCATCTTTGCACAAAATAAGCCCACCGCGCGGTCCGCGCAGGGTTTTGTGTGTGGTGGAAGCCACCACATCGGCATACTCCATCGGGTTTTGGTGCAGCCCTGCCGCCACAAGCCCTGCAATGTGTGCCATGTCCACAAACAGATAGGCACCCACCTCTTTGGCGATGTCGGCGAAAATGTCGAAACGGATGGAGCGCGCATAGGCAGACGCACCCGCCACAATCATTTTGGGTTTGTGTGCCAAAGCGAGCTCGCGCAAGGTGTCGTAGTTGATTTGCTGGGTCTCGTCGTCTACGCTGTAGGGGACAAAATTGTAGTATTTGCCCGAGATGTTCACGGGGCTACCGTGTGTCAAGTGGCCACCGTTGCTCAAATCCATGCCCAAAACCGTGTCGCCCGGGTTGAGCAGGGCAAAATACACGGCCGTGTTCGCCTGTGCACCCGAATGCGGTTGCACGTTGGCATAGCTTGCACCAAACAGCTTGCAAGCGCGCTCGATGGCGATGGTTTCAAGCTCGTCCACGCATTCGCAACCGCCGTAGTAGCGCTTGCCGGGATAGCCCTCGGCATATTTATTTGTGGCAACGCTTGCCACGCCGCACAACACAGCTTCCGAAACAATGTTTTCGGAAGCAATGAGCTCTAAGTTGCGTTGTTGACGGTCATACTCGCATTGCAAAGCCTTTCCAACCTCGGGGTCATTGTTCTGAATGAACTGCATAATTTGTTCTACCATGAAATCCAATCCTCCTTATTTGTGTTTTAATTTGCGATAAGTGTTGATAGATTAACCAAAATTGTTTTAGCTGTGTTTATAGAACGGGAGTGGCACCACCTCGGCGGCCACTTTCTTGCCACGAATTTCCACTTCCAGCTCTGTGCCCACCGCGGCATGTTCCTTTTGCAGCAAAGCCATGGCATAGGCACTGCCGAGATAGGGGCAATGTGTGCCGGAGGTGGTGTGGCCAATTTCCTTGCCATCGGCAAACAGCGTGTTGTTTTCGCGCGCAATGCCGCGGCCGGTTATTTTAAGGCCCACACGGGTTATAGAAGGTGTGCCACGTTCTTCCAGCGCTTTTTTGCCCACAAAGTCATCTTTTGTCATTTTAACGGCAAAGTCAAGGCCGGTTTCCAGCGGGCTTATTTCCTCGTCCATCTCGTGCCCGTACAGGGGCATGGCCGCCTCTAGGCGCAAGGTGTCTCGTGCACCAAGGCCGCAGGGAATCAAACCCTCCTCTTTGCCCGCTTCAAGCAGGCTTTTCCAAAGGCCGGCGGCATCGTTTGTGGCGCAATACAGCTCGTAGCCATGCTCGCCCGTGTAGCCGGTTTGCGAAAGCAAACAGGAAACACCGGCCACGGAAACGGCGTCTTTGAACGAATAGTATTGTGCAGGGATGTCTTCTTCCTTGCAAAGTTTTTTCAAAATGTCTATCGAGCGCGGCCCTTGTAAAGCAATTTGGGCATAATCGTCCGAAACATCGGTAAGGCGCACATCTCCAAACAGGTGTGCCTTCATGAAGTCCACATCTTTTTGACGGTTTGCGGCATTTACCACAATCAAGTAACGCTCTTGCCCATAGCGATACACAAGCAAATCATCCACTGTGCCGCCGTTTTCATTGCACATGGGCGAGTAGCGCACGCGCCCGTCTGCCAATTTCATAAAGGCATTCGTGAATAAATTCATGATGTTGGCCAAAGCATCGGGGCCCTCTATCCATACCTCCCCCATGTGCGATACATCAAAAAGCCCGGCTTTTTCGCGCACGGCCATGTGTTCTTCGATAACACCGCTGTATTGTACGGGCAGCTCGTAGCCGGCAAACGGCACCATCTTGCCGCCACAGGCCACATGCTCGTTGTACAACGGTGTTTTTTTCACATTGTTTGTCTGTTCCATTTTAAAAAATCCCCCCTTGTGTTTACGGTGAAAAACGAGAAACGAAAATCAGATTTGCACAAAGCCCAATTCTACTGCGGCAAAAGGCAATAAAAAAAACGCACCGAACAATGCGCGTCTCCGTGTTGTGAGATAAAAATTTCCCCGGCATTCCAAACGAAAAACATGGAAGACGGAAAAACTTCTGGCAAACGTGGCTCTCCGGAGGGGGTTCGTTCAAACCGAGCTGTGCCGAAGTGGAAGGCTTCGCTTTCATTTTCAGCGCCTGTTCGGAAATTCCAAACAGAGAAGTGTTTCCGTTTCTTGTGTTTTTATATAATTCGGCACAATCTCATCTTATCATTGTAATTTCATTTTCGTCAATTGACAATACACACAAATAAAGACCCCCGTTTCCTGTGCGATTCATACAAAAAATCTGAAACCGAAAAAATTTTTGCTCGGCAGATTTTGTGTTTTCGAAAAATTTCGGTTTGGCATTTGTTTTTTGCACCCCCAAACACGGAAAAAGTGTTGGCGAGAAGCGGGGAAATAAGGTATAATATCAGACAGGCAAAACGATATAGAAACCCGGGTGAAAAATGGACGGTTGGAATGAGCAAAAAGAGAAGATAAGAAGAGAGGCCGTTTTGGAAATTCAAAAGGGCGTGTGCAGCTGCGTGCTTGTGCAAGGAGGGCGCATTGTGCACCGAGGGCAGGGCATCGGCGTGTCGCCACTGCGTGCATTGTATGAGTGTGAGGATGGCCGACGAATGATGCAAGGGGCGTTTCTTGCCGATAAGGTGATTGGCAAGGCGGCGGCGGTGCTGGCGGTGCTGGGCAGGGTGCAGGCCGTTTACGGTGAGGTGACAAGCCGTGCCGCGCTACACTTTTTAAACGGGAGAGGCATTCCTTGCGAATACGGTGCCTTGGTGGACGGCATTCAAAACCGAAGCCGAGACGGGATGTGCCCGGTAGAGCAATCGGTTTTGCAGGAGGAAGATGTGCAAAAGGCATATGAGGCCATGGTGCAAACCATTGCCGTATTGATGGCAAAAAAAGATGAAAAACAGATGTAGGAGGAAAAGAAAATGCCGGTGAATATAAGAGGAAAAAGTTTTTTAACGCTGCTGGATTTCACACCCGAAGAAGTGCGCTATATGCTGGATTTGGCACACGATTTCAAAAGCCAAAAACGTGCCGGAACACGGCACAAGCACCTAGAGGACAAAAGCATTGTGCTGTTGTTTGAAAAGAACTCCACGCGCACACGCTGTGCCTTTGAAGTGGCCGGGCGTGACCTTGGCTTGGCGGTTACCTTTCTGGATTCGGCGAGCTCGCAGATGGGCAAAAAAGAGAGCATTGCCGATACGGCGCGTGTTTTGGGGCGCATGTATGACGGAATCGAATATCGTGGATACGGGCAGGAAATTGTGGAGGCACTGGCGAAAGACTCGAAAGTGCCCGTGTGGAACGGGTTGACAGACGAGTTTCATCCAACCCAGGCACTGGCCGATTTGATGACGATAGAAGAGCAATTTGGTGCCTTAAAGGGCTTGCGCGTTGTCTATTTGGGCGATGCACGCAACAACGTGGCAAACTCCCTGATGATAGCCTGCGCCAAAACAGGTGTTCATTTTACGGCCTGCGGCCCCGAAGACCGCCTGCCCGAGGAGGCGCTGGTGGCGCAGTGCAAAGAGATTGCCAAAGAACAAGGCGGAAGCATTCACCTTTGCAGCGATGTGCAAGAGGGCACAAAAGGCGCCCATGTATTGTATACGGACGTGTGGGTGTCGATGGGCGAAGCCGAAGAAGTGTGGGAGAGCCGCATTCGCACTTTGAAAGCCTATCAGGTGAACGCCGCTGCCATGCAAAATGCAGAAGAGGATGCCATCTTTTTGCACTGTTTGCCCGCCTTTCATGACCGCAACACGGCAGTGGGCGAGGAGATTTACCAAAAATTCGGCCTTTCCGAAATGGAAGTGAGCAACGAGGTGTTTGAGTCGAAACAGTCGAAGGTGTTCGACCAAGCCGAAAACAGAATGCACACGATTAAAGCTGTGATGTATGCCACGCTGAAATAAACGGAGGGAAAAATGAAAAGCCGAGTGGAACAATCAATCGAACGGCATAGGCAGGGGGGCAATTGCTGCCAAAGTGTGTTTTGCAACTATGCGGATTTAATTGGTTTAGAAGAAAGCGATGCCTTTCGCATTGGCGAAGGGTTTGGCTACGGTTTTGGCGGTCAAATGGAGGTGTGCGGGGCCGTGTCCGGCATGACCTTATTGGCAGGAGGCAAAAACAGTTCCGGTGGTGCGGGCAAAGAGCCGACCAAGAGGGAAACCTATGTGCTTGTGAACGACATGATAGAGCAGTTCAAACAAAACAACGGCTCGGCTTTGTGCCGGGAATTGCTTGGCGAAGACGGCAAACCAAAACCGCACATCTGTGATGCCTGCATCAGGGATGCTTGCAAAATTGTGGAAAAGACACTTTTCTACGCGGAAGAGCGGGCAGAATAAGAGCTTGTTTGCACAGCTTAAAAGAAAACACAAAAAGGAAAAAATGCGATGAATGGTGTAGAGTTGATCAACGGGCGCAGAAGTGTGCGCAAATTTACGCAGGAAAAAGTGAGCCGTGAACTTTTGGAGGAAGTGGTGGCGCTTGCGCGTTACGCACCGTCTTGGAAGAACTATCAAATTGCGCGTTATACCTTTGTTTCCGATGAGGCTATGAAGGAACAACTGGCAAACAGTGCCGTGCTGGGGCATGCATACAACGCGGGCACGCTTAGAAAGGCGGCGGGCGTGTTGGTGCTGAGCTATGTGAAGGGGCAAAGCGGCAAAATTGATTTGGAAAAAGAAGCTTACGCCACATCAAAACAAAACAGCTGGGAAGTGTTTGATGCGGGCATTGCCTGCCAAACCTTCTGCCTTGCGGCCCACGAAAAAGGGCTTGGTACTTGCATTTTTGGTATTTTCGATGAAGACCAAGTGCCCAAAATTGTGGATTTGCCAAAAGAGGAGGCGGTGGCGGCTTTGATTGCCTATGGTTTTCCGGAAGGCGAACGACAGGCACCGCCCCGAAAAGAGGTAAAAGAACTGGCACGATTCGTATAAAAACACGGTTGTATACAAAATGTAAAGCACCGCAAAGGCTGAAGCGTTCTTATCGGCCTTTGCGGTGCTTATTTTGGGTTCAAAAGATTTTTGCGGGGCACAATCAATTGCTCTTGTTTATTTTTTCCACGTGTCTGGTTTGGTGGGTGAAGCGGTCTTCTTGCACATGCACAACCACTTCTCCATCATTGACATAGTTGTGGGCGGCTCGCTGCTTGCTGGCCGATTTGTTCAGCGAAACCATGAAAAGACAAATGCCGAGAGAAAGCAAGGGGGCCCCGAATAGGGTGAAGAGCACTCCGGCAAAAAATCCTCCGCCGGAATCCTCGTCCTCATAGTCGTAGTCTTCATCGTAAGAGGCTAAAACCGTGCCGCCTTCTTCCACCGAATCCACAGCGGGCTGTATCAGCGTTTGCCCGGTTGGACTCAAAGCCTGGTTATCGTTTGTTTCACCGGCAAAAACGGGCACACTGAGCACAAGCAGGAAAACCAGCGACAGAATGCCAATTCGTAATTTTTTCGTCATGTTTTTCACTCCCTGCTGTATTTGTTAAAATAAGATGACGCTGATGATGCCCAAAATGATGCTGAGCGGAATGGTCATGCCGACAAAGTAGGCGAAGAATTTTCCCCAGGAAACCGGCAAATCTCCGATGATTTTCCCGGTTTGGCCATTCATGGCAAACAGATAAGTTTTGCCGTTCCATTTCGTGGAAAGCATCCACACGGGCGCTAGGCAGTAGTGCACGCGCTCGTTTACAACGTTCACCTGTTTTTGGTTTACACTGCACGTGTCGTAGCCTTGCACGGTGTCTCGCATTTTGTCCACGGCGGTTTCCCCGGCACGCTCGGTGATTCTTTGGGCGCAGGAATCGGCGCTCACATCGAATTTGTCGGCCAAATAGCCGGGCAAATAGGCAACGGAGAACGGCTGCAAATCCTCGTAGTGGAAAGGTTCAATGGCCTCCATGTGGTCGTCTGGCATCTTGGTGGAGGCGTCCACCGGTATTTTTTGGAACGGTACCATGCCGGCCCTGCGCACATCGTAGTGCGAGGTGGTTGTGATTTTTTCGTTCGAGGTGCGGGTAACCTCGTTGTGCGTGGCCTTGAAAAGCACATCGACGTCGGTTCTGCCGTCGAACAGCCAGAAGGGGGCATACACACCGCGAATTTCCTCCACATGGTTGCCGGTTTTGAAGCTGCCGGGAAGCAAGGGTTTTCCTTTGTAATGGTTCAACAAAGCCTGTTTGGCCGCCTCTTTGTCAAATTTAAACGGAATGACAAAGTCCGGTTTCAAGGTGCCGCCAAACTGGCCGGGCACAACGGTGGGGTTGCCGCAATAGGGGCAGCTTGTGGCCGCGGTTGTGTCGTCGCAGATGAGCTCGGCCGCACAAGACGGGCAGCTGTAAGCGCGCATACGCTGTGCGTCCGCACCCCAATCGTCTGTGGGGGTTTGCAGTTGCTCGGCGCGTGCCGCCGCGGCATTTTGGGCATCGGTGGCCTCTTGTTTGGCAAAAGCCTGCTCTGCGTTTGTGTTTTTCTGGGCGTATTCGGCCTCCATTTCAGCCACGGTATAAGAGGCTCCACAGTAGGAGCATTCGAGGTTTCCGGACTGGCTTGAAAAGGCAACGGGCCCTGTGCAGGCAGGGCATTGATAATTGGTAACTTGACTGGCCAAAGGAAAAACCCTCCTTTACGCTATGCATATAAAATTTAGGTTTGCAAAAGGTCTTTATTTTGTGTCGTTTTCGTCGAACACGTCACCGCACTCCGGGCAGAATTTGGGCGGGTTTTTCGGGTCTTCCGGTTCCCAGCCACACTTGTCGCAACGATAAAGTGGAGCCTCGGCCGGTTTTCCCTTGCCGCACTCTTGGCAGAATTTGCCGCCGTTTACGGCACCGCAGGCGCACTGCCAACCCTCTGGCTTTGCCGGCGTTGGTTTGCCGCAGTTTTGACAAAATTTCGAAGTGTTTTGTGTGCCACATTCGCAAGACCAGCTATCTTGCGGCGCAGCCGGCTCCGGTTTTGGCAAGGCACAGTTCGAGCAAAACTTTCCGGTGTTGGTGGTGCCGCAATTGCAAGCCCAACCACCCGCTGCGGCCGGAGGGGGCGCCTGTGCGGCTTGTTGTTGCTGCATGGCTTGCTGTTGTTGCTGTTGCTGTGCGCCCATGGCGAACAGATTTTGTGCATTCATGCCACCTGCCTGTTGTGCCATGCCAAAGCCCATAAACCCGGTCATGGCACCGGCCTCGTTCGAGGCGGCCGCGCGCATGGCGTCGGACTGGGCGCCCACCAAAGTGGCCGCGGCCATGCTTGGGTCGCGCATCATGGCTGTTCTCTGTGCCTGCTTGATGAGCTCTGCGTCTTCTTCTGGCAGGGCGATGGGGTTCAGTGCAATGGATACCACGGCAAGGCCGCGTAGCTCCGACCATTTGCTTGTAAGCGCCTTGTTCATCTCATCGGCAAGCTCTGTGGCATGGCCCGGCAAAGCACTCGGGCGCACTTCCATCTCTGAGATGCGCGCGAAAGCGGGTTGCAAGGCGCTCACGAATTCTGTTTTGAGCTGCGTTTGAATTTCTTCGCGCGGATAGTCGCCCTCTATATTGCCGCATACGTTTGCGTAAAAGAGCAAGGGGTCTACAATTTTATAAGAGTATACACCGCTGCACCGCACCGAAACGTCGATGTCGAGGCCGATGTTTTTGTCTACAACACGGAACGGAATGGGTGTGGGGGTGCCAAATTTGTTGTCGATGAGTTCTTTTGTGTTGAAATAATACACACGCTGGTCCTTGCCGGTGTCTCCGCCATAGGTAAAGCGCTTGCCAACCGTTTTGAAGGTGTTCAGGATGCTTTGGCCCAAATCACCCGAGAAAATACTGGGCTCCGTAGAGGCGTCAAACACAAATTCGCCCGGTTGTGCGCACACTTCCACAACCTTGCCTTGCTCCACAATAATCATGCACTGGCCGTCGGCCACGGCAATTGTGGAACCATTCGAGATGATGTTGTCGTTTCCTTTTGTGTTGGAGGAGCGCCCGCCAACACGTTTTTCACCCTTGACTACCAAAACTTCGTTGTCGATTGCCTCACAATAAAAAAAGTCTTTCCACTGGTCGGCCAAGGTTCCACCTATTGCTCCCAGCCCTGCCTGAATCAGTCCCATCTCTTGTGCTCCCTTCCGTATAATAATAGTTATTTTCTACAAAATGCATACAAAAAATCGAATCATGGATTCGCAAAGGTGCACATTTCATAGAATTTTGTCCTCTTACTATTAAAAATACCATAAGAAATGTGTAAAAGCAAGCCAAATCGAAACGACATTCCCAAATGGGGAGAGGCAACAAAATGTAGGCCGATAACAAACGGGAAGGCCGTTCACGCTGGACAAAATAGACAAAAAATTGGCCTGTAAATGGGTGATAATACCATCTTGTTTTTTGAAAGAAGAAGGACTATTATAGGTGGAGTGCGTTTTAATACAAGCGAAAAAAAACAGGAAGAAGGATTGTTTATGGAAACACAAAAAAGCATTGCGAACCCTGCGCCACTGGGCCTTTTGGGGTTTGGCATGACAACCATTTTGCTCAATTTGCACAATGCCGGCATCATAGAGCTTTCCATTGTCATTGTGAGTATGGGCATTGCGCTTGGCGGGTTTGCGCAAATCATTGCCGGCATCATGGAGTTTAAGGCCGGAAATACCTTTGGCGCCACGGCGTTCACCGCATACGGCACATTCTGGTGGTCTTTGGTTATCATTTGGGTGCTGCCGGTTTCAGGCGAAGCCGATTTGGTTTCCATGGGCTTTTATCTTTTGCTGTGGGGCCTGTTCACAAGCGGCATGTATGTGGCAGCGCTGAAACACAACCGGGCAACGCAGGTGGTGTTTTTGAGCCTGACAATTCTGTTCTTCTTGCTCGCCATTGCCGATTTCACAGACAACCATGTCATTCGCACCATTGCCGGCATCGAAGGCATCTTCTGCGGCCTTTCTGCCATGTACAACAGCCTTGGGCAAATCATAAACACAGAGTTTAAAAAAGAGATTATTAAACTGTAAGAAAAAAGTGAGGGTTGTTTCTATGCTGAAACAACCCTCACTTTTTTTGTATACATAGGCGTGCTAGGCAAGGGCCCCCACCAGAATGTAGGCCATATAGCCAAAATACAAGGCGAGCGAGATGGCGCCTTCTACACGGCCTGTCTGTTTGCGCGTGAGAGAGAACACATACATCATCACCATGGAGGCAATCATCACGAAGATGGGCACCAAACCGTCGGTGCCGAACGAGATGGGGGAAAGAGCGGCAGAAGAGCCCAAAATGAACAGGGTGTTCAAAATGCAAGAGCCAAGGGCATTGCCCAAGGCGATTTCGCTTTCTTTCTTCCGCGCGGCCACCACACTTGTGACAAGCTCGGGCAGAGAGGTGCCAATGGACACAATGGTGAGGCCGATGATGGTTTCGCTGATGCCAAACTGTTCGGCAATGGCCACGGCGTTGTTCACCACCAAATCGCCGCCGATAACGATGGCCGCAATGCCCCCGGCGATGAATAGAAGATTGAGCCAAACAGGGCGTTTGACAACGGCTTCCTCGTTGCTGTCGGCCCTGCTTTTTAGGGCGGAACGAATGAGAACCGCTATGTAAGCGGCACAAATAAGCAAGAAAAGAATGCCTTCGATGCGGCCAATGGTGCCGTTTAAGGCAAACAACAGCAACAAAAGAGAGGCGCCGATTGAAACGGGAAAGTCCCGCCTTAGGCTGTCTTTATCCGAATGCAAGGGGCGAATCAAAACGCAAACGCCCACCACCACCAGAATGTTGAAGATATTCGAGCCGGTGACATTGCTCAAAGACAAATCGTTGTTGCCGGCCAGTGAAGCCGTAACGCTAACGGCGGCTTCCGGCAGGGACGTGCCCAGTGAGACAATGGTGAGCCCGATGATCATGGGGGGCACCTTCAGCAAACGTGCTACGCTGCTGCTGCCTTCCACAAAAAAATCGGCCCCTTTTACCAAGGCGACCAAACCAAGAAGCAAAAACAAATACATCATTCAATATACACCTCTTCCCATAAAAGTATATACCGCTCTCATGCGAAAAGTCAAGGGAAACAGGCGCTGGGCTGCCAGGGGGGCAACCGGGAGGATGGAAAAGCGGAATAATAACGATAAAATGCAAATTTTTGAAAACAAAGAAGAGGCGCCTTCGTTGACAAAACAATGGGTGTGTGATAAAATATGGGATGGATTTAATGGTTTTTGGCCGCTGTGTGAAAAAGGCCGGGCGCCGGAAGAGCTCCATGGAGGGCATCGCCAAATGGTGTGAAAGGTGCAATGTGCTGTGATGCGGCGGAAAAGGGGAAAACATTGGCAATGGTTTATTTAAAAAAAGCAAAAGAAAAAGTAGCGGGACAAGACACCCGGGTGAAAACGGTGGTGTCGGAGATGATAGAAAGAGTGAGAGCTGAGGGAGACGCAGCTTTAAAAGAATACAATTTACAATTTGACAATACAAGGCGCAGCCGTTTGCGCGTTTCGGCGCAGGAGATAGAAAAGGCATACCGAAGTGTGAATCCGGACGATTTAAAAGACATACAAGAGGCGGCCAAAAACATCTGTGCCTTTGCCAAGGCACAGCGTGGCACCGTGCAGGAATTGCACGATTTTGAGCCCATGCCGGGCCTTTTGCTCGGGCATAAAATCTTGCCCGTGAATGCCTGCTGTTGCTATGTGCCCGGGGGCGGTTATCCGCTGTATTCATCGGCTTTGATGCTGGGTATTCCGGCGAAAGTGGCCGGTGTGAAGCGTGTGGTGGCTTGCTCGCCCGTGGTGAAAAACACAGATAACGTTCACCCCAAAACTTTGGTGGCCATGGACATTGCCGGGGTGGATGAAATCTATGCCGTGGGGGGCGCCGGCGCCGTGGCGGCATTCTCGTATGGCACCGAGGAAATAGAGGCAGTGGACATGATTGTGGGCCCCGGCAACCGCTATGTAACAGAGGCCAAACGCCAATGTTATGGGCAGGTGGGCATCGATTTTGTGGCGGGCCCAAGCGAGGTGCTTATCATTGCCGACAAAAGCGCCGATGCCGGCATTGTGGCCGCAGACATCTTGGCACAATCGGAGCACGACACGGTGGCCAAGGGGGTTTTGGTGACGACGGACAAAGCCCTGGGTGAAGCCGTGATAGCAGCCGTGGAAAAACAACTTCTCGCGCTGGATACCGCAGAGATGGCAAGTGTCTCTTGGCAGGAGTGTGGTGAGGTGATTTTGGCAGAGAGCTTAGAGGAAGCCGTGGCTTTTGCCAACCGCTGTGCACCCGAGCATTTAGAGTTGCACCTGGAAAGCGAAGACACGCTAAACTGGGCGGCGGAGCACCTTGTCAACTATGGTTCGCTGTTCATTGGGGAAAATACGGCAGAGGTGTTTGGCGATTATGCCTCGGGCACAAACCACACGCTGCCCACGGTGGGGGCGGCACGCTACACCGGTGGTGTATGGGTGGGCACATTTTTAAAGACCTGTACACATCAGCGCATGAGCCAAAATGCCATGAGGCAACTGGCGCCTCTCGTATCCAATCTCGCACGCGGGGAAGGGCTGGTGGCCCATGCGCGAGCGGCAGAGATGCGGCTTGAAAAAACGGTGAAATAAACAATATAAATCGAAAAGAAACCAAGTTGTATGCACATTGTGCTTACTTGGTTTCTTTTTTTATGGAGGAATATCCACGTTGATTTCTGAGCACAACACCCAAACGAAGCGCTTTGCTTTGTCTATTGGGCGCTTGTGTGGTTCTCGTGGTCTAAAGAAGAGGGAACCGAATCGTTAGAAGTTGCCGGCTCTACTGGCTCTTTGGGAGCCGGAGGCTCGGGGGAAGCAGTGCCATCAGCGTCGGCAATATCACCGGTTAAAATTGTGTCTGGTGATGTGTCAAGACTGGTATCGGCTTCTCCATCAAAAGTTGGTTCCGCAATGGGTGCGGGCAGCTCCATGGCTTCCGGAATCGGTGGCAAACCGGGAAGCTCTTCTTTTTCCGGGGTATCTTTTTGCAGGGGGGCATCCGAAAAGAAGCTGTCTTCCAGCTTGTCTACAAACGTCGGCTTGCGCCCACGCAGCATGAAAGCGCCCACAAGGATAACCAAAATGCCAATGAACGCGCCCGGTAAGGCCCTGAAGATGAAATTGAACAAGGGGATTTGCAAGAGCGAATAAAAAATTGGGTTGTTCACGATGAGTGCATTGTAGAGGAAAAGAAGTCCGATCAGGATAAGGGCAAGCCCCCAATATTTGCGCCCTCTTTGTTTGAGTGGCTTTTTTGTGCCAAGACTTTGCAAAAAAGCAATATCCGGCAAAAAGGCATCGGGAAATTGGTCGTATTGTTCTTTGCTCAAGGCGCGTAGGTTGAAAGTGTCGAAAAAAGAGTAGGCCCAAAGCAGGGGCAACAACACACCCAAAATGGGCAGATGCCAATAGACGGTGAGGGCGAAGGTGATATAAAACCAAAATCCGACGGAGAATCCCCGACGCATAAGGCCATAGTACATTTGCCCGAAACCGGGAATGCAAGCTGTGATAAAGGTTAAAAAAACATTTTTTTTCATGGTATACTTCTCCATCATGGTTTTGATAGCTTGAATTGAAACCGTTTAGAATGTGCCGCGCTATTGGCAAAAGAATGGTGGGCTTTAAGGCGAAGGCTCGCCGCGGTTCAGTGGGTTCCAAGCTTGGAAATCATCCAAAATATGTTCTAAATATGACATGTCTGGAAGTTGAAAAGAAATTAAATTTTGCAATTCCTGCGATGTTGGCAGTTCTATATAGCTTGAAGAAAAATAGAGGAAGACGGCCAAACAGGCCGCTGTTCCAACGGTGGCACAGCGCCCAAGTGTGATGCGTAGCTTTTGGCGCGTGATTTGCCGCTGCGCTTTTGTGAAAGCCACACTTTCAAGCAAAGGGCCTTCTTCCAATAGGTGCACATAGCGGTCTGCACAGGGGGTGCAGTAGGCCAGATGTTCGCTGATTTCCAGCCGTGCAAGCTCGGCTGCTGTTTCTTCTGTGAGTGCACGCAAGCCGGCGTTTGTAAGGTGTCCGTCTTCTGAAAAAAAATCCATGCTAGGGTCTCCTTTCGAGTTTTGCCTGCAACAGCTGTTTTGCCCGATACAGCTGCGTGTGCACGGTTTTTTCGGGGCGAGCCAAAAGCGTTGCAATTTCTCGTACACTTTTTTCCTGTAAAAAAAACAGCGTGGCCGCCTGCCGATACGGTTCTTTCAAAGCCAGAATCTCTGCCTTGATTTCCTCGATGGTTTCTTTGGAAAGCAGCAGTGCCTCCGGGCGCTCTGCTTGCATATAGAGAATGGTTCCGTCTGTGG
The DNA here is from genome assembly GCA_964371725.1 of uncultured Oscillospiraceae bacterium. Lineage (GTDB taxonomy): Bacteria > Bacillota > Clostridia > Oscillospirales > Ruminococcaceae > JAAYCI01. Next base: position 16,413 of record CAYJNQ010000037.1, read on the forward strand.
CAAGACAGTTGTCTTCACATGCATACACGCGACGGTGGTAGGCGCTCTTCAGATGGTCTTTTGCCTTGTTTGCGGCGATGCGGCACAGCCATGATTTTGGGTTGTCTGCCGGGTAGGAAGCGCGGTGCGCATAGGCAGAGAGAAAGGTTTCCTGTGCCAAATCTTCAGCGGTGTGGTGGTCTTTTGTAAACTGATAACAGATGGTGTATACCAGCCGCTCATACTGCTTCATCCACTGAATAAATTGGGTATCACTCGTGGCATCCAGCTCGCATCACCTCATCTCTGTGTAAAGCAGTAAATCGCCTCTTTCCTTTTGTGTCGAATGCCATGCATGCCCTCGCACAAAAAATAGTTTATGCGGCGTTGCTTGTAAAATAAAACGAGATGTTCGAGCGGTTTTCTTCAAAAACAAACAATGGGGTTCCCAAGGTAGACACCACCTAGAAACACCATTCTCCATTTTGGAAAATTTGAGTTTTTTTGCCGTCCTTGGAAAGGCCGACCACATTCATATCCTCTGTTCCCACCATGATGTCTTCGTGGATGAGGCTGTCGTTGAGGCCCTGGTTCAGCAGCTGCTCTTTTGAAAGTGTGCCTGCGTTTTGCACGGTGGAGGGATAGCCAGCGCCGAATGCAATGTGGCAGGCGGCGTTTTCATCAAATAGCGTGTTGTAGAACAAAAGGCCGGTTTTGCGCACGGGGCTTGTGGCCGGTACCAAGGCGATTTCACCAAGCCGCGAGGCGCCCTCGTCGGCCGAAAGAAGTTGCGCGAGCAAGGTGCCGCCTTTTTCGGCGCTGTATTCCACGGCCTTTCCTTTTTCAAAGCGCACACGGATGCCCTCTATCACATTGCCGTTGTACACATAGGGCAAACTGCTATACACAACACCATCTACACGCTCTCGGTGGGGTGCTGTGAAAATCTCCTCGCTGGGGACATTGGCAAAAAATGGA
>CAYJNQ010000038.1:0-17247 GCA_964371725.1 uncultured Oscillospiraceae bacterium
CTGCTGTTCTATAAATGCTACCATTCTATTTTGCGCATAATTCTTGACAGTACCAAAGGAGACCACGTACACATGCTTGTGGAAATTCCACCAAAAGGGAGCGTTTCCGGATTTGTGGGGCATCTGAAAGGAATACATTCAAAATCAGCTTAAAGAAGACCAACTTCACGACCAAATCAGCCCCACCGCCTATCGCGGTGGCTATAAAAGTGCCAAAAACAGCACTTTTATGGGGCATATCTTGATGCTATCCACTGTGTTTCGCACCCTAAATGAAAAGGCGAAAACAAAAGTGCAAGGTTTATGTGTGAAAAACGGAAAAAACCTTGCACTTTTCCAAACAAAAAATGACATTTTAAATCCTGTATATGTCATTTTCTGCTTGTTCAGTGGGCATTAATTAAATGCAGCTATAGCTTTGAAAAAACTTTCGAGTATTATTTTTTATTTGGGCACAGCATGAGCAGGGGCCGCGATTTGTAAAATCTCATCTGTGGTGCGCACAATGTAAGTGGGAGATTCGGCCTCCAGTTCTGCACGGTCACGAAAGCCCCAAAGAACAGCACAGCTGTGCACGGTGGCACGGTTAGCAGTAAGAATGTCCACTTTGCTGTCTCCACAATACAGTGTGGTGGAAAGGGGGGCGTTTAAGCTTTCTAAAAGGGCCAGCAGAGAGCTTGGATCCGGTTTTGCTTCAAATGGGTCACGTAGGCCAGCAACAGCATCAAAAATAGAACCAAAATAATGAGATACCAAACTCTGAACGCTGTTGTGGCTTTTGTTGCTTAAAACGCCAATGCGGCATCCGCTGTCCTTCAAATTTTTCAACAGTTCACAAACACCGGGGTAAGGGGCGGTTTGATCCATGGAATGCACTCGATAATAATCAGAAAAAAGGGAATGAGCTTGTTGCAAACTGAGTGCATCCTGCTTATCAGGGGGCATCATACGAGAAATGAGGGCATTGATCCCGTTGCCAATCATAAGCCGATACTGGTCCGGCTGGTGAATGGGATGACCCAAAGTATTCAAAGCATGGTTTCCGGCAGAAACCAAATCGTCGAGGGTATTGAGCAGGGTGCCGTCCAAATCGAAAACAAGAGTTGAATACATAAAATCCTCCGTCTATACGTAAAATAATAAGAAAATAAATGATATTTAAATGCAATAAAACATGAGCCAAAATACTGGCAAAAGTATTATGCAATAAATATCATTTATTGAAACAAAAATATTTTCACTATATTTTAATAGTATATTTTCAATTAGCCAATGATTTGCAAACTTTGATAAAGAAAATGGGAGCTACCAAACAAAGTATAGCGTGCAACACTGAAGCGCTCATCATACTCGACATAGGATTGGCAGGAAAAATCGTCGTCGCTCTCCTGAAAAGACAGGTCGCTGAGTTTTTCGCTTGTGTGTTTTGCGGCCTCTAAGGTTTGATAGCGATCCAAAACCATACAGGCTAAAGGGCCATAGGAGCAATCGTGTACTTCGGAGACAAATCCGGCAACACGACGCCCCACGTCGCTTAAATTTTGAAAAGCGGTATGCTCGCTTGAAGTGCCGGCAGGTGCGGGGCTTTCGTTTTCGGCAGAAAGGCGCGGGGGCTGGTCATGTTCTTCTTCCTTTCTTGCATGAGCAGGGTGCTTGTCCGGCGCAGGGGGCTGCGCTACGTTGTTTGAAGCTGCATCGGAAGGAAAGTAGGAACCGGGAAATGGTGGAATTACCTGCCCGTATAGCAGGGGATAATAAGTAGGGGCGCTTGGGTAAGACGGATAAGAAATGGGGGCTGCAGGCAAAGGATAATTTGCAGAGGGAACGGCAGACCCATACGTGCCATAGGCCGAAAACGCGGGATAAGAAAAAGGTGTGGCCGATGCTGGCGAAATAGGGGATGGTTCAGGAGTTGGTATGTGTTGTGGAGCAGAAACAGGGGGCGCTGCAATAGGATCCGGCCTGTGAATCTGCGCATGTGGTGCAACCGCTTGTGAGTTTGGAGCCGCTGTAGGCGGCTGTAATCGTTCACCAGAATTATCTGCTTGTGCCGGCAAAACAGGGGAAGGCGGCACAGACGGAACATAAGAACCCTGCAAAACGTCAGAAGCTTGCACGGAAGCCGACGCTATGGGAGGGGGAGCTTGTATAGCAGGGTTGACGTTGACCGGAGGAGGGGAAAAGGCAGAAATCGTAGCTTCACTTTCTGCCTCTTTTCCAAGCAGATCGTCCGCTGCCATCAAAGAGGTGCCAAAAGGTTGTGCCGGCACAATCGGTTGAACATCGGGTGTTGGCAAAATTTCAGGTGCTGAAACAACAGAAGGCTGTGGAAGCGGTGCCGGCGCAACATAGGGGTGATGAAAAACAGGGGGAGGTTCCGGCAAAGATTCTGCAGGGTGCATAGCAGTGGCCACTTGTTCTTGTGGGCCGGGTAAAATTTCAGAGCCGGCAGGGCTTTCTTCCCATACGCTCTCATCGTTCGAGGCAGAAAAATCATCGGCTCCGGTTAATAGGCGTTGTACTTCGCTTTCCGGAAAACGCCACTGTCCTCCAATTTTTCTACCTACCAAGCGCCCGCTTTTCAAATAATTGCGAATGGTACGCCCGGTAACAGAGGCAAGCTCAGCCACTTCCTCTACAGTATACAATTTTTCAATCATGCAAACGCCTTCTTTCCTCATGTTTGGCAGAAGTATGTAATTACATTATAATGTCAACTTTTTACCAGTCAAGGGAATTTTGGATATTTGCCTTATTTTTCATGAAATTTCATATGTTTTTCAATCGGCTTAAGGCGGCTTCATCTAAAGTGGCATTTTGCATTTTTAAAATGCAGGCCTTGATAGGAATGCCTTTTTCGCTGAACATTTTTTCGTGTTCAGTTCGTATATTCCATTCCGGCTCCTCTCTGTGTAGGTCTCCGGTTTGCCAAATTACATCAAAGGCGCAGAGCGAAAAATAGCGCAAACTGTCTTCATATAAAATGTCGTCATCGGTTTTAAAGAAAATATTGGCGTCTTTATGCAAAAAACCTCGATATTGTATAAGCTGGCGCGGATGTGTAAGCCTGTGTTTGGCATGGCCACTTTTATACCAAGGGTTGCAAAAATTTATATACAAACGTGAAATAGCATCCTCTTCTGAAAATAAGTTCCGGATATGTTCCACTTGGTAGGCCGTGAGAGCAATATTCTGAAGCGGTTTATCGGCTTGTGCAAAAAGGTTTTCTATATTGCGTTTGGCTACAACCAGCATTTCACTCTTTAGGTCAATGCCCAGATAGTTCACATTCGGATTTTGCAGTGCGTGTTGTGCCAAAAACCCACCTTTTCCACACCCGACCTCCAAATGCAGCGGCTGCTTTGAATTCGAAAAAAATTCCCGCCAGTGTCCCTGATAGGTTTCCGGATTGTTGACATGCTTTGGCCAAGCAGCCAACTCAGAGCGTGCATATGGTTTGTGTCGAATACGCATGAAAAAATTCCCCCGAAAAAACATATATAATATTTAAAATAAGTGTGTAGGCAAACAGGCTTAAAGCAAAAGAGTATTTATAAATCAAAAACCAGGGTGGTTTTCCTAAAAAGAATCGAGTATACTGAAAATTGAGATGACAATTTTGCACAAAAACATAGAAAACAAGAAAACAATAAGGGCCGTGAATCGGCGATGAGGAGCAAGGATGAAGCATAGTCGAAAAATGAGGGCGCTTGGTTTAGCATTGAGCCTATTATTTGTATCTTGCAGTGCCCAAGTAGAAACACAAGAGACCGCTTTATACACAAACGAAAATGGAGCGTTGCCCAAAAGCTCCGAAAGTGGCAGTGAGGGGGACAACCTAGAAGAAAAGCCTGTAAGTATAATGCTTCCAAGCAGCCAGCAGATGTTGGGTCAGATGTTAGAAACTACGGCTGAAAGTCAAAATATAGAGGTGGAAATTCGTTTGGCCGGAAATGAACCGCGCTATACCCTAGAGCTGCTGGAGGCAATGGAAAGCGACGAAAAGCCGGATTTGTATTGGATGCCCGGGGAATTCGCGGCACGTGTTTTGGATGAAAGCAGCTATTACCTCTACAATTTAGATGTACCCGCCTCGGGCGTGATGCTTCAAAGTGTTGCGGCAATGGTGCCGGCAGATTTACGCTTGTTAAATGAAGAAAAAACGTTTGCACTTCCCGTGGGGGCCTATGCACAAGGCACTTTGGTTCAGTTGTCGCTATTGGCGGAGCTTCTGGGAACAGAGGATTTAATTGCACTACAAAGAGATTTGATTTTATGCAGTTACGAGGAATGGTATGTGATGCAGACGGCCATTGTCGATTACTTAGAAACACCGGGTCGATATCAATTTTCACTTGGTGGGAACCTCTACACCATGCCAAGCTATCGTCCATCTCAAGCAGAAACTTTGCGTGGTTTGTGGGCGCTGGCAACAGTGGGAAATACGGCCTACGTACAAAATGGTATCACTGCGGCGTTTTCGGCCGCATATACAGACCCAGCCACCTATTTAGATTCAGACCCGGAACTTTTAAACGATCTGATGCAGGAACCGCTGGAGGCGCTGTATGAAGAAATAGAATTTGAAACCATGCATATGGTGGGGCATGACGGATCTCTGGCACGAGGAGAAAATTTCACGCTGGCAAGGGAAGTAACCGAAGAAGAGGCGCAACAATTTTTCGAAAATGGCTCGGCATTGCTGTGGAAGTGTGACACAAGACAAGCCCTGCAAATAGAAGAGGACAACCCGGAACTTGCCGGAGACCTTTTCTTAATTCCAACAAAGCTGCCTTTCGAAAATGATTCGGTGGCCGTGATAAACCAGCTTTACACTTTAGAGATAGATGGATATCTTGCAGTGGCAAACGCAAAAGAGGCCAACAGTGCGGCCGGCGAATTGCTTGTGCAATGGTTCACGCAAGAAGCCTGCTTGCAGGCCACTCAAACAGGCCTCCACCTGTTGCCCTATACAGCTTTTTATCCACAATCTGCCGTGCTGCGCTCGCTTGAAGAAAGTGTGAGCATCGGTGAGTATTACCTAGCGCCCATAGAACCGTCTGTTCTGGCCACAACGCAGCAGCGCATGGGCGATTGGATTCGCCTAAATTTGATGGACAAAAGCGAATGGACAGAAGAAGATAGGGCGGCCTTCCTAACAGCAGTACAGGGCATGTGGGGCGAAATTGCGCTGGAGCCGCAGGACTCGGAAGAGACCGAAGGGGAGACTGAATAAATGAGCTAAAAACAAAATAAAAAATAAAATAAAATAAATTCAAATAAAATAATCAATGCCAAGCGCACAAACCTTGAAGGGATTTGTATGGCATTCTTCAACACTCATGATGCTATAAAAATTCGATTTACAGTAATTTTATAGGATGAATAGGGCGTGAAGCTGGCATTTCATCTCAAAAAAACCACATGATTTTCAAAATTAAAACAGTATATTTTCAAATTTTTATGCCATTTTTTGGCTGGCACCGAATAGATTAAACATTAAAACGAAACAGGGTAACATCTCCGTCTTGCATCACGTATTCTTTTCCCTCACTGCGAACCAAGCCTTTTTCTTTGGCTGCCGAAACACTGCCACACTCCACCAAAACTTCAAAGGGAACCACTTCGGCACGGATAAACCCGCGCTCTATATCGGAATGGATTTTTCCGGCGGCAGCCGGCGCTTTTGTACCTTTTTGAATGGTCCATGCGCGCACCTCGGGTTCTCCTGCCGTCAAAAAACTAATCAGCCCAAGCAAACTATAGCTCTCGTGAATCAAGGCATCTAAACCGGAGCTTGTAAGGCCCAGCTCGTGCAAAAACTCGAGGCGTTCTTCACCGGAAAGCTCGGCAATATCCTCTTCCACTTTGGCACAAATAGGCAGGCAGCCACTGCCGTCTTTTGCGGCCAGTTCACGCACCACACAATACCCTGCATTTTCCTCAAAGCCGGTAAGCAAATCGTCTTCACTGAGATTTGCGGCATAGATAACCGGTTTATAGCTCAACAAGGGCAATTCAGAGAGCAAAACCGCCTCATCATCAGAATTCACTTCGAAAGTACGCGCGTTTTGTCCCTCTTCAAGATGTGCCACCAAGCGGGTAAGCAAAGCCACCTCCGCTTTCTGGTTTTTGTCACCTGTTTTCAAAAGCTTTGCAGCCCGGTCAATGCGTCTTTGCACAATTTCCAAATCCGACAAAACCAATTCCAAATCGATGGTTTCAATATCTCGGGCCGGATCCACAGAGCCTTCCACGTGCACAATATCGGCGCTTTCAAAACAGCGCACCACATGCACAATGGAGTCCACCTCGCGGATGTGAGACAGAAACCGATTGCCAAGCCCCTCACCTTTGGAGGCACCTTTAACAAGGCCGGCAATATCGACAAACTCGATGCTGGCCGGTGTTGTTTTTTTGGGCTGGTACAGCTCGGCCAAGATATTTAAGCGCTTATCCGGCACAGCTACAATGCCCACATTTGGCTCTATGGTGCAAAACGGGTAGTTGGCGCTTTGGGCGCCGGCATTGGTGATGGCGTTAAAAAGGGTTGATTTGCCAACATTGGGCAGACCCACAATTCCCAGTTTCATAGTTCCTCCTTGGTAGGTTGCCCAAAGGCAAATATCACTCGAAAATAAATTGCGTGCATTTTCTTCCAAATTACATTATACCGCGTTGGCAAACAAAAGCAAGAAAAACAATTCTCTTTCCAGAAAAGAGTGGGTTTTGTTTTGCGTTTTGCCCAATTTTTGTAGTATAATAGAACCTAGAAGGCTAGAAAGGATACAAACGCCCATGGCAGAAAGAAAAATTCAAATTGTAGACGATGACCAGAACATCTGTGAGTTGTTGCGCTTATATCTGGAAAAAGAGGGATATGAAACACAACTTTGTTACGATGGAGAAAAAGCAGTGGCAGAATTCACCTCTTTTGAGCCTGATCTGGTGTTGCTTGATGTCATGATGCCGAGGCTGGATGGTTGGGAAACATGCAGACGGATTCGGGCACACAGTGAGGTGCCCATTATCATGTTGACGGCCAAGGGAGAAACCTTTGATAAAGTGCTGGGCTTGGAACTCGGTGCAGACGACTACATTGTAAAACCGTTTGACACAAAAGAAGTGGTGGCACGCATCAAAGCGGTTTTAAGGCGCAGCGAGGGTGCGAAATCGACCACACCCGGGCAAGAAAAATGCATTGAATACGACAATTTATCTATAGATTTAAGCCAGTATAAGCTAAAGGTAAAAGGGGAAACAATTGAAGCGCCCCCAAAGGAAATGGAGCTGTTGTTTTTTTTGGCAAGCCATCCCGGCAGGGTGTTCACACGAGACCAGTTGCTGGACGAGGTGTGGGGGTTTGAATATTTTGGAGACTCGCGCACAATAGATGTGCACATTAAGCGCTTGCGTGAAAAGTTAGAGGGGGCCAGTGGCAGTTGGCGCCTAAAAACCGTATGGGGCGTTGGCTATAAATTCGAGCTGATTGACCCATAACGATGGGAAGGGTAAATTTTCGGAGGAGAGCATGGGCAAATCCATACGATATTATTATTTCACAACCATTGCGGCCGTGCTACTCATTTCGGTTTTTGTGATGGGGGGCTTGCAGCTCACCCTTGCTGCAAGCTATTTCCGCAACGAAACCCAAGTGCAATTGGAAAAACTTTTGCAGGCAATGGATGATGGCTCGCAAGATAGAATCGTGCATGTTGTGGGTGAGGCGCAATATGCTATGGATACAGCAGCCCAAATGATGGAAGCGGAGATTTTTTTAGCAGACGAAAACGGAAGCGTTATTCTTGCAAGCGAAAATGCTAAGGATTTGCTTGGAGAGCAAATTCCGGAAAGGGCTTTGCAAGAAGCGGCGCAGCAAGGCAGTTATACAGAGCATGGGTTTTTTGGGGGCATTCATAATGCAGAATACTACACGGTGGGGATACCGGTAACACAGAGCACACAAAACGGTTTCCCACTGTATCTATTTGCGGCCTCTAGCGCTGAATCATTAAATGCCTACCTCATCGAAACCGGTTCTGCTTTTGTATTATCGGCCGGTCTCATGATATTGGTGGCCAGTGTTTTAGCCGTGATGCTTACCAACCGCACTGTAATTCCCTTGCGCCGCGTGAATGCGGCCGCTTCGCAATTTGCACAGGGCAATTTCAGTGCACGTGTAGACGTAGAAGGCGATGACGAGCTTGCGCAACTTTCGGTTACATTTAATGAAATGGCCAATGCTTTTGAGTCGGCCGATTCAAACCGACGCATGTTCATGGGCAATATTGCCCATGAATTGCGCACACCCATGACGACCATCAAAGGATTTATAGATGGTATGCTGGATGGAACCATTCCGGAAAAAGAGCGTGATCGCTATCTTGCCATTGTGTCGGATGAAGTGGGCAGGCTTGCCAGATTGACAAAGAATATGCTCGACCTTTCCAAGCTGGAAGCGGGCGAGCATTTGCCAAACACCAAACAATTTGATTTGTGGAACACGGTGTTTTCAGTATTTTTACACGCCGAGCAGCGACTTGAAAAAAAATGCATTGAGGTAGAGGGATTAAGTGGAAAAAAACCGATTGTTGTGAGCGCAGATGAGGATTTTGTTCACCAAATTTTATTTAATTTATTGGACAATGCGATTAAATTTACACCGGAGGGTGGCGAAATTAAGGTGGCTGTACAGGTGTCCAAAGGCATGGCCACTTTATCCATACAAAATAGTGGAGAGGGTATCCCCCAAAACATATTGCCCCATATATTTGAACGCTTTTATAAGCAAGACGAAAGCCGTAACAACAATGTGGCGGGTGCGGGCTTAGGCCTCAACATTGCCAAAGTGTTGCTCAATTTGATGGGGGGGCGTATTTGGGCCGAAAGTGAAGAGGGTGAGTGGGCTAGGTTTAGTTTCACACTGCCTCTGGCCTCGGGAAAATAACACAATGTTCAGAAATGTACCACAGCAAGGCTCATTTGGAAGTGGATAAAACAGAAAAAAGAAAAAGAAAAACAGGCGTATCTTGCCATTTTGGGCACAATGCGGTACAATAATGGCCAATCCCCTGCACGGAAAGGAACAACATGAGAGAAATTGCCCCTTCCATTTTGTCGGCAGATTTTGCGTGTTTAGCAGAGTCTTGCCTACAGCTGTATAGTGAAGAAAATAAAATACTGCACTTTGATGTTATGGATGGTATGTTTGTACCCAACATCTCCTTTGGAATACCGGTGCTTGCAAGCCTAAAAAAGGCACTGCCAAAGGCAGAGTATGATGTTCATTTGATGATTATGGAACCCCAGCGATATTTGGAAGCGTTTGCCAAAGCGGGGGCAGATGTGATAACCATCCATGTAGAGGCGCAAAAAGACACTGCATTGGTTCTGGAAAATATCCATAAACTTGGCTGCAAAGCTGGCCTCAGTTTACGCCCGGGGACCAATTTAGAGGAGATTTACCCCTATTTACCACAACTGAACAGGGTACTGGTGATGAGTGTGGAGCCGGGGTTTGGCGGGCAAAAATTCCAAACACAGGCATTGACGCGCATTCGTGATTTGCGACGTGAAGCCGAAAAAAGCAACCCGGAACTGGAAATAGAAGTGGACGGGGGCATCTGCTTAGACAATGCCGCCACATGTTTTGAAGCAGGTGCAGATATCCTGGTGGCAGGCAGTTTCCTTTTTAACGCAAAAAATCCGGCAGCAACATTGAAAGCCATGAAAGAACAATAGGTGGGCAAAAAGCGAAATGGAAGAAAAACAGCAATTTCTGCAGCAGTATAAGGCATACACCATAGACATTCTTTGGATGTGTGTGCCATTGCTTTTGGTTTCCTTTTTTTATTTTGGGCCTCGCGTGTTATTTTTGGCATTGGTGGCCATGATAACAGCGCGCCTGTGTGATTGGCTTGCATCATATTTTCGTTCACGAAAATATGATGCAAGTGATATTTCCTCCCCGGTATTTGCCTTGTTGATTGTGATGTTGATGCCACCCAATATTCCGGTGTACATGGTTATATCGGCGGTGATTATGGCGGTGCTTGTTGCAAAAGAGGCGTTTGGGGGAACTGGGCACTATTTGTTTCACCCGGTGGCGGTTGGTTTTTGTTCAGCGCTTGTATGTTGGCCACAGGCTGTTACAACACATCCCCAATTCCAAGTTTGGTTTATAAACCAAGCCGACTCGTTTTCGGCGCTTTGGCAACTGTGGACTTTTGAGAATGCATCCATTGTCAATGGGCCGTCTTACTATTTAAAAACAACAGCGCTGCCTCCTGTGGAATTGCTCAACCTCTTTTTGGGAAACTATGCAGGCCCTTTAGGCAGTGCGCTGGTGGCTGTGGTGCTGGCTTGCGCTGTTTTTCTACTCGTGCGAAAACGCATTCAGCCTTTGGTGATATTCAGCTTTTTAGCCACAATTATTTTGCTTACCATGTTGTTCCCGCGCGTGATATCAACACCCGAATTCGGCCAAAATGAGTTTATCATCCGCTTGCAGTTAACGGGTTATGAGCTGTTTACAGGCTCCACCATCTTTGTGGGTGTATTTCTTGCAAATGACCCCACACTTTTGCCCAAGGGAAGAGTGCCTTTGGCAAGTTACGGTGTATTGCTTGGACTGTTCACAGTTGTATTTCGTTATTTTGGGGAGTTTGCCAGCGGGGCTTGTTTTGCGTTGCTTTTTGTCAATGCATTGTCCGGCTTTATACAGGGAATAGGGCCGAGGAAAAAGGCTTCTGTAGGGCCAAAAGCGGAAAAGGCGGAGGCAGGCAGCCAATGAAATCAAAAAGAGAACAACACCTGCACGAAAGAATGCAACAAATACAGCGAAGAGATCGCATTATTTTGAACAATCCCGTTATCATGCAAGGGCTGGGGCTGGCTCCGGTTGTGGTTCCGGCCATAGATTTGGGCAATGCGCTTATTCTGGGCACGGCAGTGCTATTGCTTCTTACACCCACTCGAATGTTGGCCACCTTTATCGGGCAACACACGGGATATAAGTTCAGAGCCATTTTATACGCACTCACTTCCGGGGTGGTGTTTATCGGTGTGAGCTATTGTTTGGATATCTTGTATGGCGCTTCAGTTCAAAGTGTGGGCATTTACCTTGCGCTTCTTGTGGCAGATCCCATCATCTTAAAGCGTTATGCAAGCCCCAAGCGTGAGCGATTGATAACTTCTTTTAAAAAAGGTATAATCACAAGTATAGGATTTTGTTTGGTGCTGTTTTTGGTGGCCGGTTTGCGGGAATTTTTGGCAACAGGGCAGCTTGCGGGTGTAGAGGTTATCTCAGCACAGCTTTGGCCATTGGCAGCACTTCCGGCCGGGGGATTTATCATCGTGGGCTTGCTTGTGGCAGTTTGGCAAAGCGCCGTGATGGCATTGAAGCGTAGCACCAACCTGAATACCGCCGGGCAGGAAGAGGCAGGTGCTGTATGACGATATTGCAAACACTGGGTCAATTTATTTTGTATATGCTTACGGCCGTGCTGGTGGAAAACACCATTTTTACACGTGGGTTGGGCGTTTCCAGGTTGACAAAACTGATGCGGGAAGACAAAAATGACCGATACATATTTTGTTCTTTTCTATGCCTAATCTTGGTTTTGAGTGCCCCGTTTTCCTATTTATGGAACCGGTTTTTGCTAACGCCGGAGTTTTGGTACCGAGACTATATTCGGCCCATGGGTCTCATGGTAATCGTGTCTTTGGTATTTGTGGTGATACTCTTGTTTGTTTCTATTTTCCCCATTGGCAAAAAAAAGGAACTGTTGGCCATGTTGCCTTTGGCCAGTTTCAACTGTGCTGTGCTGGGGCCTTTGCTTATCACCCAGTCTCAAAATTATGATTTCCTACAAAGCATGGCCTTCGCGCTGGGAAGTGGGCTTGGCTATGTTTTTGCGCTGTGGATTGTCAGCGAGGGGGAAAGCAAATTGAATGAAGAATTTGTGCCAAAATCCCTACAGGGTTTGCCCATCAATTTGCTGTACATCGGTATTTTGGCATTGGTTATATATGGGTTTACAGGGCATCGCCTTTCTTTTTAGGCCCGAAAACAAAAAGTGAGAAAGCCGGCAGTTTGTCGGCAGAATCTATATCGTAATTTCTTTAAGGAGGAACGGAAATGTCAATGTTTGCACCATCGGAAATTTTGCTGCCAAAAGAGGGGATAGACCTTCAAAAGTGGGCGGCACTTGCCTGCGACCAATTTACAAGCCAACCCGAGTATTGGCAAGAAGCAGAGGACTTTGTGGGGGATGCGCCCAGCATGCTGAAGCTGATGCTGCCGGAAGTGTATCTGGAAAAACCGGACACCGAGTCACGCATCGATGCCATCTATGAAGAGATGGACAAAGCCCTGGAAGAAACATTGCTTCAGAAAATCAACGGCTACATTTATGTGGAGCGCACTATGGAAAACGGTGCCATCCGCCAAGGCCTTGTGGGTTGTGTGGATTTAGAGGCCTACAGCTATGAAAAAGGTGCACAGTGTAATATTCGCCCCAGCGAAAATACGGTTATCGAGCGCATTCCGCCTCGTTTGGCTGTGCGCCGCAAGGCCAGCATCGAGTCACCGCATATTCTAATGTTGATAGACGATGTGAAAGCAAGCGTAATAGAACCGTTTGCGGCCAAAAAAGAGGCCCTAAAAAAAGTATATGATGTAGACCTGATGCTGGAAGGCGGTCTATTGCAAGGCTGGGCCATTGAAGCGCAAGCTGACTATGATGCCATCGATGCCGCACTGGAAGCGTTGCTAGACAAAGACGATTTCTATGGCCGCTACGAGGGTGTCCAAAGTGTCTGTAAACCTTTTAGCATGGCAGTGGGCGACGGAAACCACAGCTTGGCATCGGCCAAGGCCTTGTGGGAGGAAATCAAACCCACACTTTCAAAAGAAGAGCAAGAATCGCACCCGGCCCGCTTCTGCCTCCTAGAACTGGAAAACATCCAAAGCCCGGCCATTGAAGTGGAGTCTATCCATCGTGTGATTTTCAATGAAACCGAAGAAAACATCAAAGCGGCTGCCAAAGCATATGCAGAGAAAAATGCGTTGGAAGTGGTAGACGGCGAAGCCGAGGGGCAAACCTTTGTGGTGGTTGGCAAGGGCGCACGCAAAACCTTTACGGTGAAAAACCCGGTGCATCCGTTGCCCGCAGGCAGTTTTGAAGCATTTTATGCAGAGTTCGCGAAAAACCACCCGGGCGCCGAAGTGGATTATGTGCATGGGGAAGATGCCGTGCAGGAACTTGTGGACAAAAAGAACGCAACGGGCGTGCTTTTGCCGGAGTTTAACAAAAGCGATTTGTTCCGTGGCGTAGCTTTGGGTGGTGTTTTGCCGAAAAAGACGTTCTCCATGGGTCATGCACGTGAAAAACGTTATTATATGGAATGCCGTAAAATCAACAAATAAGCAAAACGGAGAATGATATGAATTTTGGATTTTTACATGCAAACTTGAATGTTCTGGATTTAGAAAGAAGCCTAGCCTTTTATAAAAAAGCGCTGTCTATGAAAGAGGTTAGAAGAAAAAAATCGGAGACAGGTGATTTTGAGCTTGTTTTCATGGCAGACGGCAACAACACAGAATTGCTGGAGCTTACATGGCTTGCAGAAAAAAAAGAACCGTATAACCTAGGCGATAATGAATCGCACATCGCATTTGGTGTACAAGATTTCGAGGGAGCAAAACGTTTGCACGAAGAGATGGGCATCATATGTTTCGACAATGTGGAGATGGGCATCTACTTTATTGAAGACCCGGATGGGTACTGGATAGAGATCATACCGCAAAAATAGAAAAAAGGCCACCTTATGAAAAATAGGGTGGCCTTTTTAAAAATAACAAAAATGATTAGCAGTGGCGGGATAGGTGGATATATAGCATAAATATGTTAAATATAGGGCACACAATCATTACAATAAGATTACATCGGGCAAATTCTCTTGCATTTTTCTTGTTGACATTATACAATGAGGTTGTTGTTTTTTCGTGCAAAGTTACAAAGTGAGATGCACCAAGCATTGCACTTTTATAGCAAGCCATGAGAAACAAAAATCTTAAAATCAAAAATTTTGGAGGACAAAAAAATGAAAAAAGCACTTGCACTTGTATCGGCTGTTGCCATGATGTTCGCATTGGCTGCCTGTGGTGGCACAGAGGAAGCTCCGGCTTCTTCCGCAGCTCCCGCTTCTTCTGCAGCTCCGGCTTCTTCCGCAGCTCCCGCTTCTTCTGCAGCTCCGGCTAGCGAGGCAGCTTCCATGGCCGACGAGTCCATGATGGACGAATCCATGATGGAAGAAGAGTATTTCAGCCAAGAAGTAGCCATCACCAACAGCTTGGGTTTTGACATCATCGAGATGTACATCAGCCCTTCCGACCAAGAAGATTTTGGCCCTGACCTGCTTGGCGAAGAAATCTTCCCAGCTGGCGAGACCCTTTCCTTTGTACCTGAAGTAGTGGGCACTGCCGATGCTACTTGGGACATCCGCATTGTTGACGCCGAAGGCACTGCTGCCGATTTCATGGGCGTAAACTTCTCTGAGTCCACCAACATCGACATCAGCATGGGCGATGATGGTGCTACCCCGACTGTTACAGCAATGTAATTTGTAAACTTAGTATAAAAAGGCTGTTTCAAAGCAATTTGAAACAGCCTTTTTTGTGTAAGCAAAGCCATCGGCTATGCCGGGGTCAAAGCCTAAAGCGCTATAAAAAACAAGAAACTCCTTTCAACTTAGAAGATATACACAAGTTTCTCGAAATCCAACAAAAAATAAGTGTGTCTGGATTTTTGGGTTACTCAAAAAGAAAAAGCGGCCTGATGACACAGGAGCGGCATGGAAACCCAACGTATATCTACGGAAACCGGAGTTTTTGGCACAGAGGGTATTATGTGGGAACAACGGGGAAAAACACAAAGAGAACCGAGGTATACATTCAAAATGCGCTCGACGAAGACCGGCTCTAAGACCAAAGGAAAATCTGGGAATACCAAGAGCCGTTTAAAGGGAGAAAGTAAGCAAAATCGCAGGCGAAAGGCCGCTTAAAAGCGTCTTAAGACGCCGATGGTATTCAGATGTTACAGGTGTTTTTGTAAAAACCAAAACCCCCGGCTCATAAGCCGGGGGTTATTTATTGATATTTTTTCTGAATTAAGAAGATTTTTTTCTCTTTTTTTTCTCTTTTTTTTCCGGTGGGGGATTGTCTCGATAATAGTCTTCCATGGGAGAAGCAACCCCTCTTTTCTGAAGGCGGCTCGCGGTATTTTTGCGCAAAAGGGTGTAGAGTACACTGAACAGGGGAATGAAAACCAACATACCGAACACACCCATCAACCCGCCGCCAATGGAAATAGCCACAAGCACCCACATGGCCGGCAGGCCAACACTGGTGCCCACAATGCGGGGATACATGAAGTTTCCATCCAGTTGTTGTATCACCAAAAACAGAATAACAAAGGCAAGGGCGCGCCAAGGTCCGGCAGAAATTAAAATCAATAAAACACCTAAAAAACATCCAATAAATGCACCCAAAATAGGGATGAGAGAAAAACAACCAATAAAAACGCCAATTAATAAAGCATAATCAAAACCACCGATGAGTAAAACCACCACATAAACAGCGCCGATGGCAAGGGCCTCAAGGCATTGGCCAGAGATAAAGCGTGAAAACGTGTGGCTGGTAAGCCCGGAAATATCCATGATTTTCGCAAACAGTGTCTCCGGCAAATAAGCTTGCAGTAAAGAGCGAAGTTGCGCGGCCATATGCTCTTTGTCGAAAAGAAGATAAAAGCAAAAAATCAGGGCAATTATAAAGCTTGTGGCACCGCTTACAAAAGAGCTGGCTACACTGATGGCTGAGGAGAACCAGCTGCCAATACCACTTTGAAGCCAAGTAAACACGGTTTGGCTGATGTTTCGCCAGTCTAAGTTGACAAGATATTCTTCAAGCACGGGCAAATATTGCGCATAAGGTTGTAAACTTTCTTGAATGCGATTCACATATATCGGCATATCGGCTGCAAGCATGGAACCCGTGGCGATGAGCTGCGGTACAAGGAGAAAGACCAAGAGTGTGATGGAAACAAGTAGCAATAAAATGGTGATAATTACACTAAAAAGGCGTTTAAGACGCGGAAAGCGCGTTTTGAACAGGTGCCTTTCAATAAAAGAAAGGGGTAAATTTAGAACAAAGGCAAACATTCCTCCCAAAATAAAAGGGAAAATAACCCCCCATAGCAAAAGGATGATGTTGGATACAATTTGGCTGTTGTCTAAAATCCAGAATAATACAACGCCTCCACCAACAAGAAAAGCAAAACGAGTAAAGGTTTTTTTGTCCAGCGGCACTTTCATTCCTCCATTCACGATAAGATACTACATTATAGCATAGAAACAGAATGAAGAAAAGCCAAGCGGGTAGAACAAAGCGTTACATTTAGCAAAGATGCTGTGAATGGGTTTCTGCAAATCTTTACAAATGGGTACAAAATGCGTATAATGGAAAAGGAAATGTGCCTGTAGCTCAGCTGGATAGAGTATCAGACTCCGACTCTGAGGGCCATGCGTTCGAATCGCATCAGGCATACCATGTCATCACTCACTTGGTTAAGTGGGTGATGATTTTTTTATGGGCATGCCCATTTTAAGCTATTTGCAAAGCTTGTATATCGCGGAGTATGTGCTTGGCGGGCATGATGTAAAAGCAACCGCATTTGGGCACGGGTGGTTTCACAAGTTCGCAGAATCAGTTTGCAGATACACACAAAACAGCTTATCCTGAATGCCGTTATGGGGGAAATGTCTGCCATTGTCGAATTGGCCGTTATAGAGGAAGCGTTTTGTGTCTGTTGTTCGCTTAGCACGTTCCTTTCCAGAATAACAGATGTGTCTTCCTTGGTGACTCCGTGCGTGTAGCTCTCATCTTTTTTATCGAAAAGCGTAATCTGTGCAGTGCATGAATGCAATACATTTGAATAGATAGCTTCCGAACAGAGCTCCATACTAAATTCGATGGGATCTGGTAAAATCAGATAATGGCCTGTCATTTCACTTATATTACCCATAAGAAATGGGTGTTCAATATTTTGAGAATATTTCCATAAAAACATCTGTCCGGAAAAGACAATTTATAAACAAGGGTGAAATTGTCCATGTTGGGTGTTTGAAAAAGCATAAATAATGCCTGCTGAATAAACCCCTGCAGAGTTTATTCAGCCCCACCGCCTA
>CAYJNQ010000039.1:0-16366 GCA_964371725.1 uncultured Oscillospiraceae bacterium
ACACGCGCCGGCAAGACCTTGGGGCGCTTGCCTGTGTGCAAGACCTTGGGGCGCTGCCCCAAACCCCGCCTGCTTTTCGAGAAAAGCAGGGGCAAAAGCTTTATCCAAAGGGCGCATAGAGAGTGCGCGCGCAAGTGAAAAGTGCCAGAGCATATAATATGTATAAAAGGGGAGGCCATGCACGGCGGGCCATCATCCTAAAAAAAGGCCGTGCTTGTTTTAAAAAGCACGGCCTTTGCCGTTAAGAAAGCGGCCATTGCGTCCATCCGGCTACAAATTGCTGCGGCAGTTGCATATTGTATAAAGGCGCATTTGCGACGTTTTTGGTTTTCCGGCACAGGGCGGTTTCTGCCCGCCCTGTGCCGCGTGACTTTCAACAAAATCGCCCTTCGGCTTTTGCCGGAACACGCTTGCGCTGTGTGTTCTTTCAAAAAAAGTTTGTCCACTTTTTCAAAGTGGTGGGGTTTTGGCCGGCGCCCCAAGGTTTTGCGCCTTTGCGCTTTGTGCAAAAAGCCTGCAAGCACCGCCTAGTCCACGGGCCGGCTCGCGTCCATGTCGCCCAGCATCATGCGAATAATCTCCCTGTCGGTTTCGCGCATGCCACGGCTGCCAAGGCGGCCAATGTTTTGCAAGGTGGCCTCCACATCTTCGGCCACCAGCCCTTCGCCGCAACGAAATTGCTGGTGATGCTCGTACATGGTATAGCCCATCAGGCCGGCCTGCACCGCCATGGCCACCTTGGCCGCACAAGAGGCTTTGGCGCCGTCGCAAATGATGCCGGACACAACCGAAAGGCTATTCACAAGCGTATGGGTGATTTCATCGTATCCGCCACCTTTCAAATAGGCAACCCCCGCGGCGGCGGCACAACCGGCGCTCACGGCGCCACAATAGGCCGAAAGACGCCCAATTCCATTTTTTTGATGAATTGTGAGCAGGCTTGCCAAAACCAGTGCACGCACCAAACTTTCTTCGTCTTTCCCAAGATGTTTTGCATACACCATCACGGGCACACTTGTGGCCATACCCTGGTTGCCGCTTCCGGACAAAATCACAACCGGCATCTCGCAACCGCTCATGCGCGCGTCCGACGCGGCGGCCGCCATCGCAATGGCCGTGTGCATCACATTGTCTTGGTTGGCGTTTTGCCAAATTCTGCCAATTTGTGCACCATATCCCGTGCGCATTCCCTCTTCGGCAATGGCCCAATTTTGCCGCATCTGCCGCGCAAAAAGCGGCTGCACATCCTGCATATCCACGGTGTTTGCAAACGCCACAATGCCGGCAACATGCATAAAATCGCGGCAGGTAAGCGATGGCAAGGTTTCCGTTGCACCGCTTTGTTCCAGCACACGTTCGCCATTTTTTTCCACCCACAACAAATTTGTGTGATGATAGGTGATGCGCAGGCAAACCTTGTCGGTTTCGCCCTTTGCACAAAGCAACAAGTCAAACACCTGTGGTGTATCCAAATTTTCCACCCGGATACAATTTTTTTCAAGATAACACGCAATTTCTTTCCGTTCGTCCTCGCTCACACTGCCAATCACGTCCAAAAGGCGCTCCGGCTTTCCCGCCACAAGCCCCGCCGCCACGGCCGCCGGTATTCCCTTCTTTCCACCCGTTCCGGGCACGGTAACGCTTTTTACATTTTTAATGATGTTGCTGCTGGCACACACACGCACACTGCTTGGCATCTCGCCAAGCACCTGCCTTGCCACCGCCGCACCATAGGCAATGGAAATGGGCTCTGTGCATCCCGTGGCCGACAACATCTCCTCTTTTAACACAGCCACATACTCGTCATAATGCGCTACTTTTGTTTGCACAAAACATACCTCCAGTTATATAAACTGCTGTAATTTTATCTGGTGTTTTATCAAAAACACATAAAAAGTGAAAAAACCGACTCAATCATGCCGTTTGGGCAGTCTCTGCACAGGCGCGCAGGCATCTGTTTTTGGAAAAGTTTAGGCTATACAGCGCCCAAAAACTTGTGCTTCATGAGGGGGTACAGCGTTTCTTTGCCTTGTTTGGCAAAAACAGTTTAAAATCATCGGGCTTTTATGCGTGCAAACAAAGCCCCCTTGTTTTTAAGAACACCCGGCAAAAACGTTTCTGTGTTTTTGCCGGGTGTTTAATGCGTGTGCAGGCAAGCCTGCGTTTTGCAAGCCGCCCGCTCTTGCCCCATATTTGTTTTTCTACAGGCCAAAACCCGAAAGCAAATAGCGAATCAAATCCGGCACACCGAAGAAGGGACCATCAAAATTGCCGGAAATCTGCGCTGTTAAAATAAGCGCCAGCAAAACAAACACCACAATAACCACAATCCAAATGAGCACCTTTAAAAATGTTTTCATAGTTTAAGTTCCTCTCTCCCTTGATTTGGGATTTATATTTGTTATTATACCACAAATTGGGCATACAGTGGTTTTGTTTTTTTGGTTTTGTAATTTATTGTGCAAAAACCCGAGAAAATGCATAAATTTTTTTCTTGACAAAATAAATTTTTGTGCGTTATAATAACTGTAATCAAATTGAAAGGGTTTTTCTCTTGCATTATTCGAGATTTTGCTATAAAATGGCATATATGATAAAATTGTGTCTTTCGCACAGTTTTTTGCTAAAATTTTATAGCATCTTCACATTTTGTAAGATATTGCCTGCGGTTTTGTTCGGTTTTGTGCCTGGCATGCAAGGCAGAGCAAGGCGGCTTGGCTTGGTATCTGTTTAGGCCCTGTGGCAGGGCGTGCCCTCCCCTGCCTTGGGCACCAACGAAAGCGGGGGCCCACGCACATCATTTAGAAAAGGGAGGATTTGTATGAAAAAGTTTCTAAGTCTGATGCTTGTTTTTTTGATGGTTTTCTCTGTTGCGGCGTGTACAGCCACGGAAACGGCGGAAACACCGGCCTCTGAAGCTGCCGGCTCGGAAATGGCGGATAGCATGGCTGCAGAGGGAGGCAGCGACGGCGCCGGCGTGGCACCGGAAGACCTTTTAATTGGCGTTGTGCACATTTTGGATGTGTCGGACCAAGGCTACACCTACAACCATGACCTCGGCGCGAAATATATGCTGGAGCAATTGGGGCTTTCTGAAGAACAATACATTCCGAAATTCAACATCCCCGACCAGGATGCTGCTGCCACACGCAGTGCCATTCAAGAGCTTGTAGAAGCCGGATGCCAAATCATCTTCACCACAAGCTTCGGTTACGGGCCCACCACAGAAGAAATGGCCAGAGAATATCCGGACATTGTGTTCTCTCATGCCACAGGCGTGGGCGCTCATTTCGCAGAACTGCCAAACTACCACAACTATTTTGCCAAAATTCATGAGGCACGTTACCTGGCAGGCATCGCCGCCGGCATGAAAGCCCAAGAAATTGGCAACCCGCAACTTGGCTATGTGGCAGCAGTGCCTTATGCCGAAGTAATCAGCGGCTACACCGCCTTCTTCCTTGGCGCACAAAGTGTGTATCCGGAAGTGGTGATGGATGTTATCTACCTCGGATCTTGGGGCGAAGCCCAGAAAGAAAAAGAGATTGCAGAGCGCCTTATCAACAGTGGCGCAGGCGTTATCTCGCAACACTCTGACAGCGTTACCCCGGCCGTTGCCGCCGAAGAAGCCGGCGCATTCCATGTTGGCTACAACAACGACATGGTTTCGGCTGCACCGAATGCAAGCCTTCTTTCTGCTCGCATCAACTGGGGCATCTACATGACCGAAGCCGTGCAGGCCGTTATCGACGGCACCGAAATCCCCGTTGACTGGGGCACCGGTATTGTGGACGGCGTGGGCGATGACGGCGCTGCCTACCTCAGCCCGCTGAACACCGACATCGCTGCCGAAGGCACCCAGGAAGCCATCGACGCCGCCGCCGCTGAAATCATTTCCGGCGACAACGCCATCTTCCAAGGCGCTCTTGTAGACCAAGACGGCAACCCGCTTGAGCTGTATGACTTTGAAGGCAACCTCATTTTCACATTTGAAGATGAAAACTCTGTCTTCATCGAGTCCGGCGATTTCTCGGCTCCGGCCTTTAATCCCGCCGAAGGCAGCAGCTTGCAAGGCATCACAATTCTCGAGTAAAACACAGAAAACACGCTACCCTTGGCCTTGCCAAGGGTAGGGGAACTGTCAAAAAGGCTCTTGAAAAGCATTGCTTTTCAAGAGCCTTTTGCAGTGTGGAAAGAAAAAAATTGAAAGAAGTGGCGCGGGGAAGCAAGGCATGTTGAACCGCCCTGTTTTTGGGCAATGGCACCGTTCAGGCGGCAAGCTGCCGCAGCGTGAATTCGGAAAGCGAAGTGTCGAAAGCGGCGTTTGGCAGTGCTTTGTTTTTGGCCACTTGCCGTTTTCCGGCCGCTCTATTTTTTTAGGGGCAATGTAAAAAGCCCCCGGCCGATGGCAGGGGGGCTCAGGCGTGTCCGCATAGAAAGCAATGGCACCATTCAGGCGGCAAGCTGCCGCAGCGTGAATTCGGAAAGCGAAGTGTCGAAAGCGGCGTTTGGCAGTGCTTTGTTTTTGGCCACTTGGTGTTTTTCGGCCACCCTGCTTTCGAACAAATAAAGGCAGGGTTACAGCGCACAAGTGGTTTGCTTTGTGGTTTCGGCCACCACTTTACCGCGTTTCACCACATAGCGGCGCACAGGCTGGCTTACCATGGCCTCGGCAACACTTTCGGCTTCTATCACCACAAAATCGGCATTGCAACCAACGGCAAGACCATAATCTTGAAGCCCCATGGCTTTGGCCGGGTTCACTGTGCCCATTTCAAACACCCTCATAAGCTCCGATTTTGTCACCATCTGTGCCACCTGCGCCGTAATCAGGGCCTCTTCCAACATATCGCCGTTGCCAATGGGGCGGAAGGGGTCGCGGATGTTGTCGGAGGCATAGGAGATATTCACACCCGCATCTAAAAATTCACGAATGCGCGTAACACCGCGGCGGATGGGTTGTTTGTCGGTGCGGCCCATCAGATATAGGTTACAAGAAGGCAAGGTCACAATGTTCAAATTGGCATCTTTTGCCGCCAAAATGGCCTTTTCGGCCGTTTTGTCATCCACGGCACACAAAGCCGTTACATGGCCACAGCTCACGCGGCCTTCATAGCCGTGTGCCTTCGTAAGCGCGGCAACCTGCATAAAGTTGCGCACATCGGGCAGGTCGCATTCGTCCACATGGAAATCAATGGGCAAATCGTATTGCACGGCCAGCTCGAACAACTCTTTTGTAAGCTCTTCCCAGTGCTCGTGCAGGTGCATGGCACCACCGATGTAGTCCAAAAGGCCGGCGGCGGCCGCTTCGTGAATCAATTTCATTCTGGCCTTTTGCTTTTCCGGGCCATCATAAAACGAAGGTAGGGCGGTGATTTGAATGTCCACATAATCTTTTACTTCGTCTTTCAATTTGGCCAGGGCCTCAACGCCGGAAAGCCCGGTGGAAGCCTCGATGTTGGCGTTTGTGCGCAGCGCCGTGGTGCCGGCAATGCAGCACATGCGCGCCACCTCGCGTGCACGGCGCAGAATGTCATTTTGCAGGTCTGCCGGTGGCACAGAGCGCACATATTTTGTGAAATTGTCCACGGCCTCTTGCAAGGTGGGGGATTCTGTGTTTCCCAAAGACAATACCTTGTCGAAATGCATGTGGCTGTCTACAAAACCCGGAGACACCAAGTTGCCGTTGGCCGCAATCACCTGCGCCGCTTGGCCCTCATCAATAGTTGCCTCCACGGCCGCAATGCGCCCCTTTTCCACCGCTATGTCGGCAAGTGCACCCGTGTTCCAAACGCGTGCCTGTTTTACAAGTAGGTCATACATGGGTCATTCTCCTTTTCGGTTAAAATCAAATCTTACTCGTATTATAGCACAGAACATCGGGGCAAGAAACAGTTTTACATTATTTTGCTAAAACTCCGAAAAAATATTTCGTCATCCGATGCCCCCATACCGGCAAAGCCGCTATGGTTGATACGGAATTTGGCAAAGCTCTTTGCCCAGCGCCATGCCAAGCGCATTGGTGATGGCCGGCGCCGAGGGCACCACGGCGCATTCGCCGATGCTTTTCGCGCCAAAGGGGCCTTGCGGTTCGCCTTTTTCCACAAAATCAATTTGCAAGCGTGGCATTTGCGCAGCGCGCGGCATCTTGTATTTGCGGAAGGTGCTGTTCACATTGCGGCCTTTTTCATCGAAAACCAGCCCCTCGGTGAGGGCGTAGCCGATGCCCATTTGAATGCCGCCTTCGAGTTGCCCTTCGATGCTTAGGCGGTTCATCACCTTGCCCACGTCGTGCACGGCCACATAGTCTGTCACTTCGGCGGCGCCCGTTTTTTTGTGCACGCGCACCCTGGCCGCGTGCACACCATACGAGCCGGGGCCTGCGGGCATCACATAGGTTTCCGAGCAAATAATCTCCCGTGCCGAAACGGCCTGCGCGTGCACCACAACATCACAAAGTGGCGTTATTTTTCCGTCGCACAGAACCCCGCCCGGGCACAGGGAAAGGGCCTCTTTCGGTTTTTTCAAAAGCAAGGCCGCCTCCGCTAAAAGCTCTTGCCCGATGGCTTCGGCCAGTTTTTTGGCCGCGCCGCAGGCCACAAAAATGCTGTGGCTTGAATAATCGCCAAGGTTCCACGGGCACACGTCCGTGTCTCCGGTGACATAGGCAATGCGCTCTGCCGGTATTTTCAAAATTTCGCTGAGCACGGCACACTGCGCCGTGATGGAGCCGTTGCCCATGTCGTGGCTGCCCGTATACAAAACCAAGCTGCCGTCCTCGTTGCATTTGGCCATGAGGCAAATTTGGTCTCGGTGGGCGCCAAAGCAACCGTTTCCGTGCAGGCCGGCGGCAAGCCCTTCGCCATAGGCATAGTCCGCGTCCTCTTCTATTTTGGGCCAGTTTTGCATGAGTTCTTCCACCCTTGTAAGGCAATCCAGCGGGCGCGGGTTGCCCAAGGGGTATTTCCCAATGGGGTCAAGTGCATCGGGCTCTACCAAATTTTTGCGCTGAAAATTTGCAATGGAAAGACCCAAAGATTCGGCAATGCGCTGATATTGGCACTGCTGGGCAAAAAAAGCCTGCGGCGAGCCATAGCCGCGCATGGCACCGGCCGGCGTGGTGTTTGTATACACGGGAATGCCCGTGAAGCGGATGTTCGGGCATTTGTAGAGCTTGAACACCTTGTGGCTCAAAGCGCCGAGCACATTGAGGGCACTGCCGGCATAGGCGCCCGTATTCGTGAGAATTCGGATGTCCTGTGCCACCACGGTGCCGTCTTTTTTCACGCCGGTTTTGATGTAGGTGACACTGGCGTGGCGCGTGCGCGTGCTGTCGATGCATTCTTTGCGTGTGAGCTCCAGGCGCACGGGTTTTTTGGCCATCATGGCAAGCTGGGCTACCACGGGCTCCACCGTCATCTCCAATTTTCCGCCGAAAGCCCCGCCGATGGCCGGGCTCTTCACCTGAATTTGGCTCATGGGCAAGCCGAAAATGCGCTGAAGCAGCAGGCGAAAGGCAAAGGTGTTTTGGTTTGGCGAAATCACCGTTAGCTTGCCCATGGCGTTGTAGTCGGCAATGGCCACATGGGGCTCGATGGCCGCATGGTGCACGGCCTGCGTCTCGTAGCGCCCCTCAAAAATTTCGTCGGCCTCTTGCATGGCGTCGTCCACGTTGCCGGCATGGTGCACAATTTCGGTGATTTGGTTTGTGTTGCCATGCAAAGGGCAGGCGCCGGCTTCCAGCGCCTTTTCCACTTCTATATAAAAGGGAAGTTCTTCGTATTCCACCTCGATGAGAGAGACAGCCTTTTTCGCAATGGCAAGGCTATCGGCCGCAACGGCGGCCACACGGTCGCCCACATGGCGCACCACGGGCGAAAAAATTTGCTCGGTGTTTGGAATTTCGTGCTCATAAAAGCGCGTGGCGCTGTTGTAAAGTTTGTCTGTGGTGTTGAGGTGGCTGGCCACGGCGCGCACGCCCGGCAAGGCCTCGGCCTTGGAAGTGTCGATGCGTTTGATCTTGGCATGTGCCACGGGCGAAGTGAGCATTTTGGCATGCAACACCCCAGGGATTTTCATGTCGGCCACGTATTGCATTTGCCCCGTGGCTTTAAGCGCGGCATCGCGAATGGGCATTTTGCCCCCCAAAATGTCGTAATGTTCGGCCATATCAGCACTCCTTTTGCGTGTTTTTGGTTTCTGTATTTTCGAAGTATTGCGTTGTGAATGTGTCTATCGCCATGGGCGCGGCATAGTAATAGCCCTGCCCCATGCAGCAGCCCATTTCACAAAGAAGGTCGTGTTGTGCCTTTGTTTCCACGCCCTCGGCCACCGAGGCAAGGTGACCGAGCTGTTTGCAAAGGGAGATGGAAACCTGCGTTAGAACCCTCGATTTTTCGTTTTGGTGCAGGCCGTTTATAATTTTCATGTCAATTTTCATCTCGTCGAAATCCGACATGACAAACGAGGTTAAGTTCGAGTATCCGCTGCCAAAATCATCGAGGGAGAGCAAAAAGCCGGCATCGGAGAAATTTTGGATGATTTGGGCCAACAGGCCTTCGCCAATGCCGTTGATGGTTTCGGTTACTTCCACCACAATGTTCGAGTGCTCAACGCCGTAGCGGTCGCAGATGGCAGAGAATTTCTCCACAATACCCTTTTCGGAAAAGGTCATGCGAGAGCAGTTCACCGATATCGAAGACAGCGGTTTGTGTTGGTTGTCCCGCCAGCTTTTCAAGGTTTTGCAAACGGTTTCCAGCACAAATAGGTCAATTTGTGAGATGATGCCCTCTTTTTCGTAGATGGGAAGAAAAGAATCGGGCGCTTGCAAAACACCCCCGCCACCAAGCCGTCTCACCAGTGCCTCTGCGCTGCGCACCTCTCCACTGGCAAGGTGCATCTGCGGCTGTAGATACACACAGTACTTTCCGCTTTGAATCTCCATTTCCAAATTTTCCGAAAGGATGCGTGTGTAGCTTTCGTTGTCGTGCAAATGGCCAAGACGGCTGCCGGTGTTGTGCAGGTTTTGGTTCCAGGTATAGCCAATGGAGGCAACAAAATCCGTCTCATCGGCCAGGGTTTTCTTTAAATCGACAATGTTTTGCTCAAACTGTGTCTCCGACACATTTTCCGCAAGCACCACAAACTCATCGCCGCCCACACGGAAAACACTATCGGCAAAAATGCCATGCAGTTTTTGTGCAAGCTGTTTTAAAGCAAGGTCGCCACAGGCAACCCCTTTTGCATCATTGATGGCGCTAAGCCCCACGATGTCCACATAGGCAACACCCAAACTGTCAACCTGTTTTGTGTCCATTTTTTTAAGCGCAAGGTTGTAGCTGTGCCGGTTTTGAATGCCCGTGAGCGTGTCGAAATAGCTCAGCTTATTCAGCTTTGTAATCAGCTCGGTTTCATCCAAAAAGGTTGCGGTAAACTTGGCCACTGTGCGCATAATAGAGGTTTTATCCCTGTTTTTTTGCGCATTGTCCACGCCCACAAAGCCCGTGATGTCCTTGCCCTCCACGCGGATGGCACTCACAATGATATCCGTGAGATTTTGCAGTTCCATCAGCTTGTATTCAAGCGTATCGGGCTGAGACTTTAAGTCGTCAAAGTGCAAACAAAAAGCACCTCTTTCCCGACATTTGTTTAACAAAATTTCCAAATCACAGATGGGCAGGTTTTGAAGCCTGTCCCGATAGGGCTCAAACCCGGGTTTGCAATATTCAAAGGTATTGCTGATGTAATTTCCACAATCGGAAAGCTCAAAGATATAGCTTCTTTCGCCCTCGAAATATTGTGCCACCGTTTCAAGTAGCGCCTGAAGGGAAGCATCCGGCTCGTTTTCCGAATGAAGAAGCTCCACGCAGCGCATCAAAAACCGTTCGTCTGCCAGGCGCTCTGTCAAGATTTCTTCCAGCGCCACAATTTTGGAAACGTCGGTGGCAATTTCCACCCTGGCCGGCCGGCCATCGAAAGAAAGAAGCTTGTCTTTTAGCAAAAAGGTTTTGTCTAAAATGGGGTTGTGATACGACCATTCGTAATAGCTGTCTTCTTGCAGCAGGTGGTTTGTGCAAAAATCGCACGGTTCTGTTTTGCCCTGCAACAGCTCATAACACTTTTTGCTGCGCCAAAGCGCCTCGCTGGGGTTTCCCACCGCCTGTATGGCCGTGTGGTTCAAATACAAAAGGTCGTAGTTGTGCAAATCGCTCACATAAACAATGCTGTCCGAGTTGTCTAAAATATTGGCAGAGTTTCGATTGGCCACGGCCAGTTTGTCAATTTCATTGCGCATGCGGCTGCCTTGCAAAATGATGGACAAAAGCTTGCCAAGGTATTGCAAACTGTTGATTTCGCGCTCTGTCCACACTCTCGTTTTGGTGCAATCGTCGAGGCCGAGGAAGAAGTTCATCACACCATCGCGTTTTACCTGGGCGTGCACAAAGGACATAATGCCCTGGTTGTCCATGAGTTCAAACGCCTTGTCCAGCTCTAAGGTTTCGCGCAAGTCGTTTGTATAGATGATGTCGTTGTGTGCTTTTTCAAGAAAATCCACAAACAATTCGCTTGGAAGTTCCTGCAAATTGTCTATCTCGCTGCTGATGCCCTCTTTGCAAAATTCGAAGGTATTTGTGTAGCTTTTGCCTTCGTCCAGGGTTTCAAAAATATAGCTTCTGTCGGCATTGTATCTTTGGCACAAATAGCTCAGTGCCAAATTGATAGACGCACTGTCGCCGTTTTTTTCATACAAAATGTTGAACACAGCCGCAATGAGGTCGTAGTCGAAAAAAGAGCCGGCCATGCGCGTGGCATTTTCTATTTTGGTGGTGCTGCGCGAGGTGCCCACATTCAAATCGCTTGTGTACACCACATACTGGTTCTTGCCCTGCATTTTGGCTTGGCTCAGGGCTTTGTCGGCGTTTTGATAGAGCTCGTTGTAGCTTTGGCCGTCTTGGGGATACAGGGCCACGCCAATGCTGCCCGAGATGGCGTAATTTTTGTATTCGCCCGAATAGGTTTTGTTGTATACTTCCAGGATTTTTTCGGCCTTTTGCCGAATGAGATCCATGTTCGACAAATTTTCCACAAAAATGATGAATTCATCCCCGCCAATGCGTGCCACAATGTCGACATCCCGAAAGGCGGATTTCAGCCCCGAGGAAATATCTTTTAGCACTTCATCGCCAAAAAAATGGCCAAAGTTGTCGTTTATTGATTTGAAATTGTCGATGTCGACAATGAAAAGAACATGGCTGCTTTCGTTTTGTGTGTGCAGTTTTTCCGCAATGATGGTTTCCGCGCTGATTTTGTTGTAGCAATCGGTGAGCAAATCTTTTTGCGAGCGCTCTTCGAACACTTTTTGCTCGTGCACGTCCACCGCCTTGCCCACCACAAAAACCGGGGTGCCGGCGCTGTTTGAAACCACTTTGCAGGCAATGCGGTGGTAGTGATATTGCCCCGAGTTGGTCAACAGGCGAATGTCGTACGATTCGGGGATGCCCTGCAAGGCATTGGCCATCATCGCCTCATGGCGGGGAAGGTCCTCTTTGTGAATAAAGCCAATTTCATGAAATTCCTCTTGGGTAATCAGGGAACTTCCGCCGAACCCGTCGAACCAAAGTTTGCCGTAGTATTGAAAATTTCCGGTTCGCAAATCGATGGAGAAAAGCCATTCGTCCGATAAATCCTCCGCCTCGTCTATAAGCACCGAGCGCGGAAGTTTGTCCACAAAATAAAAGTCGTAGTTGTTTTCGGCCCTTGTGGCAGAAAACTCGGGCCGCAAATCGCGCACAAAACCAACCACATAGTCCTCTTTGGGCATCGTGCCCAATTTCACCAAGGTGATTTCGGCCGGGAACGGTTCCCCGTTTGGCGCAAGATGCATCCAGTGGAAAACGTGCTTACCCTCTTTTTTTGCCTTTTCAAATTGACGTTTCGCCATCTCGGCCGACGAAATACCGTTTGGCTGAAGTTTTGGGGAAAACCTCAAAAACCGCTCAAAAAATTCGGAGGCATCCTCTATGCCAAAGCTGTGCAGCGTCTGTGCATTGCACAGAACGGTGTTCATCTCTTGGTCCCACAAATGGGTGGCAGTGGGGCTTGCACCCAGCATGTCTCGCAGCACCTTGGCCGACTGCAATTCTGTTTTGAGCCGCTCGGAGCTTTCGGCTTTTAAGGCAACCATGTTTTCATTGTTCATAATGGAAATTCCTTTGCTTATGCGGTAGCCCTGCCGTACAAGAGGTTTTTCTCGGTGGGTTCCACAATAATAACCAACAATCGTGCTGTAATTACCATACAAAATGCATATATATCGAAAAGTATACCATATTTAGACAAAAAAAGCAAAGAAAGCGATGGTGTATTGGGGTGGGCCCCATACCACCCATTTTTCTTTTGGGGGAGGGGCCGGGCGGCATCGATGCAATCCGGGCAAAACCACCCATTTCTTTGCAAATGCAAAAAAATGGATTCATTTCGAAGAAAGGTTTGTGGTATAATGGGGCTATCGTATTCTTGGTAGGGAAAAGAGGGAAAAAGCATGAGAATTGTATTTTACAACACAAAATCCAATGTTTACGAAAGTGCATACAGCCATTACAGCTATTTTCCGAAACGTGCAGACGTATGGGATGCATTGGCGCTGCAATATCCGCAGCATGAATTTATTTTGGTAAGCAAATTGCCGGGCATGTATTTGTTGGATGTGGAAAACGGCGAGGTGGTGCACAGCCCCCAAAATGTGCGCTATGTGCTTGTGGGCGAAAACGACAGCGCAGAGGAAATGGCCGATTTGATTTGGGAGCTTGCCCCGGCCATGGCCATTGCCATATCCACGCCCAGCGTGCCGCTGGACTGGAGCACCCTAAAAGATGCCATCATTGCGGAAAAGCTTGAGAAAAAAGGCATTCAAACCTTTGCACACACCACCTTTTCGGCCATTGCTTTTTTTGACAAATGGCGCTCGCATTTGGCTTTAAGAGAAACCAAATTTGGTGTTGCAAAGGCGATTTACATACACAGCTCGCTGTTTTGGGCCGAGCAAACCAATGCGAGGATAGAAACGAATGTGTACAAGGAATATGTTCTGTTTCGCATTGCGGAAATGGACTTTCCCGTGATTATCAAAGACACCGTGGGCGCGGCTTCGCTGGGCATTCAGGTGGCGCACAGTTTCGAGCATGCGCAGGAAATTTTGCGGGGAGAGGCATCGAAATCGGACGTGATTGTGGAAGAATTAATTCTGGGCGAGCAATTTGGCACAGAGATACACGGCGCCATGCGCAATTACCATGTGTTGCCGCCGTTCCGCTTCACCATGAATGAAGAGGGCGTAACCGACCCCGTGAAAAGCGTGAAGTTTGGGCCGATTACAGACGAAAAATACCACATTCCGCAGTTGCAAGAATCGTTGCGCCGCTTGGCAGAGCAGTTTCATTTTTCCGGATGCGCGCAGGTGGATTTGGTGTTCCGAGACGGAAAGTGGTATGTGATTGAGGTGAACCCACGGTGGTCCGGCATGACGGAAATGACGGCAGCGGCCGAAGGGCGCACGGGGTTTTCGGTGTTTGCCGAGGCCGCCCTTGGCAGCAGCTGCGATTACACACAGTGGGAAAACCTAAATTATGTGGTCAGCTTCAAAACGCCCGCGCTCAGCGCCGCGGAAATGGAGCGTTTGTGCGCGTTTCCCAACGTGAAATACAGCATGCAAATGGCACACACGAAACCCGGCCGAGAAATGCAATATTGCGAAGTTGTATACGGTGGGTTTAAAACCAAAGAGGAATTGATAGAGGGATTGCAGGCGCTGAAAGCGGCTTTTCCCACGGCGATAGACGACGCCGTGTTGCAAAACACGCGGCAATTGGCCGGGATGTGAACCGCAACGGAAAAATGCAGTGGCAGCAAAAGGAGGCAAACCATGACGATTTGGGCGTTGATATCGGGTGTGGACGATATGTGGGAGGGGCTTCAAAAAGCCTACTACAAGGTGGTACCCAAAGAATTGAAACTGATTTTGATGGAACGTTTGGATTTTGAAATAGAAAGCGGAAACAAACTGAAAATATCGCACGAAGGGGAAAGTTTGCCCTTGCCCGATGCGTTTTGGCCCACCTTGAGCAACACGGAATCCTTGCTGGTGGAGCGGATGCTGCTAGAGGCCGGGGTGCCGAGCATCGTGAACACAAACGAGGTGGCCGTGGCCAAAAGCAAGATTCTCACCTATCAGCGGCTTGCGGAAAACGGCGTGCGTGTGCCAAAATCGGTGGTGTTTTTTCAGCATTCCCCAAAAGAAGCCGTTTCAAAGCAGCTTGGCTACCCCTTTGTGGTAAAGCCGGACGGTGGCTTTGGCGGCGAGGGCGTGGAGCTGGTTGAAAACGAGGCGCAGTTCGATGCCTTTCTTGCAAAGCGGGCCCGTGGCATTGCCTATGTGGCGCAGGAGTTCATTGCCACTTCGCACGGGAAAGATGTGCGCGTGGTGATGCTGAACGGGCAGTACCTATACAGTGTTATGCGCAGTGCCACAAACCCAAAGGAGTTCCGCTCGAATTTCCACGTGGGTGGCGAGCTTGCGGATTATGAAATTGATGAAACCACAAAGCGCTGGTGCGAAAAAACGGCCGCCCTGTTCGATTTGCCCCTCATTGGGCTGGATTTGTTGTTTGGCGAGGGCGAGTTTGTGGTGGCGGAAGTAAACGCGTTCCCGGGCCTGTTTCCAAACCACATGCAAACCGTGAGTGGGGCCATTCTGGGGCAGTATATGGCGGAAAAGGGGGCGGCTGAATGAAAAAACTCATCAACCATCTTTTGCTGGGTCTCACGGCCAAAAAAGGCAGAAAAAGTTTCGAGCATCTGGAGGAGCTAGCCCGGCAGGCGCAAAAAACAAACGAAGACTTGCTGTTTCAAATTGTGAAAGACAACGAACACACCGAGTATGGAAAGGAATGTGGGTTTTCAAAAATTCGCACGGTGGCCGATTACAAAAACCGTGTGCCCCTTTCCGGCTACGACGATTACGCCGAAAGGATAGACCGCAGCATCGCGCAAAATGTGCACAATCTTGTCAGTGCGTATCCCACTTGTTACTATGCCATGACCTCCGGCAGCACCGACAACCCAAAAAAAATTCCCGTGTCGGAAAAGACCTTGGCCATTTACGAAGACCATTCGTTTGGCATCATGCTGGCGGCGGCAGAGCAGTATGTGCGCAAAACGAAAGGCCGGGGGCTGAACCGCGGGCGGATGCTAAGCGTGATTCAAATTGCGGAAAATTTTGCGCAAGACGGCACCCCGATGGGGCCCATTAGCATGGCCGTGATGAAAAAAACCGAAAAAATCTTGCCGTATTTTTTCACAACACCGCCGCCGGCGCTTTATTGCACAGACAATTACGACAAAAAATATGTGATGTTGCGGTTTGCGCTGGAAGAGGCCGACGTGCCTTGCCTGCTCACCCCGTTCATGACGTCTTTGGCCGACATGATGTACTATATGGAAAAAAACCACGCCTTGATTGTGCGCGATATCGAGCTTGGCATCATCGACGATTCCATCCGCCTGCCCGAGGATTTGCGAAGTGATTTGCTGCGGTATGTGAAGCCGAAACCAAAGCGCGCACAGGCGCTGCGCAAGGAATTTGAAAAAGGCTTTGATAACCCCATATTGCCGCGTATTTTCCCGAAAATGGATTTCATTGGCGGAATCGGAACGGGTAGTTTTTCAATTTATGCCGAGAAAATGCGCCGATATTCCGGGGACATTCCGTTTTTCTTTTCGGTGTATGCCGCCTCGGAATCCATGATGGCCGTGGCCGTTGAAATGGAAAAAGGCGAGTATGTGGTGTTGCCGCAAAGTAGTTTTTACGAGTTTATCCCCGTGGCAGAGCCCGGAACAACAGAAGAGGACGAATCGGAAAAAGAAAACCCACAAACCAAACTCTTGCACGAGCTGGAAGTGGGGCGCTGCTACGAGGTGGTGCTCACCAACTTGGCCGGGTTGTATCGGTATCGCATTGGGGACGTGGTGCGCTGCACGGGATATTACCACGAATCGCCGAAAATTTGTTTTGTGTATCGCAAAAAACAAATGGTGAGCATCGCCGGGGAAAAAACAGACGAGGGTTGTATCGCGCGTGTGGTGAAAGCCTTTGAAGAGGAAAGCGGCGAATCTGTGCTGGATTTCAGCATCTATGCCGACACCGAAAAATCGCCCGGGCGCTATGTGTTGTTGATGGAGCCGGCGCGGCACCTGCCAAAGGAAAAACACGAAGAATATCGGGAAATTGTGGAACGAAACCTGGCCAAGGCCAACCCCTCCATCGGCATCAAGGTGGAAAACGGAACCCTTTCTCCCTCCGAGGTGCGCTTCT
>CAYJNQ010000040.1:0-15499 GCA_964371725.1 uncultured Oscillospiraceae bacterium
CCCGACGACGATGACGATGTGCTCGTTCCCCCCGATGACGACGACGAGGACGACAACGGCCTGCCGCCCGTTCCCGGCGGTGACGGTGGCACGGGTGGTGAAACCGGTGGCACGGGTGGCGAAACCGGCGGCACGGGTGGTGAAACCGGCGGCACCACGGGTGGCGGCACCGATCCCTTCGTCAACATCACGCCGGATGGCGGGGTGGATATCAACACAGGGCGACCCGGTGTTATTCCCAATGAGGTGCAAATCAACAACGACACCCTAGACCCCACCCTTTACACCGTTGATGATGGGGTTGTGCGCATTGCGCCCGAGGCCCTTGCGGGGCTTGGAACGGGCGAGCAAACCGTGGCGGTTCACTACGATGATGGTGTGGTGGAAAGCGTGGTTCTCACCGATAACGGCGTGCCCCTGAGTGCCTATATGGGCGGCAGTGCTTGGAGCTTGTTTGATTTGCTGATGACCGTGTGCACCTTCCTTTTGATGGCGCTGTACCTTTTCTACAAACTGCGCAAAGCCGAAAACGGCGAGGATGCAAACTTGCCATACGGCGAGGAAGGGCAGACCGAAGCCGGAGAAAAAGAAACGAAAAAACGCAGAGTACAGCGTGGCCTCAAAGTGGGTGGCGTCATCACCTTCATCGCCACACTCATCACACTTTTGCTCACGCAAGATTTTACCCAGCCCATGATATTCTTCGACCGATTCAGCCCGCTCTTTGCCTTGTTCTTCATTGTGCAACTTCTTTTAGGCATTGTTCTGGTGCGGCTGAACAAAGAGAAAAAAGAGCCCGAAACTGCATACGACTATAGCTATGCACATTCCACTTAACCGGAAAGTAGCAAAACCCCCGACTTCGAAAAGTCGGGGGTTTTGCTTTTATGAAAATGGCATTGGGGCAGTGTGGCCTAGGCGGCCACCTCGGCGCCGCCCCATTCAATGACAGAAAAACCGTGGCGCGTGAAGGGTGTGAGCGTTTGCTCCTCTATGTCCATGGGTTCTGCAAGTGGCCGATAGGCCATGAACACACGCTGGATGCTGTCGGGTGTGGGGGTGATGTGCAAGGGTGCGTTTTCGGTGTAGGCCTCGGTTTGGAACGTGATGAGGTTGTAGGGGTTTTGCGTCATGCGTGGCAACCAAAAAACAAGAAACTCGTTGTACTCATGCGGCAAAAGGCCAAGGTATTCCAGTTTTTGAAGCAGAAAGGCCTCGGTATCCTCGCCTTTCACAACAAAACCGCGGCTAAAATCATATTGCACATCGCTCTCACCTTCCCAAAACAGGTAGGAATACTCGCGCCCCTCGTGCAAAAGTGTTCCGTCCGGGCTTGCGCTCACCTGCCAGCCGCCCTCGCTGTACTGTGGGTAGCTGTAGGTGAGGGTTCCGTTATAGTGAAGCTGCACGGTGACATCGGTTTGGGTTTCGGGATAAAGATAAATGACGGGCTTGAGATCCGGCGTGGGCCCCGAACCTGACGGCGCAGGCTCGCTTTCCGCGCTGCCACAAGCTGTGAAAACCAAAGCGGCCGACATAAGCAAGGCACCCAAAAAGCCCAAACGCCGCCAAAATGCCTCTCGTTTCATAAGGTTCCTCCCTCTTTTTAATAACTACAAAATGCTGCGCCGCAACTCCACCACCACACCGCAAACCAGAACAGGCAATTCTTCCACATTGTGCTTTTCATAGGTGGTGGGCGGATAGGTGGGGTTTTGGGGTTGCAAGGTAAGGCTTCCGTCCTCGTGCAAAATCACGGTTTTAAGCGTGGCATCGTACCCATTCACATAAACAACACAATCCTGCCGGTTTTCGCAGGTTTCCTGCTTTCGCACAATCACCGTGTCGCCATCCATATATTTTGGATACATGCTGTTGCCGCGCACTTTTAGGCCGAAATAGGTTCTGCCGCCCCGCGTCCACGCAAGCGGAATTTCCTCGTAATCCACCACGTCCTCAACGGCCTCCAGCGGCACACCGGCCGCCACCGTGCCAAGCACCGGAATGCGCACACCCTCTTGCAAGGCACCGTCCCACTCGGGGTCTGTGCGCTGGTTTCGCATCAAATCGTCCAACGATACCGAAAACAGCTCCGCCAAGCGGATGGCCGTTTGCCGGTTTGGGCTGGTTACGCCGCGTTCCCACTGGCTCACCGCCGTTTGATTCACCTGCATTTTCGCGGCAAGCGCCTGCTGTGAAAGCGACGCATTCAAACGCAACTCTCGTATTCGATGCACCTTAAAGCCCCCTTGTCGTTTCTTAGCTCCAGTATATCATGAAAACTACTGGATTGCAAATTTTGTCGAATAACAGCCGGTCGCCGGAAATACACCCAAAACAGGGGAAAAACCAAGGAGTTGGCATAGGATACTTCCTACTTTTGTTATTTTTTATCTTGACAACGCATAGTTGTGTTGGTATGATGTGGTGTAGCAATAGTAGTTTTACTACTAAAATGTCGAAAAATAGGAGGAAATTAGTATGGGAGATTGGTTTTGGGCGAACAGCGACGGGCGCGCCGGCTTTGAGAGAGAACCGCCAAAAGAGAGTTTGCCGTATGAGCTGTGGCTGGACAGCTGGTGGCCGTTTTGAAAAGGGGGGAAGCGCGCGAAGGGGCCGGCGAATTTTCTATGGCCAAGAAGAGAGGCAAAAAAACACAGGCAGATTTGCAAAGTTTTGCGGCGCCGGCGGCTTTCGACAGGGAGCCTATGCAGGAAAAGCGATATTATTGGCTGAAGTTGCAGAAGAAATTTTTTGAAGACAAAATGGTTAAAAAAATGCGGAAAATGCCCGAGGGAGACACCTACTGCCTGATTTATTTGCGTTTGATACTGGAGAGTGTGCCGGAGGGTGGGCTTTTGTATTTTGAGGGCGTGGAAAGCACCTTTGCCGAGGAGATGGCCCTGCTGCTGGATGAACGGGTGGAACATGTGCAGGCCGTGCTTGCGATGTTGCAAGCCGCAAAACGCCTGCAGCCGCTGTGTGAAATTGAATATAAGATGGTGGATTTTGACGATATGACAGGCAGTGAAAGCGCCGGTGCCAAGCGCACAAGAATCCACAGGGAAAAGCAGAAATCACAATACAATACGCAGAAATCGCCGGAAAAATACACAGCGTGTAACGCAGTTGTAACAAAGTGTAACACAGAGACAGAGAAAAAAAGAGAGAAAAATGAAGAGGCAGATAGGCCCGCGGTAAGTGGAAGGAAAGGCCGCGATAAAATGGCCGATGCAAAGCCTAAAAACCCATTTTTGGACCCGGAGGTATAGGGAGGTTTTTTTTGATGACACGAGAAGAGACAAAGCAGGTGTTGGCTATTTTGAGAACAGCCTACCCACGGTTTTACGAACGATACAGCAAAGAGGAGTTGTGTATTGCGGTGAACCTTTGGTTTGCGGCCTTGCAAGAGTTCAGCTTTGAAAACGAAATTCGGCCTGCTCTGAAAGAGGTGGTGCAAAATTTAAAATTTCCACCCACGGTGGCAGACCTTGTGGAAGCGGCACGAAGCAAAAAACCCGAGCCATTGGATGGCATGGCCGAGATGGATAGAAAATATAGCCGGAATGTGCAAAATTGGCACAAGCGGCAAAGCCGTGGGGAACATATACGTATAAAAAAGCAAGAAAATACAAAATGTAAAACCGAGCATGCGGCACAGGAAAGGGGGGATGTGCAGTGACGACCAAGCAGTTTTTACGCGATTTTAGGCGTTTATTGAAAGAAGTGGAGCTGAAAAACGAGAGCAGCAGGCGTTTGTATGCCCTGGCCGAAAATGTAACCCATGCGCTAACCGGGATGCCGGGCGGTACGGCAAACCCACACAAGGCCCAGCACTGCTTAGAGGAGGCCATGGCCATGAAAGAAGAGGCACAACAGCAGATGACCGCCCTGCTGAAAGCGTATCGTCACATTGAGGCCGTGATAGCCGCCATGCCCAAAAGTGCACACAGAGAGCTTTTGGAACGCCATTACATCCAAGGGCAAAACTGGCAGGCCGTGGCCCAACGGATGCATTATACCGATAGGCAAATTTATCGCCTGCACAACGAGGCACTTCGCCTATTTGAGCAGCTGTCAGAAAAAGTCAGTGCAAAGGATGGTACAGTGTAAGCAGAGAAGTTTCGAGGGGGGATTGGCGGCAAGGTTATGGAGCGCCGCCCCACACCCCACCACTTCGAAAAACCAATCTTTTGCGAAAGGGCACGCAGAACGAAAGCCCGACAAAAGCAAAAGCGCAAGGGTTTGAAAAGGGACGCTTTTTTGGCCGTGTGGTTTGGGTTCTTTTGTAAATCCCGTCCGTTCGGGCGGTGAGGTTCCGCGTTGCAAAAACGCAAAAGCCCGCTATCCTGTGGGGTGTGAGCTTGGGCAAAATCGTCCTTGCACTTTGGGGGGGCCGTTTGCTCTGCTGGTTCCTCACCAAAAATT
Source organism: uncultured Oscillospiraceae bacterium (assembly GCA_964371725.1). Classification (GTDB taxonomy): domain Bacteria; phylum Bacillota; class Clostridia; order Oscillospirales; family Ruminococcaceae; genus JAAYCI01. Next base: position 4,429 of record CAYJNQ010000040.1, read on the forward strand.
TGATTCGAATTTAGGCAGTGTCGGAAATCGTGTTCATTTGGTCTATTTTGGCACTTTTCCCGCCCAATTTGGCCTAAAAATTTTGAATTCCTTAAAGGAGTTCGGCGATTTTTAGACCAAATTGGACAGGATAATGACGCAAAATATGCTCGATTCAACGATTGTCGACACCACCTGAAAAACCGCAGGGCTTTGGGCAGTGCCCCGCGGTTTTACCACAGCAAATCCAAAGTATTGTTGGCCACACAAAACCACAGGTGTGGTTTTCAGGCCGTCAATAAAGCACCAATTGCGTCGTCAAACTGCAAAATGCCGCGGCAGTTACATATCGCATATATGCGCCTTTGCGGCATTTTTTGTTTCCTAGCACTTGGCACTTTCTTTCCGCCCTGTCGTTTTTTGACCGTCTGAAAACCACAGGTGTGGTTTTTTTTATTGCCAAGAAAGGAGGTGAACCGAGATGGGTGAAAAAGAAAAGAAAACGCCGGCGGTGCAAGAAGCGCCTGCCTACCTTGACATGCAAAAGGACGAAGTGGTGCGGCTTGCCAAGCTGTGCATGCAATATTTAACCGAGCATATGGAAGAGGCAAATGTGCGTGAAATCATTGGTTTGTACACTTTTTTGGTGGAAAAAATATTGCTTTCCGACAAGGCGAAAAAACCGGCGGCGGAACCCGAGCTGAAACTGGAGGATATCATCTGATGCGGCAAGGCATACAAGCGGAAGATTTTGAACGTGTTCAAAGCATTGAAGAATTGGTGAAGATGCGAACAAAAGCGCGGGACGACACAAATTTTATAGAACGGGCGGCGCGGCTTATTTTGCAGCGGGAAGCCTTGCTTTTGCAGGCGCAAAAGCGGCCGGAATTGCTGATTGAATGCCTGTTTTACGTGGTGGACAAACAAAAGCAAACCGTGCCTTTTTTCCTAAACACCGTGCAAAAACGTTTCATGTTGGCGTTGAATGGCCAAATCGAGGCTTTTGAAAACGGCGAACGCAGCGACATTTCCGTGCTTGTGCTCAAGGGCCGCCAACAGGGGTTCACCACCCTGATTACCGCCTACCAGTTGGCAATGGCCATTACACGGCGCAATTTCGAGGGCCTGACCATGGCCGACAATGTGGACAACGCACAGGTGATTTTCGACAACAAGGCGAAATTTATTTACGACCGCCTGCCAAGTGTGTTTAAGCACAGCACCAAGTACAACAACCGAAGGGAACTCCGTTTTGAAAAAATCAACAGTTATCTTTCGGTGGATGTGGCCACCAAAAATACGGGCCGAAGCCGCACCATCAACTTTTTTCACGGAAGTGAATGCGCGTTTTGGAAAGAGGGCGTGGCCGCCGTGCAATCGGGTTTGTTCGAGGCGCTTACGCCGAATTGCATCAAAATTTACGAAAGCACGGCAAACGGATATGGGGATTACCGAGACATGTGGCAAAGCGATACGCACTGCAACTTGTTTTTCGCGTGGTGGGAAACACCGGAATATACTTTGCCCGCCACAAAAAACGAGCCGCCACGCTACGACGCGTTTTTAACAGAACGCTTGCGCCTTTTAAAAAGCAAACATTTGTCAGACGGGCAATGCCGATGGTATGCACAAAAATATTGGCGCTACCTAAACCGAGACCTTATACGGCAAGAGTATCCCTGCAGCGCCGAAGAAGCGTTTCTTTCATCAGGGCGGCCCGTGTTCGATGTGCAAGCCGTGCAAAGCCGCCTTATGGAATTGGAGGGGCAAACGCCGCGCAAACAGGGGTTTCGTGTGGTGTATCAAAACGCCGATGCCCGCGATTCCATCACGGCGTGGCACAAAACCCAAAACGGGTCCATTCAAATTTATGAAGAGCCCAAAAAGGAGGTGCCCTATGTAATTGGGGGCGACACCGCCGGCGAAGGCAGCGACGCCTACACGGCCTATGTTTTGCGAAATGATACAGGCCGGCAGGTGGCTTCTTTGCACATGCCCTTAAAAAGTGCCGATTGCACGCCGTTTGTAGAACAATTGTACGCGCTTGGGATGCACTACAACGAGGCTTTGATCGCGCCGGAAATCAACTTTAACCTGCAAGTGGTGGCAGAATTGCACCGCCTTCAGTACAAAAACCTGTATGTGCGCGAACAGGTGGATACCTACACCAAAAAAAACACAAAGCAGTTCGGGTTTAAAACCGACGGCAACACACGCCCCATGATTTTATCGCTGTTTTCCGCCGTGGTTGCCGAACACGTGAACTGGATTTTCGACCGCGACCTGCTTTTGGAATGTCTTTCGTTTGAATACAACGAAAAAGGCCGCCCCGACGCACGCAGTGGCACCCACGACGACCGCATCTTTGCCGCCGCCATCGCCTACAAGGCCAGAGAACAACAAACCTACACGCCCACCATACCCACCAAAACCGTTTATGTGCCAAAAGATATTTTCGACGATTACCAAAAGGCAAACGGGGAGGAGAAAAAACGCATTGAGAACCGTTACGGCGGCATTTTGGCGAAAAAAAGCGGCGAGCGCTGATGCACACGGGATGCCGCAAGGCCGTGGGGGTGTGCCGCAAGGGTGTGGGGCGCTGCCCCACACCCTGCCACTTTAGAAAAAGTGGACAAACCTTTCGAAAAAGGGTGCGCAAAATGCAAGCATGGCAAAAAAACGCAGAGCCTTGCTACCCTGTGGGGTGGGAACTTCCCAAATTCGCCCTTGCCATTGTGTTTTTGGTTGGGCTCTCGTCCCTTGTGTTCGTTTGTGAAAGCTTTTGGCCTCGCTTTTCTCGAAAAGCGAGCGGGGTTTGGGGCAGCGCCCCAAGGTCTTGCGCCGGCAGCGCCCCAAGGTCTTGCCGGCAGTGTCCCTAAAAACAAAAAAAGGAGAAACAACGATGCAATACACTTTAGAAGAAGCAAAACAGCGGTTTCAGCGTGCAAGCGACGAACACGCGGCCTATCGAAACCGCTGCAAACAGTGGCAAACACAATATGAAACCGGCAACACCGGAACGCCCCACGCCCCAAAAATGATTTACAATTTCACGGGCGAGCTCATCAACAGCCAAATTTCCGGCGCGGTGCCGATGCCGCTGGTGACGCCGCGGCGCAAAACCCCCGAAAACGAAACACGCGCCAAGGTGGCAACAGCCATGCTGCGCCACGAAATAGAGCGGCTTAACAAGCATTTAATTATGGATGCGGCCGAGCGTATCACGCGTGTGTCGGGCGCATCGTTGATTTTGCTGGAATGGGATCCCTTGCAAACAACGCATGGAAAGCACGGCGAAATGACGGCGCAGGTGCTGGGCCCACTCGATTTTGTGCCGCAGGCCGGTGTGGCCGATTTTGAACAGATGGACTACTGGTTCATTGTGCGCGAAGACACGCGCGAACGCTTGGCACAGCGATACAACGTGGATGTGAACGATTTGGAGGGGCGCGAAGACGACCGCGAAGAAAAAAACAACGAAGAAGTGGTAACGCAGGTGCTGATGATGTATCGTGCCAAGGCGGGTGCTGTGGGCTTGCTGTCTTGGGTGGGAGACACTGTTTTATGCGATAGGCCGCACTATTTGCGCAGGCAAAGCACGGTGTGTGCCGCCTGTGGCGCGCCCCTTTCGCAGGGTGAAATTTGCGCCTGTGGCTGCGAAAATGTGCAGGTTTCGCAGCGAGACGGCGAAGACATGACAGAACCCTTGCGCCTGCTTTGCGGCCGTGTGGTGCCGCCCTTGCAGGCCGTGCACGAGGGCGAAGGGGTGGTGTTGAAGGCCAGAAAACGCCCCTACTACAAAATGGATATACCACCGCTTAGTTTTCGCGTGAACACCACGCGAGAAAACGAATTGTTTGGGCAAAGCGATTGCGAGGCCGTGCGCAGTTTGCAAACGGGTTGCAACATTGCCACCGATAAAATTAGCGAAAAAATGGCCGTGGCAGGGCATTTTACGGCCATCCCAAGCGATTTGCACATGGAAATGAACAACGAGATAGGGCGTGTTTTGCGCCTGCAAAGCCCAAGCCAGTTGGATATGCTGAAGGCCGTGCAGCTGGAATACAACGCCACATTCGATTTTTCTGTGGTGGACAACGCCTATCGCTACGCAAAAAGCGTGCTCGGCATCACCGATGTGTTTCAGGGAAAATCCGATACCACGGCAAAAGCCGCGGCCGCAAAAGAAATTATGGTGCAGCAGGCACAGAATGTGCAAAAGGCCAAAAATTTGCTAAAGGAGGCGGCGTTTTCCCGTTTGTACGAAAGCATGTTCAAAATGATGCTCGCCTTTGCAAACGAAGAGCGCAGCTATACCTGCCACGATTTGCAAAATGAAACGCTTTTGTTTTCGGCAAGCGATTTTTTAAACTACGATGCCGAAACCGATACCCTGTATTACGAGGACGATTTTCTGTTCTCGGTAGACAATGTGGGCACCAGCGAACACGACAAACCCTACATGATGGGGCAAATTCAAAACGACTATGAAATGGGCGCCTACGGCCCACCCGGAACACCCGAAGCCCTGTTTTTGTTGTGGAAAGAACGCGAGGCGGTGGGCTATCCAAGGGCGAAGGAGATGGCCGCCTATTGGCAGGAAGAACAGAAAAAAACCGCGCTTGCGCCCGAAGCATTGGGTGAAACAAAAATGCAAAACATCAAAACAAAAAAAGGAGAGGATACAAATGGATTGCCCTTTATGCAAAACGGAAATGTTCATTGACCACGCCGAATATCTTGCCGAAAACGATGATACACCGCTGGAGGAAACGCGTATCTTGCACAGAAGCATCTGCCGGTGCCGCAACGCGAACTGCAAAAACTACAAAAAGAAATTCAGCGGCGGCGTGGCGGTGTTGCCAAGAGAAAACACACAAAAATTGTTCTGCCATCAATGCGGCCTGCTTTTGTACGAGGGCACTTTGCCAAACGATGAACAGCCTGTTTGCCCCATTTGCGGTGAATTTTGAGCGTGCTTTGGCAGCGTGCCAAAACGTGTGGGGCGCTGCCAAAGCATACCGCTTTAAAAAAAGCAGAAGGCGCATGAAACAAAGGGTATATACGAACGGTTGAAAACGGCAAAAAAACAACACCGCCATGTGGGGTTGTTTTTTTATATAGATAGGGCGCCCCGTGCGCCCGAACATTCACAAAAAGGCAGACAATGCCAAACCATCAAAGGAGGTAGCACATGGGCAAGAAGCCGAAATCGTACGAAGAGTTCGAGGAAATGTTTGCAGCTTTGCCGGGCGAAGACGAGGCGCAGGCGAAAGGCAAGGAGGCACAAGGAGGGGAGGTGAGGAAAGGACGGGGCAAAAAAAACACAGATGCGAGAGAGGAGGCGCCGAAAACAGAAAAAAATGAGACAGAGCTTCTTTTGCAAGCGTTGCAAGAGGCAGGGTTTCAAGCAGGCAGTGTGCAAGAGGCGCTTGGCAGCTTGCGTGCCTTGCAAAGCATAAGCCGGGCCATGCCGAAAAACGAAACGGCCGCCCTGCCACAACATGGATTCGCCGCGCACGCAGCAAGGCCCTTGCCAAACGCCGTTTTGCGTGAAAACGGGCCCATGGGGGCAGAACAAAGCCAAAACGATGTGATGCAAAACCTTGTGCGCGAGCAAAGGGCCGCGGCCATATTCAAAGCCGACAAAGCCCTTGTGGAAAGCGTGGACCCCGGTTTTTTCACAAGAGCCGGCGAAGAACAGCGCATTGTTTTTGGCGCGTTGCGGCGTGCCGGGCTGGATGCTTTGGCCGCACATCACTATGCGCTGGCAAGGCAACCCGGAAAAACCGCACAAACCGGCACCGAGCACATGGTGGCCACCAAAGGCCGCGGTGGCGGTGCGCAGGGTGTGCCGCAGGGTATTTTAAAAGAATTCGAGGAGTATGGTTTTGGCAGTGCCAATGCCAAAGAACACTACACCCGCCTGGGTGGTTCCATGCGCTAACGCCCGAAAAACGCAACATAAAGAAAGGAAAAAACGATGAAAGACTACAAAGGCAAAATTTCGAACAGCCCGGCGCAAACGGTGAACGCACCGTATGTGCAAACCAACAAAAGCAAATATCCCGTGCAAAAAGGCACCGATTTGCGCAACCCAAACGAAAAACAGAAAGGCGGTAAGCAATAATGGCAAATATCATCAAAAGTGGCGACGGACTGATGGATTCGTTCATGGGCAAAAGCCTGTATCCCATCTATGCCGTGGTGAACGACATGGCATCGCAGTATGAAGAAAAAATGTGCCCTTTGCGCGGGGTGTTCAGCACCATCAAGGCAAACGGCTTTGGCCTGAAAGTGGTGGATGAAGTGGGCATTGGCGACTATGCCCCCACCGACGAGGGCGCCACATTCAAAAGCAGCATGGTGCGGGAAGGTTTCTCTTCCAGCACCGATTTTGTAGAGTGGACGAACCGCCTTGAAATTACGCGCAAAATGATGGAGGACAACAACACAAGCCAAATTAAGCAAAAGGCCGGGCTTTTTGGCGTGAGTTACCACAGAACGCAGGAGAAATTCCGTGCGGCCATGCTGGGCAACGGCACGGGGGAAAGCTTTACCCTGGCCAAAGCCACAAGCGGCACGCAAACCTTTTCCACCAAAACGGCCGATGGCGTGAGCCTGTTTAACACGGCGCACCCAAGCAAACTTGAAGACGCCGAAGGCGACCCGAATTTTACACAGTCGAACCGGTTCACAAACGACCTTTCCGCCGATGTGTTCGGCGAAATTGTAACGCGGATGCAAAATTTTACAGATGATAAAGGGGATAAGTGCGGCATCACACCGAACACCGTGATCATTCCGAACGACCACGACCTCAAGCGCACCCTGTTTGGCATCATTGGCAGCGACAAAGACCCCTTGAGCGCCAACAATGAATTCAACTATCTGTTTGGCACCTGGGCCGTCATCATTTCGCCCGAACTTTCCAACTACCTGAAATCGGGCGAGTATATCATCGCCGATACAAATTACAACGAAATGGCACAAGGGGCCGTTTGGGGGCATCGTCTCGACGCCGAGAATTTCACCGATATTCTTGAAGATACAAAGAATTTCCAGCTTTCATCGCGTGCTCGCTTCACGGCCATTTTCCACAACTGGCGCGCCTTTGCCATTGGCGGCACCGCCACGGGCACCACGCTTACCTAGGTGGTGTCGAGAAGAGTTGAATCGAGCATATTTTGAGCAATATTGTTGCCCAATTTGGCCTAAAAATTGCCGAGCTCCTTTATGGAATTCAAGATTTTTAGGCCAAATTGGGCGGGAAAAGTACCAAAATAGGCCGACTGAACACGATTGTCGACACCATCTAAGCTTCTGTTTTTAAATTTAGCAAAAAACGGGGGGGGTGGGGGGGGGGGGGGCCCCCCCCCCTACCCCCCCCCCCCCCCCCCCCACCACTTTAAAAAAAATTGCATAAAGGCCGCGAGAGGCCAACACAAAATGGGAGGGGTATCATGAGCACATACAAAGTGGGTCAGGTGTATGAAATTCAGGGAAAACGGCGCAGGGTGCTGGCCGTGAACCCGCTTGAAACCACAACGGATTTAAATACGTCTGCACAAAAAGCACGCACACCGAAACCAAAGCCAAAAACCGCACCGCCAAAACCCGCACCGCCAAAACCCGGGGCGAAATAAATAAAGCCGTGTTTTGAGCCGGATGCATCCAAAAAGAAAGGAGGATTTGCATGACCATCAAAGAATTAAAAGATTCCTTGTATCGACATTTAGATGTGGAGGAGGACGAGGAAAAAGCAAAATATTTCCCCGTTGCCCTAAACCATGCGCTAGACAAAATATGCACGGTGTTTCCGCTGTATGGGCGGTATGTTCTGCGGCAAAGCGCACTGCCAAGCGTGCTGGCGCTTGCCATGCAAGAACCGTACAAGGCCGTGCATGCGGCCGGCGAAAGCTATTCGGCTGCGGCAAAAGCCTACTACTTCGAGGTGTCGGGCGTTGGCGTTTGCGACATTCGCGACAACAACGGTGTGCGGCGCATTGCGTTTAACACAAAGGAATACACACCGTTTCGTGGTTTTGCAAGCGGCGCCGTCAGCTTAACTTTTCATGGGGACTATGTATTCTTTGTGCGGCACGTGGCCTTGTATCACAGCTTGCTTTCCGAAAAAGAAGAAGACATCCCGGCCTATGCGCCCTCAACCGTGTACGATTTTAAGGAACTGACCAAAGAGACCGACGAAAAAGGCGGCGTGTTCATTGGCTTCGATGGCTTTTTGCCAGGCAAATTTGAAGAGAGGATGCCCGGCGAAAAGGCCGTGCAAGTTTTTGGCGACTACGAAATAGAACCGGGCCCGAACGGCCACCTTTTGCGTATTTTTGGCAACACCGACACGCAGAAAATCATCTATTACCGCCGCAATTTTCGCCCTGTTACCGAGACCACCCCCGAAGACACCGAACTTGAAATTGAACAGGGTCTTTGCAACATTTTAATCGATTTGTGCGTGTATCGCATGAACAACGACGAAAGCGACATCAGCGTGGAACGCGCCCGTTATGAGGCCGACCAACTGTTGGCCTGGAAACAACAGCGGGAAACCGGTGCCAACAAAGAAACAAAATTTTCCGATACAAAGGGGTATTTGAACTATGATTAAATTCACAGAGGATACACCGCCCAAAAGTGCGCCCCCCAAAACAAAGCAAACCGTATATGATAATTTTACAGGTGCGGATTTTTCCAATGATGCCTACTTGTGCCGAACCGACAAAAGCCCGGACATTTTGAATATGATTGGGGAGGACGGGATTTTAACCGGGCGCACGGGATGGGAACCGGTGTACACGGCCGAGGGCGTGGTGAACGGGCTTTGCAAGGGGTTTGCCGAAAGGGATGTGGTGTATCTTGCGCACATTGGCACAAAACTGTATTCCTTCAAACCCGATGGCACCGAGCTTTCCGAGCTTTACAGCGGCCTGCCAAACGAAAAAAGTGTGTTGTTTTTTGCCACGCGCACAAAACGGCCGCTTGTTGCCACAGAGGATTTGGAAGAGCCAAAAAACTTGGGGTTCGTGCTCACGGGGGCCGGTTTTTTCTATGTGGATTTCTACGAAACGCCCGTTCAAGTGGGGCGCGTTTCGGACATTGCCACGGTGCCCGTGGTGAAAATTGGGGTGAAACCAAACGGTGCGGGCGAAACCCTGGACGCGGTGAACCTGCTGCAAAAAAAACGCAGCGAAAAATTTTTGGGAGACGGCAGCAGCAAAACCTTTCAGCTGGGCGCCAAAGATTTGGACAGCGACCTTTTGGAAATTGTGGAGATAACCGCGAGCGGGCAAAAAACCTACACCGAAAACAGCAGTGGTGCCACGGGTTTTTCCGTAAACCGTGCGCTGGGCTCCGTCACGTTTGTAACAGCGCCCCCGACACCGCCCGTTACGGGCGAAGAAAACATCTACATCACCTATGCCAAAACCAGAGAGGGCAACGCTGAAAAAATTGAAAAATGCCGTGCGTACACGCAGTTTGGCCTGGGTGGAGATGTGCGCGTGTTTGTGACGCGCAACCCGGACTTTCGCGCCTACGACTGGTGGTGCGAAACCCAAGACCCCAGCTATTTTGCCGACTTAAACTACAGCATCATTGGCAACGATGACACCGCCGTGATGGGCTATTTGCCCTACAAACAATATCTCGGCTTGGTGAAGGAGGACGCCGAAAACACAACGGTGTATTTCAGAACCGCCGAGTTTCAAAACGACAAGGTGCAGTTTTTCACAACCCCGGCCATACAGGGCGTGGGGGCTATATCGCCCTTTGCGTTTTCAAACCTTGGCGACGAGCCCGTGTACCTTTCAAGGAACGGCGTGTACAGCATCATTTCCAACGCCGTCACCTTGCAAAATACCCCGCAAAACCGCTCTTACTGGGTGGACGAACGCCTCACGAAAGAACCGAACCTCGAAAATGCCATCTCAGTGGCCCACGAAAACAAGTATTACCTCAGCATCAACGCGCACACCTATATCATTTCTGTGCCGCGCAAGGACCGCAAAGACTATCAAACCGAAGAGGCCTACGCCGCCTACTACTGGGAGGGTTTTGCGCCCACCTGTTACCTTTCGGACGGGAAAACCCTGTGGTTTGGCGACGCAGAGGGGCGCCTTTGCCGCTTTAAAAACCGTGGCGACCAAAGCGACTACTTCGACGGTGCAGATGAAAGCCCCGTGCCCATTCGCTATTTGTTCACCACCAAGCAAGACGACGACGCGGCGGGGGTGTATCTCAAAAGCCTGCAAAAAAAAGGTTGCTACATCGTTTTGAAGCCGCACCGAAAAAGCACCGTGAACATTTACTACAACACGAATGTGGGCACCGTGAACGAGGGGCGGCAAACCGTGAAACACGCCGATTGGTTCGACTTTCAAAATGTGGATTTTGAGCGGATTTCGTTTGTGTCCTCCACTTTTGCGCAGCCCATCCCTTTGCGCGACAAGGTGAAAAAATACAAAACACTGCAATATGTTCTGTTTTTGGAGGAGGTGGGCGAAACGTTTTCGCTGGTGTCCATCGGCAAGCTTTACCACATCACAAACAAGATAGCGAGGTATTAAGTTATGGATTACACGATTTTCAAAATCAGTGCAAGCGAGGCGGGGGCTGTGAATGTGCAAAGCGCGCCGAATGTGCTGAGCAAGACCCCGGCCGAAAACAAGGCCGTGTTCGATGCCTTGCCCGAGCTTCACAGGGAAAAATACAACGCCCTGATTGACGAATTGACAAAAAACGGCCAAAACCCGGTGCTGGGCGAGGCGGGGTTGTGGCTGCGCATCAACGACCAAAACGAAAAGATGGAATTTTCGCTGGATGCGGGCGCTACTTGGCAGCAAAGTGCGAATGAAGGGCATCGCGTGATGAACAACGACGGGGACATCATGCCGCAGAAATCGGATTTGCAGTTTCGCGGCGCAAGCGTGACGGATGAAGACGGAAAAACCGTGGTGCAGTTTTTCCAAAGCGGCGAGGGCGTGCCCGAGGGGGGCGAGGCCGGGCGTGTTTTAAGGAAAAAGACAGAGGCCAGCTTCGACACAGAGTGGAGCGACAAAGCCCCCGATTCGGAGCG
>CAYJNQ010000041.1:0-2631 GCA_964371725.1 uncultured Oscillospiraceae bacterium
CAGGCGGGGTTTGGGGCGGCGCCCCAAGGTTTTACGCACGCGGGCGGTAGGCGTGGGCGCAGCGCCCCGAGGTCTTATGCGCGCGGGCCCTGCCGCCGTTTAGCCCTGTGCCTTCTTTTGGGCTTTCAGGCGTTGTTCGTGGTTTAGAACGCGTTTTCGAATGCGAATGTTTTGGGGCGTTACCTCCACAAGTTCGTCGGGTGCCAAAAATTCCAGCGCTTCCTCAAGGCCCATAATCGTTTTGGGCGTTAAGCGCAGGGCATCGTCGCTGCCGGAGGCGCGAATGTTGGTTTGCTGTTTGCGTTTGCACACGTTCACGGTGATGTCGCCGCTTTTGGGGGAAACACCCACCACCATGCCGGCATACACGGCTTCGCCCGGGCCCACAAACATGCGCCCGCGCTGCTGGGCCGAGCTGAGGCCATAGGCCACGGCTTCGCCGGTTTCATAGCTGATGAGGCTGCCGGTTTGGCGCGTGGGAATGTCGCCCTTCCACGGCGCGTGCCCGGCGCTGATGGTGTTGAGCACACCCTCGCCGTGGGTATCGGTGAGGAATTCGCTGCGATAGCCAAACAGGCCGCGGCTGGGAATGAGAAATTCAAGGCGCATGGTGTCGTTAAAGGGGGCCATTTGCAACAGTTCGCCCTGGCGTTGGTTCACTTTTTGCATCACGGCCCCTTGGTAGGAAAGCGGCACGTCAATCACCAGTTGCTCTACGGGTTCCATGAGCACACCGTCTTCCTCGTGGGTGAGCACACGCGGCGCGCCCACCAAAAACTCGAAGCCTTCGCGGCGCATCGTTTCAATGAGAATGGACAGGTGCATTTCGCCGCGCCCCATCACGCGGAAACTTTCGGTGGTGTCGCCGTCTGACACACGCAAAGCCACATCCTTGAGGGTTTCGCGTTGCAGGCGGTCTTTAATTTGGCGGCTTGTAAGCAATTTTCCTTCTTTGCCGGAAAACGGGGAGTCGTTCACAGAAAAAATCATTTCCACGGTGGGTTCGCTGATTTTCAAAAAGGGCAGGGCCACGGGTTCCTGCACCGAGGTAACCGTGTTTCCAATTTGAATATCCACAAGCCCGGAAAAGGCCACAATGTCGCCTGCGCTGGCTTGTTCCACGGCCTGCCGCCCCACACCTTCAAAGCTGTAAATGGCTGTGATGCGCCCTTTTTGGCGCAAATTGGGGTTGTTTGCATCCACACAGAGCACGTCCATGTTCTGTGCAATGGTGCCGTTTTCCACACGGCCAATGCCAATGCGCCCCACATAATCGTTGTAGTCGATGCTGGAGCAAAGCATGGCCAGTGGCGCGTTTGCGTCGCCCACGGGCGGTTTCACGTATTCCAAAATGGTTTCGAACAAGGGGCGCAAATCTTCGCCTTCTACCTCGGGCGAATAGCTGGCTGTGCCCTTTCGGCCCGAAGTGAACACCATGGGCGCATCGAATTGTTCGTCGGTGGCGCCCAAATCCAAAAGCAATTGTAAAATTTCGTCAATCACCTCTTTGATGCGTGCATCCGGGCGGTCTATCTTGTTCACCACAATCACAAGAGACAAATTTTGTGCCAGCGCTTTTTGCAGCACAAAACGCGTTTGCGGCATGCAGCCCTCGGCCGCGTCTACAAGCAAGAGCACGCCGTTCACCATTTTTAAAACGCGCTCCACCTCGCCGCCAAAATCGGCATGGCCGGGTGTGTCTACAATGTTTACCTTCACGCCGTTGTAATAAAGGCCGGCATTTTTGGCCAAAATGGTGATGCCGCGTTCTCTTTCAATGTCGCCGGAATCCAAAACGCGCTCGGCCACTTGCTCGTTTTCGCGAAAGGTGCCGCTTTGCGCCAGCATTTCATCCACAAGCGTGGTTTTGCCGTGGTCTACATGGGCGATGATGGCAATGTTGCGTAGTTCTTCTCTTTGCATAGGTGCTGAAAACTCCTTGATTCTACTTGATTTATAATAGATGATATAGTATTAGTATAACATAAAAAGGGCTTTGTGCACAGGATTAAAAAGCAGAAGGTGTGCAAGGGGGCGTTTTTTCCTCATTTTGGCCAAGCTGAAAATTTTTTTTATACACTAAAAAAACGAATTGTCGTTCAGAAAAAAACAATAAAAAAATTTTTTCTCAAAAACGATGTTTCGTGTAACCCAGATGTAACCTTTGAGGTGTATAATGAACACATGTTTAGAGAACAGGAAGAGAGGAAAATAAACTTAGCAAAAGGAAGAAAAAAACAGATGTTTTTTTTATCGACCTTGTAGCTAAATGGATGGTCACAATAGCACAAAATTACCGCAAGTTCAAAAAATTGACTGTTTGAAAGTTGCGCTTGCAAGAAGCCATTTTTGTGATATACTCTATAAAGCGAACGTGTTAAAAATAAAAACATCGACACTTAACAGGTAACGCTAACACACTTTAGTGTATTAAATTGCTCGTCGGGGAACGGAAAAGCTACTTTTGTATATCAAAGGTTGACATGGAATAGAAGCAAAATCGGAGGACTTAAACTTATGAAGGCACGCAAAGCAAGATTTACCCGTATGGTTGGCATCTTTTTGGTGCTTGTTATGACCTTGGGAGCTCCATTACAGGCCATAGCCGGTACAGAAACCACTGCCCCCCTC
>CAYJNQ010000041.1:2731-15094 GCA_964371725.1 uncultured Oscillospiraceae bacterium
GGCGAAACCCAAACGGGCGGCGAAACCCAAACGGGCGGCGAAACCCAAACGGGCGGCGAAACCCAAACGGGCGACGAAAGCCAAACAGGCGGCGAAACCCAAACGGGCGGCGAAAGCCAAACAGGTGGCGAAACCACTGCAGATAACGAAGAAAACAGCAACGAAGAGAGCCTTGGTTTTTTTGCCAGTGCCATGTCCATGTTTTCTTTCCAGGATATAGCCCCCATAGATGCCGCAGAACCCAGCGTAGACGTTTACACATTAAATGCAAGCGGTAGCTACGAAGTAAGCGGCACCGCAGCAGCCACCGAAGATGCCAGCACCGGCGCTTTAACCGTGGCCACAGCACCTGCGGATCCCATGGCAGTAGACGGCTACCGCTTCATCGGCTGGGGCACAGACAGCAACATTTTAGAAGAAACCGAGCTTGATACACCGGTTATCAACACCGGGCGCGTCACCTTCCCACACACTTTGGAAAAAGGCGGTGCCCTTTACGCCAAATACCAACGCGTTGCCTATGTGGGCGCTGCATTCGACTATGACGCGTATACTTTTTCTGCCCTTGAAGACGCCGACAGCGAGTATACCATTATGGTGGGCAACACCAGCTACAGCCCCATCACCCTGCCAAACGGCGAAACAGAACACATGCCCGAAACCGGCACACCGCAGGCGGTAACACGCGATTCCATATCCACCGAGCTAAACTTGCAACCGGGCGATTTATACGGCAACAAAACCGCAGAGTGGACAGACTACGAACAGCGCATTGGCAACATTCAGTTCGATTTCGCCATGGCCCCCAAAACCCAAGACACAGACGTTATCATCATGCTAGACAAATCCACCAGCATGAACCACCAGCTGGAAACCGGCAATTTAGACCGTTGGGGTGTGGCCGTAGACGCCGTGGACACCTTGGCCTCGAACTTGCTTTCCAACAACAACAGCGCCAACAACCGTGTGGCCTTGGTGCAGTTTTCCGGCAACACATACAACAGCTTTAACTTCCAAAACAATTCCGACGATTTTAACCAGAACTTTGTGCGTGCCACACCTTCCACCCCCACCATGTACAGAAACGCCGAAAGAGAACTTCTTTATGTTTACCCCGAAGGCACAGAAAACATTTCGGGCGATGGCACAAACTACACACTTGCCATGACGCAAGCCCAAATGTATGCCGATTCCCGCACAGCGGAAGACAGCGAGCGCGCACTGGTGGTGCTCTTCGTGTCCGACGGTGCCCCCGAGCCCGTCATCGGCTACAGAGACTTCTATTATTACGACCCTGCCTGGAATGCCCAAGGCCCCTACTACACCATCGACGGTGTAGACCAATATGTTATGACCTATGGCGACTATGGCAGAGATGCCACCGAGGGCTTGGTTGTTACCGATTTGCGCAACGGCGAATTATACCACCGTGTAAAATTCGGTTCCATAACCACTCGATGGGACATCGAATGGGGTGGCAACGGCGCCTATAACGACCTCATTGCCGCCGTAAACGGCCAAGACGCCGCGGCCGCACTTCGTGCTTCAGGCGCCACCATCCACGCCGTTGGCATCCAAATGGACCACGAGCTGGACGAGGCCAACTTGCAGGCCATCACGACAGACGGTGGCTACACCCCGGTAAGCGACAGCACCCTGCAAGAAGATTTGATACCCGTACTCAACAACATCTTTATGGATGAAAGCCTCACCGAAATGACCAATGCCGTTGTTTCCGACATCATCACGGAAGATTTTGAAATTTTGGTGGATGCACAGCACCCGGTTACACTCACCCGTGCGGGCACCGAAATTACATTGACGGAAAGCGCGGACAATACCCCCGAATTGAACGAATACTACATAGAAACCATATCCTATGAAGGCGCGCCGCGCCAGCAAATCACTGTAAACATGGGTGTTATCGACGAAGCCTTGCTCTCTTTGCACTTCTTCATTCAGGCAACGGATGCCGGCATGGCCGCGGGCAGCTACCCCACCAACGAAGAGCATACCTTGCACTATGAGGAAAACGGCGAGGAGAAAACCCGAAACGACCTGGGCGACCCGGCGTTGGATGTGACGGCAGAGCCGGCCCCAACGCCCACCCCTCCCACAACGCCTGAAACACCCACTGAAACACCCACTGAAACACCCACTGTAACACCCACTGTAACACCCACTGTAACACCGGCCGCACCCGCTGCCGTAGTGCCCGTGGCAGCCCCCGCAGCACCCGTGGCTGTGGCCCCGGCCCCGGCGCCTGCCGCGCCGGCCGCCCTTGTGCTAGACTTGCCGGATGCCCCCGTGCCCCTGGCGCCGGCTGCCGAAGACATCGCCGTAGAAATTGGTGATACGGATGTGCCGCTTGCCGCAGGCGACGGAGCCGCCTGGTCACTGGTGGATTTGCTGCTTACGGTTACCACCGGCGTGTTGAGCGTTTTCTTGCTTGTTGGTTATTTTGTGAACAAAAAGCGTGAGGAAAGCGAAGAGGCAGAATATGAGGCCGAAGGGGAAGAGGAGAACACGCGCCTCAAACGCAAAGGTGCCTTCCGCCTGTTCAGCGTGATTCCGATGATTGCGGCCATTGTGCTGTTCATTCTCACGCAGGACATGCGCCTGCCCATGATTTTGGTGGACGAATGGACCATCTTCTTTGCCATCATCACCCTCATTCAAGTGCTTACCGCGATTCTGTCGCGCAAAAAACACAGGGAAGACGACGAGGACGAAAGCGAAGCACACGCATAAGCACAGCGCGTGGAGCGTGCCCGGCGTTTTTAAAACCACCCGGAAGCTCCATTTAGTGTGGACATCATCGAATAAACCCGACAAGGCAAATTCGCCTTGTCGGGTTTGTATGTTTTCGGCTGGGTGCGAAGCGGTGAAAAGCCAAAATGCGCTTGCGGTTTTGAGGAAAGCTTGCTATGATAGAAAAAAGGCGAGGGGGATGGGATGAAAAAGCACAAAAAATGGGCGGCTTTACAAGAAAAAACATTTCACTTGCTCGATTGGAACGAGCACAGCAACCCGACAAACCTGCGGCTGAAAATTGTGCTGGCCGCCGTAACGGTGCTGGCCGTTATCATTGTGGTGGTAGACAGCTTTTCGGGCCTGCCCATGTGGTGGAGCATTTTGTCTTTGCTGCTCAATATTCTCATCACCGCATTGTTCAGCGTGGAGTATATTTTGCGCTTTTGGGTGGCGCCTTTGCAGTACACCGGCCTGCCGCCCTGGCGTGCAAGGCTGCGCTATTTGCGAAAACCCGCCTCCATCATCGATTTTGTGGCCGTGCTTCCGTTCTACCTCATGGTGCTTACCGATTTGGACGTGACAAGCCTGCGCACACTTTGGATTTTGCGCCTGTTTGTGCTATTGAAGTTCAACCGCTATTTTCACACGCTGGACAGCATCCTGCTGGTCATCAAACGAAAACGCCTCGAGCTCATCACGTCCCTGCTCGCCGTGGCCTCCCTCATGCTCATTTCCTCCGCGCTCATCTACACCATCGAAAGCCGTGTGCAGCCGGAAAAATTTCGCAACATTCTCTCGGGGTTTTGGTGGGCCATCTCCACCTTGCTCACCATCGGCTACGGGGACATTTATCCCATCACCGGCATGGGCAGGCTTCTTGCCTCGGTGGTGGCCATCCTTGGCGTGGGGCTCATCGCCGTGCCCACGGGCATCATCTCCGCAGGCTATGTGGAAGAAATGCAATCGAACCATGAAAAAAACAAAGAACGGCGCCAAACCATGCGCAGCAGCATCATGGGGGCAAGTGGCAAAGGGACGCCTGCCAAAAACAGCCTGCCCCCAAAACCCAAAACGCGGCAAGGCACCGGCAAAACAGCAAACGATGAAAAAACAGATGCGGTTATGGCACCTGAAAGAAAAACATATAAAAACAGAACACCGGTTGAAGATGTTCTGCGAAAAAGACGATATAAAAGGAAATAGTGGTTAATAAAAGGGGCCGCCGGTTTATACCGGCGGCTCTTTGCGTGTTGAATAAAAGGATGGGGCGGCTGGGAAAGTGCCAAGTGCTAGGAACCCGACTCGCCCAAGTGCCGCCTTCGGCGGTTGGCTCGCTGGATTCGCTCTGCGGAGCTTGCAAAAAATGCCGCAAAGACGCATATATTCGATATGGTTCTGCCGCGGCATTTTGCAGTTTGACAACACAATGGGGGCTTTCCCGGACGGCCTGAGGGCCGCCGGTTTATACCGGCGGCTCTTTGAGTTTCCACTCATAATCATCGGTTTTGTAGAACAAATCGGGGTTGTAGAATTTGTCTACAATGGCGTAGAACTCGGCTTCCGAGTATCCACAGAAATCGCAGAAATCGCGCACACAAAGTGGGTCAAGCCGGCCGTCGCGCTCGCGAATGAGGCGGATGGCCTCTTCGCGGGTCATCATGCCATAGCGGATGCTGCGCGCGGTGTAGTCGGTGGCGGCGGCGTGGCCGAATTTTGGGTATTTCATCCAAGAGTGCACCAGGTAGGCGCGGCTGTCGATTTGGTCGAACATCTCCACATGGTGTTGGCGGTCCCACTCGTGCGTGAGGTCGTGAAAGCCGCGGCTTTTCGCAAAGTGATGGTTTTTGTAGCTGTTCCAGGGCAGGAAATAGGAGAGGTAGAACGGGTCGAGGCGGTCGAGCTCGGCTTGGCTTGGGGCAAGGGTAAGGCTCAAATCGTTTTCGCAAACCCCGTCGCCCACAAGCTCGCTTTGGTCGATGCCCACGGCCACACCGTTGTTGATTTGGTCTTTGGCAGAATAGGTTTCTTCGTCGGTGTTGCCACCGTATTCATAGCTTACATTTTCGCCATAGCACAAAAAGGGTGTGTTAAACTTTAGCGCCATGTGCAAGGGGAAGGTGTAGATGAGGCGATCGACATACCAAGTGGGTTTGCCGTATTTTTCAAAAAATTTGCGCATGAGAATTTTCTGCGCCCGTATGTTTGGTTTGCAGCTGATGAGTGTGCAGCCAAAGGTTTCGCTTAAATTTTTCAAGTTGTGCACACCGGCGTTTGTCATGGGGAAATTGTCTTCCACCGTGAATAAGATGGGGTTCATACCCAACACTTCTTTAAGCATATACACCTGAAAATGGCTGTCTTTGCCGCCGGAAACGGCCACGGCACAATCGTAGCCACCGGGCCCGTTCGAGCCTCGGTATCGGTTACACAGGGTTTTCAGCTCTTCAAAACGTGCATCCCAATTCACATTTTGGCGGTTGTCGTAATGGGTGCAGGCAGAGCACACCCCCTCTTTATCAAAGGTGATACCCGGCCTTGTGCTTGGCATTGTGCATCGCTTGCAATACGTCATGTTGTGTTTTCCTTTCTTTGGTTGTGCATTCAAAAGGCAAGTTGTGGTTTGTGGCGTGTTTCGGGGTGGATAATACCGTTTCGCTTACCCTTTATTATATCACATTTTATTATATCACATTTGCCTTTTGTTTGCCGCATCCAATTGTTTGCATCGCCAAAAATATATTTTTTTTGACAAACAAGGGCCGGATTGGTATAATACTCAGTTATACTGAAGCCCCGGTCACACGGGGCTCGCCGAAGAAAGATGGAATGACCATGCCAACCAATGCATTGATTCTTCTTTTCAACCTCGTATTTTGCGTGCACAATTTGGCCTATCTCAGCTTGATTGAGAAGGCCTTTAAAATCACAAGTAAAAAGTTGAAAATCGTGTTGTTCAGCGCGTTGAGCGGCACGGCGGGCACCTTGATGCTAATCTATTTTGGCAGCATGTCGGCGCTTGGCTACGGCATTATGCTGGCGGTGTTCACCCTTACGGTGATGCTGTTTTACCGTGGGCAAAGCGTGGCGGCGCGCCTTGCCTGTGTGCTCTCTTTGAACATTCACATCATGGCCATGCGCGCCTTTGTTACGGGCGTGCTTTCTTTGATGACGGGTGAAAGCATCTATGCACTTTCCCAAAATGTCACCACGTTTTGGGTTTGCCTCATCCTTACGGCGGCCTTGGGTGCGCTGGTGGCTTTTTTTATTTTGCGTTTTGTGCCCTCAAAATATCTTGTGGGGCTTTCCGAAAGCACCGAGCACCTCTATTTATACATCGTTACCGTTGTCATTGCCAATGTATACATGATTGCGAACGGCAATGTGTATATCCACGACATTTCCTATGGCTTTTTGCCTTGGCATCAGCTGATTGCGGCCTTCACTTGGCTGTTGATCAGTTATGTGAATGTGGTGATGCTCTCGGTGTTCAAGATGATGAAAGAACGGGAAAGCCATTTGGAAAAGGACAGCATCTACAAGCAGGTTTTGGCCGGGCGCTCTG
Source organism: uncultured Oscillospiraceae bacterium (assembly GCA_964371725.1). Taxonomy (GTDB): domain Bacteria; phylum Bacillota; class Clostridia; order Oscillospirales; family Ruminococcaceae; genus JAAYCI01. The sequence continues at coordinate 9,048 of CAYJNQ010000041.1, forward strand.
TTGTGGTGATGGATGTGAACTGCACAAAAGACCGGCTTACAAGCCTTTTGTATCACGGCAGGCAAACCATCACCGCAGAGATGGGTTACACAGAATACATCAAGGAATTGCTGAGAAACCTGACCTTGGCCGAGGACTATGAGGGCATCTTGAAAGAATTTTCAGTGGCGGCGATGCGTGAGGCCTTTCAGAAAGACAAACCGGAAATGCGCCACAATGGGCGCATGGTGTTGGAGGGGCATGTGCGCTGGGTGAGCACGGCCGTTTCGGTGCGGCAAGATGAGAAAACCGGCGATTTGTTGGCCGTTATCAACATCACAGACGACATTCACGACGCCAAAATGCAAGAGACCGCCCTGCGCCTGGAAGCCGAGCGCGACGCCCTTGTGGGTGCCTACAACAAAAAGGCCTTTGAGGCACACACCAAAAGCTGGATGCAACATGGAAGCGGTGCCCTTTTTATGATTGACTTGGACAACTTCAAGGCCATCAACGACAATTTCGGCCATGCCTACGGCGACGAGGTGCTGCGCGAGGTGAGCCGCAAAATTGCGCAAAGTTTCCGCAGTGATGATATCATGGGCCGTGTGGGCGGCGATGAATTCATGGTGTTTGTGAAAAACGGGCAAACCCGAGGCGAACTGGCCAAAAAGGCCGAAAAACTGTGCGGCCAAATCATGCAGTCGTACACCGAGCAAAATGTGAGTGTTACCATCTCTTGCAGCATTGGAATTTCGCAAAAAAACGAAGACGAAAAATCGTTTGAAACCCTGTATGCCGAAGCCGATGAAGCCATGTATCGATGCAAGAAAAACAACAAAAACGGCTTTGTTATTTACGAAGAAGGGCCGCTATAGAAGCAGCGCCCGTGCCGTGCATCAAAACCAAAAAGCTGCCTGTTTACTTTGGGGTGGCTTTTTTGTATAATGATAAAAGTGTACAATATCACCGGAAACTATAAGAGTATTGCCCAAATGTAAACCGTGAAACTTCCTCTTACAGCCGGCAAGAAAAGGAGTTTTGAGAAGATGATGAACTATGAAGCACTGATTTCAGAAAGAGCCGGGAAGATGCGGCCCTCCGGCATTCGAAAATTTTTCGACATTGCGGCTGAAATGAAAGACTGTATTACCTTGGGTGTGGGCGAGCCGGATTTTGAAACCCCGGCGGCCATTCGCGATGCGGGCATTCAAAGCCTGAACGAGGGACACACATTCTACACCTCGAACACGGGCATGGCCGAGCTACGCGAGGAAATTTGTGCCTATTTGGAGCGCCGCTTTTCGCTTTGCTACGACGCCAAAACCCAGGCCTTGGTTACGGTGGGCGGCAGCGAGGGCATCGACCTTTGCATCCGTGCGCTTATAAACCCCGGCGACGAGGTGATCATTCCGGAACCGTGCTTTGTAAGCTACCATCCCATCACCACCTTGGTGGGCGGTGTGCCTGTGTCGATTCCGCTTCAAAACGAAAACCGTTTCAAACTGACGGCCGAAGAGCTTAAAAAAGCCATTACACCGCGCACAAAACTGCTTATTTTCCCGTTTCCAAGCAACCCCACGGGCGGCGTGATGCGAAAAGACGAGATGGAGGCCATTGCCGAGGTGCTGCGCGACACCGACATCACGGTGCTGAGCGACGAAATTTATGCCGAGCTTACCTACGGAGATGAAGAGCATGTGAGCATTGCACAGTTGCCCGGCATGCTGGAGCGCACCTTGTTGGTAAGCGGGTTTTCCAAGGCCTATGCCATGACGGGTTGGCGGCTTGGCTATGTATGTGGCCCTGCGCGCCTCATTGCCGCAATGAACACCATTCACCAGTCGGCCATTATGTGCGCCCCCACCATGAGCCAGTATGCGGCCATTGCGGCCATGCGCGAAGCCGCAGACGATGTGGAGCACATGCGTGCAGAATACAACCGCCGCCGCCTGTTTTTGATGCAACGTTTCGAGGAACTGGGCTTGCCCTGTTTCGAGCCGGAGGGTGCGTTCTACGTGTTCCCGGACATTCGCAAAACGGGCCTTTCCTCGGCCGAATTCTGCGAGCGCTTGCTTATGGAACACAAGGTGGCCGTGGTGCCCGGCACGGCTTTTGGAGACAGTGGCGAGGGCTTTATTCGCATCAGCTATGCCTATTCGCTGGACCATTTAACCAGCGCGCTGGAGCGTATTGGCACCTTTTTGGAGCAGCTGGAAGCAGAGCGAGGCCTTGTGTGAGAGAGCGTGTCTTTTTAGAATCCGTGCCCCCAAACGACACAAAAACAGCCGTTTCTTCTATAGAACGGCTGTTTTCGCGGTTGGGAGACGATGTTCTGCCGCAAAAGGGAATGCGCGTGTTGTTAAAGCCGAATTTGTTGGCAAAACACGCACCGCAAAAAGCCGTTACCACACACCCGGACGTGGTTCGCGGTGTGGTGATGGCATTGCAAAAGCGCGGCATCACCGACATTGTGCTGGCCGATTCGCCGGCCGGTGCACACACGGCGCTTGCCCTGCAGGGCATTTATCGCGTAAGTGGCGTGGAAGCTGTGTGCAAGGAGCTGGGCGTTGAGCTGTGCAAAGAGGCCGACATCGCCCTGCTACGCTGCGAAAATGCGAGCCTTGTGCACCGATTCACGGTGCTGAAGGCCGTGGCCGAGGCCGATTATGTTCTCAATTTGCCCAAGCTGAAAACCCACGTGCTTACGGGCATGAGTGGCGCTTGCAAAAACCTGTTCGGATGTGTGCCGGGCCTTGCAAAGGCCGAATTTCACAGCCGATTTCCCGAAAAAGAGGATTTTGGGCATATGCTGTGCGATTTGTGTGAGGCCGTGCAGGCCGATTTGCACCTCATGGATGGCATTCTTGGCATGGAGGGCGACGGCCCGGCCGGCGGCAGCATGCGCGAAACCGGCCTGCTTTTGGCCGCGCAAAACCCGCATTTGCTGGATTTGGCCGTGTGCCACTTCATGGGGCTTTCGCCCGCCGCCGTGCCAAGTTTGGCGGCCGCCATGCAGCGCGGGCTATGCCCCGGCACCTTCGATGTGGCTTTTCTGCACACAGAAGAAGAAGTGCCACCCGCGCCGTTTGTAAACTTTCGTTTGCCGGAAAGCTACCAAGGCAGCATGGATTTCAGCCGGCGAATTCCAAGGCCGCTGCAGGGCGCGGCCGCGCGGCTGACACGGCGGGCCGTGCCCCACCCGGTTGTGCAAAAAAAGGCCTGTGTGCTGTGTGGAAAATGCGCCGAAATCTGCCCGGCCAAGGCGGTTGACATGCAAAAAACAGCGGCTTATATTCGAAAAAAAGAATGCATCCGCTGTTTTTGCTGCCATGAAGTTTGCCCGGTGAAAGCCGTTTGGATCAAGCGCGGTGTTTTGTGAAGGGAAGGCGAAAACCGGGATTTGCAAAAAACCACACTACACAAGCACCAATGCCTTCTTAGGGCAAAAATTCACACACTTTCCACAACGAATGCATACATCGTCTAAAACAGTGGGGGCCTCATGAGCCTTTTGCACCAAAGCCGCCACGGGGCAAACCCCCACCGATGGGCAGGCATGGTTTTGGGGACAATTCTCTTGTATCACGACCAGTTTTTTGTTAGGCATGTTCCGTTTCCCCCTCTTGCTTGCAGTAGAGTTCTTTTAAGTGTTTCATCATTTCATAAATGCGCTCATCTTTTATGTGATACAGCACAGTTTGCGCCTTTTTATCATAATCCAGGATGCCGTTTGCCTTTAAAATGGCAAGATGCTGCGAGATTCCGGATTGGGTGATGTTTAATTTTTGAAGCAAATCGGAAACGCGCAGGGGCCCATTTGAAAGTTCGCACAAAATGAGCAAGCGGTTTTCGTTGGAAAGCACTTTGAGCAAATTGGCCAGCTCTTTTGCATTCGCTCTCATTTCTTCCATGTTATTTACCCCCGTTTTTTAGTTTGCAAATGCCTTGCGTCATGGTTCCCATCGGGCAGTAAACACAAAATCCGCGTGGTTTGAACAGCAGCATGGTGGCCATGCCAAGGATGGTGGAAGTGAGCATGACACTGTAAAACCCGAAAGCATACTGCGCTATCCAAGGGGCAACCTCCGCCGTGTAGGCAAAATTCCAAGGCACCCGGAAAGTCCACAGCAGTGTTACCACCTGCGATAAATCGGCACTTCCTGCAAAAACAAGGTAAGTTGCATAGACCATGGTGAAAAACATGGTCATGAAAAAGGCCAAAAAACCATAGCGGAAATAGGGTGTGCGCACAAATTTTGGCAGGGGTTTGTTGCGCGATAATTTGGAGCCGACAAGGGCGAAAAGCTGCCCCCGGCCACAGTATCGGTTGCAATAGCTTTTGTTCCCCTTGAAAATGGCGATGAGAAGTGGCGTGAAAAAGAAAATCATGCCCAGCCATGCAAATAAAATGTTAAAAAAACCCAAAATAAAATAGCTGATTTCCACGATCCACATAAAATTGTACCATTTTTTACGTTTCATCTTTCACCTCGCGCTTGACCATGATTATGACAGAGGCCGGGCAAACTTTGCTGCATTTCCCACAACCGACGCACTTTTCTAAATCAACACTTGCTTTGGTTCCGTTTTGAATTTGAATGGCACCAAAAGGACATTCCAAAACGCAGGTGCCACAAGCGACACATAAATTGCCAACCGTTGCCATATTTTTTTTATAAGCCATCTCAACCTCCTGTTTGCAGTATATTAGCAATTTCTAATATACTGTAAACAAAGCATCTTGTCAAGCGCAGAAAAGAAAGTTTTGAATTTTTATTTTGTGTAAAACAGGGCGAAAAAGGGCCGAAACCGGACGACAGCTTCACCCGCTGCCGGCGTGCTTTTACCAAGCATGATGCCGAAATGGGGGCGCGCACCACACCGAAAGCGGGCCGCTTGAAACGGCGAAGGCTTGGCTGCCCCCGCGCAATGGCTTGCGATTGCATTTGGCGGAATGGTATAATGAGCTTGGGTTTTGTGCTGGCCACAACGGCAGACACAATTCGAAAAAAGGACGCATGAAAACACATTGAAAAGAGGGGGAGGGCCTGTGAAGCAGCTGAAAAAAGTGGTGGTGCGCGTGCCCGCGAAGCTCAATCTTGCCCTGGACATTGTCGGCCTTGCCGAAAACGGATACCACCTGCTGGACATGTTGATGCAGAGCATCAGCTTGTATGAAACCATCGAAATTACGCGCAGCACGGGGTATTCACTGCGCTGCCCCAAAAGCCGCGTGCCCACGGGCGAGCAGAACACCGCCACCGTGGCCAGCCGCGTGTTTTTTACGGAACTTGGGCTATTGGCCGGAGCCGATTTGATTATCCACAAAAAAACCCCGACACGCGCGGGGCTTGGCGGTGGCAGTGCCGATGCCGCCGGTGTGCTTTTTGGTTTAAACTACCTTTACGGCGCAAGGCAAACCTTGCCCGAACTGCAAGCCCTTGGCCTTGCCGTGGGCGCAGATGTGCCGTTTGCCTTGCAAGGCGGCACGGCACGCGTGGGCGGTATTGGCGAAAAAATTGAGCCGCTGGCCGCTTTGCCAAATTGTTTTTTTGCGGTTGGCATGCCGAAAACAGGGGTATCCACCCCCGTGGCCTACAAACGCTACGACGAGCAGGGCTCGCACACAAGCGTGGATATGCCGGCGGCACTGAGGGCGCTGGAAAGCGGAGATTTGCCGGCCTTTGCACGCCGGATGCAAAATGTGTTGGAGCCGGCAAACGGCGGCGACATCACCGTGCAAATTCGCAGCTGCTTAGAGGCGCACGGGGCCCTTGGTTCGATGATGACCGGCAGCGGTGCCGCCGTGTTTGGGATGTTTGAAAACCGCGGCATGGCCGAGAAAGCCGCGCAGGCCTTGCGCGTTTTGGTGCCGAAAGCATTTGTGGTGCAGCCTGTGGCGCACGGGCCGCAAATTATAAGCGAGGGGTATTGAAAGCCGGCCCATGGTTTGGGATGCCTCCCTGATGTATTGGAGAGTAAGAGAGCCCCCCGGCCATAGGCCGAGGGGCTCAGGCCGTCAATAAAGCACCAATTGCGTCGTCAGACTGCAAAATGCCGCGGCA
>CAYJNQ010000042.1:0-13754 GCA_964371725.1 uncultured Oscillospiraceae bacterium
CATCAACAGTTTCTCCGTCCATTTCACCAAGAGCGTTTCCGAAAACCATATAAGAAGCAGCGCCATATTCAATTGAGGAAGCACTTAAATCATCGTGCGTGGTTCCAGACCAATAGTACCCAAAGTCATCTTCGCCGGCATAGTTTGTAATCGGTGTGCAGTCAAATAAGCTGTTTATAGCCGCCGTTCCGGTAACGGCAAGGGATTGTTCATAATCAACGATGCTTTGAAGCTCTTTAATATCCGGCAATCTCCAATCTGAATATCCCAGAAAATTTTCTTCATTTTTTTCTTGCACCCAAGCCAATGCATCTTCCCATGTCATTGCACCATTGCCATTTTCGTCTGTATAGCCTTCGTAATAACCTGAGTCATATTGTGACCACATCAGCGAGGTCGCCTCATCGGTAATGGTTTCGTCCCCATTATCCACAAACAAGTTTTGGCCATAACTTGTGTTTCCACGAACAAAATAGCAGTAGAAATCTTTGTCAATTTCATAGCCTTTAATCCGTCCGTCTGCAAAGTTATATCCAAACACGGTTGTGTTCCCACCCAAAGTTGTTGAACCATAAATGGTAGAAGTTAAAATTTGGGAATCTATAAACCTTGATTCTCCCGCAGCATCGCCATATTCGAACACAAAATAATCTGTGTCAATATATGGTGTAGAGGTAGAAGAGCTGGTTCCTGTATTTCCGGAAAAGTCCACAATAGAATACAGCTCTTTCATGGATGGTATTCTCCAATCAGAATAACCCAAGTAATTGCTTTGGTTTAATTCTTCAAGCAGTTCAACCGCCTCAGGCCATGTTAATTTTTCGCCCGGGTCTTGCACCCACATAAGCCCTGTTACATTGTCCGAAACAGTGCCATCACCATTATCTGTATAGCTTGGGGCATTTCCCACAAATTGTGCGTCTTGTCCGTAGAAGGCGTCGCCTTCATCCGGCTCTTCTATAATGGCATCATTTGAGAAAAACGTAGTCTGGTTGGTATCCACAATGGGATATCCCCCTACCGTTGCCTCGTATCCAACCGCTGCCACAAGCTCCGCTTCTATCGCTTCAGCCTCTTCCACGGTGAACGTACTTGTCGTGGTTTGCATGCCACCCGGTGGGGGGCCGGCCCCCTCTGTATCGCCTTCGGGGGGAGGCGCGTGTTCTTCGGTTTCATTGTTTTCAACCGCCCGACTTTCTTGTGCTTGTGCTGTGCTGCTTGAAGAAATTTCAGGGTCTTGGCTTTGACACGCAGCAAGGCTTATGCATGTGGCCAGTACCAGTGAAAGTGCAAGCATTCTTTTCATAAAAATCCTCCCATTGAATGGTTCTTGTTCGTTGTTCTGTTTCAAAGCATAACGCAAAAAGGTTAAACATAGTTTAATTTTCAATTACAAATTTAAAACAACGCCACTAAGCCGGTTTTTTGCGCGCATTGCAAGCTTCTGTGTCGATGGGAGGGGGCATAAGCCGGCTTGCTGTTTTTTTTTTAAAAGAAAGCCACATGCCTTTCGGCCAGCTTATTCCTCAAATGGTTCTGCTTACAATATCCAAATAAGATTTTGATGTGAGTTTATAGATAAAGGCATACAAGACGGCAAAAGCCACAAACCCAAGCGCGGAAACCACAATAAATAAGGAAAGATTCGTGAGGTTAAACATCAAAAGAAACAGGCGCAGAATGGGAAAAGCAAAAGAAAGGTGTATGCCGGCCAGCAAAAGCGGAAGGAAAAACACCGTCAACATCTGCGAATTGATGCTGCGTTTTATCTCACTTTTGGTCATGCCCACTTTTTGCATAATATCAAACCTTGGCTTATCCTCATACCCCTCCACAATTTGTTTGTAGTAGATAATCAGCGCCGTGGCGGAAATAAAGAGGAGGCTTAGAACAAGCCCGATGAACAAAAGCCCGCCAAAAAGGCCATAAAAACCGAGGCGGTTGCCCTCCAGCGATTCCACACTGAAAGAACTGAGATGGGTATAGTGGCCGAATGTCTCCACAAAGTCATCCTGTAATTGTTCGGTGAGGCTCACCTGTTCTGCCCCGGGCAAACCGCAGTTGTAGTTGTAGGAAAACTGCGACATCAACAAGCTTTCTCCGTTGGCATTCGTCACCCCCTCAAACAAGGCCTCTATCTCATAAAGGTCATCCACCACCACCATCAAGGTGGGAAAAACAGTCATTGCCGAAACACCGTCACTCCAAAAATCATCCAAAGCACCCTTGACGGTGAACGTTTTGTTTAGCACCGTAAGGCTATCCTCTGAAAATTCCTCCCGTGGAGAATGGATATATATTTCACCGTCCCCAAGTGAAAGTTCCGTGCCCATGTTTTGGTTATACTCTGCCACATCAAAGAAAAACACCTGATAGATGCTGTCGAAATCGCTGGCGTTTGCAAAATCCAGCTCCAGATAATGGTTTTGCAATTGCCCTGAGGTTACCAGCCTGTGATAAACGAGCTCGTCGGTTACAGTGCCGCTTGCCTTCGCGGTTTCACTGCGCACAAAATCATCCACGGCCAGTGTGAAATCGGCCTGCATGGGGCCGGGCTCATTCGAAGAGAACAGCATGTTGATTTCTTTTGGGTAGCGCAAAGCGAGCAAACCCTCATTCCCGATATAAAGGCTAAACGTGGAAGAAAGCATCACGAGAACCATTGTGGAGAAAATGCAGATGGCGGCAAGGCCCGCACCGGTGCGCTTCATGCGGTATGCCATCGAAGAAACCGAAACAAAGTGGTTTGGCTTGTAATAATAGTTTTTATTGCGCTGCAAAATGCGGCAAAGCAGCACCGACCCCGAGATGAAAACAAGATAGGTGCCGATGACCACAAGAAGCACGGCAATGAAAAACAGCTCGATGGCCGCCATCGGGTTTTCTGCCGAAAGAGCAATAAAATAGGCCGCACCGAGCACCACCACCCCCAAAACCCCCAAAAACCAGTTTGCTTTGGGTGGTTTTTCGCCAATATTTCGGCTTTTTAAAAGCTCGATGGGGCTGGACATTTTGATTTTAAACAGAGATTTTAGCAAAATCAAAAAGAAGATTACCAAAAAAACCAGCGTGATGATAAAAATATTTTTAAAATCGATTTCCAAACGGTAGTTCAGCTCTTCCCTTGTAATGGTAAGCAAAAGCAGCTCGAAAACTTTATAAAACAACACCCCGGCCGAAAGCCCAATAAGCAGCGACCAAAAGGCGGTGATGGCGCTTTCCCACAAAAGGATGTGGGAAAGGTTGCGTTTGTTCATGCCCAGCACATGGTAAAGGGCGTATTCTTTGTTGCGCATTTTGCTTATAAATGAATTTGTGTAAAACAAAAACAAGGCCGAAAACACAAGGATAAACGGCACCCCCATCGACAAAATCATAACGATGGAGCCCCCTGCACCGGAGTTCAGAATCTGCTCTGAAGTGGCCATGCTTAAAAGGATGTACGACATCATAATCCACAGCGCACCGGTTAAAATATAGGGAATGTACAGCTTGCTGTTCACCTTGATGCTGTTCATGGCAATTTTGGAATAAAACATCAGTGCACACCCCCTTTTGAAAGCAGGGTGAGTGTGTCGCTTATTTTTTGGTGCAGTTCCTCGTTTGAAGCGCCACCCCGATGGATTTGGTGGAACACTTCACCGTCTTTAATGAACAGCACACAGTTTGCATTGCTGGCCGCTTTGGCCGAATGCGTTACCATTAAAATGGTTTGCCCTTTTTGGTTGATGTGCGATAAAAGCCGCAACAATTCATCGGAGGCTTTTGAATCGAGCGCGCCGGTGGGCTCGTCTGCCAAAATGAGTTTTGGGTGGGTGATGAGTGCCCTTGCAATGGCGGCACGCTGTTTTTGCCCGCCCGACACCTCGTAAGGGTATTTTGCCAAAAGCTCTGTGATGCCCAGTTCTTCGGCAATGGGCGCAAGGCGCTTTTCCATTTCGCTGTGGGCTTTTCCGCAAAGCACCAGCGGCAAAAAGATGTTGTCTTTTAAATTGAAGGTGTCCAGCAGGTTGAAATCCTGAAACACAAAACCGAGGTTTTCGCGCCGAAAGGTGGAAAGGGCCGCGTCTTTTATTTTGGTGATGTCTCTTGATTCCAGCAAAACCGTGCCATTTGTGGGCCTATCCAGCCCGGCCAAAATATTTAAAAGCGTGGTTTTGCCAGAGCCCGATTCGCCCATAATCGCCATGTACGCGCCGCGCTCCACGGCAAAATTCACATTTTTAAGCGCCTCCACCTTGTTTGTGCCAAAACGGGAAGCGTATACCTTTTGAAGGCCGCTAATCTGCAAAATACTCATCCTCATATCTCCTCTTTTTCTTGTATTTTTATTTGGGAATATCATGATGATAGCAGATGATACGGCTCTCTCTCCATCGATTTGTCTTACATTTCAGCCGCCATTTCTTACATTTTTGCAAGATGTGCAAACGTCTATTCACGCAGCACTGAATGGTAGTTCAGTTTCATGGTGGTGCCTCTTCCCACCGTCGATTCAGCCGATAGCTGAATGTTCAGCCTATCGCAAACGGTTTTACAAAGATAAAGCCCGATGCCACTGGATTTTTTATCGATGCGACCAATGGTTCCGGTGTATCCGTTTTCAAAAATGCGTGGCAGGTCTTCGGCGGCAATGCCCATGCCGCTGTCTTCAATGCACAAAACGCCTGCCTCGTTTTGATAAATTTGGATGCTTCCCTTTTGTGTGTATTTTAAGGCATTGGAAATGATTTGCTCCAGCAAAAACAAAAACCACTTTTCATCCGTCATCACATTTTGTTCTATCGGCCGATACTGAAGGGCTATCTTTTTTTCTATAAATTCGGTGCTAAAACTTTTCACAGCCTGTTTTATCATGGCATCCAAATTGCATTTTGTAAAAAGATAATCGGTGGAATCGGCATGGGCACGAAGGTAAACCATCACCATTTGCACATAGCGTTCAATTCGAAAAAGGTCTGTGCTCAGTTTTCGGCACAGGCTGCTGTCCTCGTTTTGCAGCATGAGGCGCATGGCGGCAATCGGTGTTTTAATTTGGTGAACCCAAACCGTGTAGTATTGCGTCATGTCCTTATATTGGGCAGAAAAGTCATCTTGCATTTGGCGGCGTTGCTTAAGCAAGCCGCCCATTATTTCAAGGCAATCTTTTTCTATCAGGGTTCCCGGCTCAAATGCCAGCTCGTTTGTAATTTCGATGTTTTGCTTCAAGCGCTCAAGCTCACGATGCCTGTTTTCAAACCGTCTGAAATCGAAAACAGCCAAAACCAAGCCCACTGCAACACACACAAGGTAGGGGTATAAAACCGCCGCAAGCGGCAGGCGATAAAGATAAAAGGAAACCGTGAAAAAGGCATAGGTTGAAAAGCTTCCGGCAAAAACAAAACGTTTTTCTTTTAAGTAAGCGAAAATCAAACTCATTGTATCCAATACCCCTCGCCAAATTTTGTGGTGATGAACCCCGGCAACCCGATGGCATCCAGTTTTTTTCGCAGCCTGTTGACATTCACCGTAAGCGTGTTGTCGTCCACAAAGCTATCGGTTTGCCACAGAATTTCCATCAGTTTCTCTCGGCTTACCACCTTTTGTTTGTTTTGAAACAGGCAAAGCAACACCTTGTGTTCGTTTTTCGTCAGCTCCAGCCTGTGCTCTTCATAGCGCAGGGAACAGTCGCTTGTGTTTAGAAAAACTTGCTTGTGCTCAAGCACCTGCGCCTCGCTTACAAAATCATAGGACCTACGAAGCAGAGCCTTGATCTTGGCGGTTAGCACCTCGGTGTCGAAGGGTTTTGCCACAAAATCGTCGGCCCCAAGGCTGATGGCCATGACGATGTTCATGTTGTCGGAAGCCGAGGAGATAAAAAGGATGGGCACCTTGCTGATTTTCCGAATTTGCTCGCACCAATGATAGCCGCTAAAAAAAGGCAGCGAGATATCCAGCAAAACAAGCTGCGGTGCTTCCCTTACAAACAGCGCCAACACATCTTTAAAATCCGATACACACACCACCTCAAAGCCCCAGCTTTCCAGCTGCTCTTTTATCAAAACCGCAATGTTGGCGTCGTCCTCTACAAGCATAATTTTATACACTTGGCTCCCACCCGCTTTCTCACAAAAAAATGTAGTTCCATCCCGTTCCGGCTTTGGCATCGAGCCACTTTAAATGATAATCCCGCTCAAATGGTCTATCTCGTGCTGGATAATTTGCGCCGTGAAACCCTTGAAAGTTTTGATTCTCTTTTGCATTTTTGTGTTTTGATATTCCACTTTGATGCTCTTATAGCGCTTTGCAGGGCGCACCCCCTCAAGCGAAAGGCAGGCCTCCTCGGTTTGATAGGCATCCTTGCATTTCAGCATTTTCGGGTTGAGCATCACGAGGTTTTCGCCGCCATCGTCCACTGCGATGATGCAAACCAAGGCACCGATCATGTTGGCGGCAAGCCCCACACAGCGCTCTTGGTTTGCATGCAGTGTGTCGAGCAAATCCTCTGCCACGGCAAGGTCGTCTTCGCTTGCCGGCCGGCTTTCCCGTGATAAAAATCCCTCATCTTTGATAATTTCTTTGACCATATCGCTTTCTCTTTTCGTAAAATAATATTTGAAAACAGCCCTTTTGCGCCGGCAATTCCTTGTGGAAATCAACGGCGCTTTCATTTATTGTATCTTGGAAAATTTTATTTTGCAATTGAAAAACCGCAAATTTGGCTATCCATTCATTTGAAAAAGAGCTCAACATCACACCGCAACCGGCCGTTCTTTCCGCTTTTGCCTTACATACGCCTGCCCGTTTTGAAAAAAATAGGATAAAACTTGGAAATCGGCGGAAATACACGATGTCCAACGGCCATTTTTTTGCTATGCTTGTGTGGATTCATACCCCATCCCATCACGTTAAGAGGCATAAACCGCTCGAGAACCGCTTGAAATTGAATCGTGAATGCCAAAAGGAGGTGGTGCCATGAAAACCATCGCGGTTTACATTCAAAACAAATTACTATCTTCGGGAATAACCCACGCAATTGCAGCACGAAGCCAGCAAAACAAAATTGAAATCATATCGAATGTTGAAAGTTGTTTATCGGTTTGCCGCAGCAGCAATGCAGACGTTTTACTTGCCGAACTAAGGGATTATGAGCCACTTGCTTTGGACAACTGGCTGGCAAGAATTGAAAAAATAAAAGAGGCTGTGCCGCTTTGCAAAATGGTTCTGATTGTAGACGAGGAGAACTTCCCAAAATCGGCAGCCATTGCCAATTCAGCGTTTAAAAATGATGAGATCGACCTGTTTTTGTACAGCTCTTCCGGACTAAATTTCCTTGCAGATGTTGTTACAAATATATGATAAAAAAGAATACTAGGAGGAAACATCATGGCCAACTGTAGTAAATGTGGGTATGAATTATCAAAAAACACAAAATTTTGCAATCACTGTGGAGCTTCGGCAGTTCCACCCGAACCCCCACCAAGCCGGCAAGCGCCATTTGGCCGACAACAGTGGGGGCAAGCGCCAACCGGGGCACCGTCAGGGCAACCGTTCGCACCCATGGGCGGCGCCAAACCCGCCTCTAAAAAGCCAAAACCCATTCTCATTATCATTCTAGCCGTGGTTGTTCTTGCTTTGGTTGGTGGCGCTGTGGCACTGGCAATTCATCTGTTGTCCGGCTTTTCTGAAAGCCCGGAAAATGCACAGCTAGCAACCGGTGCAGCCGCTGTTATCGATGAAGATGATTTAACCGGCAACTACATCCTTTCCAGCATGACAACGGCAGGCGTCACCATGAACTATGATGATTTGCAAACAGCCGAAATGGAGATGATGCTTACCATTACAGGCGAAGAGGCAAGCCTTACTGCCTATGGCAGCACATCCCCTGTTGAACTTGATACATCGGCAAAAACAATCGTTTTACAAAGCGTTGTTATGGATTATGTGATAGACGGCGAAAGCATTGTTGCCACGGGTGAAAACGAAGGCTACGAGATGGTGTTTGTGTTCACATCGGAAAACAGCTCGCTTTGGAATGATGCTTCGGGCGGTGGCATAAACGCAACCGGCTTTGTGGCACCCGGCTACGGCACCGAAGAGACCATGCCCGTGGAAACACTTGTAAACCCATCGAATTGGTACGGCATTGTAAGCATAAGCGATTATGTGGGAAACCATGATATTTCCGGCGAATACGAGGCGTGGGGTTATATTGGCTCGGATGAATACGGCAATTATTTTGAACTATATATAAACGGGCCCGTAGACAGTGGCTATGAAAGCGACCTCATGTCGTTCAACATTGAACTGCACGACTATTCTTTCTTCCCCATTGTGGACGAATATGCATGGCTTTACGGTGATGCGCCGTTAAAAGAGGAGGACAACACCTGGTATGTGCCCTCTCTTACAAATGGTGTGCTTAGCGCAAGCTACAACTATGACTACAATGGCGAAACTTTTATCATGGATTTTTCCATTGCACAGATTGTGGACGGTGGGGCAGTGGCAAGCGCAGGCGGCGGCATGGGCGACACGATGGAAAACAATGCGGCACCTGCATCCGTGGCGCCTGCACCCGAGGCATCTGCGCCACAACCGGCGGCACCGCAGGCAAGCTTTACCACCGATGAGCTACGGCAGATTTACCTGGATTTCCAAGAGCTTGACATTGACGAAAAATTCTCCCTTACCTATGAGGACGTTTTATCCCGCTATTTTAATGGCGTTGAGGGGAATGTTACAAACCAGACGGAGGACATTGTATCCTATCAATGGGTTTCGATAGAATCGGAAACCTCTTTGCTGAATATGTCCTTTGAACGAAATGAAGACGGCACATTCACCTATAAGTCCATGTCCATTAACAACATCGATTATGAGTAGAAAAGGGGGTTTAGAATGGAAGTTTGCTTTGACACTTTGCCAAGCTCTATAAGCGAGTTTACCACGCTTGTAAACGAGGGGCTAACAGCGCCCGAAAAGACATGTGCACTGTTCATTTGTGCAGTGAATATACTGGCGCAAAATATCCATGAAGGTCTTGATGCCATTGATTTGCTGAAAGGGCCACAGCCACTTTCTGCCTTTGATAAATCGTGGTTTAAGGACCGGATAAGCGACAAACAATATTTGGCGAGGGCATATTTTAACGGTGCAAGCCCCGAAAACAATTACACACCGACAAAGCCGTATACCCTGACTTTTATACGGGACCCACGCCCGCAAGACTGTGAAGCTGGATACACACGCTTACAGATAAAAACACCTGCCTTTGACAGCCCGCGATATTTAAAGCTGCGGCAAAAGGGCGAAAACTGGTATATATGGGATGTGAACAGCATTATGGTGGGCATTCGAATGCCCAAACAAGACGACCCTTGGGCATAAAACAAGCATAGAGAAAGGAGCATGATGATGGGATTATTCGACAAAAAATATTGCGATGTTTGCAACGAAAAAATTGGGCTTTTGGGAAACAGAAAATTAGAGGACGGTAACCTTTGTAAAGATTGCGCCGGTAAACTTTCCCCATTTTTCGACGACAGAAGGAACTCCACGGTTGAGGAAATTAAGCAGCAACTGGCCTATCGAGAAGAAAATGAGCAAAAAGTGGCGGGGTTCAACCCCACAAAAGTAATCGGTGGCAGAAATTTAATTTGCATTGATGAAGACAATCAAAAGTGGCTATTTTCACGTACAAAAAAGTGGAAGGACAACAACCCAGACATTATCGATTTTTCACAGGTGACAGGCTGTGATGTTGATATTGATGAGCACAAGCAGGAAATTTATAAAAACGACGAGCCGGGTAAGCGCGAAAGCTACAACCCGCCACGATATAAAAAAACTTACGATTTTGATATCACCATTTATATAAACTCGCCCTGGTTTGATGATATAAAATTCAAGCTAAACGATGACACGATAGACAGCCGTGTGTGTGCCGAATATAAAGAGGCAGAGCATGATGCAGAGGAGATAAAAAGCACCTTGATGGGGTTTCGAGAGCAGCACCGCGAAGAAGTGGCCATGGCAAATGCGCCGAAAATTGCCATGACCTGCCCGAACTGCAGCGCCACCACAACGCCCGACGCAAACGGTTGTTGTGAGTTTTGTGGCGGCGCTTGCTAAAGAAAACGAAAAAAAGATGATTTTGATTGTAGTGTTGTCTATTGTGGCGATGGTTGCAGCCGTCATCGCCTTGTATCAAACAGATGCTATCCCGCACACAGGAACGGGTGAAACCGTGAACAGGGATACTTACACCCTCCTGTCTTTTGATTTACGCGAAAGCAGCAAAAATGCCTTATCCACCGAAAAAGGGAAATCGCAGTCTATGCATCTCAGCTACGAAACAATTTATCTGGATGTGCCCGAAACCGGTGGATACAAAAAAATAAAACTGGATGAAACGGCACGAAAAAAATTGGAAACCGACCTTTTGACGCTGATAGAAAAACACCGTCTTCGTGAATGGAACGGCTTTGATGAACATTTACAGGTTATGGATGCAAGCAACTCTTTTTCACTTCGTGTAAGCTATAAAAACGAAGATAAAATTGTGGCAAGCGGTGGTTTTGTGTTTCCCGATCATTACAACATGGTTTTTCATGATGTTCGAACTGTTTTTGTACGGCATTGTTCTTGATTCAGCGCAACACCACACTGCTGCTTTGTGGTGTTGCGCTGAATTTTTTTCCGGGTGTGGAAAACGTTTTAAAACATCTGTGTTCCCCCTGTTTGAATTGACTTGCGATGTGATACCCCCTATTTTTTTGCCAAAGGTTTATCCCCACCTGTTCCGCTTCAACACAATTGAACTTCTTTTTAACTTCGAAACAATATTTTAGGGGGGTATCGGCCTTCTCCCCCATCAAGCCCGACAATGGACAAGAGGAAGAAGCCATTCAAAAAACAAGTTGGAAAGGTTGGGTTGGACTTTTAAGCAAGATTTCAGATATAATATGATTGTGGATTCTTTAAGCCATCTCGAAATGATGTTTGCACAGCTTGTAGCGTGTGCAATTTGTATGAGCCAAGGGGGGAATTGGATGAAAAAAATCCTTATAACGGGCGGAACTGTATTTGTAAGCAGATACATTGCAGAGTATTATGTGTCTAAAGGATATGACGTGTATGTACTGAATCGAAACAGCCAAAAGCAGTCCACCGGTGTGAAGCTTATCGAAGCCGATAGACATGCTTTGGGGGAAATCCTGAAGCATCATCATTTTGATGTTGTTGTGGATACGGCATATTCCTCAAAAGATATTTCTTTATTGCTGGATGCCTTGGAAAGCTATGATGACTATGTCTTCATTAGCTCTAGTGCCGTATACCCGGAATATGGCATTCAACCCTTTCAAGAGGAAAGCGCGTTGGCACTTAACAAACATTGGGGAAAATATGGAACGGATAAAATGGAAGCGGAAGAAACCTTGATGAAAATAAATCCCGGTGCCTATATACTTAGGCCCTCTTATTTGTATGGCCCCATGAATAACGTGTATAGAGAAGCCTTTGTTTTTGATTGTGCCTTGCAAGACAGACCGTTTTACTTGCCACAAAACGGGGAAATGCCGTTGCAATTTTTTCACATTCACGATTTGTGCAAATTCATTGATGTGATATTGGCCGAAAAACCGAAAGAGCCTATTTTTAATGTTGGAAACCCGGAATGCATCTCCATTCGCCAATGGGTTGAGCTTTGCTATGCGGTTGTGGGTAAAAAACCTGAATTTGTAAGTGTGGACCGTGAGTTTGAGCAAAGAAATTACTTTTGTTTCCACAACTATGCCTATCGCCTGGATGTTTCCAAACAGTGTCAGTTCATGCGCAATACAATCTCTTTGCAAGACGGCTTCACAGAGTCTTTAAACTGGTACCAATACAATTCCGATAAGGTTCCTAAAAAACCCTATATTGACTATATAAAACAAGCGTTTGCTTTGTAAAACGAACCCTGTAAGGAACCCGTGTGATTGACACAATCAGCGCCGCCTTCCAGCCGGTGTCGACAATCGTTGAATCGAGCAAATTTCGAGCCATTTTTTGTTCAATTTGGTTTAAAAATTGCCGAACCGCTTTATGGAATTCAAGATTTTTAGGCCAAATTGGGCGGGAAAAGTGCCAAAATAGGCCAACTGAACACGATTGCCGACACTCGTTAAAGCGCCCACGATTGCAAATGAGATTGAGGAGGCATGTAAGAATGTTCAACAAAATTGATATGCAAAATTGGAACAGAAAAAACAGCTATCACCACTATTTCAACGATGTTCCGTGTACATACAGTATGACAGTAAACTTAGATATAACGAATTTCCTGGAAGTTGTACGAGAAAGGCGGCAAAAGTTTTTCCCGGTGATGCTTTATGCCCTTTCGCAAATTGTAAATTCACACAAAGAGTTTCGTATGGATATGGATGAGGACCATCATATCGGGTATTACGATTGTTCGAACCCTTGCTATACGGTTTACCACAGCGAAACCGAAACCTTCACCACAATATGGACTGAATACACCCCTCATGTGGAGCTGTTTATCCAAAACTACAACCAAGATATAGCCAAATACAAAACTGATTTTCACAATTCAAAACCATTCGCCGGTAAGAATTATTTCAACGTTTCTTGCATCCCGTGGACCAGTTTTACAGGCTTTCATTTGAACTTACAAAAAGGATATGATTATCTTCCCCCCATTTTTACCATGGGGAAATATTTTTTAAACGATGACAAAATGATGCTACCCCTTTCCATACAGGTGCACCACGCCGTATGTGATGGCTTTCACCTTTCACGGTTTATAAATGAATTGCAAGATTCTCTTCATGCCTTTGCATAACAACCCACCCTGTGTGCCGGCCGAAAGCAAGGCACAAAAAACCTGCCCGAAAATCTGCTTTTCGGGCAGCTAAAAAACCACCCAAAAATTCCATCCGGCATTTTTGGGTGGTTTTTATTTTTCATAGCCGGCATGCGCCAAGGCATTTCCCGGTGTGAAACAGCACCGATATTTTGCATGCTTACAGCAAAAGCCCGCCGATGCATGCCCATGGCTTTTGCCATTTTCCCATTTGGCTGTTTGTGCTGCTAGCGTTTATCTTTGCTTTTTTTACCATATTTTTTGCCCTGGCTTTTGCCACCGCGGGCGCTGCGATGCGTCGGTTTTTCGTTTTGTGTATCATCGCTTACGTTTAAAACTTGCACGCGTCGCCCACAAATTTTCACCTGCTTCATCGCCTGCAACACTTCGGGCGTAAACTCCGCGGGCAAAGAAACCAGCGAGTGGCTTTCTTCAATCATGATTTTGCCAATGCATTTCGAGGAAATGCCCGCATGCTCTGTAATGGCGCCCACCAAATGGTTGGCATTGCAATTGCAAGCGGAGCCAATGTTGAATAAAAGCACGTTATTTTGTATTTTTTTGTACTGTAGTTTTTGGCCCGCTTTTTTCTCGGGCATGGCTTGCACGGCCGGGTCTTGTTTTTTCTTGCGTTTGCCCAGCGGAATGTCTTCCACTTGCAACTCGCTTGCTTCAAAAGATAAATTCATCAAAGCGCAAGCCAACGCTTTGGCATCATACCCCTCTTGAAGCAAACGCGACACAATGGCCTTGCTTTGTTCGCCGGGCTCGTTTGTAAGTTCTTGCCGCACTTTTTCGATATTGCGCTCCATCTGCTGCTGCCGAATGCTCGCTTTTGTGGGCAAGGGTATTTCTTCAATGTGAGATTGAGATTTTTTGGCCAAAGATTTCATGGTGGCCA
>CAYJNQ010000043.1:0-12796 GCA_964371725.1 uncultured Oscillospiraceae bacterium
CTGTATATGTCATTTTCTGCTTGTTCAGTGGGCATTAAGAAATGCCTGCTGAATAAACCCCTGCAGAGTTTATTCAGCCCCACCGCCTATCGCGGTGGCCATAAAAGTGCCAAAAGCAGCACTTTTATGGGGCATATCTTGATGCTATCCACTGTGTTTTCGCCCCCTAAATGAAAAGGCGAAAACAAAAGTGCAAGGTTTTTGTGTGAAAAACGGAAAAAACCTTGCACTTTTCCAAACAAAAAATGACATTTTAAATCCTGTATATGTCATTTTCTGCTTGTTCAGTGGGCATTAAGAAAACGCCAAACACGGCGCAGCAAGTTTTTGCTGCGTGCCATGTTTGGCGTTTGCCTTTTACGGAAAAGGGCTTGCAATCGATTCGTTTTCACTCATTTTAAGGAAGGGGAGGGTTGGTTTGTGTCTTGTGGTTCTTCGTTTTTTTCTTCGGGTAGGCGCTCCACCAAAATTTCCAAAACGCGTTGGCGCACGGTTTGTGTCACGGTAATTTGCCAACCCTCATAGGGGAAGATTTCGCCGTCTTGCGGGAAGCGGCCAAGGTGTTCCACCACCCAGCCGCCCACCGTGGAGCTGTCGAACTCGCCTTCAAAATGGAACACGTCCAGAAAATCGTCGATGTCGGTGCTTCCCAAAACGCGATAGCGTGTTTCGCTTTCCACCGTGATAGGCTCCACCACTTCGTCGTGCTCGTCCCAGATATCGCCCACCAGTTCTTCCAAGATGTCTTCCACGGTAACAAGGCCCAGCGTGCCGCCGTATTCATCCATCACAATGGCCATGTGGCATTTCTTTTGTTGCAGTTGTTCCAGCAAGGTGGATATCTTGATTTGTTTTGGCACAAAAACAACGGGCTTTATCATGTTTTCAAGGGGTTTGCCCTGTTTTTTCACCTCGTACCAATAGTCCTTTTGCAGCAAAACGCCCTTGATGTCGTCTTCCGAGCGGCCATATACGGGCAGGCGGGAATAGCCCGATTCATGGAAGGTTCCCTCGATGGTTTCCAAACTGTCGTCCAAAGAGATGGACAGCATGTCCACGCGCGGTGTTAAAATATCATCTACCTCTAAGTCGTTGAATTCAATGACCTGCCGAATCATGCCGGCTTCCACCTCGTTGATGCCACCTTCTTCGTGCGCCTCGTTCACATAGGCAAGCAGCTCCTCTTCGGTCATGTTTTGGCCACCCTTGATGTGAAACAGGCGCAAAAGCAGTTTTTTCCATGCACTGAAAAAGGCATTGACGGGGCGCAGCACAGCGCTGAGCACCGTGAGGGGCAAAGAGGCAAAAATGGCGAACTTTTCAGGCTGTTCTTTGGCCAAGGTTTTGGGGGATACCTCGCCGAACATCAAAACCACCACGGTCATAATCAAGGTGGCCAAGCTCACGCCGGCGTTTCCAAACCAACCCACAAACAAAACTGTGGCCAAAGAGGACGCGGCAATGTTTACTATATTGTTGCCCACAAGCACCGTGGAAAGCAATTTGTCGTATCGTTCGGCAAGCGCCAAAGTGCGCTGGATGCCTTTGGTGTTTTTGGCAGTGCCCAGCATACTTTTAAGGCGCACGGGGTTGAGCGAGGAATAGGCCGTTTCACTGGCGGAAAAAAAGGCGGACATCAGCACCAAAAAGCCCAGGCTGATAAGCAGCGGAACACTACTGTCTGTATCCATAAAAAAATGGCGACTCCTTCAGTTTAATCATCCTTATTTTATCGAAAAAATGTGTTTAGGAGGCCTCGCGCTGTGCAAGAATGGCCTCCTGCAGGCACTTGGCAATTTCGGCGGGGCAAGAGGTGGCTTTGTTATGACAGCGAATATTGCAAAGCAACGCGATGGCCTCTTCGGCACTGCGCCCACGCAATAGGCTGCATACCCCTTTTAAGTTGCCGTCGCAACCGCCCGCCACGCTAACTTCTTCAATGGTGTGGCCGGGCGTTATGCGCACCGTGGTGTGGCTGCTGCAAACGGATTCGTTTTCTCTTGTATAAGTCATATTTTTTCCTTTGGTTTCTCCATCGGCTGAGAGCCGATTTAACTGGGTAATTTTTTTACAATTTCGCAGATGAAATCGGACGCGATTTCCACGCCGATACGCCCCACATCCAGAGACAAATCGTAGTTGTTGGCGTTGTTCCAATCCTGGTCTGTGTAAAAACTGTAGTAGTTGGCACGAATGCGGTCTGTTTTGCGAATCAAAGCCCTTGCAGCGTCTTCATCGAGGGCGTGCAAGTTTGCAATGCGCTCGATGCGTTTGTCGAGCTCGGCGTGCAAGAACAGGGAAAACACACGATGTTGTTCGCGCAAAATATAATCGGCACAGCGCCCCACAACCACGCAGGGCCCCTCTTCGGCCACCTCGCGAATCACCTGTGTTACATACAGCTGCAAACGGTCGTTCGAGGTGTAGGCAAACTCGTTGAAGGAGGTGGGCAACTGGCTGCCCGTGGCCACCATGGAAAGAGAATATAGAAGGCTGTTCGTGGGGCGCTCGTCTGCTTTCTCGAACATATCTTTTGATATTCCGCTTTTTTCAGCGGCTTTTTCAAGGAGTTCCTTATCGTAAAATGCAATGCCCAATTTCTCGGCCACAAGCTTGCCAACCTCGCGCCCGCCGCTGCCAAACTCCCGCGCAATGCATACCGCAACTTTTTCTTGCATATTCAAAACCCCCTAATTTGTATTGTAAAAAAGAACAAAAATATTATATCATACTTTGGTTTTTTTTTGCAAGTGGCACACAGGGGCGCAAGGCCGGGGTAGTGCCCTAAAGAGGGGAAATCGAAACTTATGCGTCGGCCATAAGCCGGCTGAGTTCGTTGCTGAACGAAACAGGATCTTCAATGGGCAGGCCCTCGATGAGGAGCGCTTGGTTATAGAGCAGGCCCGCATAGGTTTTGAGCTGTTCTTTGTCTGCACTGTGCAAGGCTTGCAGCTTGGCAAACAGCGGGTGTTCGGCGTTGATTTCCAGCACTTTTTGGCTTTCCACCTTGTTTTCGCCGGGCATGTTGTTCAGCACCTTTTCCATCTCCAGCGAAACACCGCCCTCGGCCGTAAGAATAACGGGATGGCTTTTCAAGCGGCCGCTCACCTTCACGTCGCTCACTTTTCCGTCAAGGCTTTCTTTCAAAAACGCGAACAAATCTTTGTTGCTTTCGTTTTGTTTTTCAATCTCTTCTTTTTCGGCTTCGCTCTCCAGCCCCAAATCGCCGCCGGAAATATTGCGGAACTCTTTTTCGTCGTATTGGCGCAACATGCTAAGCGCAAACTCGTCCACATCATCGGTAAGCAGCAAGAGGTCGTAGCCTTTGCTTTGCACCATTTCGGCCTGCGGCAAACGGGCAAGGCGTTCCACGCGGTCTCCCGCGGCATAGTAAATGAAATTTTGACCTTCGGGCATGGCCGCGCGGTATTCGGAAAGTGTGCACATTTTTTGTTCTTTGGCACTGTAAAACAGCAGCAAATCCTTGAGGTTGTCGCTTTCGGCGCCGAACGATTGATACAGCCCGGCCTTGAGCTGCAAGCCGAAGTTTTGGAAGAAGGCCTCGTAGCTTTCGCGTTCGTTTTTCAGCCAAAGGGAAAGCTCGCTGCGTATTTTGCGCTCAAGGGATTTGCGAATAAGCGTGAGCTGGCGATCGTGCTGGAGCATTTCGCGGCTGATGTTGAGGCTGAGGTCTTGGCTGTCTACAAGGCCGCGCACAAAACTGAAATGGTCGGGCAGCAAATCGGCACATTTTTGCATAATCAAAACGCCCGAGGCATACAGCTGCAAGCCTTTTTCGTATTCTTTTGAATAGTAGTTATACGGTGTGCGTGCGGGCACAAACAAAAGGGCATTGTAAGTGGCCGTGCCCTCGGTTTTGCTCTGCATCACTTTGGCCGGGTTTTCAAAATCGGAAAATTTCTCTTTGTAGAACGTGGCATAATCTTCGTCTGTCAATTCGGCCTTGTCGCGCTTCCAAAGCGGCACCATGCTGTTGAGCGTGCGCACTTCTTCCACTTCTTCATACTCGTTTTCTGCCCCCTCTTTCGGGCGGGTTTCGTGCACGGCCATCTTGATGGGATAGCGGATGTAATCGGAATATTTTTCCACAAGCGCGCGCAGGCGATATTCCTCTAAAAATTCGCTGTAGTGTTCGTCTTCACTGTCTTCTTTCAGCACCAAGATGATGTCTGTGCCCACCTCATCGCGCTTTGCGGGTTTGATGTCGTAGCCTTGTGCGCCGCGGCTTTCCCAGGCATAGGCTTCCTCGGCGCCGTAGGCGCGGCTGATGACGGTTACTTTTGAAGCCACCATGAAGGCGGAGTAAAAGCCCACACCGAACTGGCCGATGATGTCAACATCTTCGGCCGCCTCGTTCTCGCGGCGAAAAGAAAGGCTTCCGCTTGCGGCAATTACGCCAAGGTTGCCTTCCAAAGCGGCTTTGTCCATGCCAAGGCCGTTGTCGGAAAGGGTGATGGTGCGTGTTTCTTTGTTGGCCTGCAGGCGAATTTCATAATCTGCGCGAGAAAAGGGGACACCATCGTCGGTTAAAGATAAGAAATACAGCTTGTCGATGGCGTCGGAGGCATTGCTGATGAGTTCGCGCAGAAAGATTTCTTTGTGCGTGTAAATGCTGTTGATCATAAGGTCTAATAAGCGTTTGGATTCGGCTTTAAATTGTTTCATAAGGCTTGTTCTCTCCTGTAGAAAATTGAATTAGCAGTCTTTAGCTAAGAGTGCTAAAAACAGTGTACACCATTTTGTAAAAATGTGCAAGAGAAAACCGCAAAAAGTTTGGGTTTTCTCTTCGCATAAATGCAGATTTGTGCTATGCTAAAACAAGGTGAAGCACAAAACCAAGAAAGGATGAAAAGAACATGAAAGTTTTGATGATAAACGGAAGCCCACACGCAGGGGGCACCACCTTTGCCGCCTTGCAAGAGGTGGCAAAGAGCTTGGAAAAAGCAGGCGTGGAAAGTGAAACGGTGCACATTGGCACAAAACCCATGCAGGGCTGCATTGCCTGCGGCAAATGCAAACAGACAAAGCGCTGTGTATTTTCGGATTTGGCCAATGAGCTGATAGAAAAGCTGGATAAGGCAGATGCACTGGTGGTGGGCACGCCCGTGTATTATGCCGGGGCAAACGGTGCCTTGTGCGCGCTTTTAGACAGGATGTTCTACGCGGGCTCTACATTTTTTGTGCACAAGCCGGCCGCGGCCGTGGCGGTATGTAGGCGCGCGGGCGATGTGCCCGCACTGGACCGGTTGCATAAATATTTCAGCATTTGCCAAATGCCGGTGATTTCATCGGATTATTGGGCCGTGGGCTATGGGCGAAACGCCGAGGATTTTTCGCGCGATGGGGAAGGTGTGCACACCATGCAAGTGCTGGGCGCAAACATGGCTCATTGGCTACAAATGAAAGCGGAATGCACACGGCAAGCCCCCGTGCACGAAGCAAAAGTGTGGACCCATTTTATAGATTGAGAGAGGGGCTGTTTCAAAAAACTGAAACAGCCCCTTTGGGTGTTGTGGGAAGTGAAAAGAACACCAACTAGGCTTTGCGCCTTTTGGACATGAGCACGCGGTCTGCCAGCATGGCAATGAACTCAGAGTTTGTGGGCTTGCCCCGAGAGGCATGAATGGTGGAACCGAAATAGAAATTCAAGGTGTCGATATCGCCACGGTCCCAAGCCACTTCAATGGCGTGCCGTATGGCGCGCTCCACGCGAGACGAGGTGGTGCTATAGGCCATGGCAATGTCGGGGTAAAGCACTTTTGTAACCGCATTGATGGTGTTGGGGTCGTTCACGGTGCGCAGAACACTTTCGCGCAAAAAACGATAGCCTTTGATGTGGGCCGGCACACCGATGCTGCGCAGCATTTCGGTTACCATGTCTTCATCTTGCAAGAATTCGTATTGCGCCGAAGCGGATGCACTGCCGTTTTTGCGAAGCAGGCGGTTGGCCAAGGACGTAATGTCAAAGGGCTTGAGCAAGTAGAACAAAAAGCCACTGTCCATCACTTCGCGCTCAATTTCTTCGCTTTGAAAGGTTCCAGTGGCATAAAATTGAACATCTTTTCCGCTTTGAGTCTGATCATATTTTGTTTTGAGAGTGATGGCATCCATGCCGGGCATGAATACATCCAAAATAACAGCGTCGGGGCTTTTCTTGAGAATTTCCTCATAAGCAGCATTGCCGTTTCGTGAACATACGCTCACTTCAATGTTTTGCAGTGGCCAATTTGTTTTGCACAGCCGGCACACTTCGGGAGATGTTTCTGTCATCAGTACATGCATGGGTCGTTCCACGAGGATAACCTCCAATCGTATACATCCAAAATAGGTGTATATTTGAAAAATTCGAACGAAAAACGGGAAAAATCTGACTCGGTGAAAAGATAAATCATTATACCACCGACTTACTTGGTACGCAACAAGACAAAGTAAATAAAGGATGCCATCGTTCAACACGATTCGACACGACTTCACGTCTCTTCGAGTGATTTTGAATGAAAAAATTGTGCAATACAACAATAAAACACTTTATTTTTTGGAAAAAACACCGTTTTCTAGCAGGTAATGCGCATGGTTTTCGGGGTTGTCGGCGTTTCTTGTGGGGAAATAGGCAAGTTCCAGATGATTTCCGTCTGAATCTGTGTAAGAATGCACCGAAAAATCAAAGCTTCTGTCGTTTCCTAGAATTTCCAGCATCTCATTGAGTAAAAAATTTTCGTATACAGAACCGGCCGAGTTGTCCGGATGCTCATAAGAACGCAAGTAGATGTCCTCATCGGAGGCGGCGGGTTCGAGGCCATCGGCGGCGGCTCTGGCCTCGGCCAGCAGAAACACACTTTCGATGTGTTCTAGGCGTGCAAGAGCGGTGGTTTCGTTTGCGGCCATAATGCCTGAGTAGGCAGCGCCACTGCACAGGGCCAAGAGAACAAGACCCATACAAATGAACGAAACAAGCCATATGCCGGCATAAGAGGGGGTGTTTTGCGTGTGTTGCTGTGCCACGGCGATTCTCCTTTGCATGGGATAAAACTGCTTTCGGCAAGGAACTGGGGGTTTTGAAAGCGCGATAGGCGTTCATTATAGCAAATTTATTCAGTTTTTTCAATCGTGAGGGGCCAACAACCCCCAAAAGGGCCCGCACGTGTGTGTTTGAAACAGGCGTTAAAAACCGCATTTTATGAAAACAAAAAGACATAAGGAGGCAAATATGGATGCGATGCAAGCCATTTTAACGAGAAAAAGTGTGAGGCATTTTACAGATGAGCGCGTGCAAGAGGAGCACATAGAGCAAATTTTGCACGCGGGCACAAGGGCACCGTCGGGAAAGGCGAACGAGCCTTGGCGCTTTGCGGTGGTGGAAAGCAAAGAGGTCATAGAGCAAATGGCAACTTTGAGCGAATACGGGGATGTTTTGCGAGCAGCGCCGCTGCTTGTGTGCCTGTTTTTAGATAAGGGCGCAGCCTACGACGCCGTGAAAGATGCCAACACGATGGGGGCGTGTGCCCAAAATATGTTGCTTGCGGCGCATGCTTTGGGGCTGGGCGCCGTATGGGTGGCTGAAATTCGGGCCCGCAAAGACGAAGTGGCCGCCCTTTGCGGGGTGGACGGCCTCGCCTACGAGCTCATGCTTGTGATGGCAATTGGGCACAGCACTGAAAGCGACAAGCCGAGAAAAAGAAAACATACGGCACAGGAATGCATCATCGCCCGCAAGTGAGAAGAATGTTTTGGTACTGTGGACGAAGCAGTTTCGAGAGGCGTGGAGGCTTCATTTAAAAAAGCGGAAAGTTACAGGATGCAGGCCCGCTGAACAAGAAGCAGTTCAGAAAAAGAGCCGGGTTTTGGCTGTGCCTACGCACAGAAAACCCGGCTCTTTTGGTTTTGCCTTTTATTATGAGGGGCGAAAACACAGTGGAGTGCATCAAGATAGGCCCCACAAAAGTGCTGTTTTTAGCACTTTTATGGCCATTGCGTACCGTGGTGGGGCTGAATGAACCCGGCAAGGGTTCTTTCAGCCGGCATTTTTTATTGGTGGGGCAGAAGGGGCGCCAGGCGTCGGCCAGGCGGCGCTAAGGCATGCTTTGCACCGTGATTTTGCCGGGGCCGGTTACGAGTGTGTTGAAAACACCCTCGCCGCCAAACAGCATGTTTTTCACGCCGGGCACTTTTTGAATGTCCATGGTGCAGGTGTGGCTCATGATGGCAAGATTGCCGGTGTCCACAATCATGGATTGGCCGGGGCCAAGGTCGTATTCAACGGCATGGCCGTCGATTTCCACAAACACAATGCCGCTGCCGCTCACTTTTTGCATCACGAAACCCTCGCCGCCAAACAGGCCGGCACCCAATTTCTTGTTGAAGAAAACAGAGAGTTCAACGCCCTGGCTTGCGGCAAGGAAGGCCGATTTTTGCAAGATGACAGGTTTGTCCGGGGTAACCTCTACGGGCACAATGGTGCCGGGCACAGAGGGGGCGAAGGCGATTTCACCGGGACCGCCCTCGGCTGTGAATACATTTTGGAACAGGGAATCGCCGGAAAACATACGCCCGAGCATTTTCGAAGCGCCACCACCCACGGTGGACATCTTCATGTTGGGCGTCATCCAGGTCATGGAACCACTTTCGTTGATAACCGACTCGCCGGGTGCAAGTTGGCACAACACAACAGGTAAAGAACCGCCTTCGATACGATACTCCATAACAAACATCACATCCTTCTTTTATTTATAGCACAAATATGCTAAGCAACACTGGAAGAGACATTCCCGCCGCTTACCTCAAGTGTGGCGGGGCTTGAAAACACGGTGCTTCCCTGGGCATCGCGCATTTGGAACAAGAGCACATACATTCCGTCGCCAAGGGGTGTTTCGTAAAAGCGCGTGTTGGAATCTACGGTGATAGAGGCTGTGGGAATTTCTTCCAATGCGCCCCGTTCGCCGAAAACGGTGGAGGCAAAGTGAAGCGGCTGCAAAACGTCGCCCTCTTGCAACTGAACCAAAATGCGTTCACCAATTCCCTCTTCGGTGGGCAGGCGAGCGCCCTCAATGAAATAGTCTTCTTCAGAGAAATCGTAGACAACGCTGAGATTGTGCTTGACACCGTTGAGCAGAACCGGCACAGAGTAGAGGTTGTAATCGTCGCCTTCATACGAAATTTCCATATAGCACAAAGCGCCATCCAAGCTGCCCCATACACCGGTGAAGTTTTCTTCAAAAACGCCGGTTTCCCAATCGGCGCTAAGGGCGTTGTCGGTGCCAAGGTCAACCACAAGGTCTCTTTCCACATCGAGCACATAGAGCTGGAAGGCAACCGAAGTTAAAATTTCGCCGGCATCGGCGCCCAAATCCATCATGGCATGCCCCCCCTCGGAAAGAAGAAGCGGGATGCCTTCCCAGTTTACAGAATCCAGGCTCGGAACCTCCAGCAAATCACCGGACTGAAAATCGGAAAAATCTTCGCCGGGAAGGTCTAAATCGGCCACATAGTCAATGCCCTCGGGGCGCAAATCGCCGGTGAGACCATAGTAGTAGAGATGCTTAAAGGCTTCGCTGATGCCAAATTGTGTATAGTCTTCGAAATCGAACAGGTCTCCGCTATAAGAGTAGTAACAAGACAGGCCCGTGGATTCGCTGCGATAACGGCCATTCACTTTATATTCCACACATTCGGAAAGGGCGCTTAGCACTGCGCCGGACGTTTGGGGCAGCAATTCTTGCGAACCTTGCGCCAAATGGCCCAAATCCACCATGTTGTAATAGCCCTGTTCGCGCGTGTTGCCGCCATAATTTTCCGATTGAATGGCGATTTGGGAAAAATCGGTAAAAAAGGAGGGCGCCTCAATGGCAGAACCCAGCGCCTCTTTGCCAAAATTCTCGTAGGCGAGCAGCAGGGGGTCGAGCTCGGTGAGGTTGACGGCAGAGAGTGTTACATCGCTGTCACTGCCCACAAGTTCACAACCCACGAGGTAACTGTCGCAAATGAGCTTCGAAAGCTCAAAAGCAGACATTGTGGGGTTTTGCGAAAGGGGCTTGAACAAGCCCGTATAATACCAGCCGTTGCTCGGCATCAACTCTTCGGAAGCAACCATGTAATGCGAAAAATCTTGCAAAGATTCGGCCACGTCCAGGGTGGCCATCAGGCAGGCGTCAAACCCGACGATGTCGACGGGGGGCTCGAGGGGGTTTCTTGGGTAAACGGCCGCAAAAGCCTCTTCAAGCTCAACTAAGTCCAGGGAATCAAAGTCGTATATTTCATCGTAGGCAATGCCGCCAAGGGTGGCACCGCCATGGTTCCACAGGTTCACAAACGTGCGCTCCGCCGGATAATTTTCGCTGGCGAAACGCAAAAAGTCTTGGAATGTTTTCGAGTCTCCCATGTTGCTTTGGGGCTGTTCATCCACAAGGCGCAGGCCGTCGTGGTCATACACAAAGCGCTGTGTGCGGTCGGCACGAACAAAATCGTTTTGCCATTCGTAAGCACCGCCGGTTTGAATGACCACTTTTACGTTTTCGGGCAAGGCAACCGCCAGAAGCTCTTCTATATCCTCGGTGGCAGCACCGTAGTAAGTTTCCAAATCGCTTCCACATAAATACCAGTACATCGCCCATTCGGTTTCCAGTGTGTCGGCTACCACAGGCACGGCTTCTTCATCGGCCAAAACCGAACGAAGCCCCTGTATCAACGCAGAACAACCGCTAAAGGAAAAAAGAATACTAAAAGACAAAAGCAAGGCCAAAAATTTTTTAAACATACGCAGTCTCCGCCGGTTGAGGTGGTTTTTTGGGGCTTTGACGCCGCTGCGGCAAGCCCCAAAATACGCTTGAAAATCTGATTTATTCTTGTTTACAGTATAGCATAAACCGGGGGCAAAGGCCAGCCCCGCAGGCGGTTTATCGCTTTTGTGTAGGCATCGAATTCGCATCAACGCCCGAGGCAAACGCCTGTGCTTACGACAAAGTTGTGTGGCTGAAGGGAGGTGTGCAAGCCGTGCCGATTTGTGCCGAAATTTGCCGCGTGAATGCGTGTGAAACAAAAAGAAAAACCACCGCATCAGTATTCAAGCATACTACATATCGGTGGTTTTTGATGGAGCGGCTTACGAGACTCGAACTCGCCACCTTCTGCTTGGGAAGCAGACGCTCTACCGGATGAGCTAAAGCCGCAAAACATACCTATATTCTACAAAGGAATAAAAGCTTTGTCAAGGATTAAGACAACAGAAACCCGGCCAGCAAATCGATGTAGAGCGTGCCGAAAGACAGAATTTGGATGCCGAGGTTGTTCAAAAAAGAAAGCGGGCCGTCTAAAAGACCAAGAAAAACCAAAATGAGCACGGCAAACATAAAATAGCGCCCATAGCTCATGGCTTTAAAATACATCGATTTTGGCAAAAGCAGGCCGAAAATACGGCTTCCGTCCAAGGGGGGGATGGGCAGCAAGTTGAACATGGTGAGGCTTAGGTTGAGCAGGGAAAAATAGAAAAAAAAGGTGGAGGTGCCCAAGATGACCTCGGCGGCTGTGGCCGAAAAAAGACCGGAGGAATAGTATAAAATTTTGTAGAAAAGCATGGCGACATAGGCCAAAAGAAAATTGGAGAGGGGGCCTGCAATGGCCGTGAGGGCCATGCCGCGCCTTGGGTCTTTATAGTAGCTTGGGTTCACGGGAACCGGTTTGGCCCAGCCCACCCCAATAATCATCATGCAAAGAAACCCCATCACATCAAAATGCTTAACGGGGTTTAAGGTGAGGCGCCCAAGCGAGCGAGCGGTGTGGTCTCCCAACTTATCCGATACGAGCGCGTGCGATACCTCGTGAAAGGGAATGGCCAAAAGCAGGCCGGCAACACGTGCCAAAATTAGCAAAAAATCACCTTGCAGAAATGAAAACAATACGAGAACTTCCTTTCTGATACGTGGATGGATTCATCTCTATCATAGAAGGTGCAGAGGTGTTTGTCAAATGGTGCGGGGGCTTTTGGGTGCTGCGGCATCTTGCACACGCCCTTCACCCGGCTTGACAGCCGGAATTATTTTTGTTAGAATCAAAAAGTGAAATTTCCCGCGCGTAGAATGCTTTGCATATAAAGCAGTGCGAAATTGGATGTTTAAAAAGGGATTTTCTACTTGGGCTCGTAGCTCAGCTGGGAGAGCGTTCGGTTCGCATCCGAGAGGTCGAGGGTTCGATCCCCTTCGAGTCCACCATATTTGTGTGACAGAAAAGCTGTCGTCGAGAAAAATTCTCGATAGACGGCTTTTTTGTTGCCTGTTTTTAGGCGAAAATGGCTGTTTTTTATATGACTGATTTTTGGCTGTCATTTCAATATCTTTTTGTTCCATAAGAAGGTCTCCTTTCCAAAATGTGTTTCTAGCTCTTTCTCAAAAATCGAATCAAAATCCAAATGAGCCAATCCCTACCCACCAATTTTTGTTCAAAGCGGGTTTCACTTAAAGTAACAAAAAGCTACGATATGCAAAAAGAGAGATTCCCTTAGAGCGGGGAATCCCTCTTTTGTTGAAAGCGATTCGATTTTACAAGGCGTGCACGCCCGTTTGCGGGCTAAGCACCGAGGTGACCCCCGAGCCGCCTGTGCTTTGTGCCTTGTGCACAATCACGCTGTACACCGAGAAGCTCGGCGCGGCAAACTCCACATAGCCGTTGCCCACGGTGATGGGCAAAATTTTCTCCACACTGCCGTCGTCTTGGATGTGCAATACGGTCACTGTGTCTGCCGGTGTGAGCCCTGGCACGCTGATGCGCACGCGCGTGTTGCCGTTTT
>CAYJNQ010000044.1:0-12747 GCA_964371725.1 uncultured Oscillospiraceae bacterium
GAGCTGGAAAACGCATACGAGATAAAAACATCGAAAGAGCGGGTTGAACAGGCGCCGTTTGTGCTCAATGCCACCTATGCAAGCGTGAACGGGGTTTCGTCTATGGCCGGCTTTGCGCCATTCCGAATCAAGTATGAGCTGTGCGAGCTCATTTTGTGCGAAACGAACGAGGCGCTGCAAAATGTGGGCATCACCGTGATGGACGGGCCGTTTTTTTCCATTATGCCCTTTGGCAAAACCGGGATGCACTCGCTTACCTCGGTTACCTTTACACCGCACCTTTCCTGTATGCAAGATTTGCCGTGTTTTCCCTGCCAAGAACAAAAGGGGGCGCAGTGCAGCCCCGAGAGCCTGGACAATTGCAATGAATGCAAGGCAAGGCCTAAAACGGCATGGCCTACCATGGGCCAGCTGGCGCGCAAATATTTAAACGACCATTACGGGTTTCAATACAAGGGGTCCATGTTCTCGATGAAGCCCATTTTAAAAGCCAGCGAAGTGGACGATTCTCGCCCCACCTTGGTGCGCACAATGCACACAGAGCCCACCTTCGTCAGTGTGCTAAGCGGGAAAATCAACACGGTATACGATTTGGAGGATGTGCTCAAATGACAGAAAAAGATAAAAATTTCATTTCGGCCGTTGTTTGTTTGGGGAACGAAAAAAAATATGTGCGGGCATTTTTGGAAAAAGTGACAGAACAGCTCGGCGCTCACTTTGAAAAATATGAGCTTATTTTTGTGAACGATGCCTCGCGAGACGGCAGCGTGGAGGCCGTGCGTGCGTTTTTGAAAGAAATGGAAAACGCCCCGCCCGTCACGATGATTCACATGAGTTTGCATCAGGGCTTGGAGATTGCCATGCAAGCCGGGGTGGATATGGCCGTGGGTGATTTTGTGTATGAATTCGATTCCATGCAAATGCCCTGGCCGGAAGATTTGATAGCGAAAGCATATGAAGCCTGCATTTCGGGCAGCGACATTGTGGCCGTTTCCCCAAGAAAAAACAGGAGCCTGTTTTCGGCTGTGTTTTATCGCCTGTTCAATTCGTCCAGCGGCTCGAAATATGCGCTTAGAACCGATGTGTTTCGCGTTTTAAGTCGTCGTGCGGTGAACCGCATTCGGGCGGTAAGCGAGGCCACCCCGTTTCGCAAGGCGGCCTATGCAACCTGCGGTTTGCGCGTGGAGCATCTTTGCTATGCGGGCGATGCGGGTAAAACGAATGAAACGTTGCGTGCCGCGCGCGCAGCCGATGCGCTGGTTGTATACACAAACCTTGCTTTTAAAGCCTCGCTTTGCATTGCGGGTATCATGCTCTTTTTAATGTTGGCAGCGGTGGTGTACACCATGGTGATGTATTTCGGCATGGGGCAAAACTTGGCCACGGGCTGGACCACCACCATGCTTCTGATGACAGGCGGTTTCTTTGGGGTGTTTTTAATTTTAACCGTGGTGCTCAAATACTTAGCGCTCCTCGTGGAACTCGTGTTTAAAAAGCAAAAATACCTTGTGGAATCCGTGGAAAAAGTGGTATGATAAAAAGCTTTCGTTCGGCGCAAATAAACCAAAAATTTTATGTAATTTTGCTCTTTCTAATTGTTTTGGCAAGGCTTTCCATTGCCGTAAGCCAGCGTGTTTTTTTAATGCCAAACGGTGCAGGCATTGACGATGGGTTGATGTTTGCGGCGGCACAATCGATAGAAGCGGGGAATTGGCTGGGTGCGTATGGGGCGTTTACTTTGGCCAAAACCATGGGTTTTTCTCTGTGGCTTTTTCTGGTGCATGGCAGCGGCGTGCCCTATCTTTTGGCCAATGCACTGTTATGGGTGCTCTGCAGCGGTTTTGCTGTGTGGGCTCTGCGCCCTGTGGCGCCGGGCAATGTGTTGCGTGCGGCGCTGTTTGCATTGTTCGCTTTTTTGCCCACAAGCTTTGCTTTTTTCACAACGCGTGCCTATCGCGATGCTGTTTTCTCCTCGTTTTGTTTGCTTTTGTTCGCGGGTGTTTTGGCACTTGCTCTGCGTGCCAAAGAGGAAAAAATGCGGGGTCGTTTTGCCGCTGCCATCGGCACGGGGATAGGCCTGGCCGGTGTTTTCTTGCTCAGGGAAGACGGGTTGGTTTTGCTGCCGTTTGCCCTGTGTGGGCTGGGGCTGTTGCTTTTGCACATGCTCAAAAACGATGCGGTAAAACACAAAAAGAAGCTGGTTTTGCAGTGCATACTGCCCTTTCTGTTTCTGTTTGTAGGGGTGGTGTCCTTTTCTCTTGCAAACTACATGCACTATGGCGTTTTCATGCTTAGCGACAACACCCAAGGGGCATTTCCCGCCGCCTATGGTGCCATTGCGGCCGTGGCAGAGGCAGAAAGCGATTTCGAGCGTTTGGTACCGGTGCCGAATGAGGCGCTTGAGAAACTTATGGAAGAAGTACCCTCACTTGCCCTTTTGAAGCCATCCCTGGAAGAAGGGGCGGCCTACAACGGGTTCTACAACCGGGAAAAAGACGGTTATGGTGGCAGTTTTTATTACGCTTTGCGTCTTGCGGCCGATTTGCAGGGGCTAACCCCCACTGCCCAAAGTGCCCAAAACTACTGGTGGCAAGTACAAAATGAAATTGAACAAGCGGTGGCCGAAGGACGTTTGCAAAGTGCGCAACCGAGCGGCGGAACGCTGGCGCGCTGGAATGCACAGATGTTTTGGCCGGTGGTGCAGGAATTTTTCGCCTCCATGCGCGCAACCCTTTTCTTTGAAAACATCGAGGCACGCCCCATTTTGAGTGAAGGGACATATGAAGAGGCGCTGGAGATGGCCGTGTGGCTCAACACAGTGCCGCAGGAGCCTGTGTATGAACAAGGCAGCGAAACTCTGTATATGAATCCCCTGCAAACGGCTGTGTTTTTCATGTGCGATGGGCTGATTTGGCTCTATCGCGTGCTGCTTTGGCCCTTGCTTTTTGCGGCCTTGTATCAAACGGGAAAAAACTTGTGGCAGGGTGCAAAGGCCAGCTTGTCCGGCAGGCGCCTTTCGGAAAGCTTGCTGCTCTCGCTGCTTTGCGTAGGGCTTTTGCTCAGTTATCTTTTGCGCCTTTTTGTGGCGGCCTATTTAGAGGTGGCGGCGTTCGACATCGGCACCGAGCTCATGTATTTGGCCAGTGGAATGCCGGCGCTTTTGCTGTTTTGCCTATTGGGTGCATTGCAAAGCAAATGGCCGTTTGAAAAGGAAAGGGCGGTGTGAGATGCCGGATGTTGTGATTGTGGGCGCGGGTGCCGCGGGCTTGTGGGCGGCCGGAACCGCCTTGCAGGGTGGCTGTGCGGTGACAGTGGTGGAACACATGGAAACGCCGGCGCAAAAGCTGGCCATCACGGGCAAAGGGCGCTGCAATGTAACCAATGCCTGCAACGAAGATGAATTCCTGAAACAGGTGCGCCACAACCCACGTTTTTTATACAGCTCCCTCTACGCCCTACCGCCCAAAGCCGTGATGGAGCAGTTTGAAGAAGAGATGAACTTGCCGCTTAAAGTGGAGCGCGCGCGGCGCGTGTTTCCCCTAAGCGACAAGGCAGAGCACGTGGTGCAAGCCTTGCTAAAACGCGCCGAAGGGGCGCTTTTTGTGCGAGGGCGAGCGGAAAAAATTATGTGCAACGAGCTTGGCGGTGTGCAAGGCGTGCGCCTTTCAGACGGGCGAGAACTGCCTGCCGAGGCCGTTCTGTTGGCCACAGGTGGCGTGTCTTACCCCGTAACGGGATCCACGGGGCTTGGCCATAAAATGGCCGCCGAAGCAGGGCACAACATCACGCCTTTGCGCCCAAGCCTTGTGTCGCTTGTGGAAAAAGGGAAACTTTGCGCACAAATGCAGGGGCTCAGCCTGCGCAATGTGCAGCTTCGTCTGCTGGAAGATGAACGTGTCGTGTTTTGCGAGCAGGGTGAATTGCTGTTCACCCATTTCGGCCTTTCCGGGCCGCTTACGCTGTCGGCCAGTGCCTATGTGGAGGATTTGCAAAAACACCGCTATGTGGCCGAGATAGATTTGAAGCCGGCACTGGACATGGAAAAATTGGAAAAACGTCTCCAGCGCGATTTCGATGCATTTTCCGCACGCAAAACGGCCAATTGCCTAGACAAACTGCTGCCGCAAACCATGCGCAGCGTGGTGTTTGAAAAGTGGGGCGTGAACCCGGAAAAGAAAGCAGGGGAGGTGACACGCCAAGAGCGTGCACGCCTTGCAAAGTGCCTAAAGCAGTTTCGCATATCCATTGCGGACAGGGGAGATTTGCAGCATGCAGTGGTTACGGCAGGCGGGGTGGATGTGAAAGAGGTGAACCCCAAAACCATGCAAAGCAAGCGGTGCAAGGGGCTGTATTTTGCGGGAGAAATATTGGATGTGGACGCCTACACAGGCGGATACAACTTGCAAATTGCCTTTTGCACGGCGCAGGCGGCGGCACAGGCAATGAGCGAAATATAAGCATTCAGTTTATGATATTTTGAAACCAAAGGGGTGTATTGAGATGATTTCCATAGCCATTGACGGGCCATCCGGTGCCGGCAAAAGCACATTGAGTCGTGAACTTTCGAAAAAATTAGGTTTTATATATGTGGATACGGGCGCTTTGTATCGCGCCGTGGGGCTGTTCGTGTTGGAACGGGGGAAAAGCCCGAAAGACCGGCCCTGTGTGGCAGAGTTGCTTTCGGAAATAGAGGTAAATCTTTCGTACGAAAAAGGGGAGCAGCAGGTGTTTCTCAATGGCCGGAACGTATCCGGCGACATTCGTAAAGAGGAAGTTTCCATGGCGGCAAGCGATGTATCGGCCCACAAAGAGGTGCGTGCTTTTTTGCTGGAAACACAAAGAAGGCTTGCGCGCGAGCAAAACGTGGTGATGGATGGCAGGGACATTGGCACCGTGGTGTTGCCGGGTGCGAATTTAAAAATTTTTTTAACGGCCACGCCGGAAGACAGGGCCCAAAGACGCTACGAAGAGCTTTTACAAAGGGGGATGCCGGCACAATATGATGAGGTGCTGGCCGACGTGAAAAAGCGCGACCACAACGACACCCACCGCAGTGAAGCGCCGCTTAAAAGGGCGGAAGATGCGGTGGAAGTGGTGACAACGGGCAACCGTTTTGAGCAATCGCTGGATATTTTGTACAGAACCATTGTGGAAAATGTGCCCGGCCTTGAAGGGTAAACGAAAAAGGTGGTGAAGCGCATTGACGAACTGTGAGAACGAGGGAGCGGGCATCTCGTTGGAGGTGGCCAAAACGGCCGGATTCTGCTTTGGGGTGGACCGTGCCGTGCGCATGACAGAAGACCTGCTTGAGCAGGGTGCGAAGCCGGTGACGCTCGGGCCTTTGATTCACAACCCCCAGGTGATTGCGCGTTTGCAAGAGAGGGGCGTGCAAATTGCACAGGATGTAGACGAGGTACCAAAGGGGTGTGTGGCTGTGATTCGCAGCCATGGTGTGCCACCTAAAACGCGCACAGCTTTAATGGCGCAGGCGGCCTCGGTGGTAGACGCAACCTGCCCTTATGTGGATAAAATTCACAAGGTGGCAAGGGAGTGCGCAAGCCAAAACACCCTGTTTTTGCTTGCGGGCGATGCAAATCATCCTGAAATTCAAGGAATTGCAGGCGAGGCCGAACAAATGACCTATGTGTTCCCGAATTTTGAAAAATTGGTCGAATTATCAAATGAAATTGACATGTCAAGGAAAATTGTGGTGGCGGCACAAACCACATTTTCGCTGGAAGAATGGCAAGCTTGCATTGCTTTCATTAAAAAACTATGTACAAACTGCGTTATATTTGATACAATATGTAAAGCAACACAGGCGAGACAGAGAGAAACGGAAGAGATGAGCCGCCGATGCGATTTGGTGATTGTAATCGGTGGCAAAGGTTCTTCCAATACCCGAAAGTTGTATCAAGTGGCAGCGGCCAACACCAAAGCGGTACAGGTGGAAGAGGCAAAAGAGCTGCAAGGCCTGTCACTCGAAGGCATTCACAGAATTGGTATAACAGCAGGGGCCTCGACGCCGTCGTCTGCAATTGAGGAGGTACGAGCCACCATGAGCGAACAAATCCGCGACGGAGAGAAAACGTTTGAAGAGATGCTGGCAGAATCGATGAAGCCGGTGTATGCCGGGCAAGTTGTAAAGGGCGTAGTAGAAGCCGTGTCTGCCAACGAAATTACCGTGGACATCGGAACAAAACACACGGGCATTGTCAAGATGGAAGAATTGACAGATGACCCGGCCATTCGCAGTGCGGATGAAGTGGTGAAACGGGATGATGAGCTGGACTTGGTTGTGGTAAAAGTGAACGACCAAGACGGGATTGTCTACCTGTCGAAACGCCAAATGGAAGCACGCAAAGGTGCCATCGAGGTAGAGAAAGCGGCCGAAGAGGGAACGGTGATGGACGGATACATCATCGAATCCAACAAAGGCGGCCTTGTGGCCAATGTAAAAGGTGTGAAAGTGTTCATTCCCGCAAGCCAGGCAACGGCACGCCGTGGGGAGGACTACACCGCGCTTGTGCGCCAACATGTGCGCTTGAAAATCAAAGAGTACAGCCCGCGCCGCACCATTGGTAGCATCCGCGAGGTGCTTGCCGAGGAACAAAGCGCCATTCGCGACAAATTCTGGGGCGATGTGGAAACGGGCAAACAATATATCGGAACGGTGAAAAGCCTAACCAACTACGGCGCCTTTGTGGACATTGGCGGTGTGGATGGCCTTGTGCACATTTCGGAACTGTCTTGGGATCGCATCAAGCACCCGAGTGAGGTTGTTTCTGTGGGCGACAGCATCGAAGTGTATGTAAAAGATTTAGACACCGAAAACCAGAAGGTATCCCTCGGCTTCAAAAAAGTAGAGGACAACCCCTGGGAGAAACTGAGAAACGAATACCCCATTGGCAGTGCATTCAAAGCACCGGTGGTGAGCTTGACCCAATTCGGTTCTTTTGTGCGCATTTTGCCGGGCATCGATGGCCTTGTGCACATCAGTGAAATCAGCCACGAGCGTGTGGAAAAAGTGGCGGATGCCCTAAAAGTGGGCGACGAAGTGGAAGTGAAATTGCTGGATGTGGATTTCGACCGCAAGCGCATCAGCCTGTCTATCAAAGCCTTGCTCGATAAGCCCGAAGAGGAAGTGCAAAACGAGGAAGACAGTGTGGTGGCCAGTGCCAGCGAAGAAGAAGTAACTGTGGCACCCGAGATGGTAGAAGAGGAAGTGCCGCAAGAGGCTGCGGACGAAACGGCAGAGTAAGCACGGCAACATGGCAATTTTTTGCACAGAATACCGGCGGGGGCAAATTTAATTTGTCCCCGCTTTTTCCAAAATAGGGAGGATCTACGGTGATTTTGGGAAGGGAAAAATGTGCTGGGCTTTCGGCGGCAACGATTAAATATGTGGCGTTGGTTTGTATGTTCATTGACCACCTCTCTTTTTTGGTGGCGCCCGATGCGTATACACCGCTTCATTTTATCATGCGCTTTGTGGGCAGAACGGCGGCGCCTCTGTTTTTTTTCTTCATGGCCGAGGGCTACCGCTACACACGCGATAAAAACCGCTATACCCTGCGCATTGCCCTGTTTGCCTTGGTGTCCTATATGCCGTTTTTATGGTTCAAAATGGCAGCCGGCCTCAACCGATTGGGGTATCTGGACATGAGCATAGGCTACACCTTACTGCTCAGCTTTTTGGCTCTGCGCGCACGGCACGAGCTGAAAAGTCCTGCGCTCAAGTGGGCGACCATCGCCTTGTGCTTGCTGTTTTCTTTTGTGGGAGATTGGAGCTATCGAGCGGTTTTCGCGGTGCTCTTGTTCGATTACTTTAAAGACAATCGCCCGATGCAGCAAATTGCCTATTTGGCCTTGATTTTCACAGTGGACATTGCGCCGCTTCTAAATGACATGGTGCGCAATGCCAGAACGCCTGTTGAAATTTTCGCGAAGCTGTATTGGGCTTTATTGGGCTGCGGTGCCATCATTCCGATGGTTCTCATCGGGGCCTACAACGGCAAGCGGGGGCGCCAAAGTCGGTGGTTGTTCTATGTGTTCTACCCGGCGCACCTTCTGGTGTTGGCCGTGCTCATGGCGTTTGCGCGTGGGCTGGTATAAGATGAAGCGGCTTCGATAGCCGGTGAGAAGGAGAAAAAATGGCTTACAGCAAAGATATGTTTATAGGGGATATCCTAGACAAAGATCCCGCGCTTGCACCGATTTTCTTAGAGATGGGGATGCACTGCCTTGGATGTCCGTCTGCACGCGGTGAGACACTGGAAGAGGCTTGCGGGGTGCACGGCGAAAACGTAGAAGCGGTACTGCAAAAGCTCAATGAAAAGGCCTGAGGTGGGCGAGCACGCCGAAACGGCTTGCGGTGAAACAAACGCGGTGCAAAGCTTGCCGCTTGGCACACGGCTTTCGGCGGCGGCGGCGCTGATTCGCCCGGGGTG
Source organism: uncultured Oscillospiraceae bacterium (assembly GCA_964371725.1). Taxonomy (GTDB): domain Bacteria; phylum Bacillota; class Clostridia; order Oscillospirales; family Ruminococcaceae; genus JAAYCI01. The sequence goes on from CAYJNQ010000044.1 coordinate 8,451, forward strand.
TGTGGTGGCCGATATCGGCTGCGACCACGGGAAGTTGGCCGTCTATCTTGTAAAAAGCGGCAAAAGCCCCCGTGTGATTGCAATCGACGCAAGGCCGTTGCCGTTGGCGCGCGCTGTGGCGCTGGCCGAACAGTGTAAGGTGAGCGAGTGGGTGGATTGCCGCCTGGGCGATGGGTTTGCCCCACTCTTGCCGGGAGAGGCGCAGGAAATTTTGATAGCGGGGCTTTCGGGCGAGACCATTTGTGATATTCTGCAAGGGGTCGATTGGCTGTTTTCGCATAAAACACAGCTTGTATTGCAACCCACAAGCCGTGCCCCGTTTTTACGGCGCTATTTGTGCAAAGCAGGCTTTTCCATTGAAGAAGAACAGCCGGTTTTGGAAAACAACCGCGCTTATACAAATTTGCGTGTTTTGGCAGGGGGGCAAGCGTGCGAGCCGACGGCCTTGTTTTGCGAGGTGGGAAAACTGCAAGAGGCCAAAGACAAAACGGCAGCAGCAAGGCTTTTGCAAAGTCGCCTTATCGATTTGGAAAACCAGTTGGCCGCGCCGCTTTCAAAAGGGCGGCGTGAAGAAATAGAAGGATTGATACGAGAGGTGTCGTTATGCCTACAGTGGATGAAATCGCCCGTTTTGTAGAGGGTTTTGCACCCGTGGAATTGGCCGAAGAATGGGACAACAGCGGTCTGCTTGTCAATTGTGGCGGAGAGGTGCGCGGTGTGATGTGCACTTTGGACATCACAAGTGCCGTGATTCAAGAGGCTGAACGCACAGGATGCCAGTTGATTGTGGCACACCATCCCGTGATTTTTAAAAAGATTGCGCGTGTAAGCCGGGGAGACCTCGTGTACAAACTGGTGCGCAAACACATCAGTGCACTTTGTGTGCACACCAATTTAGATGCGGCCCCGGGTGGCGTGAACGATATTTTAACGGCCATCTTGGGTTTACAGGACACACAGGTGTTTGCGCAGGTGGGCAGGATGGGGACGCTTCGGCAGGAGATGTCGGCCACACGCCTTGCAAACCATTTTGCCGAACGCTTTTCGGCACGGGTGCGCTTTGTGGATGCGGGCAAGCCCGTGCGAAAACTGGCTGTGCTTGGCGGCAGCGGTGGCGGCCTTGTGGGAGAGATGCTCAAAGAGGGTGTGGACTGTTTGCTTACGGGTGAAGCGGACCATCACGATGCCATCGACGCGAAAGAGGCGGGTGTGTCTTTGATTTCGGCCGGGCATTTTTCCACAGAATTTCCTGTGGTGCCCGTGGTGGCCGACCGTCTTATCAAACAATACCCACAGCTCAGGGTGCTCATTGCAAACGAGGCAAAAGACCCGTTCCAATACGCAAACCCAAGATAGAGGAGAAAAAAACCATGGCGCTGGATGCGGCCACATTGGCCTTGACGGCAAGGCAGCTGCAAGTGGAACTGGCAGAGTCTCGCATTGATAAAATCTATCAGCCAACCCGTGATGAAGTGGTGTTGCAAATGCGCACACGTCATGCCGGGTTCTCTTTGTTGCTCGCCGCACGCACGGGTTCTGCCCGTGTATGCAAAACCGAAATGAAATATGAAAACCCGGCTGTGCCCCCCTCGTTTTGCATGCTGCTTAGAAAGCATTTAACGGGCGGACGGTTTCTCTGTGCGCGCACCCTGCCCATGGAGCGTATCTTGTTTTTGGATTTTCAGTGCGTGAATGAAATGGGCGACCTTGTATACAACACGCTTGCAGCAGAGCTCATGGGGCGCTATTGCAACCTGGTGTTGTTTTCGCGCGAGCGCGCTGAAGATGGAAGCTTTAAAGATGCAAAAATCATCGACGCACTCAAACGTGTGGGTTTCGACGACAGCGAGGTGCGTCAGCTTTTACCGGGGCTTTCCTACACCTTGCCGCCCATGCGAAAACTGGAAAATATTTTGCAAACACCCGTCGTGTTGTTTGTGGAGCGGCTTTGCGAAAGGCAGGGCACGGTGTTGCAAGCACTTTCCAAAACGGCCGGTGGCCTTGGGCCGGTTGTCTTGCGCGAGCTTGTATACCGAGCTTTTGGCGGCGAGGAGCCGCTGGCGGCAGAGCTCAGTGGGGCACAAAAAGAAAAACTGGTGCAGGCCATTCACGAAATACGTGCCGACTATGAGGCCGGAGGGCGTGCAAACCTCGTGAAAAAAGAGGATGGTACGCTGGTGGAATTCAGTTTCACACAGCTTCACCAGTATGAGCCGCAGTGCGAGCTGGTTTTTTTTGCGAGCTTTTCCGAAATGCTCGAGGGTTACTATGCGCAAAAAGACAAGGGCGAGCGTTTGCGGCAAAAATCAAAAGCATTGCGCAAAACCGTGCAAAATTTGTACGAGCGCGCCGTGCGCAAACAGGCTGCAAGGCGCGAGGAGCTTGCGGAAAGCGAAGACAGCGAGCATTTGCGTGTCAAAGGGGAATTGCTCACGGCCAATTTGCACGCCTTTGAAAAAGGTGCAAAAGAGGTGCGGGTTTTCAACTGGTATAAAAACGAAGAGCAGAGCATTTCCTTGGATGTGCGCTTAAACCCAAGCCAGAATGCCCAAGGGTATTTTAAAGAGTACAAAAAGAAAGGTACGGCCGTGCAAAAACTAACAGAGCTTTTGGAAACGGGCGAAAAAGAAATTGTCTATTTGGAGAGTGTCTTGTATGAGATTGACCTGGCCGAGGGGGAAGCTGCCCTTGCGGAAGTGCGCGCAGAGCTCAAAGCGCAGGGATACCTGAAAAATGCAAAGCATGCCGAGAAAAAGCAAAAGCCGGCCGATTTTTTACGATATCACTCCACAGACGAATTTTTGATATTGGTGGGGCGGAACAATTTACAAAATGAAAAACTAAGTTTAAAAACGGCGAGAGGCAAGGATTTGTGGTTTCACACAAAAAATGCGCCGGGTAGCCATGTGGTGGTGATGAGCGAGGGGCGAGACATCCCGCTTGCCACACAGAACGAGGCAGCGCAGTTGGCGGTGTGGCACTCGAGCCAGAAAAATGGGGCCAAGGTGCCTGTGGACTACACCGAGGTGAAACACCTGCGCAAAACGCGCGATTTGCCGCTTGGCATGGTGCTGTACGAGCAATACGAAACCGCCTATGTCACGCCCGAAGAGCCGGTGATAAAGCGCCTGCAAGAAACCGCAAAAAACAGGGGATAACATGGAAAAAAAACGAGTTCGCCTGCTGGACGTGTTGCGCGGGTTTTCCGTTTTAAGCATGGTGCTTTACCACGGGATGTTTGACCTAGTGTATTTATTTGGTGTGGAAGTGCCCTGGTACCCGGAAACCCCGGGTTATGTGTGGCAACAGAGCATTTGCTGGGTGTTCATTTTGGTGTCGGGTGCGTCGCTGCACTATGGAAGCAAAACATTGAGGCGTGCTCTGCTTGTGCTTTCATGCGCGCTGCTCGTGTCGCTTGTTTCGTTTGTGGCCATGCCAAGCCAGCGTGTGGTGTTTGGGATTTTGCATTTTCTGGGGGTTGCCATGCTCTTGTCGGTGCCGCTTCGGCACTTTCTAAAAAAAATGCCCCCATTTGCAGGTTTTATAGTATGTGCCCTTTTGTTTGTGTTTTTACGGGGTGTGCCGCGCGGGTATGTGGGCCTTTTGGAGATGCCGCTGTGGCTGTTGCCGCAGGCGTTGTATCAAACCGATTTTCTGTTCTTCTTAGGCTTGCCCGGGCCTGACTTCTTTTCGGGAGATTACTTCCCGCTTGTGCCGTGGTTTTTTTTGTATTACACGGGCTACTTTGGCTGGGCGCTTATCAAAGAGCGTTTCACAGCCACAAAGCCGGGTAAAAACCCGCTGGAATGGGCAGGGCGGCACAGCCTTTCCCTCTATGTGGTGCACCAGCCCTTGCTGTATGGCTTGTGCCTTTTGTTGCAAGCAGCCGGAGTGCTTGCCTAAAATGGTTAAAAAAGAAGGATGAAATTCGCAATAAACCGGTTAAGTATACAAAAATAAAAAAACGCACACAATTTCAAAAAAAGTATTGCAATCGGAGCGAATTTTTGATATCCTTATTGGGTAATTGCGACAACTTCGCCTTTTGAGCAAAAAAGCGAAGTGGCGATATGCGAGGAAGCGGGAGGTTGCGGCGTGGTTTTTGCCAAGAAGCGCGCCGGTTTTTCCGCGGAGTATGTCGGGTCCAGAACCGGGCGACAAATACGGATGGCAAAGGGATACGTTTTTTAGGCGTAAGTAGGCCGAAAAACCACTGTTCAGGCAAAGCGAGCTTTTGGCCGCTTCGCACTTTGCAAGAGGGTTTGTCCGGGAGAACTGCACAGCGGTTCACCGGCTT
>CAYJNQ010000045.1:0-6009 GCA_964371725.1 uncultured Oscillospiraceae bacterium
AATAACTACAAAATTTAATCGCCATATTCATGCAAATTTCAATCGGCGTTGACAGACTTTTCTGCTCGGCGAACTGACTTGCGATATTTTAAACATCAAACCCGATGAGTTCAAACTCATGCATAACGTAGCAACGCAAATAAAAGAGGCACCGACACAAAAAGATGTGCATGAGCTTCATAATCTTTTGATGAAAAGAAAGTTATTTCATTTAATTGACACTCGCAAGGGTGTAAAGTTGACAAATAAAGCCCCGGATAAAAAGGCAAATTAAAACAACTGCCAAAGAAGATAGTTGTAAATCTCCTTTGGCAGATTATATAAATGAAAATAGAAAAAGTGCCGTTATAGAAACTTAGTTCCTATAACAACACTCTGACTGGAGCGGATGATGGGAATCGAACCCACAAAGCCAGCTTGGAAGGCTGGGGTTTTACCACTAAACTACATCCGCAACTATGCTGCAAAGCTTGCAGCATAAAAAATTATACCTGTTTTTTTGTGGTTTGTCAAGAGAAGTTTACATCAATTTCGCCTCCGGTAGACACCCCAACGCTGATTTTTTCGAGCTTACGATTGCTTAAAATGCCTTCGGCAATGCGCTCTTCTACCTCTTTTCGAATCACACGGCGTAAATCTCGTGCGCCAAATTGACCACCCTTTGCTTTTTCGCATAAAATTTTAAGAGCCTCTGTATCCCACGTGAGAACAATTTCTTTATTTTGCAAAGGATCCAAATATTCCCCCAACATCAGGGCAGCCACATGGTTTAGGTCCTCTTCGCTCAACGCTTTAAAGCTAATCATCTCATCCACACGGCTTAAAAATTCGGGTCTTAAAAACTCTTTGAGTGCTTTGATGTTTTTTTCGCGGTTGGCCACTTCTCTGCTTTTATCAAAACCAAGACTTGCCGTTCGGTCGGTTGAGCCGGCGTTCGAGGTCATACAAATCACGGTATTTTCAAAACTCACCGAACGGCCTTGCGCATCGTTGATTTTTCCCTCATCCAAAATTTGCAACAAAATATTCATCACATCTGGATGGGCTTTTTCAATTTCATCGAAAAGAACCACACTGTATGGTTTGCGGCGCACCTTTTCGGTAAGCTGGCCCGCTTCATCGTAGCCAACATATCCAGGTGGAGAGCCAATCAAACGGCTCACGGCATGTTTCTCCATAAATTCGCTCATGTCTAAGCGAATAAGCGGGTCGACAGAATCGAACAAATCGAATGCAAGCTGTTTCACAAGCTCGGTTTTACCAACGCCCGTAGGGCCTACAAAGATAAAACTGGCCGGGCGTCTGCGCCCGTTAATATCGGCACGTGCTCGTTTGATGGCCGAAGCCACAAGGTGCACGGCCTCGTCTTGCCCCACCACTTTTTCTCGCAAGCGTTCTTCCAAATGGGCCAGTTTTGTATACTCGCTCTCTTCAATTTTCATAGCGGGAATACCTGTCCAAAGCTCGATAACGCGGGCAAGATCAACCATTTCTACTTCAATTTCATCCACAACACTTTTCATCTCCACAGCCTGTGTCATCAAACGGGCCGTTTCGCTTTTCACACGGGCAAGGTGCTCATAGTCTGGCTCCTGCTGTGCCTCCAATTCTTGTTCTTCGGCTCTCAACACCTGCAGGCGCTTTTCGCTATCCAACCAATCGGATATCTCCACATGGCGCAAACTACAGCAAGCGCACGCTTCGTCCAACAAGTCGATGGCCTTATCCGGCAGGAAACGGTCGGTGATATAGCGTTCAGATAGCCGCACCGCCTGGTCAACAATTTGGCCGTTTACGCGCACATGGTGATGTTCTTCATAATATTCCTTTACACCCAAAAGCACTTGTACGGTGTCCTCCAAGCTGGGTTCTTCCACTTTTACCGGTTGAAATCGGCGTTCCAAAGCCTGGTCCTTCTCAATATGCTTTCGATATTCCGAAAAAGTGGTGGCGCCAATAACCTGGATTTCGCCACGTGAAAGCGCCGGTTTTAAAATGTTGGCTGCATTCATGGCCCCTTCCGAATCGCCCGCACCGGTGATGCTGTGCACCTCATCAATGAACAAAATGATGTTGCCTGCATTCTTTACTTCCCCGATAAGACCTTTTACACGACTTTCAAATTGCCCACGGAACTGGGTGCCGGCCACAAGGCTGGTCATATCCAAAAGGTAAATCACCTTGTCTTTTAAAAGGCTGGGCACTTTTTCGGCAACAATACGCAAGGCAATGCCCTCGGCAATGGCTGTTTTTCCCACGCCGGCTTCACCGATAAGGCAAGGGTTGTTTTTTTGGCGGCGCGACAAAATTTGAATGGTGCGGTAAATCTCTCTGTCGCGTCCAATCACTTTATCCAGCTTGCCGTCTATTGCTTTTTGGTTTAGATTTTCACAATAGGTATCTAAAAATTTGTGTTTGGATACTTTTTCTTTGCTACGCTTTTTATCGTCGGTTTTTTCGCGTTTTTTGCCACCCATTTGAAGCGGAAAAACAGCACTTCGGCCGGGTTTGAAGTCATCCTCCCCGTCCTCACTCTCGCTCTCGTCTTGCTCCAAAGGCTCTTCACCCGAAAAAGATTCTTGCAAAGCAGAAAAACCATCTTCGCCTGCAAAGCTTGCAAAATGTTCTTCCAAGCTTTCAATATCATTATCGGAAATACCAAATTGCTGAATCATATCATTTACCGGCTTAATGCCAAGCTCTTTTGCACAGGTTAGGCAATAACCCTCGCTGTGATTTTCTGCCCCTTCCATTCGTTGAATAAACACAATTGCCGGTCGTTTGTTGCACTTTTTGCACATCATCATGGCATGCCTTTCCTTTCTGCAAACCCGTTGCTCTTAAAACCATTTTGTCTCATGGCATGGTTTTGATTTGCTATCCACACTATACCAAAACATTATGGAATCTCTGTGACAAAACTTAAAAATATTTGGCAGTATCCCAAAACAGAGCAGCCCATAAGCTTTCTACTGCCATTATACAACAAGTGCAGCGAATTAGCAATCCCCTCTTTAGACTGCTAAGATTTTTGTTTTTATAAAATCAGTCCCTGATTTGCGAAGAGTGTGTAAAAAAAACTATCCTCCAGTGCATTGCTTTGAAAGAATGGAAACTCCATGATGGGGGCAATGCCGGCCGCCACATTGACGAGCACAAGTGCATAGACACCACCCAGCAAAACACCAATCAAAGCGCCTGCAATTCTTTGTGGTGTTTTCAACTTGGCAAAATCTCGCCCCCTGCGAAGCAAGTGGAGCAACACACCGACAATGGGCCGAAGCAGGGCAAAGAAGAGGAGAAACAGAAGCAGAACAATGGCCGGAAGCAAAATGGCTTTTACCACGTCGTTCACCAAAAGTTCCACATAACCTTCGGTGCCTATATCAATTTGCTCCATGGCGGCAAGCATCGTATCTTGCAGCCCGCTGGGCAATTGCCGGCTGAACTCTTCAAGCGCAAGGCGCGGTTCTTGCGCACTTTGATGTAAAAAAGATTCCTCAAGGCCTGTGATGAGACGATCACGAAAAAAGGTATCGAACACCGGCGAAGCCAGGCTGCGCGCGGCAAACATGGAAACACCGGCTGCCAGCACGGTGCCCACCATGCTCAGCAACCCCATCAACCCACCTCGTCCCGAAAAATAAAGTGCAGTTAAGGCCACAATGGAAAAGCAAATCAAATCGAAAGCGAGGGCATTTAATTGCATAAAAGTTCCTCTCTGCCTTTCCAGGCGAAGTGAGTAGGCTTAAATTGGTTGGCTAAGCGGTTTCCGATGCGGCTTGTTCTCGCTCAAACATATCTTGCAAAGAAATGGCACTGGAAACGGTGAGGAGCAAAGGCTCTCTGGCTTGTACAAGCCCCAGCGGTTTTTCTTCAAAATCTTTGGTTTGCACAAGGTTCCCATTCAGGTCGAAAGCTTCCACTTGTTGGCCAAAAAGAAGCAAGACGCCCTCTTCCGCGCTGAGCACGTGTGCCTGGCCCGTACCGGAGGAGACCACCTCAAAAATAGGGCGCAAATCGTCGTACAAAAGTGTTACATCAAAATTTTCGCGTCCGTGCGATCCGAAAACAAGGGCTACGCGCCCAAAACCCACATTGGCCGTAAGCAAATTACGGCCCGCATAATCGTAGCGCTCTGTCTCTTCGCCTTGGGCATTATAAACAGCCGCGTAGCGGTCATACACCACAAGGAGCCTGTTGGAGGAGAGGTATTCCATGGTGAGCAAACGCGCATCATCGGCGCGCACAGTAGCGATTGGCTCGTTTTGGCCACTGTTGAGTAAATAAACAGTAGTACCCAGCGCACCACCCTCTGAGGAGAGACAGCCAAGAGCAAAATCGCTGTTGTTGGGGGCAAATACACCATCCACGGGTTTTTCATCTACAAGTTCCCAAGAAAAAAGAGGTTCCACATGATACAAGTTGCCAAAAATTTGCACATCCGATCTATACCGTGAGGAGGTAACCACCATCAGGTTGCCGTTGTCACTCATTTCCACAAACAAAACGTCGTCTTCTGTGGTTTGTCTTAGCAGCACTTCGCTGCGGCTCTCTACAAGATAACCTGTGCCGCCTCGGCTGTAAACGCAAACCCGTCTGTCTCCTGCCGAAAGTCCCGGGTTTGCAAACCCATGCTGCACACGCCTCAATTCTTCCCCCGATGCAGAAAACAGCACGAGGTCTTTTTCACCAAGAGAGGCAAAACCACCACTGCCCATCCCCTCGGATTGCACATAGCCGGGAACCGAGTATTCAATAGGAAATCCATCGCCCGGCATGAGAGCCACCTGTATCGAATCCACCAAATCTTGTGCGCCCATCACCACATAAAGGTAAGAGTTGCTTAAATAAAGCCACACACAAAAAACCGCAAAAACCAACAGCCCCAAAATCAGCAGGCGTTTTCGACGTTTCTTTCGGCGCAAATTGAGCACACGTTGATTTATTTTGGGTATTAAAATTGCATTTTGAGGCAGGGAATCTGCCGAATCTTCCGATGCTTCTTTTGCAGTGGTCTTCGCTTGCTCGGCAGATGTGCCCGGCATTTTCTCTTTTGATTGGGGAGAAGTAGGCTTTTCTTGCAGGGGCAATGCATCCGGCGGTAATTTTGCACCCACAGCAAGCTGCGCCCGCTGAATGCGCCCACCGCCTTGGTGTTCCCGTGCCTCCTTGGGTTCTTCCTCGTGCTCTTGTGGCAACACCAGTTTTGTGTGCCGCAATTTTTTTTTGCTTTTTTCTTTTTTTGAACCGTCCATGCGGCACCCCCTTTCAAGGCGTTCTTCTGCCGGCGTTCTGTCACTCAAATTGAAGCAGAGGATACAGCCGAATCATCCCCTTGTGTAAGAAATGCATGTGGTGGATAAAACACTTTCTCAAGACAAAGACCTTTGGCCGGCAGGGTTACCCCTGCTTTGCGGCGGTCCTTGCTATCCAGCGCGATTTTGGGGCTTTCTTCCGAGCTGTATTTTTGGCCCACTGAAAGCAGGCTACCCGCTATAATGCGCACCATGTTGTATAAAAACCCGTCTGCAGCAATGCGCATCACCACCCAGTCGTCCTGTCTTTGCACTTCAAGACGGGTAATTGTGCGTGTGCGCTCGCCCGGTTTTGCACCCGCAGCACAAAAGGCGCTGAAATCATGTTGGCCACAGAGGGCTTTTGCCGCCCGGTGCATGGCAGCTTCGTCCAAAACACCACTTACACGGTAATAAAGCCCCTCCATCAGTGGGTCATCACTTTGGGCGTTGAGAAAACGGTAGCTGTATTCTTTTTCTGCGGCACTATAGCGAGCGTGGAAATTGGGTGGAACCATGCGCGCCGCGCGCACACGCACATCGCTTGGCAAATGGGCATTGAGCGCAAGCGGAAGCTTCTCCATCGGAATGCGGGTTTCGCAGTGCACACTGAGCGCGTAGCTGCGCGCATGAACACCGGCATCGGTGCGGCTACAGCCCTTTACGGCAGGGCGCTGTGCAAACACGGCTTGCAGGGCATCTTGCACCACTT
>CAYJNQ010000045.1:6019-12641 GCA_964371725.1 uncultured Oscillospiraceae bacterium
CACCACTTCGCAAACACTGAGCGCGTTGTGTTGCACCTGAAAACCGTGATAGTGTGTTCCCCGAAAGGAAAGCGTTAGCAAAATATTCATCATCGCAGCCCCTGTATCCATGGATACAACCAAACGGTTGATGCAATCATTGAAAAATACACAAGGCTAAACACCGTGAGACCAACATCTTTTGCCCCAATATGCAATTTCCGCAACCTTGTTCTGCCCTCTCCACCTCGATAGCAGCGACATTCCATGGCCAAGGCCAATTCGTCTGCACGGCGAAAAGCCGAGAGGAACAGCGGAATGAGAACCGGAACCAATGCCTTTACACGCTGAAGTAGATTGCCCGTGTCTAAATCTGCTCCACGTGCTTTTTGTGCATTCATGATTTTGTCGGTCTCATCAATCAATGTGGGAACAAAACGCAGGGCGATGGTCATCATCATGGCAAGCTCGTGGGCGGGAAATTTGAACCTTGCCAGCGGGCTAAGCAAGCGCTCGATGGCATCGGTAAGCACGATGGGGCTGGTGGTGTAGGTGAGTAGACTCGTGCCCAAAATCAAAGCCAGAATGCGCACGGCCAAAAGAATGGCATAACGAATGCCTTCATCGGTAATGGTAAACACCCACACCTGCAAAACGGTCTCACCCGGCAAAAAAAACAGGTTTAACACGGCGGTAAACAAAACAATGGGCAAAAGCGGCTTGATGCTTTTCCAAATCATGCGCAAGGGAATTTTGGCCGCCGTGTAGCACAAAAGCAGGAACAATAAGCTAAGCGCAATACCAAGTGGGTTCGTACCCACAAACAGAATGATGATGTATGCGATGGTGAGCACCAGTTTTAAACGTGGATCCAACTGATGCAAGGCAGAGTGCCCGGGCAAATGCTGGCCAATGGTGATATCACGAAGCATGTGAATCCCCCTTTTTGGCATAGGCTAAAATGGTTTGTGCGGCATACGACACTGTATACACATTGGTGTCGATGGCAAGCCCCAGCTCACGCAAGCGCAAAAACACCTGGGTTATCTGTGGAACAGAAAGCCCCATGTCCAACAATTCCTGTGCGCGGGCAAACACGTTTTGGGTGGTGTCGTACAGGGCGATCCCTCCATTTTGTAAAACCAGCACACGGTTTGCATATTTGGCAACATCTTCCATGCTGTGGCTCACCAGAATCACACTTGTATCGGTTTTGCGATGATAGTCTTTGATTTGTTCCAAAATGGTGTCGCGGCCCACCGGATCTAGACCCGCTGCCGGCTCATCCAAAACCAACAGTTTCGGCCGCATGGCAATCACGCCGGCAATGGCCACACGCCGCTTTTGCCCACCACTGAGCTCGAACGGGCTTTTTTTCAACACGTCCTTTGGCAGGCCACAAAAGTTGGCTGCCATCTGCACGCGCTCGTTTATTTCCTCTTCTCCAAGACCCATGTTGCGTGGCCCGTAGGCAATGTCTTTTTCTACGCTCTCTTCAAAAAGCTGATATTCGGGATATTGAAACACAAGCCCCGTAAGAAAGCGAAAGGCTTTCATATTTTTCTTTTCCTGCCAAAGGTCATGTCCATCGATGAATATTTTACCGCTGCTTGGCTTAAGCAGGCCGTTAAAATGTGTAATCAAAGTGCTTTTTCCGCATCCGGTGGGGCCGATTACACCCAAAAACTCGCCCGCCGCCAGCTCAAAGTTGATGTCCTCAATGGCCACCGTCTCATCGGGCAATCCCTCGTTGTACACATAGCGCAGCGCCTCACAACGCACGATGGGTGTCATCCCCCTCACCCCCTTTCAAGTTGCCTTCCTTTGTAAGCGTGTTGTATAAAATGCGGGCACACTCCTCAGCTGTGATGACACCCTTGGGCAACGGTAAGCCAAGGTCGGTTAGCAGCTCAAACAGCTCTGCCGTTTGTGGAACATCCAAATGGAGGCGGCGCAACTCTTCTTCACGGCTGAACACCTCTTTCGGTGTGCCAAAAAACGCCACCTTGCCCTCTTCCATCACCAGAACACGGTCGGCCAGGGCCGCCTCCTCCATGTAGTGTGTGATGTGCACCACTGTAATGCCTTTTTCACGGTTGAGTTTTTGTACCGTGCGCATGATTTTTTCACGCCCGCGCGGGTCCAGCATAGCCGTTGCCTCGTCTAGCACCAGTACATCCGGGTTCATGGCCAACACACCGGCAATGGCAACACGCTGTTTTTGCCCGCCGCTTAATTTATGTGGTTGCCTTTCTCGATACTTGTAAATATCCGTGGCCTGCATGGCTTCTTCAATGCGCTGCTGCATCTCCTCTTGTGGAACACCCAAATTTTCCAGGGCAAACGCCACGTCCTCTTCCACCACAGTGGCCACAATTTGGTTGTCCGGGTTTTGAAAAACCATGCCTACTTTTTGGCGAATTGTGTAAAGGTTGTCAGCTTCACTTGTGTTAAACCCCTCCACCCATACAGACCCACGTGTGGGCTCCAAAATGGCATTTAGCTGTTTCGCCAAGGTGCTTTTTCCACATCCGTTTGCACCTAAAACCACCAAAAACTCACCCTTCTCCACCAAAAGGTCAATCCCATCCACCACAAAAGGGCCACCCTCATGATATTGAAACGCAAGTTTCTGTGTTTCTATGATATACTCATTGTTGTTTTTCTTCATTATATTTCCTATTTAATGATGTTATTCCAAAATCGCCGCCTATCTGCACCAAAGGGCCGTTGCCCCACAGGGCAATACCCCACCGGTTTCCAGAGGCAGCCCCACTTCCTCGCTTTGTACCTGCCCACCAAAACGTGGCGGCAATAGCGTACCAAGCATATAGCCCATCACACCGGGGGCAAGGCCGGCCGTGTAACTGTTCAACGCCATGAACAGTGCGTCTTCGCTGAGCACGTGGCTACACAATTGCAAAAGCGGCCAAAGCTTTTCCTCAAGCTTCCACACCTCACCGCCGGGTCCACGCCCGTAGCTGGGTGGGTCTAAAATAACGGCATCATAGCGTTTTTCACGGCGAATTTCGCGGGCTACAAATTTTTCGCAGTCATCCACAATCCAGCGAATTGGCTTATTTTCTAAGTGGCTGGCCGCGGCATTTTCTCGTGCCCAATTCACCATGCCGCGGCTGGCATCCACATGCGTAACGGCGGCGCCGGCAGCGGCACAGGCCAAGGTAGCGCCCCCGGTGTAGGCAAACAGGTTGAGAACTTTGACAGGTTTTTCTGCTTTACAGATGAGCTCTTTGTATATCTCCCAGTTCACGGCTTGTTCCGGAAAAACACCTGTGTGCTTAAACCCTGTGGGGCTGATAACAAAACTGAGCTCTTTATAAGAAAGCTGCCACTTTTGTGGGAATTTTCGGTACAACTGCCAGCGCCCACCGCCCTGCTTGCTTCTTTGGTAAAGGGCGTCCACTTTACTCCACGCCGGGTGTTGTTTTTCTGTTTGCCAAATCACCTGCGGGTCCGGCCGTTGCAACACAATCTTACCCCAGCGCTCCAGCCGGTCTCCGTCACTCGCATCCAACAGGCGATAGTCAACCCAATCGCTTGCTACCCGCATTGTTGCGCCTCCATTCTTCTTTGTCTTATCCATGTGTTTTATTGAATATCCGCTTCGTTTTCTGTTTCATTTTTAGTATATACTATATGAAATTATACTATGTGTTTGTTGTTTAAGTAGGTTCACACGCTCATTCTCCCTGCAACCATTCCTCGAGGGTACGCTGTGTGGCAGGCTCCTCAGGCAGTGATAGAGAAAGGTGGCGATAGGCCATGTGCGTTACACAGCGCCCCCGCGCCGTGCGTTTGAGCAAGCCTTTCTGCATCAGATAGGGCTCGCACACATCCTCCAAGGTTACCGCTTCCTCGCCCAAAGTGGCGGCCAGGGTTTCCAGGCCCACAGGCCCCCCCTCATACAATTCGATGATGGCGCGCAAAAGGCGCCTATCAAGCTCATCCAAGCCACTGTCGTCAATCTCCATACGCTCCATGGCAAACTGAGCCAGCCGTGCGTCGATTACACCCTCGCCGTGCACCATGGCAAAATCGCGCACGCGCTTCAATAGACGGTTGGCCACACGCGGCGTGCCTCTGCTACGTAGGGCGATGATCTCTGCACCGCTTTGCACGCATGCCATTTCCAAAATATCGGCCGACCGACACACAATGTTTTGAATTTCCTCGGGGCTGTATAGCTCTAATTTCAGCACCACACCGAAGCGGTCTCGCAATGGGCCGGACAGTTGGCCGGCCCTTGTAGTGGCCCCCACGAGCGTGAAACGAGGAAGCTCAATGCGCACCGACTGTGCACTGGGGCCCTTGCCAATCAAAATATCAAGGGCAAAATCTTCGAGTGCCGGATACAATACCTCCTCCACCTGGCGGGAAAGGCGGTGGATTTCATCGATAAAGAGCACATCTCCCTCTTGCAAGTTGGTAAGCAAAGCGGCAAGGTCGCCCGGTTTTTCGATGGCAGGGCCGGAGGTGATGCGAAATTGTACACCCATTTCATGCGCCACAATTCCGGCCAGCGTGGTTTTGCCAAGGCCGGGCGGGCCATATAAGAGCAGATGATCCAGGGCTTCGCCGCGCATTTTGGCTGCCTTGAGATACACGGTTAAATTTTCTTTGGCTTTTTCTTGCCCGATGTATTCGGAAAGTTTCTGAGGACGAAGATTTTGCTCGCCCTCAAAATCTTCGTGCACCATTTCGGGGGATACGAGCCGCTCGGACATTTGTGGCTCTTGGGCAGAAGGTTCTATGGCCAATGGGATTCCTCCTTTTGCTTATGAACAGGTTCTAGCTTTTGCCCATGCTGCGCAAAGCCAAACGAATGATTTCGGTAAGGGGTAAAGCCGCGTCAATGCCGGCCACGGCAAGCGCCGCCTCGCTTTGGGAGTACCCAAGGCTCACCAAAGCCGCAACCGCTTTGGCGCTTTGGTCGCCCCCTTGCGGGCTCGCGGTGTGTTGTACATCATCAAGCGATACGCCGCCCGGCTGGAAAGCCAAAAGCTTGTCTTTTAGCTCCAAAACAATGCGCTGTGCAAGTTTTGGCCCCACACCATTTGCGGCTGTAAGCGTTTTGTGGTCTCCCGTGGCCACTGCCAGAGAAACTTTTTCCGGTGAAAGCGCCGATAAAATGGCCAAGGCGGCTTTTGGCCCCACACCACTCACACCCACAAGCATCAAAAACATACCACGTTCACCACTGTTTGCAAAACCATAGAGGCTTATGTCGTTTTCACTGAGGTGCAAACTGGTGTATAGTGTAGCGTTGTCGCCCACAGCCGGCAAAGCACCGAGCGCTGCGGCCGACACCGTAACCAAGTAACCCACCCCGGCGCACTCAATCACGGTTTCCGAAGGGCCTTTTTCCGAAAGGGTTCCGCTTAAAGAATAAATCATTGTGTTTCCACCCTGCCTTATATTTTGAAATCAGAGGTTTACTCGTACCCCTGCTGTTGACGACGTGTTCGGTGACGTCCAAGCTGTGCACTGTGTGCCGCATGCGCATGGCATACAGCAATGGCCAAAGCATCGGCGGCGTCATCCGGTTTCGGAACAGCTTTCAACTGCAAAAGACGTACTACCATTTGCTGTATTTGATGTTTGCTTGCCTTGCCGTAGCCGGTAACACCCTGTTTCACTTGCAGGGGGGTGTATTCAAATACCGTGACATTTGCCTGCTTTGCCGCCAATAAAATCACACCACGTGCCTCGGCCACGGCAATGGCTGTTTTCTGGTTGTTTTGGTAAAATAGGGACTCAATGGCCACCACCTGCGGGCAAAACGTGGCCAAAAGCTCAGTGAAATCTGAATGGATTTCTTGCAAGCGGTCGGGCATGGGGGTGTGCGCTTTCGTACTTACAACACCAAATGTCACGGCTTGCAGGCCTTGCTCTGTTGCCTCCAATACACCGTAGCCCGCAAGGGCATAGCCCGGGTCTATTCCCATCACACGCAACACACCCACCACCTTATCGCACAAAGCATCCAGTTTAATCTAAAATTATACCACGAAAACTCGGTTTAAACAACACGCCTTTCGGTTTCTGTTTGTGTGAAATTCGGCATAGGAAACACCAGGGAGTGGATAAGTAGGCGTGATATTTAGCGCAAAAAGTGGTATAATAAATATATGAAAACCTGTAAAATAGAAGAGGGAAAGAAGTGCCCAAGGTGTGGTCAGAGTGAGGGACAAGCCAAAAAACGGAAAGAATCGCTCGGGAACACAACGAATACTCTGTAGACACTGCAATAACACGTATACTTTAGAGCCGAAAAGAAATGCTTACGATGAAGAGACAAGAGCATTGGCACTAAAAATATATTATGCGGGAGCAAGTGGCCGAGGAGTAGGGAAAATATGGGGGATGAGCAAAGATAACGTATATAACTGGATAAAAAAACAAAGTGAATGTTGAAAAGTTGGTAGAGTGTTTAGAACTTGATGAACTGTACTGGTTTATCGAGAAAAAAGGCACGTCTGACACACGCGAAAACGTCTACATCATGACGGTGGTAAGCCGAAATCCACGTCAAATTGTTGGCTTTGATGTGGCCTATGACAAATCACCGAAAAGAATACAGGAAATGCTTGATAAGGCACCTGCGGCAAAAAGGTATTGTACT
>CAYJNQ010000046.1:0-12029 GCA_964371725.1 uncultured Oscillospiraceae bacterium
TGACATTTTAAATCCTGTATATGTCATTTTCTGCTTGTTCAGTGGGCATTAAGTACATGCTTATATCCTCGAGATAGCCTCTTTTTAAAAATTCCATCTTTCCTGCGCCGTCTATGCCGTGTTGCATCAGTTCTTTCACAAAATCGGCAGGGCACAAGCTCTCCTCTGCGGGGATGCCGAGCAAGGCCACATCCCCACTTAATTCACGCATTAAATTGCATTCTTGCAGCACATAGGCGGCGCCCAGCATGGAGGCCAGCTGCATATCATGCCCACAGGTGTGTGCATTGCCCGTGGCCTTGTCGGCCTCTGGGTGCCTTGGCGTGTAAACGGCGTCCAGCTCACCCACAATGCCCACCACGCAAGGTCTTTCCCTCTTTTCGCCGTGCAGATAGGCCTTGAACCCCGTTCGCACCAAATCACTTTCCAGTTTGGCGGCAGGCAAATGTTCCCGTATCCACTTTTGCAGGTATCGGCTGGTTTCCCACTCTCGGTATCCAAGCTCCGGCCGCATCTTCAACGCTTGCGCAATGTGCCAAAAAAAATCGCCTTGCTCATCGATAAAGGCAAAGGCCCTCTGCTTTAAAACCGGTGTGTCCATCTGTTTTTCCTGCCTTTCTGTTTTCTTTAAGCACAAATCCAAAACCGTTTTCCAATTCACCCATCAAATAAGGTCTACAAATAGTTGAAACAAACCGTTTGAACACCATTTGTAGGCACCAGCTAAGCAAGGAGTCAACATGTCCTCAGAAAACGTTTTATCAAAACAAAGTGTCCCAAAACTCTTTGCAAAATACTGCATACCGGCTGTAATTTCCATGATCATATCCGGCGTGCAGGGCATGATAGACGGTATCTTTGTGGGGAATTTTGTGGGCAGCAACGCACTTGCCTCCGTGAACATCTCCCTGCCTTTTTTCCAGCTCATCATCGGTGTTAGCATGGTCATCAGCATTGGCACACAAAGTTATGTGGGGCTAAGCCTTGGGCAGAAGAACACGGAAAAAGCGCAAAACGGCTTTCACACATTCAAAATTCTAACCGTAGTCATCGCTTTCCTCATCAAGGTTTTGGGCTTGTGTTCAAACCGCGAGGCGGCCACATTGATTGTCTCAGACTCCGCTTTGCTAAACGATACCGACACTTACATTCGAACCATTTCTCTTTTTGCGGTGCCCATGTGCCTGATGTTTTATTTTGGGTTTTTGTGCCGCATTGTGGGCAAACCCGAGCGGTATTTCTACGGCTGTGTTTTAAGCATAATTGTGAATGTTTCGCTGGATTACCTGTTGATTGCACGCCTCGACCTTGGTGTGGGGGGCGCAGCGCTTGCCACCGGCCTTGCCTACTCGTCCGCTTTGCTCTTTGTGGCTCCACCCCTGCTGCGCAAAAACAGCGTTCTCCATGTTTTTTGCGGCAAATTTTCCGCGAAGTGCATTCCCCCGGTTTTATACAACGGCTCCTCGGAAGGGGTCAATTCCGTTTCCATTGCACTCACGGCCTTTTTGTTCAATGTTTCTCTGATGCAAAGAGCCGGCGCCGAGGGTGTTGCGGCTTTCACGGCCATCAATTATATCGGCACCCTTGGCGGCATGCTGTTGTTTGGCATCTCAGACGGCATCGGCCCTTTGGTAAGCTACAATTTTGGTGCACACCATTATAAACGCGTGCGCCAAATTATGCGCCTTGCCTATTGTTTCAACCTCATTTTCGGGGTGCTTCTCTTTTGTCTTTTGTTCTTCTTCACAAGCCAGCTTGCCGGCCTGTTCATTCAAAACAACCAAGCGCTCATCGATTTGGCTGTAACCGGTGGGCGGCTGTACAGCTTTTCCTTCTTATTGTCCGGCTTCAATATTTTAAACTCGGGCTACTTTACCTTCATCGGAAAAGGGCTTGAATCCGTTTTGGTGGCCGCCAGCAGGGGGCTGGTTTTCGTCAGCATCGGCATCTTGGTTTTGCCCCGTTTTCTTTCGATAAACGGCATTTGGCTTAGCGTGCCTTTTGCCGAATTTTGCGCCATGATTGTTGGGGTGGTTTTGCTTTGTAGAAATGCAAAACAACTGGCCAAAAACAGCACCCTACAAAATTTCGAGAACAGCCTTGCACAGCCGCTGCACAGCGAAGCCCCCTTGGAAGCACAAACACCCTGTGGGCAGCTCATCACCATCAACCGTCAGTTTGGCAGCGGCGGCAGAGAGGTGGGCAAGCGGCTTTCCGAGGCACTGCACTGCGCCTATTACGACAAAGAAAGGCTGGCAGACCTTGCAAAAAAACGGGGAATCCCCCCCGAAGAGCTACCACACTTTGAGCCCGCACAGCCCACCACTTACACCTTCAGCCGTTCCTTTATGGCCTATCGGCAGTTGTCTTTCAGCGAGAAAAACCACACGCAAATCGAGGCCCTGAAAACGCTTGCACAAGAAACACAAGGGGTTTTTGTGGGCATGTGCTCAGACCATGTATTGCACAGCCAAAACCCGCTTAAAGTATTTATTTTTTCATCGGATATGGATTTTAGAATCGACCGCTGTTTTGCCAAGGTTCCCGAAGACATGCACACAAGCTCGCGCGAGCACATCCGCGAAGAAATTTTGGCCATTGACGCCCAAAGAGGCCATTATTACAAGAGCTGTACAGGGGAAAACTGGCAAGATATGAGCCGGTATCACCTGTGTATCGACACCTCCAAAGTGGGCGTGCACAACGCCGTTGAGCTCCTTGTGCGTGCCCTGGCCGAGCACAACACCGGCATAAGCACGGCAAAAGAAAAGCCATGAGGCAACCCACCCCCCTGCTTTTCAGGCCTTGCCAATTGCGCCGGGGCCGAATAAACACCCCTTGGGTTTATTCGGCCCTATGTTCCCTTAGGCCAATTCATTTTTAAAATTGCCTCCCATCACCTCGCTGGCGTGGGCAATGACCACAAAAGAACTGGGGTCGTGCGCTTTGGCAATGCGCTTAAGCAAAATGATTTCGCGCGGTTTCACCACCACCATCAAAATGTTACGGTTGGTTTCGTGATACATGCCAATGCCCTTTTGCAAGGTAACCGAGCGATTCAACTTTTGGGCGATGTCCGCCGATATTTGGTTTGGCGTTTCTTGCGTTATCACATAACATAGGCAGGCTCTTTCCACGCCCGTTAATACTTTATCTGTCATATAAGAACTTGTGTACACAGCCACAATGGCAATCAGGCCCAATTCGATGCTGCCAAACACCACCATGGCAAAAACCACGCTGATGCCGTTTACAATTAAAAACATAATGCCAAGGGACATATGCGGAAAATAATTTCGCAAAAGCCGTGCAATCAAATCGGTGCCGCCGGCCGAACTTTCGGCCTTTACCATGCACACCGCCCCAAGGGCAGAAAAAACACCACCGAACAGTGCCGCCACCAGCAAATTGTCGGTTGCAGGCGGCAAAATGAGGGCGAACACATCCACAAACACAGCGAACAAACCCGGTGCAACCACGCTTTTGGCGGCATAGGGCCAGCCAAACACAAAAACAGCCCAAATGCTAAACGGAATGTTCAGCAAAAACACCCACAACCCAAGGGAGATGGGCACCAGCCGCGTTAGCACGGTGGCAATGCCGGTAAGCCCCCCTGCGGCAATGTCGTTTGGAAAGTAAAAAAGCTGAACAGCCAGAGCATAAAAGATGTTGCTTAGAATAAAAAAGACAGTTTGCTTCGCCAATTTTTTCATTTTTTTGGGCTTTGTTTTTGTTGGAACTTGCATCCCGGTGCACCTTCCTCTTCCACCTATTTTCGCCTGAACAAAAGCGATGTTTTCCGTAAAGAAAATCGCTTTTCAAGCGCTGACCAAGCCAATTATACAATCGTTGCCACCCGAATACAAGCCCTTTATGCGAGAGCAGAAACGAATTTTTCTATCCAATCTTGGTTGTTTTGGTGCAAATTGAACACAATGTGGCCGGGCTGATGTTTGTGTTCGTGTTTTGGGGCACAAAAACCACGGCTTTACACCATGCCCAAGGCGTTGTAAACATAACTGCCACAGGCCCCTTTTCCCGCCGCTTCACGTTTATGCCTCTTCAAACTCCACAAGGGTATACACGGGTTTTCCGTTCACTTTTTCCACCTGAAACACCCAAGGCATGGGCGTTTGCTCGTCTATTTGAAGCTGCTGCGACACCGCCGTGATATACTCCGGTGTATAAAAATTCATCACCAAACGGGTTGCCATTGCATTTTGTGTGTAGTGGTTCAAAAATTCCATATCGATGTTTTGTGCGTAACCGGGCTCGTTTCTGAACAAGATAACCGTTTGATGCTCGGAGAGGAAATATTCGCACTCGGCACTCACAGAGCCACTTGCTTGCAACACATCTGCATCCACACCATAAAAAAGCATGGTGTTCCCATCTGCTGCCAAATAAGGGGCCATCTCGGCCGTAATTTCTTCGTGCAGCACAAAATTTTCATTCACCGGGGGCACTGCCACATTTTGAATCAGCCCTATTGGGTTCAACAAAACACAACAAAATAGGCCCAGCAAAGCAATTTTATGCCAGGTACGCAAAGGTGCGTCGCCGTCGAAAACAAACTTGAAAAAGGCCAGCGTTAAAACAACCAGCACAACGGAAAAATACCGCAGCAAAGAGGATAGAATTTCGGGCTGGATGAAATAGGTGAACAAAATGCCCCCAAAATATAGGCCACACGCGGCCAAAACGAACCCCATAAAGGCCAAAACACGCCGATTTTTATAAGAATAAGCGCAAAATGCAAGCAGGAAGAAAAGCAGGCACGCGGCCACAAAAAAGGCACTCCCGTTGGCATTTTGCAGTTTTTGGTGCAACAAAATTTCCATTGAATCGTTTATCAAATGCACATTGCTTTCGCCGGCACCGTTGTTTAACACCTGCATAATAGAACCCGTTCGCGGGTTTGAGAAGAACAGGTTTTGCAGGTCAAAAGAGCTTTGTGTCGGCACAATGTCACTGTCGAACCATTCATTTTGCAAAACGGCTTCTTCATATTCAAGGCGGTTGCTGCCGGCCGTGTAATAAACCGACCAACTGCACTGTAGCAGCACAATTCCCACAAAACAAACCGCCATGGCTTTATATGCGATGTTTTCTTTTAAAACGAACTTTGAAAACAAAAGCCCCAGGAAAATAATTCCACAAAACAACAACCCTGTGAACGACTTCAAAAAGATAAGCGTAAACGATATGGCCACCACAGGATAAAGGTAGCCGCCCTCTCTTTGGCTTAAAAACAAAATGATAAGAGCCGTCACCAGCAACACCGCCAATTGTACATCGATTAAGAGGCTGTTGATGGACAAGGTTGGATACCCTGCCGATAGGCACAGCATGGACAGCGCGATGAATGCGCTGTTTTTTAGCATGGATTGCGTTTTAAATGTTTGGGTTATGCCCACAAGCGACACCATAATGCCCAGTGCATTTACAGCATACAGGGTGCTTTCTGCATAGCCAAAAACCTTTGTGTATGCATATTGCAACGGAATGAAAGCCGGGTAGTAATCTTTGTGGTGCATGTTGGAATGCGGCGTAAAATAGCTGCCTTCCAGCGTGTGCAGCTCTCTCACCGCCCTCGCCCAAAAAGTGGCTTCATCGGAATACCAAATGGTTTGGTTGTACAATAAAACCGCTAGCACCACGGAAAACAAAAGGTAGCTTAGCACAATGGCTTTATCCTTTTGAAAGTGTTTAAGCAGCGTTTTTCTTTCAAACAAAAAATAAACAAGCACGGCTAGGGGCAAGAACACAATCAGGTACGGTGCAATTTTATAGCTTCCAAACAAATACACAAAAACATACGCCAGTAATACATGGGCACAAAAAGAGGTGAGCAAAGCATAGCCAAGTTTGAGCTCTTTCCTCCATTTTGTCATCACCAGCGCACCGGAAAAAACAGCCAAAAATAACGATATAGAAACCATAATCCCCCTACCCATTTGTGTTGTTAAACACCCTTTTTCATTTGATGCCAAACCTTTACAAAGCACGCCCAAGCAAACTTTTTCATTTTTATTATATACGATAGGGTTTGCAAAAGAAATAGGGCTTGCTCTATTTCGAGAGAAGCCGCGCCTGTAAGCAAGAACAAACCACCGCGCCGCCGGCTTGTGCACCAAAATTTTAAGCCGAAATTTGTTGAATATTCCAATATTTAATTCCCCGGAATGATTGTGAATATGAAAATTATGCGAAATAATAAAGGTTAACTATGTACATTCATCTTTTACGGTACCACACTTAGGGTTTCGAATGGCTCGACGCTAGCCTTTTTGAAAATAGACTGGAGATTTCGATGAAAAAATTTGTAAACTGGTTAAACCATGCACCCATACGAAAAAAGTTTCTGCCTTTGCAGTGGTTTGTCATCATCAACGTATTCATTATCAGCGTTTTTTCATTTTTTGCAATTGTCATGGTCAATTATTCCTCGCAAGCCATCATCAATACCAATGTGCGGCATAAAGAGGAGCTCAGTGCCATCATTCGGAATATGTATGTCTGCCGTGTTTTGGGCCGAGACATCCTGTTTGCCGAAGACGAAGCCGTGAAAAATGCGTATTATGCAGATTACATTGCAGCATTTGACTCCCTTGACCAACGCATGGAGGAATATGCCGGCTATTTAAGCGGCTCTCAACTTACAGAATTTGAACGTATTATCACCGAAAAAGATATATACAAGAACAGTATGATCCGCTCGGCCGACATTTGGCTTGCCGGCGGCAACTATGGTGAAGCCTTGGATGCCTTGCAGGCCGTTACCCCGATTGCGAATGATTTTTTCGGAAGCATTGATACCTTTTCTTTGGAGGAAGAGCGCCTTATGAATGAGGCCCTCAACCGAAATGATGCGCTTGTCATAACCATCTTGATTTCAGGAGCCATCATCAGTGCAGCCATCATCGTCGGTGTCATCTTGTTCACAAGGTTCTTTGCAAAAAGCATGAGTACAAGTTTGATAAAGCTGGAAAAAGCGATGTCTCAAATAGCCGAAACCGGCAACATGAAAATAGAAATTCCAAGTGAATTGTACACAAGAGATGAACTTGGCAAAATTGCCACGGTTGCCAACAAAATGAAAACCATGCTGCTGGAATACTCTTTTAACGACGCCTTGACGGGCGGCTACAATGCCAAGGCCTATCATGAAGAGCTGAACGGTTTATTCTGCGGTGACGGGGACGAGCAAGAGGTTTGGTGCATCATTTCCGATATGAACAACCTAAAACTCATCAACGACAATTTGGGGCATGTGGAAGGCGACAATGCCCTGAGAAATTCTTACTATGCCTTAAACGGAAATTTCGGAAAACACGGCAAAACCTTCCGCATTGGCGGCGATGAATTTGTGTCCCTATTAACGGGTTGCACAAAAGAGGAAATTGAGGCCATGATTGTGGATGTTACCACGCAGATAATCAAGGCAAACAAAAATGCGGTGTACAAATATTCGCTTGCCATTGGGTTCGATAAATTCACAGGAAAAACCCTGGCCCAATATCACGAGTTCTTTAAACTTGTGGACAAAAAGATGTACGACAACAAAGTGGCCAGCAAACAGTCCCGGATGGATTCGAGAGTGATAGAACCACCGCAAAATTAAATGAAAACCAGTCATTTTTCCGGAGGAGATGAAGCCATTGCGAGGTAAATATCAAAAACAAATCACAGCCATTGCAATTGTTTGCATTCTGGCGTTGATTGTGGTGAGCCTTTATATGTTTAGCCGGGGTGTGAATACACAGCTTGAAAATGCCACAGCCCAAACACTTAGCGAAATATCCATGCAACAGGAATTCACTTTTGACGCCGAGCTCACAAACGAGCGCGACATTCTAACCAGCATTGCGGAAACGCTTGTCATCATGGGCTATAACGAAAGCCAAATTGCCGAATACCTAAGCAGTCTTGTGAAAAACAATGGTTTTATCTGCGTCATGGTTGTGGATGAAATGGGCATAGGAATGCGTGCCGGCGGGGAAATGGTCGATATTTCGGACCGCTCGTCTTTCACCGCGGCCTTGCAAGGCGATTTCACAATCTCAGAGCCGGGGGTTTCCGCGATATCTTCCGATATTGTGCTAACGGCGGCCACCCCCATTTATGAAAACGGTGAGATTGTGGGCGTTCTCGCGGCCGAATACACCGATGTTTACCTGCGCGAATTTTTAAGCGAAGCCTTCGGTGGCTCCAGCTACACGGCTGTTGTAAACCAAGAGGGCGCCATCATGCTAGAGTCGGACTATGTTTATGGCGCCGGTACAAACTTATTCGATATTTTGCTGCATTCGGTTTCTCTTGAAAACAACCGCACGCCCGAAGAGATCCTCTCGGACATTCAAAGCGGTGTGGCCGGCTCTATGCAATACAGCTACGACGGTGAAAGAAAACTGGGCGACTATCGCCCAATCGGGGTAAATAACTGGACCATTGTCACCGTTGTGCCCACCGAAATTGTGCAAGAAAGCACGGATGACATTCTGCTTGGCATGTCCAAAGTGGCACTGGTTATCCTGTCTTGTTTCATGCTATTTATCTTCTACTTAATGTATATCGAGCGCAAAAACTACAAAACGGTAGAGCAGCTCGCCTACTACGACGAGCTTACGGGCATGTACAATTTAAGTAAACTGAAAATAGAAGCCAAAAAAATGCTGGTGGCCAGCCCCGATACAGCCTTCGTTATGGTGAAATTCGATTTTGTGAATTTTAAATCCATCAACGAGTTGTTCTCGTTCGAAAAAGGCGACGAGCTTATTAAAAAAGCCAGAGTCGTAAGCGATAGCATCCAAGACCCCTCTTTTATCATTGCCCGTGTTGGCACCGATGAATTTATGTTTTTTGGAAAATTTACCCTTTTTGAACATTTTGAAACCCAGCGCTTTCAGTTTGAGCAAATGTACAAAAGCGCAATACAAGGGCTTGAAGATTATCAGCTTTCCTTCCGCTATGGGCGGTACATCATCCCAAAAGGCGACACCGATATCATCGAAATTGTAAACCGTGTGAACCTTGCGCACTCCAACACAAGAATCGAGGGTTTCGGCCTATTTTGTGACTATAACGAAAGCTATAAAGCCAAACTTCTTAATGAAACCGAGATGACAAATAAAATGGTTTCCGCTATGGAACACGAAGAATTTAAGGTGTATTTGCAACCCAAATTCTCTGTGCAGGGAGACAGGCTTGTGGGCGCCGAGGCCCTTGTTCGCTGGATAGAGCGAAACGGAACCATGCACTTCCCCAACGACTTTATCCCTCTGTTTGAAAGAAACGGGTTTATTTCAAAGCTGGATATTTATGTGCTTGAACACACCTGCAAGGCGGTGCAAAAATGGTACGAGGAAGGCTATGGATACCTTCGGGTTTCGGTGAACCTTTCACGAAAAAACCTATCTGACCCTGCCATTGTGGAAGAAATTGTGGCCGTGATAGACAAGTACAACATCCCGCATAAGTACATAGAAATAGAACTCACCGAGTCTGCCGCGGTGGAAAATGAAGAGGCTCTGTTCGCATTCTATTCCAAACTTCGCGCAAATAAAATCAAAACCTCCATCGACGATTTCGGTGTGGGCTATTCTTCCCTTAGCATGTTGAAGACACTTCCCGTGGACACCCTGAAAATGGACAGAAGCTTCTTTGTGGGCGCCGATGATGCCGCGTGCAACGATAGACTCATCGACGGCATTGTGAAGTTGTCTCACAGCCTTGGTTTGTATGTTGTGGCCGAGGGCATTGAAACCACCGAACAACTTGGCATTTTAAAAGACGTGAATTGCGATGCCGTGCAGGGTTATTTTTATTCTAAACCTCTTCCCATTTCCGATTTTGAAGAAAAATACAAGAATATTCTGCCCCCAAAATCACCTTTATAACGCCAACATGAATATATTTTTCAAAAAAGAAATTCTTTTTTTGAGCAAAACGCGTGTTCTCGCTTGACTTTTTGTCTTGAATTCTTTAAAGTTTATAAAAGTAGGGGTTCTTTTCGATTTCAGCGGTAAAGAAGGTGTGGCTTTGAAGGGTTTTGTGCAAAAG
The DNA here is from genome assembly GCA_964371725.1 of uncultured Oscillospiraceae bacterium. Lineage (GTDB taxonomy): Bacteria > Bacillota > Clostridia > Oscillospirales > Ruminococcaceae > JAAYCI01. The sequence continues at coordinate 10,063 of CAYJNQ010000046.1, forward strand.
CATCGCTCATTTATCCAGATTTTCACGGTGGTATTTGTCTTTGTTTGGCTATTGGCCAGCGGTTTTTCTTTTTTCTACACCACCACCAACAACGAAATTGCCTCATTTGAGGACACCCTGGAATCGGTTGCCAAAAACAATGCCAATTCCGTTTCTTTCTCTTTCGAAAAGTACACCCATTTTTTAATCATGATGTCTGATTTTTTGCGCAACGCAAGCTATGATGAAACCTACTTTGGCGAGGCCTTGAACGACATCAAAAACTTGGAAGATTTTTCAAACATCGCCGTGATTTTGCCAAACGGTGAATCCTATGTAACCAACGGTACTTCGCTTTCTTTGGCAAACTATCCCTTTGTAGAGCGCATGGAAAACCGAGAGACCTTCGTCTCGGAGGTTTACTACGATGAATATGCCGCCTGCAATGCGGTTTCGGTGAATGTGCCCCTCATCAGCGACGACGGCGAACTGGTTGCCTACCTTGTGGGCATTCTGGGCACAGACATCCTTTCCGGCTATTTCAACCAAACCTTTTACGATGTGGGCGGTTATTACCTGGTTTTAGATTCCAAGGGCCACTATGTGGCGCTCAGCGATTCTGCCCATGTTGAAGATGAGAACCGCAGTTTTTGGGATCTTGCCGAAGACATTGGCTATGTGAACGATTATACATCCGAAGAACTTGTGCACAGCCTGGACACGCAAACGGCCGGTGTCACGCGTTATGCAATCGACGATGTCAAGCGCACGGCCTATTTCACCCCCATTGCCATCAACGAATGGATGATGTACAGTGTAATTCCGGACACCATCATTTCGGTACACATCGACACCATTGTGTTCAGCGCCGTTCTTTTGATGCTGAACATCACCCTGCTTTTTTCCGTTTTGCTTTTTTTGGTCTATCGCACGCAACGCGCTTTGACGCAGTATGCCGAAGAGAACGAGAGAAATTTCCGCTTTGTGGCAGAACAAACAGACAAATGGATTGCAGAATGGGATTTTTCTGCCGAAAGTGTGAAGCTCACCGGCAAATTGCAGGCTTTTTTAGGCACGGAGAAGCATACGAAAACCATTTCGTTTGCGGCTTTGCAAAACACGGTTCACCCGGAAGACCTTTTTGTGTTCACACACATTTTAAACGCACTGAAAAACGAGCACTCCACGTCCGACGGAAAAGTGCGCCTCCGCCTGCAAAACGGCAGTTTTGTTTGGTGCATGTTGTCCGGTGTGCCCATTCACCCCGACAAGCGCAAAAAAGCTCATAGCCGGGCCATCGGCTTCATTGAAAACATCGACGAGCTTGAAAAAGAGGCGGTTTTACTGAAAGAAATGTCGGAGCTGGATACCCTAACCAAAACCTACAACAAGGGAACCACGGAAAGCCTTATTGAAAAAACCATCGCGGTCTCCTCAAAAAACACCGACAAACACAGCCTGCTCATTCTTGATTTGGACAATTTTAAATCCATCAACGACACATTTGGCCATCAATTCGGCGACGATGTCATCCGAGAGTTGGCAAGCTACCTTTCCGGCATTGTGCGGCACAACGATGTGGTGGGACGCATCGGCGGCGACGAGTTTTTCGTTTTTTTGAAAGACACCCTGTCCGATTCCCTCGTGGTGGAAAAATGCCAAAGCATCTGCACACACTTTCACAAGAGCTATGAAAAAGATGGAAAATCCGTTTCGATATCAGCCAGCATCGGCGTGGCCAATTACCCCGCCCATGGCACCTCCTTCTCGCAGCTGTATCAACACGCCGACATCGCTTTATACCATGTGAAAGAGCAAGGCAAAAACAACTACGAATTTTACAACAGCCAAATGCACATCGAATATACCGCACAAAGAACACAAATCGATAGTTAAACCAAAGATGCCCCCTTCTAAAAGGGGGCATCTTTCCTATTTAATGCCCACTGAACAAGCAGAAAATGACATATACAGAATTTAAAATGTCA
>CAYJNQ010000047.1:0-11890 GCA_964371725.1 uncultured Oscillospiraceae bacterium
GGTGCTGGACGAATTCGGCAACCTTGTGGACCCGAAAAGCGGAAAACTTATGACAGATCGCACAGTGCTGATTGCAAACACCTCCAACATGCCTGTGGCGGCTCGTGAAGCATCCATTTACACAGGGGTTACCTTGGCGGAATACTACCGCGACATGGGCTATGACGTGGCCATGATGGCCGATTCCACCTCGCGCTGGGCCGAGGCATTGCGCGAAATTTCGGGGCGCCTCGAAGAGATGCCCGCAGAGGAGGGCTTTCCGGCCTATCTGCCCAGCCGCCTTGCCGGTTTTTACGAGCGAGCGGGCAGTGTGGAAGCCTTAAACGGCGAAAACGGCAGTGTTACCATCATTGGGGCGGTAAGCCCGCAAGGGGCCGACTTTTCAGAGCCTGTAACGCAAAATACGCGCCGTTTTGTTCGCTGCTTCTTGGCGCTGGATAAGAATTTGGCCTATGCACGCCATTACCCGGCCATCAACTGGAATTTAAGCTACAGCGAGTACTACGAGGATTTGGACCGTTACTATGAAAAAGAACTCGGGGGTGAATTCTCCCATTGCCGCACACGCCTTTTGAGCCTTTTAAGCAAAGAGACGAGCTTGCAGGAAATTGTAAAGCTTATTGGCACCGACGTGTTGCCGGAAACACAGAAATTGACACTGGAAGTGGCGCGCGTAGTTCGCACGGGATTTTTGCAACAAAACGCCTACCACAAAGACGACACCTTTGTGCCACTGGAAAAGCAACTGCGCATGATGCAAGTGTTTTTGCACTTGCAAGACAAGGCACAGCCACTTGTGGAAAACGGCATGACCATTGCCGCCTTGGTGGAAACCGGCCTGCTGGAGCGGCTTGTGAAAATCAAGTATGACGTGCCGAACGACCGGCTTGATATGTTCGATGACTATTTCAAAGACATCGACGAGAGTTGCGAGGCGGCTTTCCGCCCCTAAAAGTGTGCTTTAGAGAGCCGCTTTAAGACGAACAGGAGAGGAGAAATGGCATGGCCATGGAATATATGGGCCTATCCAATATAAACGGCCCGCTCGTTACCTTGGAGGGCGTACAGAACGTGAGCAACGAAGAAATGGTGGAGCTGAAAAGTGAGGGCGGCGTGCGCCTTGGCCGTGTGGTGACACTAGAGGCCGACAAGGCCGTGGTGCAGGTACTTTCAGGCACAGCGGGCCTTGGGCTTGAGGGCGTGAACACGCATTTCACGGGCAGGCCGATGCGTCTGGCACTTGGCAGCGAAATCATCGGGCGCATCTTCAACGGTGCGGGCCAGCCCATAGACGGTTTAGGGCCTGTGTATGCCGAAACTGTGCGCGATGTGAACGGCAGCCCGATTAACCCTGTATCGCGCAGTTATCCGCGCAACTACATTCGCACAGGCGTTTCCTCCATCGACACGCTCATCACACTGATTCGTGGCCAGAAATTGCCCATTTTTTCCGGCAGTGGCATGAGCCACAACCGCCTAGCGGCACAAATCGCACGGCAGGCCCGCTTGAGTGACGAAGCAGGAGAAGATTTTGCCATCGTGTTTTGCGCCATGGGGGTTACGAAAGACGTGGCCAATTATTTCACACGTAGTTTTGAAGAATCGGGTGCACTGAACCGTGTGACGATGTTTTTAAATCTTTCAAGCGACCCCATTGTGGAGCGCACGATTACGCCCCGCTGTGCCTTAACGGCGGCGGAGTATTTGGCGTTTGAGAAAAACATGCATATTTTGGTGATTTTAACCGACATGAGCAGCTATGCCGAGGCCCTGCGCGAATTTTCGTCTTCCCGTGGGGAAATTCCCGGAAGAAAGGGCTACCCCGGCTATTTGTATAGTGACCTTGCGAGCCTGTATGAACGTGCCGGAGTCATCAAGGGCAAAAGCGGCAGTGTGACACAGCTGCCTATTTTGACCATGCCGAACGATGACATCACAAGTCCCGTGCCGGATTTGACCGGCTACATCACCGAGGGGCAAATTGTGTTGGATAGATATCTCGACCAAACAGGGGTGTATCCGCCTGTAAGTGTGCTTCCCAGCCTTTCGCGCCTGATGAAAGACGGAATTGGCGAGGGCTACACCCGCGCCGACCACCAGGAGGTGGCAAACCAATTGTTTGCCTCGTATGCGAAAGTGAGCGATGCACGCGGCCTTGCCAATGTTATCGGTGAGGAAGAGCTTGGGGAAGTAGACAAACGCTATCTTGCATTTGGCCGAAAATTCGAAAGTGATTTCCTGTGCCAAGGGGCAAAAGAAGAGCGGAATATTGATGAAAGTTTGGAGCTTGGATGGAAATTGCTGTCTATTTTGCCGCGTGGTGAGCTAGACCGCATGGACGAAAAGCTTTTGGAAGAGAGATTTGGCCCTGCCGAGGGCAAGAAAACAGACATCCGGGCAAACAGTATGCCCCTGCCGCAAACCGGTATGAAAGCGCCAAAAGATCGCGAAAAAAGAGTGGCGGTGCAAAATTCCTAACAGAAGCATAGGGCACTTGCTTATAGGTGCGCAGCCGCCGTGAATACAGAAAAAAGGGGGAAGAGCAAATGCCGATACAGGTATCGCCCACAAAGGCGAATTTGTTGAACATCAAAAAGAATTTGACACTGGCGAAAACCGGTTTTGATTTATTGGACAGAAAAAGAAACGTGCTAATGCGCGAGATGATGAAACTCATAGATGAAGCAGCCGCCTTGCAAATGGACATCGGCACCAGCTTTTCCGATGCTTACCATGCTTTGCAAATGGCGAATGTCACATTGGGCATCGAGATTACACAGGAAAATTATGCCGAGGAAGAGCAAGGTTTTTCGCTTACGAACCGCAGTGTCATGGGCATCAACCTGCCAAGTACTTCGCTAGAGGCAGAAAAACCGTTTCCCTATTATGGGTTTCGTGCTTCCAATGCCTATCTCGACCGAAGTTACATTCAGTTTCACCGCGTGAAAGAACTTTCAGCGCGCCTTGCAGGCGTGGAAAACAGTGTGTATCGCTTGGCGATGGCTATCAAAAAAACACAAAGACGCGCCAATATGCTCGAAAATGTGGTGATTCCAGGCTATGAAGAGGACGTGCGCTTTATTACAAGTGTGCTTGAAGAACACGAGCGCGAGGAATTCACGCGTATGAAGGTAATCAAACGCCAGAAAAACAACCGAAAAAAGGCTTGAATAAAATAGGGGGCTGTTTCAATTTGAAACAGCCCCCTATTTTATTCAATTTGTTTGGAATATCACAGTGTGCCAAAAATGCGGTCGCCCGCATCTCCGAGGCCGGGCAAAATATAGCCCTGGTCGTTGAGGCTACTGTCGAGTGCAGCAGTGAAAATGGGCACGTTTGGGTACGCTTTTCTAAAGCAATCCACACCGGTTGGAGCAGAGAGAATGCAAAGAAACTTCATGTTTTGAACACCTTGGCGCATAAGATAATCGGCAGCGCAAACGGCCGAACCGCCGGTGGCCAACATCGGGTCAAGCAAAAGCACTTCGCTCTCGCCTATGTTTTTTGGAAGCTTTGCGTAATATTCCACGGGCTTTAGGGTTTCTTCATTGCGATAAAGCCCGATATGACCCACTTTGGCGCTTGGCATAAGGTCGAGTATTCCGTCTACCATGCCAAGCCCTGCACGCAAAATGGGCACCAGAGTCACAGGTCTGTCCTGTAAAATCTGGGCGCTTGTCCTCATAAGCGGGGTTTCTACCTCGGTGCTTTGCAAAGGGAAATCACGCATGGCTTCATAACACAAAAACCGAGAAATTTCGCGTACAGTTTCCCGAAACAGCTGGCAAGGTGTGTTTTTGTCGCGCAAAGTAGCCATTTTATGCAAAATAAGCGGATGGTTTAGTTGTGTTAAGCTTTGCATAAGGTTTCCTTTTTTGGCCAAACCGGCTTAGGCCATTTCAAGCAGTTTTTCTTCAAGAAAGCTTAGCACACTTTGGCCGCAAAGGCTCACATTGTCCTCGTCGAACAGGTCGGCCTGAATCTTGAAAAAATTGATGATGAGGCGGTTTTCATCTATCCAATATTCTTCTGCCGTGCCGGGAATAAAGGAAATTTGCACATTCTCATAAGGAAAATTCGACTTGTCGTTCAGTGTTTGCACCAGTGCATCGGCGTTGAGCACTTTGATGGGGCGCAGCATGTTGTCGCGCAGAAGTTGCTCTTCCATCACCCACATATTGTTGTTCCAAAATTTCCACTCACGTTTTGTGGGGTCATTCATCTGCTCGCGGTTCGTGATAGCACTAAGCACTTTGCGCACGCCTTCCGCGTTCAGTTCTTCATCATACAAAAGTTGCATTTCACCGCTTTCGGCAATGTCGCGCAGAAAATCCTCATTTACCTTTTCACCTTCGCTGGAGGCCTGCCAAAAATACAGCATTTTCTCCAAGGTTTCCAAATTGATTTGAATGTTACTCAGCATCAGAAATCCTCTCCTTTTTGTGTGGGGTGTTGCTCGCTTTTTGAAACAATTTCAAAACCGGCCGCTTGCAAAGATTGGCATATTGCATCGGCATGGGCATGGTCGCGCGTTTCCAAGGCCAGTGTCAAAAAACAACTGTTGATGGCCATGTTTTGGTCGCTGTGGTCGTATTGCACCGAAACCACATTGCCACCACAGCCCGCGATGATATCGCTTACGCCGGAAAGCTGGCCGGGTTTATCGGTGAGGGCAATGGTGAGCGAGGTGTTGCGCCCGCTCATCACAAGCCCACGCGTGATAACACGGCTTAAAATGTTTACGTCGATGTTGCCACCGGAGAGAAGACAAACCGTTTTGCCCTTGGTGGGAACCTTGCCACACAAAACAGCAGCTAGGGCCGTGGCACCGGCGCCTTCGGTGACAAGCTTTTGCTGTTCCATCAAGGTTAAAATGGCCTCGGCTATCTCATCTTCGCTCACGTCTACAAACCCGGTTACATACTTATGGCATAAATCGTAGGTGAGCTCGCCGGGCTGTTTTACGGCTATGCCATCGGCAAAGGTGGATACCGAGGGCAACATGATGCGCTTGCCTTTTTGGAAACTGCGCAACATCGAGGCCGCCGCTGCCGCTTGTACACCATAGATGTTGCACTCAGGGCGCAGGCTTTTTACGGCAAAGGCCACACCGGCAATAAGCCCGCCGCCACCCACTGGCAAAACAATGTTGTCTACATCCGGCATTTGTTCTAAAATTTCAAGGCCGATGGTGCCTTGGCCTGCAATCACATTTTCATCATCAAAGGGATGGATGAAGCTAAGGTTCCGCTCTTCGCACAGAGCAAGTGCGCGTGCATAGGCATCGTCGTAGCTGCCAGGCACAAGTTCTACCTCCACACCATAGCGGCGTGTGGCTTCAATTTTGGAAAGCGGAGCGGAATCGGGAATGCAGATGAGGGCACGAATGCCATGTTTTTTTGCCGCCAGTGCCACACCTTGTGCGTGGTTTCCGGCAGAGCAAGCAATGATGCCACGCTCTTTTTCTTCTTCACTGAGGCGGCTGATTTTATAGTAGGCGCCACGCAACTTGAACGAGCCGGTCACCTGCAAATTTTCGGTTTTCAAATAGAGTTGCCGCCCGTTTGCCAATGGTTCCGAGGCGGCGATCAAATCGGTGGTGCGGGCCGTGTTTTTCAGCACATAGGCCGCATGGTACACCCGGTCCAAACTCAGGCTCATAAAATCTCCCTGTGGTTATGTTGTAAAATGAGTGGCACTGTATATGGCAGTGCAAAACAAATAATGAGAACATTTGTTGTCGGGGGTTGTTTCAAAAAAATTTGAAACAACCCCCGTTTGTTGTAAGATGAGAAAGATATTCTTTGAAAGCGGTGTGTATTGCTAGGCCTTACCCACGCTGCCAAACATTTCAAACTTTTCACGCGTTGTCTCTTTGATGGCCTCGGTGCCGGGAGCCAACAGTTTGCGTGGGTCGAAGCCCTTGCCTTGGCGGTCTTTCTCGGCCTCGATATACTGCCGTGTTGCGGCCGCAAATGTAAGCTGACACTCGGTATTCACATTGATTTTTGACACACCAAGACTGATGGCTTTTTGAATCATTTCTATGGGAATGCCTGTGCCGCCATGTAAAACAAGCGGCAAGCCGCCCGTGGCTTCGTGTATTTTTTGCAGGGTCTCAAAGTCAAGCCCTTTCCAGTTCTCGGGGTACATGCCGTGAATGTTGCCGATGCCGGCGGCCAGAAAGTCGATGCCCAGCTCTGCCACTCGACGACACTCGGCCACGTCTGCCACCTCACCGATGCCCACAACGCCGTCCTCTTCGCCGCCAATAGAACCCACCTCGGCCTCAATACTCATGCCGGCCTCGTGTGCAAGGCGCACTAGCTCTGCGGTTTTGGTTACATTTTCCTCAATGGGGTAATGGCTGCCGTCGAACATGATGGAGGTAAAACCGGCATCGATACACTTCAAGGCGCCCTCATAGGTGCCGTGGTCTAAGTGTAGGGCAACGGGCACAGTGATGCCTAGAGCTTTGTCCATGGTCTTCACCATCTGTGTCACGGTGTCAAAACCGGTCATGTATTTGGCGGCGCCTTCGCTCACACCCAAGATAACAGGGCTTTTTTGCTCCTCGGCTGTTAAAAGCACGGCCTTGGTCCATTCGAGGTTGTTGATGTTAATTTGTGCCACGGCATAGTGTCCGTCGCGAGCTTTTTGGAGCATTTTCGTTGCGTTTTGAAGCATAATGTTGTAACTCCCCTCTGTTTTAAAGCCATGCTTGGCTCGATTTCCCTCAAAGTATACCACAAACACACAAAAAAAGGCAATCAGAACGCCGTTGAATTTTTAGAAAGGCAAGCATGTGCCAAAAGAAAATGTCTCATGGGGCTCTCAATAAAGCAGCCATTGCGTTTTTGAACCGCAAAATGCCGCGACAGTTACACGTTCCATATAGGCGGTTTGGCGATGTTTTAGACTCCTTGAACGGGGCGTTTTTTTGCCCTGTTGTTTTGAACAGCCTAATGTGCCGGGAAAAGTTGGCTCATTTGTGTTTTTTCTAGCAAAGAGGCAGAAAGTTGAAAAGAAAACACAGGAGTGATATAATATAATTTGGGTTTTTATGTGCGAAGAGAAAGAAGGGAGCACACAGAATTTGGTAGATTCAAATAGGCAACAACATGAGGATAAGAGCATCAAAAGTGAGCTTCTCAGCGGAAAGCACAGTGTTACGGAGGCATTGCAAGCCGGCGTGGTGGACAGTGTGCTTATAGATGAGAATATGCCGGAACGCGAAGCGGCCTACTACATCGCCTTGGCAAAGCAAGCCGGGGCAGTGGCCAAGCGCACACGGCGCGAAAAATTGGACGCGATGTGCATGGGCGCAAGGCATGGCGGCGTGGCGGCTTTCGTGGCACAGGTAACGTATGCCGATTTGTCCGATTTGATGCAAATTGCAAAAGAACGCGAAGAGAAACCGTTTTTACTGCTTTGTGACGGCATTGCAGACCCACACAACTTGGGGGCACTCATCCGCACGGCGTTGCTGTGCGGCGCACATGGCGTGGTGATAGAAAAGCGCGGCTGTGCACAGGTGACGGCCACGGTGATGAAGGCATCCTCCGGTGCAGCTTCACACTTGGCCGTGGCGCGTGTGGCAAATTTGGGCGAGTGCATACGGCGCCTGAAAAAAGAAAACGTGTTTGTCTACTGTGCCGATTTAGAGGGCGTACCCGTGCACAAAACAAACCTGGATGGTGCGGTGGCGCTGGTGGTAGGCAGCGAGGGAAGTGGCGTATCTCCCTTGGTGAAAAAGCTGTGCGATGGCGCCTTGCGCCTTTCCATGGTGGCCGATACAAGTGGGGTGGATAGCTATAATGTTTCGGTGGCAGGCGGTATTTTGATGTATGAAGTGCTGCGTGGGCGCGAAGAAGAATGATGTTGTAACAAAGTGTAACACAGAGAAAGAGAAGAATAAGAGAAGAATAAGAGAAGAGCAAGAGAAGAGCAAGAAAAGGGCAAGAAAAGGGCGAGAAAAGGGCAAGGTCAAGGTCTGAGAATAGGAAGAATATGTCGGCTAGTGATTGTTTTTCTTGAATGGAGATGAGAAATTTGGATAGGCAGCAAAAGCGTTCGGATGCTTCGGTGGAACAGATTCTGGCAGAGCTGCACCGCAGTGGGAAGGTGTCTGGCGAGAGCAAGAGCCAAAATGTGGACGATATCTTAGCGGGTGTGAAAGCGGGTGTTTCCCAAGGGACGAAACCGAGCTCCTACAGGCAAAAAAGTGCACCTGTTGTTCGGGAAGCTAAGCAAGGGGCCGAGGCACAGCCACATTCAGCGGTGCAACAGGAAAATGTGCAGCAGCCCTTCTTCTACGATACAGAGGAGCCCCCACAGCAGTCGGGTCCGCGTGTGGGCAAGGCTGCCGCATTGGAGCGCGTGCAAGCCGATAAATATGTGGGCGACACAGAGTTGTCGAAGTGGTTCTCGGGCAACGAAGACCAGCACCTGAGCCCACGAGAGCAAAAACGGCTACAAAGGGAATTGCGCAAGCAAGAAAAAAACAAGGGTTTGCCCGCCGAAGAGGAATCTTGGGAACAAGGGGAAGCACAGGAGGAGCCGTGGCAGGCCGAGGCTGTGCCACAGCAAGATACACAGACGCAAGAGGGAACACGGCGTTTGCCAAAACTGGGTGATTTCGATGATGAGCAAGAGGCTTTGCCGCGCGTGGGCAAGGCGGCGGCGTTGGATCGAGTGCAGAAAGACAAATATGTGGGGGACGCAGAACTGTCGGAGTGGTTTGCCGACAACGAAGACAGAAGCCTGAGCCCGCGCGAGCTGAAGCGCTTGGAAAAAGAACGCAAGAAACAAGAAAAAATAGCGATAAAAGAAGAGAAACGTTTGGGGCGCAAGCGCGGGGCTGCAAACGCGGAAGAAGAGCAAGACCACCCTTATTACGAAGAGACGAAAGGCGCGTTTCACGAACAGCAGATGGAAGCGTTTGAGGGCGTTGCACCACAAGGGCAGCTTGTGCAGCCGGAAGACAACGGAAAAGCACTGCGGGAAGCATTTGCGGAAATTCAAAATACACGGCCGGATTTGCCCGAAAGAGCACAGACGAACAATGGGCAAGAAGCACAAGGTATGAGTCTGTTAGATTTTGCGCAGCAGAACCAGACGCCAACTATGGCGATGCCAACAACGCCACAACCCACCGTAAAACCTACGGCAGGTGTTTCGTTTGGCGGGGTATCGGCGGCGGTTGCGCCACCGCCGTTGCCGTCTGTGGGGATATCCATTAAAACAAATGCGGCGCAGGAAACACAAGTTTTTGAAGCTGAAAAGCTAATAGAAAACAAAAAACTGCACGATTCATCTGAAACGCAGGTGTTCTTATCACCGGAGTCGATGAAAAAAGAGTTGGATCAGGGAGCCGCATTTTTGGCGGCTGCATCGGTGACGGGCACCTTTCCAAAACCTCTCGCCGAAACAAAACAGGGGCCGGTGAACACGAAGCGTTTTGATTTGAGCGAGCAGGAAAACGAGCGTATTCCAACGGCTGCGTATACCCAAGAGTTTGAAAACAATGGGGCTGTGCCCGAACAAAAAAATCTGTTCGTAGATGAAATGGTGGACGACCGCTTCCGGCAATTTTTTGGCGAGACGGTGATTGTGGAGCAGGAAGAGGAGCAGAGAGCCAACCCCTTGCAACGCCGAAAAAACAAAAAGCATCGCACCACCCTGTTGACAGGGGAGTTCTCTCAGTTTGCACCTGTGCCGGGGCAAGAAGAAGAAGAGGACTTTGAAGACGATTATAATAACCCGCAGGATGCACAAATTGTGGAGCAAGATTTGTTTGTTCTTGGCAAAAAACTGCGCAATCGTGGCATTGGTTCGGCAATCGGAACGGTGTTGCTTTTTTGGTTGGCACTCGGGTTTTCCGGGGTGCTGGCTTTGCCAGAGCTATTGAACCCAATGCTTTCGCCTTTGTTTTTTGTGCTATTGTATTTTGGGCTGTTTGCCGCCGTGTTGGCCATCAATTTCACAACAGTGGCCAGTGGTATCATTGGCTTATTTGGTGAGGCCACAGCCGATTCGGCGGTGGCGGTGGCTTCGGTGGCCGCCCTGCTTCAAGCGGTGGTGCTGGCGGTGATGGTCATCACGGCAAACCAGCCGGAGATAAGTTTGTTTGCACCGGTGGCGGCGTTGTTGCTTTGCGGCAATGCGTTTGGCAAAAAAATGCGTTGTGATGCGATACTGGAGGGTTTCCGCCTTGCCAGCAGTGGGCAGGAGCAAAGCGCGGCCTATGTGCTGGAAGGCGGGGGAGATGTGGCTTATCACGTAACGAGGGGCCTGGAGGAAGAGACCCCCACCATTTTGGTGAGCCGTCCGACAGCCTTGATGAAAGGATTTTTACGTCAAAGCTTTTCGCGCCGCTGGAGTGACACGATGGCAAAGAAGATGGCTTGGGTTTGCCTTGGAACATCGCTGATGTGTTTTGTGTTGGGCTTTATTTTTGGGGGCGACCTTGTGATGGCGCTTTCCGGTTTTGCCGCGGCCGCCTGTGTGGTGGCGCCGTTGTCCTCGACCCTGCTTTCGGCCGTGCCATCCATTTTGTTGCAGCAAGCCGGCAGAAAACTGGGGGTGGTGGTGCCCGGCTGGAGCGCCATTGAGGAATTGGGCGGTGTGAACGTTGTGATGGCAGGCGCAAAAGACATCTTTCCCCAAAGCTCGGTAACATTAAAGGGGATTAAAACCTTTGAGCAAGAACGCATCGATTTGGCCATTTTGTATGCAGCCAGCATCCTAACCGAAAATTGCGACACCATGCAGGATGTGTTTATGGGTGTGATTCAAGGGAAAAAGGAAATGCTCTTTAAGGTGGAAAACCTGCTGTGCGAGGTGGGACGTGGTTTTGTGGGTTTTGTAGACAACAATCGTGTGGTGGTGGGCACGCGTGAAATGCTGCAAGTGCACGACATTGACCCGCCACCGATTGAAATGGAGATGAAGTTGTGCTCTGGCACGAGTGTGCCGTTGTATCTTGCAGTATCCGGAAAACTGTTCGCAATGTTCTTAATTGAATATACCCCGGAGCCCGGTGTGCGTGGCACCCTATACGGCTTATTGCACAGTGGGGTATCCATGCTGGTTCAAAGTAAAGACCCCTGCATCAGCAGCGATTTGATAGAACAGGTGTATCAGCTGCCGAAGGGTGTTGTGAAGGTGCTGGACAAAAAAGAGGAGCACCTCATGGAGCCCATGTGCAGCTACTTGCCCGAAAGTGAGGGTGTGATGAGCCACCTTGGAACCTTTACGAGTTTTATCGGGGGAATGCGCGCGGCGGCCACTTGCATGGAAAGCGAACGGATGAGCAGCTTTGTGCAAATGGCGGGGATGGTTTTGGCTTGTGTGCTGGCGTTGTTGCTGGCCTTTAGTGGTGCTTTGCCCCTGTTGTCGGTTGGGGTTGCCTTGCTCTATCAAATGGGTTGGAGCTTGCTTGTGGGCATTTTACCGCTTGCACGAAGAAATTAGCCCCCTTTTCTTTTTCGGAACAGTGCATACAAGGGGCACCACCTTATTTGTATTGTAAACAATGCCCGGCGAAAAAATGACATATTACGAATTCGAAAACAACAATTTTTGTTTTCACTATTTCACGCTTATGCAAGCAGAAAGCCCCGGCTATGCCGGGGCCTTCAGACTGTCAAAAAACCCCTGAAAAGCGATGCTTTTTAGGGGTTTTTTGTGGTATAAAGAAAGTGTAGAAGAAAAGAAAAACAGACGATATGGGGAAAAAGAAAGCTTGAAAAAAGTAGGAATATGCGAGGGGAAATAAAGGTGGTGGACATAGAGGATATCTTTGCATGGGTACTGGATAAAGCAGTAGAAAAGAAGCTGGTGCAGGCAAGCAATATCTTCATAGATGCAACGCACATAAAAGCGAATG
>CAYJNQ010000048.1:0-7096 GCA_964371725.1 uncultured Oscillospiraceae bacterium
AATAAAGCACCAATTGCGTCGTCAGACTGCAAAATGCCGCGGCAGTTGCATATCAACCATATGCGCCTTTGCGGCGTTTTTTGCAAGCTCCGCAGAGCGAATCCAGCGAGCCAACCGCCGAAGGCGGCACTTGGGCGAGTCGGGCTCCTAGCACTTGGCACTTTCCCGGCCGCCCTGATGTTTTTTGAGAGTAAGAGAGCCCCCCGGCCATAGGCCGAGGGGCTCTTTTTGGATGGGTGGAGGTCAGTTAGCGTGCATGGGCGCCAAGGTCATCGTTTTTCTCTTTTTTGAAAGTTTTGCGGGAGAGAATGGCAACCACAATTTGTACAAAGAAGAGGAGAAGCATCCACGGTGTCCACTGGTCAAGAATGGTCATGGGAAGGGCCATGTTTTCGGTGAGAAGGAATACCACCACGGCCACAACAGCCACCACGCCACTGAGTAAGCGGAACAAGCCTTTGCGTTTTAATTTGGCGTTGTCATCCTTTTCTTCGTTTTCTTCTTCGCCGTTCTTTTTGCGCAGGAAGTAGCCCACGAAGAGCAGAATGGCGAACAGGGCTGTGGCAACAGCCAGCAAGAGGTTCAGCAGGGCCCAGCTTCCGTCGAAAGCGGCAAGCGGTACAGTGGTGTTGCCAATGTCAATGCCTGTGTTTTCCAGGGCTGCGGCGAACGGAACCAGTGCGTCGGGCAGGTTCAAAGCCAGAAGTGCCGGTGTGGGTACGGGTTCTGCGGCGGCTTCTTCAACCGCAGCGGGTGCCACAGCTTCGCCGGTTGCAGCTTCGCCAGTGGTGCCTTCGCCTGTGGTGCCTTCACCTGTGGTGCCTTCACCTGTGGTGCCTTCGCCGGTTGTGCCTTCGCCGGTTGTGGCTTCGCCTGTTGTGTCGCCGGCATCACCGGTTCCGGCTGTGGTTTCGTCTTCGGTTTCACCGGCGGTTTCGTCTTCGGTTTCACCTGTGGTTTCGTCTTCGTTGGTGATGTCGGAATCGTCGTCTTCCGGCACGATGGCGGAATTGTCTTCTTCTTCAGGCTCAATGGCGTCGATTACAGTGAGCGTACCGGGCAGGGTAAGCACTTCATAGTTGCCCGTCACATCCTCGATGGTTGCGTCTCTTGTAAGGGGAGACTCGCTGCCGATTTCGGCGTTGTTTAAGGTGTAGTTCGATGTGCCGATTTCGGTTTGTTCGCCGTCCATATCCAGCGCTTGCACGCTGTCGTTCGGCAGCAGGCCGAAGTCGTTTGCATTTTCGGGCACTTCTTCGCCGGCCTCTTGGGCGTCGTCATAACTCAAAGCCTCAAAGTCGTCGTCGGCGGGGGTAAGCGGGTCGCCCGTGTAGGGGCCTTCTACATCAATGCCTTGCAAAATAACCGGGCGTTGGTGCACGGTGATGTTGGCTCTGCCTTGTGCAAACACAAGGTCTTCGTCGGTGTTCGGCACCACACGATATTCAAAATCTTGTGTGCCGGCCTGTGTTAGGCTGGGTTCGTCCGTGCTCCAAGTGCCATCGCCTTCGGCTTCGCCTTCCGGGGTGATGGCGCGGTACTCAACGGTGTAGTCTGCGGCTTCCATGCCGTTCGGCAAATCCAGCTGCGCGGCGGCTGTGTAGGCTTCGCCGTTGTAAACACCCTCTACATCGCTTATCTCGGTGCCAATTTTCTTGTAAATCACACCGTCGATGTGGTAGGAGTCGTTCGCCCATTTCAGCGCATACCAGTATACACCATAATGTTCGGCGTCGTAGGCATCCTCGCCCGTAAGGCCCAATCGTTCATTGACAAGGGCCAAGGCGTCGGCGTCGCTGGGGCGCTCGCTTGGGTTTTGCAAAAAGCGGGTTGCCACGTCGGAATCGGTGTTGATGCTTTCGGGCAGTTCGTTTTGGTCGAACACAATGTCGTCTGCATATTGTGTGCTTGTGCTCGTCACCGTTGCGGCGTAATTGTCGTTATAGGATATAAATCTCTCCACATCGGTGACCACGGAGCTGATGTTGTCGGGCTCGAAGGTGTCGTTCACAATGTTGCCCTGTTGGTCGAGCGAGTCGGTTAAGATGTAAAAACGTGCATAGGCATCCTCGGATGCGTTATTTGCTTGTGGGTAGAAAGCGGCGAACACGGGATACAGGGTAACACCGCCGTCGTCGTTCAAAATTGTGTCGCTTTGAATCACAATGTCTTCGTTTAGGTCAAAGAAGTTTCCCGTTAAGCCGGTTACTTCTTGAATTTCTGCCCAGCTTGTAAGCCAAGATTTGTCTGCGCGGGTTGTCCAGCCAAGCAGCTCGAAATTGAAGATATATTGGTTTTCGGGCTTCGTTGCAAGGCCGGTGTTTGCATAGTCGCTTTCGCTGCGTGCCACATAGACACTGTTTGGGTCCAAGGCTGCGGCCGGGCCGTTTGCGCCCACAGCAGCACCGGTTACATATCCCGCCACTGCGGGGCCTTGTAAGTCTGTTGTGTTATATTGCTGGTCATACACTTGAACGCTTGTGCCGTTTTCCTCGCGCTCGGTGGTTTCCACAACACTTTCGGCGGGCAATTTAAACCAGCTTGCCAAACTCCAGCTTGGATTGCCACCCCAATACGGCATTCTCTCCACCGGGTTTGTATAGGTGATGGTGATGGGCTCCGGTTTTTGATACAAGCTTGTGTCGCTGGTGATGTTTTGGGCAAAATCAAAGAGGACATTCGCGGTTTCGGGGTTTTGGTCGTCGTCATAGTACCACTCTTCGCTTGCATCCACGCCGCCGGGAAGTTTTTCAGCTTTGATGGGGGTGTTGGCCGCCACATTCATTGTGTTCGCATCGCCAATGGCTTCGCCCTCTGCATCGAAGAAGCTCACGGTATAAGTGGGCACATAGAGGTTTATTTCGTAGGTGTCTTCCGCGCCGTCCACGCCCGGTATGGTTTCATAAGGGGCTGCGGTCAGGTCAACCAAATCGGCAGGGGCGCCCGGTGTGGTCTGCCAGGGGAAGCCGATGTATTCCGAGACAAAATAAAGGACAACCCAATTGACGTCGGCCGGTTGGCCGAAAACGGCCGTTCCGATTGGCGAGGTGTAGAGAACTTCGCCGTCTTCGTCGTGGAAGGTTACATCCACCGAGATGTTGTCGCCTTCACGCGGGCCATCTTCGTCTTCTTCACGCAGCAACGAAAAACCAACCGCTTCTTCGCCGGTTACTTCGCTCGTCACTTCACTGGTTACTTCACTCGTTACTTCGCTCGTTACTTCGCTGGTTACAGACGAAGTGTCTGTGCCGATGAGTTCTGCCAGCTCTGCTTTGAGCCGGTCCACTTCGCTTTGTGCGGTTTGCGTGTTTGCCGCGGCTGTTTGCAGGGCCGTTTCGGCTTCCACGAGTTTGGCGTCTGCCTCGGTTTTGGCCGCATTGGCGATGTCTAGCGTTGTTTGGGCATCGGCAAGGGCTGCCTGTGCTGCCACCAGGGCTGCATCTTCGGCGTTGCCGCCGGCAGCCTCTCGGGCCGCTTCCTCGCTTTGAACAGCCGCCGTGTGGTTCGAGGTGGCTGCCGTGAGGGGGCCTGCGGACACGGCCACATTGGCCTGTGCCTCTTCCAGGGCCTCAATGGCCTCTGTTTCGGTGTTTTGCGCGGTTAACAAAACCGCTTCGGCTTCGGCCAAAGCCGCTTCCAAGGCCGCCGCTTGTTCTTCGTCGTAGGCACCCATCGGCACCGCTTGGTCGCCAATGAGCACGGGCAAAATGCTCTCGCCTGTAAACGCAAACACACCCACCACCAAAAACAAGGCGGCCAAGGCTCCGCTGAGCACTTTCTTGTGTTTTACAATAAACTCTTTCACGATTGGTATCTCCTTTTTGTGTTTCTCTATGGCCGCAAAACCTGGGGCGGTTGTGGTTCGAAACGGGTTTCCTTTGTGTCTTTAGTATAACAAAAAAAGGTTACATCTGGGTTACGTGAACGGGCTTTTATTGTTTTTTTTTATATTTTGAAGCGAAACCCCTCTTTTCGCCCCAAAACGGGTGGTTTTGGCCCCGATTTGAGCTAAAAATTCAAGTTGTAACGTCATAACAGTCATAAAAACGTGGGCTCGTTTTTGGTTTGTGACCGGCGGTGTACACGCGAAGCTGCCTTGAACCGGTTTTGCATTGCTTGCAAAAGGGTGCAAGCGAAAAATCGTGAAAATGTGGTTTGATTGTTCCTTCATCTTGGTATATAATATGTTATATAAATTATACTACCAATTGAAAATAAAAGGAAGCGCGAAAAGAAAGGGAGGCATTTGGTATGATTGATAAACTGTTGCACAGCGCCGTTGTTGTGAGCGTGAACGCGGCGCGGGATGTTTTTTTTGATGGGGCGGTTGCCATTGAGGGCGATAAAATTGTGGAGGTGGGCCCTACGGCGGCGCTTTTGGAAAAATACAAAGACTGCGCCGAAAAGCGCGACCTTTCCGGGCACATTTTGTTCCCGGGCTTTGTAAGCACGCACAACCACCTGTTTCAAACCCTGCTCAAGGGCCTTGGAGACGACATGGTGCTGAAAGATTGGCTGGAAACCATGACTTTTCCCGCGGCCACAAACCTGCGCTATGAGGATTGTTATCAGGCGGCGGTTTTGGGCTGCATGGAGGGGCTGCACAGCGGCATCACCACCAATTTAGACTATATGTATCCCCACCCGGTGCCCGAGCTTTCCGACGCCGTTATCGAGGGCTTTCAAAAAACCGGTGTGCGTGGCATTTTGGGGCGTGGCTGCATGAACACGGGCGCACAGTTTGGCGTGCAGCAGGGCATTATGCAAAACACGGCCGACATTGAAAAAGATGTGCGCCGCCTTTTTGAGCGCTACCACAACAGCGACAACGGGCGCATTCGCATTTGGGTGGCGCCTGCGGCCATTTGGTCGAACACCAAAGAGAATTTGGAAATGCTTTGGCGCGTTACGAACGAATACAAATCCGGCTTTACCGTGCACATTTCGGAAACCCCGTTCGACCGCGACGCCGCCGCCGAATTGCATGGCCTGCCCGATGCCGAAGTGCTGAAAGAACTGGGCATTTTGGGGCCGAATGTGCTCATGGTGCACTGCTGCTATTTAACAGACAACGACATTGCGCTGGCCAAACAGCACGATATGAAAATTTCCCACAATGTGTGCTCGAACCAGTATTTGTCCTCGGGCGTTGCCGATGTGCCCAAGATGCTGAAAAACGGCCTGACGGTTTCCCTGGGTGTGGACGGCGCGGCCAGCAACAACGCGCAAGACATGGTGGAGCTTATGAAATTTACGGCTTTACAGCATAAGGTGAACACGAGAAACCCACTGGCCATGTCGGCAGAGAAAGTGCTGGAGATGGCCACCATCGACGGCGCACGTGCCCTTGGCATGGAAAACGAAATCGGCTCTCTTGAAGCGGGCAAAAAGGCCGACATTGTGGTGTTCGACCCGATGAAGTGCCCAAAAGCCGTGCCGATGCACAACCCCGTTTCCACCCTGGTGTACTCCTCGTCTTTGCAAAACATTGTGGCCGTGTATGTAGACGGGAAGACCGTTTTGGACAACGGCGTGGTAACCACGGTGGACAGCGAGCTGGCGGAATATAAAAAGGCGCAAACTTGCGCGGAAAAACTATGCGAGCGCGGCCACATCACAAACCGCCGCGAAGGGCACAAGTGGAACAACCCCTACGCATAGGGCAAGCCAAAAACCATCCGAAACATGCCGCAAAAGCGGCATACCAAAGGGGTGAACCTGTGGAAAACAAGCAAAAGCCCAAAATTATGATTGTGGACGACAATGTCACCAACCTGAGCCTTGCGCGCAAGGCTCTTTGTGAAGATTACCATGTGGTGCTGATAAAAGACGGTGCCATGGCGCTGGCCGAAATTCCCAACATCTGCCCCGACCTTATTTTGCTGGATGTGGAAATGCCCGGCCTGAGCGGTTTTGATGTGATTGTGCGCATCAAAGAGGAGATGCCCGAGCCTTTTAAAAGCATTCCGGTTATCTTTTTAACCGCAAAGGAAGATTCCGACAGCGAATACAAGGGGCTCAACTTGGGCGCTGTGGACTATGTTATCAAGCCCTTTTCCTCGGTGCTGCTTAAAAAGCGTGTGCAACTGCATTTGGATTTGCACGGCTACAGCACCGATTTGGAAAACCGTGTGAAGGAAAAAACACGAAATATCAAAGAGTTACAGTATGCCATTGTGTATACCCTGTCTGAAATGGTGGAAAAGCGAGACAGCACCACGGGCGGGCATATTTTGCGAACAAGCCAATATTTAAAGGCCCTTTTAAACCGTGTTCTGAACGATGGTGTGTATGAAGCTGCGCTTTTCGGTGTGGATGTGGAGCTGTATGCCCATGCCTCGCAAATGCATGATGTGGGCAAAATATGCATTGCAGACCATATTTTGCTCAAAGAGGGCAAACTGACAGACGAGGAATACGACCTCATGAAAAAACACACCTCTTTTGGCAGCGAAATCATTCAATCGGCCATTCAAAATGTGCAAGAGGTGCAGTTTTTGGAGGCGGCCGAGCAGTTTGCCTTCACCCACCACGAAAAGTGGAACGGCGCGGGGTACCCGAGCGGTTTAAAGGGCGAAGAAATTCCCATTACCGGGCGGCTCATGGCCATTGTGGATGCCTACGATGCCATTCGCTCGGAAAGGCCCTATAAAAAAGCCAAGTCTCACGAGGAGGCCGTTCGCATCATCGAGGCCGACAGCGGCTCTCATTTCGACCCCTTGCTGGTGCGTTGCTTCCTTGCGATAAACGACGAGTTTAAAGCCATATCCGAACAGTAGAAAGCTTTCTGTGGAGGGAATGTCATGGCACCCAGTTTATTAAATCGCCTCACAAACAAACACCTGCTGGAAACCATCGCCATCACAAAAATCGGTGTGTGGATTTGGAATTTGCAAACCGACCATGTTACCTATAGCAAGGAATGGGCCCACATTGTGGGCTATGAGCCAAACGAGCTGGCAAGCCATGTATCCACTTGGGAATCCATGCTTGTGCCCAGCGACCTTGTGAAGGCCGACGCCAGCATTGCCCGCCATCTCAGCGGTGAATCGCCCCTTTACGAAGCGGAATTTCGCATGGTTAAAAAAGACGGCTC
>CAYJNQ010000048.1:7106-11787 GCA_964371725.1 uncultured Oscillospiraceae bacterium
ACGATAAGGGGAAGGTAACACAGTATACCGAGGACGGACGGCCGCTTATTTTGTGCGGTGTTTTGCAAGATATTACAAGCATCAAACTAACCGAGCAAAAATTGCGCGAAAACACCGAGATTTTGAACCTGGCCATTGAAGTGGCCGAATTTGGCACATGGGACTGGAACCTGGTTAAAAACAGCATTGCCTACAACGATGAATATCTGAAAATGCTGGGCTATACACAAAGCGAAATTTCGGGCACCTTGGAGGAATGGGAGGACATGAACCACCCCGAGGACCTGCCCAAAGTGACGCAAATGCTCGACGATTTCACGCAGGGGCTTGTGCCCAAATATGAGTGCGAAACACGCATGCGCCACAAAGACGGCCACTATATTTGGACACGAGACGTGGGCAAAATTGTGACGAAAGATGAAAATGGCATCGCCACGCGTGTGATAGGCGGCCATCTGAACATAGACGGCCTCAAACAATCGAAAAGCCGCTTGGAAGCCACGTTGCGGGCACTGGAAAACCACCAAATTCATCTGGAGCAACAAATTGAAGAGCGCACAAAAACCCTGATAGAACAAGACCACCTGCTGCTTACCGTGAACGAGATTTCGCGCAAATTGCTTACCCTGGATGAGGAGAGGGATTTCGACCACATCCTTACCGATTGCCTGAAAAGCTTGGCTTTGGCCTATGGTGCGCCCGAGATTACACTGTGGCGCTTCATCGAGGTGCACGGCGGAAAATACATCTATGTGTCGCATGCCTACAAAGACGGTGCCGAGCTTATTTTTGGCGCCGAGGACATGCCGCAGTTCATTGAAAACCTGCCGCAAAACGACCATATTCTACACCCGAAACCGGACGGCAACGTTGTGATTCACTATGGTATTCTCAAAGAGTCGTTCCGCCGCCGTGTGGAACGGGAACGCGCCACCGCCGATTTTATGACGAGCATTCCAAAAGGTTTCGCCAGCTATGTTTCGAGCGCTTTTGCCAACAATCGCTCCTTGCTTGTTTCGCCCATTTATATTTACAACGACCTGTTCGGTTTCATTGCCGTGGGCAGCTACAAAGAGAACCTTTTCCACAGCGAAGCGCAAGATAACATGCTGATGGTAAGCGGAAAACTGTTTGCCAACGCGCAAAAAAAGCACGAGATGGACGAACAACTGCAAAAGGCACACGAGGAAGCCCTGCTTAGCTCGCAGGCGAAAAGCAATTTTTTGGCCAACATGAGCCACGAAATTCGCACGCCGCTTAACGCCATTCTCGGCATGGCCGAAATTGTATCCAGAGAAAGTGCGGGCCGCGCGGCCGAGGGATATGCCCTCGAAATTAAGCATGCAAGCGAAAATTTATTGGCTATCATCAACGACATTCTCGATATTTCAAAAATAGAATCGGGCAAGCTTGAAATTATAGAGCTCGACTATTACATCACCTCTTTGCTCAACGACGTGATAAGCCTATCGAAAATACGCATGGAAGACAAACCCGTGCTTTTCACCACCTTCATCAGCCGCGATTTGCCCGCCAAACTCACGGGCGACGAAATTCGCATCAAGCAAATCTTGCTCAATTTGCTGGGCAATGCCATCAAGTTCACAAAAAGCGGCAACATCCACCTGGATGCCTCGTGCACCCGCCAAAACGGCACGGCCATGCTGCGCTTTGAGGTGCGAGACACGGGCGCCGGCATCAAAGCCGAAGACATGGACAGGCTGTTTATGCAGTTTGAGCGCATTGATACCACCAAAAACCGCAACATTGAGGGCACGGGCCTTGGGCTTGCCATTACAAAACGGCTGTGCGAAATGATGGGCGGCTCGATTTCGGTGGAAAGCACGCCGGGCGAAGGCTCGTGTTTCATTGTGCACATTCCCCAGCGCTACACGCAGGATGTGTCCATTGTGCCCTTGCAAGAGCCCAAAAACGTGCTTTTGTACGAAGCGCGCGAATATCACGCCAAATCCATTCAAAAATCCATTGAGAATTTGCAATCGGTGTGCACGGTGTGCACAAACCAATCGGAACTTTTGCAAGCTTTGCAAAAAGACCGGTTCGACTATCTCCTAACACCCACGGTGCATCTGTCGAAAATCAAAACGCTGAAGAGCGAAAGAGAGCTTTCCTGCACCATTGTGCTGCTAACCGAACCCGGTGATTTAACCGTTTACCGGGATGTGGTTACGGCAAGCCTGCCGCTGAACTGCATTCAGCTTTCGGATGTGTTCGGCAACACGGGCTTTTTTGAGCAATCGAAAACAAAGATGAACCATTTTGAAGCACCGCGGGCCAAGGTGCTGGTGGTGGACGACAACCACGTGAATTTGCTGGTGGCAAAAGGGCTGATGTCCCTGTATAAATTTGGCATCGACACGGCATTGAACGGGAAAATTGCCGTGGACATGGTGCAAAAAAACCACTACGACCTTGTGTTTATGGACCATATGATGCCCGAGATGGATGGCATTGATGCCACAAACGCCATTCGGAAACTGCCGGGCGACTATTTTGCAAAGCTGCCCATTGTGGCCCTGACGGCCAACGCGCTTGTGGGGGCAAAGGAATTGTTTGTGAACGAAGGCATGAACGACTTTTTGGCAAAACCCATTGAAACACAAAAACTGAACGAAATTTTGCTGCGCTGGATTCCAAAGGAAAAGCAGCAAAGTGCCGCGCCCGTTTCTTGGGCCCCCACGCCGGGGAGCGAAATTTATATAGAAGGCGTGAACACAAGCTATGGCCTAAAGCTTGTGGGTGGTGCTTTGCGCGATTATTTGGATGTGTTGAGCACCTTCTACCAAGACGGCCTTGCCAAGCTGAACAGCCTGGCCGCCTTGTATGCCCAAAAGGACTGGCAAGGCTATCGCATTCAAATTCACGCGATGAAAAGCGCCTCGGCCTCCATAGGTGCTTTCCGCCTTTCCGAAAAAGCCAAAGAACTTGAAAATGCCGCCATCCGGCAAGACAGCGGTTATATAGACGCGCACGCAGACGAATTCCTGCACGCACTCGAGGGGCTTTTGTCGGCGCTTGAGCCCCACGTGGTAAACAAACGCAGCACCGGGGACGCGCAAGACAAGCCGCCCGGCGAAAAAGAACAACTGCTAAAGAACCTGTGCACGCTTGAGGAAGGGCTTGCCTCTTTCGACATAGAGCTTATTGAAAACACACTGCAAAACTGCCTTTGCCACAGCTGGCCAACCGGCATTTTAAAATATTTGCAAGAGATAGGCGAGTATGTGGAGGCCTTTGAGTATTACAACGCAAGACCCCTTGTGGAACAAATTCGGCAAGAGGCGGAAAAATTGGATGCATAAACAAAGGGCAGTTGCCGCTATGCGGCCTGCCCTTTGCCTTGCAAAACCCAAAAAGGAGATGTTCCCATGCACACAAAAGCCAATGAAGCCGCCTTTCCCCCTTCGCTTTGTGAAGCTTTACGCCCGTACTATGCCTATACGCGCTCGCCGCTTGGGCAACTTTTCTACAAAACTGTTTTTTCCCAGCTAGACAGGATACAGAACCAAACCGTGCTGGATTTTGGCAGCGGCTTTGGCTATACAGCCGCCTTTTTGGCACAGCAAAACCGTGTTACCGCCGTGGAAGCCGATGCAGGCATTCTGGCTGCATCGAAGAACGCGGCCACTTATTCCCTTTTGCATGGCGGCCTAGAGGTTTTAAAAAGCTTGCCAAGCGAGCATTTCGATGTGGTGGTGTGCCACCTTGTGCTGGAGTTTGTGCAAGAGCCGGCGGCTATTGTGGCAGAGCTTTGCCGCGTTCTAAAAAAAGGCGGCCTGTTTTCGGCCGTGCGCCACAACCGTGCCGGGCGTGTTTTGCAGGCCGTGGTGCAAGAGTATCAGCTGGAAGAGGCCGTTCGCCTTTTGCAGGGCGAACCCTCACACTCGAGCGCTTTCGGCGCCATTCGCTACTATACAAATGAGAATTTGGTGGCTTTTTCTCACAACAAGCTCACCGTGCAAAACGTGTATGGTGTGCGTGTTTTGGCCAGCCTGCACGAAACCGAGCGCATGCATGAAAGTGGCTGGCTGCAAGATATGTTGGCTTTGGAAAAAACACTTTCGCAACACCCCGATTTTGTGCGCATCGCCTTTTTTCAGCATATCCTTTTAACCAAATAAAACGCAAAAAAATGTGCATCCTGTAGAATATCGGCGCCCAACTTTCCCGGCGCAAAGCGTGGTTTTTGTGGTTTCTCACAAAAAAAATGCTTTGTGCTTTTTTTATTCATACTAAACGCCTGTGGTTTAATAGAATGTTCATATTTTGGGCTCACTATAGCACAAAAATGATGTGTGCCCCATCATTTTTCTGCATTGACAGACAAAGTTTTTTTGGGGTATCATAGAAGTACGATAAAGTCTGTGTTTGAGCCATTTCTCGAGAGAATTCCTGTGTTTCGCACCTTTTTTGCTCAGCTATTTTTTCGGTTCATTTTTTCAAGTTCTGTAAAAATTTAACTTCATTTGCAGAATACAAAACAAAAGAGGAGACTATGTCGAAAAGTGCAAAAAAAGCAATATCTTCTGCACTTGCCATCGCAGTGTTGATTTTTTTCATCTCGTTTAACACATATGCGGTTGAATCGCCCCAAGTGGGAGATTCGGGTGCAGGCAACATCGAACCGGTTGGAGCCGAGGCCGACACAACACCCATTCCG
>CAYJNQ010000049.1:0-11719 GCA_964371725.1 uncultured Oscillospiraceae bacterium
CGGCATTGCCGAAGGGCTGTCAAAGGCCCCAAAATGCCACTGTATTTTTGAGTTTACACAGAAACTATCATACCACAAAACAGGCGATCTGAAAAGGGTTTTTAACAGCAACCGCCACGCCGCCACGGAACAAAACGGCAGCTATTCTGTCACACAAACACATATTTGTGTGACAGAATAGCTGTCATCGAGAAAAATTCTCGATAGACGGCTTTTTTGTTGCCTGTTGAGCCGGAACAAGGGGCATTTGAGCCGAAAAAGGGCGTAGAGCTTTTCGGCCCCATGCATTTTTTAAGGTTTAAATGGAAGGTGTTAACATTGCATGTTATAAATAAGAATAGAACACGGCTACCTGAGAGAAGGAACGAATCTCAGATAGCCGTTTTTTGTTGAAGAAAGGCATTGTTTGGGGGGCAAGCAATAGACAAGAGGGTTATGAAATGAATTTGGCCGGTGTTCTTGGCGCGATGCAAAGCCCGGCGACCGCCGTATCATGGGAATGTCTGAATCAAAAGCGATTGAAAAAGCGCTGCCTTACAACGCGCCTTGATTCGTTCGAATTTTGTTGCACACACCGTCTACAAGCGCTTGCGCATCATTGGTTTCGATGTCTAGGCCGTCCACTGAGATAAAAGAGCAAGACGGAATGCCATACAATTTTGCCAGCCTTAGCATAAACTTTTCCGATATCCTATCTTCATCGCAAAGGCAATCGCCTGCCGTATAAATATAGGTTAAAGAGCGGGCTTTGCATAAACCCACACTTCCTTCGGGCGTGTAGTTGAAAGTTGTGCCCACAGCGGAAACCTCTTCAAAATAGCAACTTACCACAGCCGGGAACATGAATTCCCAAAACGGAGCAGCGAGTATAATTTCATCGGCCGCTGCAAATTCTTTTGCCAATTCGGAGGTGGAATCCTCTTGCTTTCCGGTTTTCGGGTGAAAAGATTTATCCGTCATGTACTGGGGTTTTTCTCTGCACAAATTTCTCTCAACAAGCGTAAAGGCACCCTGTTTTTTGAGTTCTTGAATATACACATTGGCAATTTCAAGGGTTCTGGAGTGTTCGCCGCGAACACAGCCATTGATAAACAATACGGTTTTCATAAAATAATTCTCCATGGTAAAATTGATTGGGACGGGCGGTTTTTCGGCCACGGTTTTCATGTCCGCTTTATCCACGCCGGGTTCGAATTTTGGCTTGCTTTGGGCAGGCTTTTGCGGGGGTGGTGGTTTCAGAGAGCAACGGCCTCTGTGTGTGTTTAAAAACACTTGACGCTCCGTTTGTTTTTGGGTGACAGCGGAGAATGCATGGCCACCATTCGAACATCTGTGCCACCGATGTGTTTTTTTATAAAGAAGTTCCCTGTTGCTTTGCCTATCGTATGCCTTGTGCGCCCGGCTCAAGAGGAAAGCCTCTATCAGTCAGTATAATCGAGAAGCATAGCGGTTGTCAAAAAAATTGAGGACATCGGAAAGGCTTTTTATATGCCTCAAAACCCCAAACCGACAAGCCGGATACGGTGTTGTGAATTGTGCAATCTTAGACTATACTATATAAAATGAAAGGAGAAAACCCATGCGTGACATCTTACGTAAAATGCAAGATATTTCACAAACTTATGTTGGGTTACTGGCGGAAATTCTCAAGGTGGATGTCACCATTGTGGATGCCTCTCTTTTTCGCATTGCAGGCAGCGGAAAGCTGGTTAGCCAACTGGGGAAAGATATTTCGAAGGAAGGGCATATTATTCGTTATGCTTTGGAAACCAAGGAACTTCAAATTGTGGCAAACCCCGGAAAAGAAGGCGTTTGCCTCACCTGTGACCGCCGCGGAAAATGCAAGGATATTTTCGAAATGTGGATGCCGCTGCTTGTGGAGGGGGAGGCCATTGGGGTTTTGGGGCTGGTGGCATTCAACCAGCGGCAAAGAACGCACATCATTAAAAACCAAGAAACTTTTTTGCAATTTTTGAATCAATTCGCCGGCCTTTTAACACTCAAAGCACAGGAATTGATGGAGAAAGAAACCAACACAACCCTGATTCAAATGTTGGAACGTGTGGTGGATAGAATTGAAATTGGTGTTTTGGTTTTCAGCCGCAACGGGGCTGTAACCAGAAGCAACCAAGGTGCCAAAAAAATATTGGCGATCTCACAAAGTGACATCATCCACAAGACCCCTTCCTTGGAAAAAACCGGCAACGATGTGCTGGGGATGACGGAATACCGCATGTGTTGGGACAAACAAGAAGTTTTGCTTGTGGGCGATTTGTACGACTTGGATATTGACCCCTACGCGAAACTGTTTGTTTTTAACAGCGCGGATATTTTGCGGCAAAACCCTTTGGGCGTTGCCGCGCTCAAGCGAAAAACCGGTGTGGGGCGCATCATCAGTGCCAGCACCCAGTCTTTTGAATTGAAACAAGATTTAAAGCGCATCGCACACTCCTCTTCCAATGTTCTGATAAGTGGTGAGGTGGGCGTTGGTAAAAAATTGTATGCCTCGGCATTGCACGAAGAGAGCGAACGCTGCGAGTTCCCCTTTTCAATTGTAAACTGCGAATACACCACAGATGAGCAATTGGAGGCCGAGTTGTGGGGGCGTGAAAAAAGCGGAAGCGGAAAAGGGCAAGTGGGGACGCTGGAATCTGTTGGGCAGGGTACCTTGTTTTTAAACGAGGTGGGCGGCCTGTCTCTATCGATGCAAAAGAAGCTTTTGGCCGTTTTGGAAAACGGTTGTTTCACGCGCTTTGGTGGCACGCGGCGCATGCTGGTTCGTTTTCGTGTCATTGCCTCCACACGCAACCACCTGGCACAGCTTGTGGAAGAAGGGCATTTCATTCGTGGCCTATATTACAAATTAAGCGTTCTCCCCTTGGAGATTGCGCCCCTGAGAGAGCGCAAAGCCGACATTCGCGTGTTGGCAATGATGTATTTAAATTTCTTTCAGCGGCAACTGGGCAAGGAGATTTTGGGAATTAAGCCGGATTTTTGGCAGATGTTGGAACAGCACCCCTGGCCCGGAAATGTGAGTGAACTGCGCAACAACATGGAATATGTTGTGAATGTGTTGGCCTACCCCAACGTGGTAACGGCAGAACTTTTGCAAAACAAGCTGGAAATGCCGCAGTTGGAAGACGGCGAAAAAGACTTCAATTTGTCCAATATGGAGCGCCAATACATTCAAGAGGCCTTGGCACTTTATGGACATTCAGTGAACGGAAAGAAAATTGTTGCACAAAAATTAGGATTGAGTTCTGCCACTTTGTACAGGAAAATCGAAAAATATCGCATAAAAACCTAAAATTGCGGTTCGTGCCTGTGCTCATAATTCTCAAAATGAGATATAATTCTCATTTTGAGAATTATGAAAACCAACATAAATTGCGTTCTGTTGCATAATGGTGTTTTCAAATTTCTCATTTTGAGAAATCGAGTGCCTTTTATCTGGAATCACAGACCTTTTGACGATTGATTTCCAACTTTGTATGATGGGCTTAGACATCCATCATACGATGAAGTGCAATTTTGCATTTCATTCTTGCAAAAGGAGGAATCTTTGTGGAAAAAAAGAAAGGGCTTGGGTACTCATCACAAATGGCACTGGTTATTTCTCTCATAGCCGGTTCCGTTGGCACGGGAAACATTTGGCGTTTTCCGCGTGTGGCGGCAACAAACGGGGGCGGAACCTTCATTGTCGCTTGGCTCATCATGTTGTTTTTGGTCTGTGTTCCCATTATGATTGGCGAGCACGTGATGGGGCGTTCTACACGTCATGGCACGCCCGGTGCTTTCCGTGATTTCATCGGAAAAAAGTACACTTGGCTTGGCACGGTTGTGGCGGTGACCATGGCCGGCGTTGCGGCCTATTATTCGTCTGTTGTGGCTTGGGTGGGCTATTATCTGGGGCTCTCGGTTACAAAAGGCTACTATGGGGTGGACAAAGAGGTTCTGTTTAACTCTGTGTCGAATGGAAATATCATAACGGTTATTTTGTTTGTGCTTGTGCTTTTGGCCTCGGCCTTTATCTCTTATAAAGGTGTGTCCGGCATTGAAAAGGCCAACAAAATTTTCATTCCCGCCCTTTTCATTTGCCTCATCATCGCCGCCATTCGTTCGGCCTTCTTGCCGGGTGCGGCCACCGGATACAACTATTTGTTCTCGTTTGATCCCGCAGGGCTTCTCAATTCGAGCTTGTGGCTGGAAGCCTTGACACAGGCGGTGTGGTCGGCAGGACCCGGCTGGGGCCTTGTCATTACCTTGGCCGTTTTCTCAAAGGCCAAATCCGACGTAACGCTCACCTCCGGTATCCAAGGCCTTGGGGATGCCTCGGCTTCGCTCATTGCCGCCATGGCGGTGATTCCGGCCATTTTTGCAATGGCCCCCAGCATTGACGATGCACTGGCAATTGCAGGCTCCGGCAACAATGGCTTAACCTTTATTTCCATGACAGCTTTGTTTGAAGAAATGCCGGGCGGTTACATCATTTCCATTTTGTTCTTTGTCAGCTTGCTTTCTGCGGCACTTTCTTCCAATGTATGTCACTTTATGATTGTTTCGCTTCCCTTTGTCGATGCCGGCATCAGCAAAAAACGCGGTGTTTTGCTTGTAACAGCCGTGCTGCTTATCTGGGGCATCCCCTCTGCTTGGAACGCAAACTTCTTTGCCAACCAAGACTGGGTGTTTGGCCAAATGATGGTAATGGGCTCTTTGTTCTCCTGTTTTGCCCTCTTCAAATTTGGCACCAAGAAAATTCGGGAAAAATTCCTCAACACAAAATACACGGGGTTGCGTCTTGGGCGCGTTTGGGATATCTCTGTCACCTTTGTGGCACCGGCCATTGCGCTTATCATGTTCCTTTGGTGGTCCATCCAATCCATCGGTTGGGCAGACGATTGGTGGAACCCGCTTTCGCCCACAAGCCTTGGCACCTTCGTCGCACAGGGCGCGTTGATTCTCATTGTTTGCAAATTGTTCAATTCCAAGGTGGCAAACGCCATCGAGAAAAAATACTTTGACGGCGAGAGCTTCCCGCCGGTGCCCGATAACGGATTTAGCGCTTAAATTCGTGGAAAATCGAATGCTCACACAGCGGCGTATTGAAAAAGCCGGGGTTGCATAAAAAGCTCTTTTTCAATACGCCCCACTACAGAAAGGATGCTTACCATGTCAACAAGTGCAATGATTATGATGGGGATTTGTTTTGTGTTGGTTTTTGGTGGGTTTATTGCGGCCTCCCTGCGCTTGCAGCGCATTTCGAAGAAGGGGGACGACGAATGAGCCTAGACATGGAACTGCTTGTTTTTGAGGAACAAGATTTTGAAGCACGCATAGCCGCCTGCCAAAAAAAGATGCAGGAAACGGGTATGGCGGGGCTTGTGCTATCGGCAGAGAGCAACTTAAATTATTTTTGCAATTTTGCCACACACGCACCTTGGACTACGTACACGCGCCCAAGTTTTCTCTTTGTTCCCGGCAAGGGACGCCCTGTTTTGTATACACAGGTTTTTTTAACACCGGAAGCGCGCGCCGTTAGCCATGCCTGTGACGTGCGAAATTTTGACAGTTTGCTGGGGCCTACGCCCAAGGAAATTGCGGGCCTGATGCACGATTTGCACATGAATAGCGGCGAAATTGGCTTTGAGCTTGGTTTTGAGCAAAGGATGGGTTTTGAGGTGGGCGTGTTCCTTGCCCTGCAAAATTTGCTGAAAGAGGCAAAGTTTGTGGATGCCTCCTCCCTCATTTGGAGCCTGCGGCTTATCAAATCCGAAAAGGAAATTGAATGCCATCGCCGCGCGTGCAAGGCCACAAGTTTTGCACACGACCGTGTGTATGAAGTGGTGCAAAAGGGCATGAGTGAAGCACACATTTCGCGGCTGTGCCAGCAATTTATGCTGGAAGGCGGCGCCGAATACCCGGGTTTTGTCATCATCACATCCGGCGAAGGGAATTACGAGAGAATCAGCAAAATTGCCACCAATCGCACCTTGCAGGATGGGGATATGCTGTGGGTGGATTTGGGGGCACGCTATCGCGGCTACTGGTCGGATTTCTGCAGGGCCGGCGTGGTAGGCAAAATGGACAGCGAGAGAGAAACACGGCAAAATAAAATCCATGAAGTGACCATGCGTGCCAGCGAAAGCATCAAACCCGGCGTGCCGGTGGCAGAACTTGCCAATGCGTGTGCCACCGAACTAAAGCGGCAGGGCTTTGATGCCACCTTCGATTGTGGCCGCATGGGGCATGGCATGGGGCTGATGAGCACCGAGCCGCCGTCTGTAACGCTTTATGATGAGGGTGTTTTACAAGAGGGTATGATTATCAATTTGGAGCCGGGGCTTGTGGAAGCACAAGGTGTGTTTGACATCGAGGAAAATTTTGTTGTGACGAAAGACGGGTGTGAATGTTTGTCCGGCGGTGTGCGAAAACTGCATCGGATACGATGAAAAAAGGGGCGTGATGAGATGGCAAAAAATTCGGCGTTTGACACCATGACGAATGAAAATATAGCACTCTTTTATGGGCTTGAGCCGCAAGCTGTCTATCGGCATTTTTGCCATCTCAGCGCCATTCCAAGGGCTCCCGGAAACCGAGAGGCAGCGAGCCGCTTTGTGTGTGAGCACGCAGAAAAGCTGGGCCTTGCTTACCACTGCGACACACACTGCAATGTGGTGGTTCAAAAACCGGCCCACAAAACACGAAAAGGGG
The DNA here is from genome assembly GCA_964371725.1 of uncultured Oscillospiraceae bacterium. Classification (GTDB taxonomy): domain Bacteria; phylum Bacillota; class Clostridia; order Oscillospirales; family Ruminococcaceae; genus JAAYCI01. The sequence continues at coordinate 6,712 of CAYJNQ010000049.1, forward strand.
CACCAAGCGTTCTTTTGCAAGCGCATTTGGATATGGTGTGCGAAAAAGACGAAAACAGCACACACAATTTTGACACCGACCCCTTGCAACTTTGCTTGAACGCCGGAAAAGTGACGGCAAAGGGAACCACCCTGGGTGCCGACAACGGTGTGGGCGTTGCCTACATGATGGCGCTTATGGAAAGTGAGAACATTTTACACCCTGCGCTGGAGCTTGTTTTTACCACCGATGAAGAAAGCGATATGTCCGGCGCAAGAGAGCTAGACTACAGCACCTTGCACAGTCGGCTTGTCATCAACCTCGATTCACCGCCCATCGGTGTGTGCGGCGCAGGCGAATTGGAAGTGCGCATGCATATGCCGGTGGAAAAAGTGCCGGCAACCGAAAACACCGGCGCCCTTTTGATAGAAGTGCAAGGGCTGCAAGGTGGGCACACCGGCCAAAATGCCATGCTGGAGCGTGGCAATGCCATTGTACTGCTCAACCGCATTCTAATCGCCCTGCAAAAACGGCTGGCTTTTTCTCTTGCCCATGTGCAAGGCGGTTCGGGAATGTCTTCGGCCTATGCACGCAGTGCAAAGGCGGTTGTTTTGGTGAAACCGGATGCCGTGCCTTTGGTGCGGGATTTGGTTTTGGAAATGGAAGAGCAGTTTAAGCAAGAGCTTCTTTTGCGAGACCCGCTTGTAAGCGTGTGTGTGAAAGCGTATGAGGCGGAATGTGGGCAGGTTTTGCAAAAGAAAGATGTGGAACGCTTGCAACGCTTGCTGCTTTTGCTGCCGGATGGCGTGTTTTTACAAAACAAGAGGTTTCCCGGTGCCATGCAAATTTGCTCGAACGTTGGGGTTTTGGATCTATTTGCCGATGAAGTTTATTTGAGCATTTTGATTCGTGGCATGAACGAAAGCGGGAAACAATACCTCTATGAAAAAGTGCTCGCCGCCTGCGACAGTTTTGATGTTCGGCATGAAATTGACCACGATGTGCCACCGTGGGAAGAGAATGTGGATGAAGCCGTTTTGAACACGCTGAAAAAAGTGTATACAGATTGCAATTGGGAGGTTTCACAAGGCACGTTAGAATGCGGCTTCTTTTGCCGTAATTTGCCCGGTTCCAGCGTTTTGTCGCTTGGTTGCCCTTATTACAATGCACACTCGCCAAGCGAATATTTTTTGGTTGAAGAAGCCGAGCGATATTGGAAATTGCTGCTTCAGTTTTTAGAGCAGGTATAAGACCTTGGGGTGCTGCCCCAAACCCCGCCTGCTTTTCGAGAAAAGCAGGGGCAAAAGCTTTCTCTAAAGGGCATGAAGAACGTGGGCGTGCACAAGCGAAAAGCGTGAGGGCGAATTTTTTTGAAGGTCACGCCACACAGGGTAGCGAGGCTTCGCGCTGCGCCTGCGCGTAATGGGCTACCATCCACCAAAACAAAGAAGCCGGGCTTGTGCTTAATAAGCCCGGCTTCTATATTTGTGTGACCTTAGCGGCGCAAACGGGGATGCAGCGCGTAGCCCCGCTGCCCTACGGCGCGTGATTTTAATAAAATATCGCCCTTTGGCTTTTGACTTGAACACGCTCGCGTTGTGTGTGTCCTTTAGAAAAAAGTTTGCCCACTTTTCAAAGTGGCGGGGTTTGGGGCCGAGCCCCAAGGTCTTCCGCCCGCGTGCCCTTATGGATGGTCTGCTTTTTCTTAAAGCTCTTTTCTCAGCACAAAATCGCGCTGTATTTCGTCTCCAACTTGAAACGAATTTTCTTTTACTTTTACAAACCCGTTTTTCTCGTAAAAGCCGATGGCCTTTGTGTTTCTTTCCCAAACCCCGAGCCAAAGGGATTCTTTTTCCTGCTCGGTGGCAATTTCCACGGCCCTGTCCATCAGATATTGGCCCAGCTTCTTTCCGTGGTGCAGTTTTGAAACATAAATTCGTTCTATCTGCAAAGAGTTCTCATCTTGAACATCTTGCTGGGCTTCATGGTTGTTTAATTTTAAGTACCCCACGAGCTCTCCGTTGCCGAAAAGAACATAGAAGAAAGAATGTGGGTTTTGCAATTCGGCTTTGAAGCGATTATGCTCGAAGGCAAAACGAATGTAATTTTCTATATTTTCGGCATGGTTCAAATGCACGTATGTTTCGTAAAAACAAGCCTTTGCAAAAGGCAACAAGACATCGATGTCTTTTTCTGTGCATTTTCTGAAGAGAAGTTCCATGGTTTTACCTCCACTTTGTGTTTTCTTCTAAAGTATAACACAAAAATGGGGAGAATTGTGCCTTGCAAAAAGAATAAGCAGAAAAGCTGCTGGCTTCAAACAGCACATAGTCGTAAAAGCACTCAACCGGATAGTACGCCACCGTACCATCGGCTTTTTCGTGTAGCACGCAGGCGAAGCTCTGTGCCGGCGGGCAAAATAGAACCGGGCCCAGTATGGTGGGATATTACCTAAAACGGATACAGCTATTTTGTAGTATATACAAATGCGCGCCGAAGAACAGGTTTTGAATCAAAAAAGGAAGGTTTTCCGCCCACGGGAAAAACCTTGGGGCGCCGCCCCAAACCCCGCCTGCTTTTCGAGAAAAGCAGGGCAAAAGTTTTTTCCAAAGGGCGCGAAGCCTTCTTTTGCTTCGTCAAAGTGACTTATTTTAACACGGCAGATTTAGGCAACACCACAAAAAATGTTCTCACATATTGACAAAAAATGGCCGGTGTGGCATGATGCAAGCACAAGGCTGAATTGCCTTGCCAAAACAAAATAGGAAATGTTTTCATCAAAGCACTCTCGTGTGGTCAAGGGTTAATTGGCCAGGATGATGCGATTGGTTAAAACATATTGGGCTTGTCTTAGCGTTGCTTTTTGAAGCATAGCTTTGCAGACAAGGTTGCTCTACACCCGGTATGTGCCAATTTTGCAGTCATTGAACGAGTTGGGTGCTTTGTTTTTTTTTGCATGTTGTTTTGGCGGGGGTACGGCGTAAACAAAAAAGGAAAAGAGGATTTGAGTATGGAAGATTTATTCGCGAAAATCAGAGAGGCCTTTGCAGATTATGACGAAGATGAACTGGTGGATTTGGTGAAGGAAGCCTTAGAGGATGGTGTAAACCCAACCGAATTGATTGCGGTGTTGTCCTCTTGCCTTGAAGTGGTGGGCGAGGAATTTTCCGCGGGCAACCTCTTTTTGCCCGATATGGTGATGGCCGGCGAACAGATGGAACTGTGCATGGACGAAATTCGTCCCGTTTTGGAAAAACAGGCCACCTCCATTGAAAAAGGCGCCAAAGTGGTGCTGGGCACCGTAAGCGGCGACATCCACGACATTGGCAAAAACATGGTAAAAGCCATGCTCACCGTGGCCGGTTTTGAAGTGGTGGATTTGGGCACCGATGTGAACGCCGCCCAATTTTACAACGCCGTTGTCAGTGAGAAACCGCAAATTTTGGCACTGTCCTCGTGCATGACCACCACGATTCCCAGCATCAAAGATACGGTGGAACTTTTGCAGAGCAAAGGGCTTGACAAATCCATGCGCATTGTGGTGGGTGGCGGCTCCATGAACGAAAGCCTGGCACAGCAATTTGGCGACTGTGTGTATGGCGGAGACGACGCCTTTGCCGCGGCTAAAATATTGAAAACTTTGGTATAAACACAAATAGAAAAAAGGAGAATACACCATGGGAACAGCGAGATTTTGGGAATTTTTACTGCGCGGGGAAACAGGTGAACCGGAACTTTGCCAAGACTTTGATATGAAAATTTTCAAAGTGGCCAAAAAACTGGCCAAAAAATATGACATCAAATTCAACCCTGATGAGCTTGTGGTGCAAGATGACGATTTAATCGAGCGTGCTTTCAAGGCCGGTTTTGAGCTGCTGGCCACAATGGGCATTTTCAACATCGATTCCGGCAAGGTAATTCACTTTAGCGAAGAGGAAATATGGCAGAGCATCGCCTGCCAAAAACCGGCCATTGAGCTGGGATACGGCAAAGACAGCTTCTTCATCCACAACCGCAAAATTGAAGACAAGCGCCTGCCTGCCGTGGCCGGCGGTTGCGGCAACCAAATGGACGAAGAATACCGTTATCCCTTGTATTATGGCCTTGCCAAAAACCAGTGGATTGACTACATCGAGCCGGTGCCGCCTTACAAATTTATGGGGCAACTCGTAAAAGCCGGCAGCCCGTTTGAAATTCAAGCCTGCCTCAACAACATTGCCACCTATCGCAAGGCCTGCATGGACGCAGGGCGCCCCGGCATGCCCATCAAAGGCAAAGACGGCGTTTCCGCCATTGCCGACATTGCCACGAACCGCCCCGACATCGGCTATCGCGCCACCGACCACAGCAATGTCTATTTCAAACCCTCGCTGAAAACCACCTATGAGGATTTGAACCGCGCCGCGGCCTATGTGCAGTATGGCACCTATGTGAGTACCGGCGGCTGCGACTACATCGGCGGCTACTGCGGAGACGTGGAAGGGGCTGTTATCTGCTCCATCGCCGAAAGCCTTGCCGGCCCCATGATCTACAACGTGGTCATCAACCACAACTGCGTCATGGAAAGCCTCGACCCCTCCGCCTCCACCAGAAAAGCACTTTGGGGAACAAACCTCGCCTCGGCCGCCATCAACACCCACACAAATTTGCCGGCCATTTGGGGCGCATACCTCACCATGGCAGGCCCGTGCACCGAGATGATGATGTATGAAATTGCCGCACAAACCATCAGCACCACCATGGCCGGATGCAACCCCTTTGGCGTGGCACCCAACCAAGGCGTAACCCCGAACTATTGCACACCGATGGAAAGCCAATTTATGGCCGAAGTTGCCTATGCCACCACCCAAATCGACAGAAAAACAGCCAAAGAGCTGGTGCATCGTTTGGTGGAAAAATTCGAGCCCAACTTGGAAAGCAAAAACTATCCCAAGGGCAAAACTTTCCCGGAATTGTACGACATGGACACCGTGGAGCCAAAGGCCGAATATGTGGAACTGCGTGCCAAAATTTGGGAAGAGCTCGAAGA
>CAYJNQ010000050.1:0-11641 GCA_964371725.1 uncultured Oscillospiraceae bacterium
CCGTGCTGTCCGGGTTCACAAAGGTAGCTCCCTGCTCCATGGCCTGTCTTTCCAGCGCCACCATGGGCGTGTCCATGGCATGGATAACCGCTATGTTGCCGTTTTCGGTGGCCAGGGCACCGGCCATGCCGATGAAGTATTGCAACTCCCAGTATTTGAAGTTTACATTGTACAGGTTGTCTGCCGAACTAAAGCCGTTCACAGTTACAAAGTCGGTTTCAGGAAATTCAGGAGCCACGCGGCTCATTTGTTCGTCGAACTCCATGCTGTGCGCAATGACAATGTCGAAATTCTCACGCCCATAGGTACGCAAAACCGTGGGCACCTCGTCAATAGATACTTGCTCACTGTAGGCCACTTCAGCACCGAACTCGTCTTCCAAGCTCATCAGGGCATCATAGCCCGAATTGCTCCAGCTTCCGTCGTTGATGGCACCCGAAACAATCATGGCGATTTTTAAAGTGTCGTCGCCGCTTTCCTCTGTGGCCGCGCTGCCACCGGCTTCACTTGCGGCCATTTCCGCACCGCTTTCAGCCATGGAGCCCGTTTCGCCTGCACCGCAGGCACTAAACAGTGTGAAACTTGTAAGCATCGCAAGCCCAAGTGCCAAAGAACTCCATTTTTTAAACATCTCTTTTCTCCTTTTTTTATGGAATTTTACTGATAAATATCTATTCTTCACCATTTCCCGAAGAAGAAAACAGCGCGAGAACTAAAATTTTTGTTCTTACAAACCTTGTTGACCATCATCTAAAATTTCTTTCATACTACGCAGCAAGCTGTCGTTTTGGGCACTCAATTTTGAAAAAACCTCACTGTTGATGCGTTTGTAAAGACGTGTGTTTTTTTCGCTTGGTTCTTGCACATCTCGTCTGTGCACCATTTTGGAAACTGCCTCTTCAAAGCTTTTGTACACACCACTGCCCACTGCTGCACAAATGGCCGCCCCAAGCCCTGCCGCACCGCTTTGCATATTTCGATACACAGGAACACCAAAGACATCGGCAAAAATTTTAGCAAAAGTATCGCTGTTTGAACCTCCACCGGAAAGAATCAAACCGTTTGCGGTGCTGTTTGTTTCTCTGCACATTCTATCAAAATTGTTCTTCATGGTCATGGCGATTCCCTCCATGATAGAACGGCAAATGTGGCCGCTTTTGTGGCGCACGTCGAACCCTATCATCATCCCTTTTTTGTGTGCCAAAAAGCTTGGTGTAAGCCACTCGGGCACCGTACACAGGCCCTCGCTGCCCGGCGGCACTTTTGCCGCCTCTCGGCTTAGCCACTCCTCGGCACGTATGCCTTCCTGCCTTGCCTTTGCCAGCACCTCTTCACCCAAAAGCTCGGTAAGCCAGCTCAAAATCCACATGCCGCGCCACACACCGTTGCACTCATATAAATACTGCCCCGGCACACTGCTGAAATTGCAAAAGAAACTCTCGCCTCGCTCTAGCACATCTTTCCCGTTCACAACCCCAGTGATATAGGTGCCAAGGGACACAAGCCCGACTCCCTCTTGAATCAGCCCACTTCCCAGCGCCTCCACCGATTTGTCGTTTGCCGTGGCCACGATGGGTAGCCCTTCGGGCAAGCCTGTGGCCTCTGCTGCCTCTTTGGTTATGTTGCCAAGAATACTGCCCGGACGATGCAAGGGCACTAAGTCGTCCTTTGTAATGCCCCATTTTTCAAATTCTTTTTCATCTTGAGTCCAATCCCAAGTGTTCAAATCCACCGGCCACTGGCCTTTGGAATTGTTGGCCACCGTGTCGCCAAAGTTGCCTGTTAGGCGGTGTGTGAAATACCCGGTTGTGGTGCTTGCATAGCGTGCACCGGGCGGCATGGGAATGGGGCCAAAGGCGCGGCTGTCCAGCCAGCTCATCACCGGGCTTGCCAAGCCCCCGTTTTCGTTTAGAAATGTTCGGCAGCTACGTATGGTGCAAAGCCCCGCTGCCACAAGTGTGTCCACCGGTTCTTCGAATGCATGCAGCAGTTCTTTGCAGGCAAACACAAAGGAATCCCACAAATCATCCCCCGGGTGTTCTTGATAACCGGGTTTTGGCATCACACATGCCTTGAGCGGGTGGCTTGCCTCACACACCACCTTTCCCTCTAAATCATAGATTTGCAGTTTGGTGCTTTGGCTTCCCCCATCGATTCCCAGTAGATATTTTTTTTCGTTCATTTGAAACCATCCCCTCTATCGGTGTTACAGATATTATGTATACTCTTCCGGCGGAATTGTATACGCATTGCGATACTGCTTTGGTGAAACGCCGGTGCTTTTTTTAAAAGCCTTACTAAAGTACAAGGCATCTTTGTAGCCCACGGCATAGGCAATTTCACTGATATTCATTTGCTCGCCCTCGCTCATGCAAAGCAGTTGTTTTGCTTTACGCAAGCGAATGTCCGTGAGGTAATTCATCGGTGTGGTGCCAAATTTTCCTTTGAAATGGTGGTTAATCCATGTTGTGCTGTAGCCGGAAACATCTGCCAATGTGTGGATATCCATTGTCTCACTGTAGTGCAGCAACAAGTATTGTTCTACTTTTTCTATGGCATTCTCAATGGGATATTTTTCATTCTTACACTCTTGCGCGTAGGTGACCAGTGTATTTGCACTGGAGAGTAGAAGAAAAAAGTGGGAGGTGATGGAAAGTTTATTCTGCCCATTCTGGTTTAAAAGCAGTAGGTTTAAGAAACTTTGCATTTGGGAGAGAAAGCGTTTGTCCAACTCTTGCAGATGATGGGTTTTTTCACATATCAATGTGTCTTTCAAAAGAAAATCCACAAAACTCCCACAAAAACAAGTGCCGTAATAACTGAATGGATTTTCGCTGTCGGCCCAAAGACACTGTAGCTCGCCCGGCAAAAACAACACCAAGCTTCCCTTTTCGAGCGTTTCCTGCTCTCCTTGTTTGTTCAGGATATAGCCAATTCCCTCGTACACATACAATAAGTAATACCGGTTGTGCACCCTTTTTAGATAGGAATTGCTGTTTCTGAAATAGTGCCCGGCCCAGCGAATGATGAGCCCGTTTTTCCCGTCTTCATCATGATTCGGAAGAAAGGCGTCCACATGTTGAAAATGCATTTTAAAATCCTCATATGAAAAACATCTGGGCTCTCAAATTCACGATTTGCTTTATAGTGTATGCAAGATGTCAGCCATCAAAATCGCATTTTTAAAATCGTCCTTTGTCCAGTTGCCGCCCATGTGTCTCATGGTGCTGTACGGTTGTTTGGAGAAAGTTAAAGCCTCGTCCCACTGTTCTTTCGAGATTCCCTCTTTTTCTATCCCCACATCTTTCAAACAAAGCGGCAAACCCACCAACTGGTAAAATTCCACTGTTTTTTTTATTTCCTCTAAGCCCCTGTTTTCCAAAACCAGTTGCACCAATAGGCCAAAGGCCACCTGTTCTCCGTGCAGTGCCCCACGCGCACCTAACATGAACAACATGGTGTCCACACAATGTGCCGCTGCAAGGCCCACACTCTCAAAGCCAATGCCACTCATCAGGGTGTTTGCCTCAATCACGTTTTCAAGAGCCGGGGTTACCAGTTTGTTGTGCACTGCTTGTATAGCGGCCGGTGCATCTTGCCAAAGTGTTTTTTTGCAAAGGCGTGCCAATTCCATAGCCGACTGTGTGGCAAGACCTCCACCATAGTTTGCCCCACGTACACGCAGGCAAGCCTCTGCTTCATAACAGGTGGCCAGGCCATCGCCAATGCCGGCAACCAGAAAACGTAGTGGCGCATTTGCAATGATTTGTGAATCCACCAACACCAAGGCCGGGCCACGGCTCATCATGTAATTTTCCACATAATTGTGCTGTTCATCATACACCACCGCCATAGAACTGCATGGGGCATCGGTGGAGACGATGGTGGGCACCGAAAACACGGGTAAAGCACACTTGTCAGCCAGTATTTTTGCTGTGTCGATCGCTTTGCCACCGCCAAGCCCAACCACACATCGAATTTCTTTGTCTTTTAATAGGCTCTCAGCAAGCGTTACCTGTTCGTGGGTGCACTCGCCCCGGAAATGGGCATCCACCAAAGTGACATTTGCTGCGTTGCAACTTTCTTTTAGTATCGAAGAAACCCGTGCACTGTCCTCGGCGTGAGCCAAAAGCAAGGCTTTTTTTCCGTATTGGGCGATATGGTTGCCCAAATCCAGTAAAGCACCACTGCCTATCACCACTTTGGACGGGGAGAGAAATACTTTGTTCATGTTGACACTCCTCCACAAAAAACATTCATTTCTTTACGTGTAACCATTTAGCAATTGTCGAATCACTTCGTTGCAATCTTCATGTAAGCCCTCATTGCAATAATCAAAAATAGGTGCCGATTTGTCTGTATTGACGGCCAAAATATAGCTGCATTTTTCTATACCAATCATCAAGGGGCGTGCACCCGAAGCCCCAAATACAGCACATCTCTCGGCTTTTAGGCGGAGGCCGGAGGCACCCACCAAACATTCCGGTGGAAACCACCCTCTGTGCAGTGCCGCACGTGTGGCACAAACACCTGCGTTCAACTTTTCACCCAAGGCCATCAGCTGTTTTGCGTTTTCTGCACTGCCAAGCCCTGCACCGCCCACCAAAATCAATTTCTTTTCTTGCATTTGTTGGAGCTGCAACACACTTTTGTAGTTGCTTTGCATCTGCCACGGTGTGTGGTAAGCGATGTTTCTTTGAAAAACCGAAGGGGATCCCTCGTTTTCATCCGGCATGAACTCCTCAAGACGTACAGAGTAAAAAACCGGCATTTTCCTAGGGCACAGCATCTCCTTCACCGAAAAACCATGTGTACGTCGGCTAATACAAAGGCCACTTTCACCGCTATGAATATCCGTAAGTTCCAAAACCGGGAACGTACCCAGCAACACGGAATATCGCAATATAAATCGGTTTCCAAAAGCGTCGGCCGGCGCCAAAACCACCTGCGGATTGTATGTGCGCAGGGCACAGAGCATATCCTCTTGTAGCCCTTCCGGCATCCCGATGTGTTGCCCCGCCGAAAAAACAACTACCACACACACATCCAAACAAGATAAGTCCTCATTGTTTTTGCCAAGGTGGAACAGTACCAGTTTGCTACATCCGGTTCTTTTTGCCGCTGCTACAAGCTGTTTTTTCTGCTCGTGTGTGTTGGCCTCCGTGGCAACCAAAAGCCCCGTCATACGTTTTCTCCTTGGATTCGACCCGTCACGAAAGCACCGAGTTCTTCGGGTTTTGGGCAGATAAAGCGGCATTCTCTTTTGCTCAATTCACTTTCCCTTTGAACACGGATATGGTTGTGTTCCATTTCTTTTCCTTTGCTCGCACAGAATGTGTCGGGTGTTTTGTTCTTTGCCGCCAGTCTGTCTTTCAAGTTCACCGTTCTTAAATGGGGATAGAGGGCGTTGCCCATGGCACACACCACACCTTTTTTCACCACCACGGTCTCCTCTTTTTTATCTAAAAGAGAGACTAGGCGAATGTGGCTTTCATCGGCTTGTTCCAGCGAAATCACTTTTGGATAATAGGGTAATTGCAGGCTTGCGGCCAAGGTGCCGGGCACGGTACCGTTTTCCCCCGGCCCCGCTTGTGTGCCTGTCAAAATCAAATCAAAGCTGCCGCTTGCTTTCACAAATTCTTGAAGGGCAAACATCGTGAATGACGGGTTAAAATCCACACAAACATCCGGATTCAACTGCACGCACTCGTGAAAACCGAGGGCGAACAACAAAGAGAAAAATCGGTCTTGGCACGCGCCCACGGTTGCCGCCGTAAGCTGCACTGCACGGTTGTTGTCTTTTAAGCGTAAAGCAGCTTCCAATGCAGCTTCGTCTTCTCCGCTGAAATGAACGGGGGCAAATTGGAACGGGTTTTCCCCTTTGCAAATTGCCTCTGCCTCCGAAAGCAAAACTTGCTCCATGGAGGCTGTCACCTTGAAACAAACCAAAACTTTCATACAAAGCATCCTATCTGCATGGTATTGGCACGGTTTAGGAGCCTATCAATACACCGGGGTTTAGAATGTTGTCCGGGTCCATCATTTCTTTGAGGCGTTTCATCAAAATAAGGGAACTGCCGTGCTCTAGCGGGGCAAACTTTACGCGCATTTTCCCCATGCCGTGGTGATGTGCACAGCCACCGGTTTCGCATTTGAGCACTTCTTCGCAGATGATATCCGTTACCTGTTGATGGATTGCCGTATATTTGTCCGGACTTGGCACCTGCACTGTGTACACAAAATAGATGTTGGTTCCGTTTTGGTAGCTGTGAGACACATGCCCCCCAAACAAAACCAAACCCTCCACTTCCCGTTGTGCTCGCTCGATTACGTTTTTATAAATCACAGAGATATCTGTCCAAGAGGCCGAAATCTCGGTGGTGGCGTAAAAAGATTCTGTCTGTACAAATTTGTCTCGCAGTGCTTGCGTGCGGAAGGTGTTGCATAAATCGTTGCGGTGCGCCATCCAATAGTCCACGGGTTCACTGCCAATGTAACGCGCATTGACCTCTTTCAATCTCTCATCAATGGCTTCGCCCGTGGCCTTTGCAATGCTCGGCGGTCCCTCTGCCAAAAAGAACAAATAGGCTTCCCCTTCTTTGAGCTCCACATTGCCGAAGTTGTGATCATAATCTGCTTTGTCGTATAAGCGAACAACGGATGGGCGATAGCCGTCGGTGATGATTTTGCGAAGTGTATCCAGGCCCGTCTGCATATCCGACACAACATAAGCACCCCGCCAAAAGCTATCCGGATAGTACTTGAATATTTTCACGGTCACCTCGGTGATGAAGGCAAACGCGCCCTCGGAGCCTAAAAACAGATGCCGTAAATCCGGTCCTGTAGAACGTCTTGGCACATTGCGAATGGCCACCATGGTTCCGTCTGTTAGAACAGCTTCTAAACCACACATCAAGTCTTCAATGCCACCGTAATAGGTTGAAAATTGGCCGATACTGCGGGTTGCGAATAAACCACCCATTTGTGCCACCGGCATGGACTGTGGAGAATGTCCGGTGGTGTATCCTTTTTTTTGCAGCAAATCTTCCAAGTATTGTAGCGAAACACCACATTGGCAAGTTACCATCATATTGGTTTCGTCGATGCAGACAATTTCATTGAGGGCGGAGGCATCCAAAATGATGGTGTTTTCGTTTATGGCTGTTAAAAGCCCTTCATAGGCAGAAGCCCCGGTGCGAGGAATAACCGTCACTTTGTTCTCTTTGCAGTATTTCAGCACTTTTTGGATGTGCTCTTTTGTTTTTGCATACACAATGCAAATCGGAAGTGGAGCTGAATAAATGCCAAATGCCTTTTCATAGCACCTGTCGTCCGAATCATACTCCCGCAAAATTGCCAAATCGGTAACCAAATTTTCTGCTCCGACCAGGGCGCTTAACTCGTTGTAAACATTTGTTTTTGACATTAAATTTTGCCTCCAAATTATAATAAATAATAGAACACTCTCTGACCCCCCTTGGCCAGTGGTGTATCCCTCTTACACTCGCCTTAGGTAACCAACACTCTTTTTTGCCAAAATATAAAGAATACACAAACTTAATAACCAATTATTCCAGCACATCGAGCATCAGTTTTGTGTATTATAGCATTCGTCAAAATGAGTGTAAATATAAAACACAGAACTTGTTGTTTTCTTCATAGAAAAAGCAAAGTGTAATATTTTCCATGTTTTGAGCATAAGAAGAAATGATGTGAAAAATTGCTTTTAAATACATCGCCACACAGACCGAGCTCCGGAAAACAGAAAAGAGACTGTTTCAACGCGTATTGAAACAGTCTCTTTTCTTATGTCCTGGCCTCTGTGTAAAAACAGATCCACGCCGGTTTAGCCGGCCTCACCTTTTGAGCTTCATTTGTATAGCCTGTCATTCATATTCTCAATCACTATCTGCATTCTCTTGCTCACAAAGTACCTTCACAAACTCGCCTGCATCCAGTAGCATAGAATGCTCTGCAAACGAAAAAATCGGGGCATTTGCATCTGTATTGATGGCAATGATTTTTTTTACTCGGGCGATACCGGCCATGAATTGTGTGCTGCCGGAAACCCCCACTGTGATGAGAACATCTGCACACACCGCTGTGCCAGACAAACCAATTTGCCTTTCTTGGGGCATCCAGCCACGCTCCACCAGTTTTCGGGTGCAGGCAAGCTGCCCACCCAAATACTTTGCGTAGCTTTGCAAAACCGGCAGCGCTTCCCTTTGCACCCCTGCACCGGCCACCATCAAAATTTTTTCTTCGGCAATGCTGCTTGTTGGCATCGGCTCTGTGCCCAAAAGGTGCACCCCTCCTACATGGCTCACCATTTTTTTTATTATCTGTGTGTTCTTCTCTGTGAAATCCACAGGCGGTGCCACCACACCTTTTCGCACCGTTGCCATTTGTGGCAGCGTGCTTGTTTCAATGGCCGCTAGTAGCGTTTCCTCATAAGCCGGGCGCACTTGCAAAAGTTTGCCCGCTTTATCCAGCAAAAGTTCTGTGCAGTCGGCGGTCAATCCGGTTTGCAAATAGGTGGCCACCATGGGTGCCAGTGCACGACCTTCGTGCGTTGCACAAAGCAAAAACACCGTAGGCTCTATCTGCCTGCACAGTTCTGCCAAACATTCGGCCTTTCTTTTCGCATCATACACACACTCTGTTTCGATGCAGTGCAATTGTGTCAGTGGCAGTTTTGGTTTTTTTCTCAATAAGAGCCGACTGTTTTTTGTGAAACAAACGGCCTGTATTTCCCAGCTTTCATCGGGTTGCAAGCGTAGAGCCTCGCCAAGCATTTCCCAACCCGCCACTTGAAAACTGTTGTCTTGCACAGGCCAATACAACAAAATCATCGGTTTCATTTTACGTTTCTCCCACTTTCCTGCATTCGGCTTCGATAATCGCCAAGGCATCCATCGCACCCATCGTTTTGGGCATTTCGGTGACCTTTGGGCCGTTTTTTTTCACGCGCACCACATGTGTTTTCGAACCTTTGGCACCCACTCTATCTGCATCTAAAGCCAATTCGTTTTGTGTGAGTATACGCACTGTTTGCTTGCGGCTTTTGAGTTTTTGTGAAAGCGATGCCGTTCGTGGCATGAACTGATTTGGCTCCACACTGAGCACCAACGGAAAACCTGCTTGCAAGTGTTGTAAACACTCTCCCATATTCGCACGCAGAATAAGCGCATCTTTTTGTACTTTCTCTATGTTTCGCACCCAGGGCACATAGCTGTATTGTAACTGTGCTGCCAAGGCACCCGGCACCTGCGCGGTGTCTCCGTCTGTCGTCTGTTTTCCACAGATGACCAAATCAAACTCACCCACTTGCAAAAGAGCCTTTGCCAGCGTATATGATGTAGCCAGTACATCGGCACCGCGAAAGGCCCCGTCGCAAAGAAGCACGGCCTCATCCACACCCAAAGCCAGTGCTTCGCGCAGCGCTGTTTCAGCCGCTGCCGGCCCCATGGAAAACACCGTCACCCGCCCATTTTCACTGCTTTCTCGCACACGCAAGGCCGCTTCCACAGCTGCATAATCATATAGGTTTAAGCTTGTACCCGCCAGCTCGCGCACCAAGTTGCCTGATTTTTCGTCCATGCACACCGTACGGCTTGGCACCGACTTCACACACACCGCTATCTTCATACCGATGTCCTTTTTGTGTTTGCAAAAAACACACCGTTTTCCGGGTTGAGAATGCCTTTTTTGTCCATTTTCCCCTTCTTTTCCCACATCTCTGCCAATGTGGTAGACGGCAAAGCCTCTGCAATGGCACGGTTTTTAATTTTGCCAATTCCGTGGTCTGTCCAAAGCTTCCCACCGTTTTTCTGTGCCACTTGCATCCAACGCAGCAATAGGGCAAGACCTGCTTTTTGTTCTTGTTGTTTTTTTGGCAAGACATTCACATATAGATGTTGTTTTGCCAAGTGCCCAAACAGGTAAGCTTCCAGCCCCGCTTCTTCTATGTCGGCCCGATAGCGGTGCAACATTTGCAGAGGCTCCTCGCAGGGTAAAGTTACATCGGAACACAAGAGACAAACCCCCTCGTTTTGCGCAGCATGCTGTGCCATTTTCATATTCACACACTCGGCAGCTGCATGGCGGTATCGCTGTAAAGACAGCAACTCCTGTTCTGTAGACATCGCCCATGCCAAATCCGGATCCGCCCCATTTTCCATAGAAACACCCATCAGCACCTCGGCGGCTTCCAAAATGGGTTCCTCCTCTGCGGCAGCAAGCTCCACCAGCACCGTTGCTGCGGTGTCTCCTGGCACCGGTGGCAAACCCGCAATGCCATCCATATAGGGCTGAAAACTTGCAATCAAATCGGTCGTGGCGCGGTCTATATACTCAATACTCAGTAGTTCGGCTACATTTTGTTCTTCCTCTTTCCATGTATTTGCCGCCTGCACAAAGTGAACTGCCCCCTCTTCACGATTGAAAAAAAAGGCGACACCCCAGCAACATAGCGGCTTTTTCACAAGATATAATTTTGCCGATGCAATAACAGCCACAGTGCCTTCGCTGCCCAAAACAGTCTCGAATAAAGCATCTCCATTTTTGCAATTCTTTTTGTTACCATCGGCCATACACACTTCTAAACTTGCCACATAGTCTTGCATTCTTCCATAATGGTACCCCCGCGGCCCACTGCCACCCATTGCCAGCACACCACCTAAGGTAGCCGCTTGCTCTGTGGGAGCCACAGGAAAACAAAGCCCTTGCCCGGGAAAAATCGTTTGAATTTCCCTGTCGAGTGCTTCCATGGTAATGCCTGCTTCCACCTCAATATAGGCCAAAGCTGTTCGCCCGTTTGGCAAAGATATCTCGTCTGGCTCGTTTTGCAAAACACGCCCCATTTGTTCAAGACTCATCACCGCTCCACCAAGCGGTACTGCGGCGCCGGAAAGCCCTGTACGTGCACCCTGAACCGTCAATGGAATATTGTTTTTATGGTGCTCGGCCAAGAGGGCACACACCTCTCCGGCCTCTTTCGGGAAATATACAGCTTGTGCCCTGCCGAAAAGCCGGGATTCATCTTGTATGTATGTAGCCTCTAGCTTCCGTTGTTCCACCGTTCTATTCTCCATTTCTCCTCGTCCTCCTCTGCTTCACCTGAAAAAAAACAAACAAACCACTTCTGCATCGGTTCATTTGAATTGGTATTCTTCTATTGGTATGCTTCTATTGCGAGTTCATCATAGCAAGCAGGGAATATACTGTCAAGTAATGGGGTTGATGGCTTCGGTGGCCAATACGGTTGTCATGGGCAATGCTACTGTCAAAAAACAACTTGTTGCCAGAACACTCAAAATCTTCCTCGTCATCGTTCCTGGACTCCTTCTGCCTTGGTTCTTTGCCTTGTTTTTGTGGTAAATGTCGGAAAACAGTGAGGAAATCTATCCTTTTTATATCTCTGTAATAGTTTCTTCCTTATAGACAAATCTTGACACGGTGACCCGCCGCAAACGATGTCCACAGGTGGCAAATCACAGCCTTTTAATTTCGTAATATCCCCCACATGAAGCATATCGGGAAAGTGGTGTTTTGTAACCTCTATCGGGAATTTTTCAATCTCACTGGCCCACACCGGCACGATGCCACAGCGAACCGCCGCAAGTGGAAACCCGCCGATGCC
>CAYJNQ010000051.1:0-11239 GCA_964371725.1 uncultured Oscillospiraceae bacterium
GCTGCACCACGGGCGGGGCCGGCGGTGCGGGCTGCACCACGGGCGGGGCTGCCGGCACCGGCTGCACCACGGGCGGGGCTGCCGGTTGCGATTGTGACGGTTTCAGGCTTTGCCCGCAATTTGTGCAAAAGGCGCGCCCCTCTTTTTTGGGGGCACCACAACTCGTGCAAAAGGCACTTTTCGCTTTGGCTTCATGGCCGCAGCTTGTGCAAAACGTGCTATGGGCGTGAAGCTCGTGCCCGCAATTTTGGCATTGTTTTTTTCCAGTTTCCATGCTGTTTTCCTCATATAAATTGGTTTCTTCAAGTATACGCGATTTTCCCTCTACAATCAACACCCTATCCTCTGCTGCTTATTGCGCCAAACCGTGTATACGCTGCGTTGATAACAGCCGTTTTCGCACGTTTCGTATATTTTATACAGGCTTTGCGCATTAAATTTTCTTTGATATTGGACAAATTCACCGTTTTTATGGTACATTATGGGAGGATGATTGGAAGAAGGATTTTCCCGGCTTGTTTTCTTGATTATTTTTACAAAGGGGCGTTGTGCGTGAGCAAAAAAGTGGCCGTTCTCATACCTTGTTATAATGAAGCTGTTACCATCGAAAAAGTGGTGCAAGATTTTAAAACCGCTTTGCCCGATGCGGATATTTATGTGTACGACAACAATTCCAGCGACGACACCTATGAAATTGCCCAAAAGGCCGGCGCCATTGTGCAAAAAGAGCCCCAGCAGGGCAAGGGGAATGTGATGCGCTCGATGTTTCGCCACATCGAGGCCGACTGCTATGTGATTGTGGACGGAGACGACACCTACCCTGCCCACCATGCGCCGGAAATGGTGGACAAGGTTTTGAACGAAAACATCGACCTCGTCATCGGCGATCGCCTCTCCTCCACCTATTTCACCGAAAACAAGCGCCCTTTCCACAATTTTGGCAATGTGCTGGTGCGCGGCCTCATCAACACCCTGTTTAAAAGCGAAATTCGCGACATCATGACGGGGTACCGCTGCATGAGCTATGCTTTTGTGAAAAATTACCCCATCACCTCGCGCGGGTTTGAAATTGAAACCGAAATGACCATCCACGCGCTTGACAAAAAATACCACATTGCCGCCGTGCCCATTCAATACCAAGACCGCCCCGAGGGCAGTGTTTCGAAGCTCAACACCTATACAGACGGGTTTCGCGTTTTAAAAACCATCTTTCTTATGGTGCGCGAATATCGGCCGTTTATGTTCTTCAGTTTTCTTTCGCTGTTGTTTTTGTTGGTTGCCGCCATTTTGTTTGTGCCCATTTTCATCACCTATTTGCAAACCGGCTTTGTAGACCGCATTCCCACCATGGTCAGCTCGGGTTTTGTGGTAATTTTAGCGGTGCTCTCTTTCTTCTGCGGCCTTATTTTAGACGTGGTGGCGCAAAAATATAGGCAAATTTACCAAATTACACTCAACCACACTCGCCCCCCCAGCTCCCGAGAGCGCAAGTAGGGAGGCTTTATGCAAATATTTGGCCTAATTGGAAAAACCCTTTCCCACAGCTATTCGCCGTTTTTGCACGAGCTTTTGGAAGACACGCCCTACCGCTTGTTTCCCCTTGAGGAAGAGGCTTTTCATGCCTTTATGAAAGAGCGCGCCTTCACCGGGGTGAATGTGACCATTCCCTATAAGCAAGCGGCGATGGCCTACTGTGCAAAGCTGGATGAAACCGCGCGGGAAATTGGCTGTGTGAACACAGTGATAAACCGTGGCGGTGCCCTGCACGGTTACAACACAGATGCGGCCGGCCTTTCGCTTTTGGTGCGCCGTGTTCTGCCCGATTTAAAGGGCAAAACCGCCCTTGTTTTGGGCGATGGTGGCACCTCGCGCACGGCGCGCTATGTGCTTTCAAAGCTGGGCGCGGCGCGCATTCTTGTGGCCAGCCGCAGCCCGCGCGAGGGCACGGTTTCCTATTTAGAGGCGCAAAACACAAAAGACATCCACCTGCTTTTGAACACAACGCCCGTGGGCATGTATCCAAACAACGGCGCCCTGCCGTTTCCCTTGGAAACCTTGCCGCAGCTAGAGGCCGTGGTGGATGTGGTGTACAACCCCGCCAAAACGGCGCTTGTGCTTGCCGCCGAAAAACGCGGCCTTCCCGCCATTGGCGGCCTTGCCATGCTTGCCGAGCAGGCCAGGGCCGCATCCTCGCTTTTTTTGGAAAAAGAACAACCCGTGCAGCGCACAAAAGAGCTGTGCACGGCTTTGCAAAACCGCATTTACAACCTTGTGCTCATCGGTATGCCCGGTTGCGGCAAAACGAGCCTTGGCAGGATGCTGGCCAAGGAAACAAACCGCAGCTTTGTGGATTTAGACCATGTTTTGGAGCAAGAGGAAGGCCGCAGCGCCAAGGCCATTTTGGAAACCGAAGGCGAAGCCGCTTTTCGAGACATAGAAAGCCGCATTGCAAAAAGCAGGGGCAAGGAAAACGGGCAGGTGATTGCCACGGGCGGCGGTGTGATTTTGCGCGAAGAAAACCTGGATGCCCTGCGGCAAAACGGAATCATCATCTGGGTGGATTGCCCGCTTTCGGCACTGACCCCAAGCAATAGTCGGCCGCTTTCCCAAAACCAAGAGGCTTTGTGTGCACTTTACGAAAAACGCCATCCGCTTTACCAAAAAGCCGCCGACCTTCGCTTCGAGCGGCCGAGCGGGCTTGGTGAAAGCATTGCCGCACTGGCCCTTTTGGCAAACGAGGCCCTGCCGGAAAGCTGACATCGCCGCGCTTCACCCAATTCCTTTTTTGGTGCGCACTCTTGCCGAACGCAGGTTTTTTTCGTATACTGAATAGGGTACAATTCATGCAACTATAAAAAAAGGGTATCACCCCGGGGTAAAGGAGACCGATATGCACTACACGCCAAAGCTCGACCTCATTGAAACTGAAAAGGCCATCAAATTTGTAAAAGACCATTTTGAAGCGGAACTTGGCAAAGAACTCTCGCTCACGCGCGTTTCCGCGCCCTTGTTCCTCCCCGTCTCCAGCGGTTTGAACGACAACCTCAACGGCGTGGAGCGCTCGGTTTCGTTCGACATCAAAGAAACCGGCGAAATGGCTGAGGTGGCACACAGCTTGGCCAAATGGAAACGCCATGCCCTCGGGCGCTACGGTTTTTGCCCCGGCACGGGCATTTACACCGATATGAACGCCATTCGCCGCGACGAAGTGTGCGATGCCATCCACTCTTTGTATGTGGACCAGTGGGACTGGGAAAAGGTCATCACACGCAGCGAGCGCACGCGCGACTATCTTGAAAAAACCGTGCGCCAAATTTACAGTGTTCTAAAGCGCGTGGCCGACCTTGTGTGTAAAACTTATCCGCAAATCAACATCGATTTGCCAAGCGATATCCGCTTTTTCACAACGGCAGAGCTGGAGCAGCGCTACCCCGGCATGACCCCAAAAGAGCGCGAAAATGCCATTGCCAAGGAACACGGTGCCGTTTTCATCATTGGCATCGGCGGCAAATTGGCAAGCGGTGCCCCGCACGACGGCCGCGCGCCGGACTATGACGACTGGGCCCTCAACGGCGACATTTTGGTGTATTTCCCCATGATAGAGGCCGCCTTGGAGCTGTCTTCCATGGGCATTCGTGTGGACGCCGAAAGCCTTACGGCCCAGCTCCAAGAGGCCGGGGCAGAAGAACGCCTTTCCTTCCCGTTCCACAAAGCACTTTTGGCAAACGAACTTCCGCTTACCATTGGCGGCGGCATCGGCCAAAGCCGCCTTTGCATGTTCATGCTGGAAAAGGCACACATCGGCGAAGTGCAGGCCTCCATATGGCCTGAGGCCATGCTCTCGGATTGCAAAGAAAAAAACATCCCCATTTTGTAACACAGTTTGCCCCTGCGGCAACTTGTTTACCCATAATGAAAAGGAGCATTTGCTATGAGACACACCGGCGTGACGGCACGGGGCATTGTATCCCCCATTTTCAAGGAAGGGGATGATTTGGCAAAATCTGTATGCGACAGCGTTTTGGCCGCGGCCAAGGCCGAAAATTTTGCCGTGGAAGACGGCGATATCATTGGCATCACCGAATCGGTTGTGGCGCGCACACAGGGCAACTATGTAAGCTGCGAGCAAATTGCAGAGGACATCCGCAAGAAATTTGGCGGTGGCAGCCTTGGCATTGTGTTCCCCATACTCAGCCGAAACCGTTTTTCCATTTTGCTAAAAGCCATTGCCATGGCCACAGACAAATTGTATGTGCAGCTTTCCTACCCGGGCGATGAAGTGGGCAACGAGCTTGTGAGCTGGGAGCAGGTGGAGGAAAAGGATGTGGACCCCTACCGCGACTGTTTTGATGAAGAGGATTTCCGCCGCGTGTTCGGGTACGACACCGTGCACCCGTTTACCGGTGTGGATTACATCGACTTCTACAAAACCTTTGGCGATCACATCGAGGTGATTTTCTCGAACAACCCGGCGCATGTTTTGAAATACACAGACCAAGTGCTTTGCTGCGACATCCACTCGCGCATGCGCACAAAACGCCAGCTTTTAAAACAGGGTGCCAAAAAGGTGCTGGGGCTGGACGAAATTATGAACGAAAGTGTGAACGGAAGCGGCTACAACGCCGACTATGGCCTTTTGGGCAGCAACATGGCAACGCCCGACAAGGTGAAATTGTTCCCCCACAGCGGCGATGTGCTTGTGAACGATTTGCAAAAACGCCTGAAAGAGGAAACGGGCAAAACCGTGGAAGTGATGATTTACGGCGACGGCTGTTTTAAAGACCCCATTGGCGGCATTTGGGAATTGGCCGACCCCGTTGTGTCGCCCGCTTTTACAAAGGGCTTGCTTGGCACACCGAACGAAATTAAAATGAAATATCTTGCCGACAACGATTTATGCGACCTTTCGGGCGAAGATTTGCGCGAGGGTGTTTTAAACCGCATCCGTGAAAAAGACCAAGACCTTGTGGGCAAAATGGATGCACAAGGCACCACCCCACGCCGCTACACCGATTTGCTGGGGAGCCTGTGCGACCTGGTGAGCGGCAGCGGAGACCGCGGCACACCCGTGGTGTATGTGAAAGGGTATTTCACCAATTTCGCAAGTGAATAAAAACGTTTGAGAATCACACTGAGGGGTGGCCGTTTGGCCACCCCTCAGACCGTTCAAAAAATACAGGGCGGCCGGGAAAGTGCCAAGTGCTAGGAAGCAAAAAATGCCGCAAAGGCGCATATAATTGATATGTAACTGCCGCGGCATTTTGCAGTCTGACGACGCAATTGGTGCTTTATTGACGGCCTGCTGAGGGGCGGCCGGGAAAGTGCCCGGTGCTAGGGGCTCCACTTGCCCCCGTGCCGCCTTCGGCACTGACAAAAAGGCCACAAAAGGCACACCGGTAGTGTGTGCCTTTTGTGGCCTTTTGTGGCCTTTTGCGGCCCGGCGGCGCACTGGAGCTTTGCCGGCGGCCCGCCTTTACTGTTCGCTTTTTTGAATGATGAGCTCCATGGAGCCATTGTATCGGTTCGACACCGTATACTCCAGCACTTTGAAACCTTCGTCGCAAAGCAATTTTGTTAGGGTTTTGTAGCTAAAGTAGGTGATGTGGTCGTGCACGCACCACATGGGGTCATCAAATTTTGTGAAGCGCGAAAAGGCGCTTTCAAAGTTGGGGGTGGAAAGCCACAACACCCCGTTTTCCTTTAAAAGGGCCTGTACCTTTTGCAGTGCCTTTTTGGGGTTTGTGATATGCTCAATCACATCGCCCATAAAGATGGCGTCATACTGTTTCTTTGGCTCAAAGCACAAAAAATCCTCGCTCATGATGCCAATGCCCAGCAAGTTCGCCGTGCTTTGGGCACTGTCGCGGCTCAGCTCCACGGCCTCCACGGAAAGGCCCATCTCCAAGGCGGTGGCCAAAAAAGACCCGTTTCCGGTGCCCACTTCCAAAACATCTTTTGCACCGTTTATTTTTTGAATCTCTTTTAAAATGTTGCACCAGGTAACAAAGGTGGGGGTGTGGGGGGTTCGCTTCATTTCCGGTGTGGCATAAGGCTCGATGTATTCGCTTTTCAAGGTCATGTCCAGCAGATATTTTGCCATATAGCGGCTGTATAAATTGTGGCAACCCGTGCATTTCATCCACAGTTTGAACGGCAAATTGGGCGGGGAAAAATCGGCCATTCTGCAAGAAAGCGCCATAAAATAGCCTTCGCCCTTGCCGCCGCAAACGGGGCAGGTTTCAATTTCGGTTTGCTCGTGCGTTTCGGAATATTCATAATGGGGCACCACTTTTGGTAGAA
Source organism: uncultured Oscillospiraceae bacterium (assembly GCA_964371725.1). Classification (GTDB taxonomy): domain Bacteria; phylum Bacillota; class Clostridia; order Oscillospirales; family Ruminococcaceae; genus JAAYCI01. Next base: position 6,301 of record CAYJNQ010000051.1, read on the forward strand.
TTTGTGCCAAGGCACGCGGGTTCTTTTTTAAGAATTGCATGTGTATGGCAAAGCACAGCTCCGGCAACAGGTAGGCGTACGAGTGCAGGTTTTCGAACAGCGCCGCATACATTTCGCCAAAACTCAGCTGTGCTTTAAGGATATACGCAAAATATTCGAGGGCTGTTTCTATGTTCAGACCCTCTTCTTTTTGCCTTTTTGCAAAATCTTGCGCCATTTGCACATTGATTTCCTGAAACCACGCAAGGGCCGCTTTCAAAACCTCCTCGCTTTGGGAAGTTACCGCCTTTTCATAGGCCTGCCGAAGTTTTCTCACGCGTCCGCTTGGATACTGCTCGCTTAAAAAAGCAACCAGCTCCACGGAGTTTTCCGTAAGCTCCCTGTTTTCGGCATTCAGATGGGGCAAACTTTCATAAAATACCGTGCAGGTTTGCACAATGGTGCTCATTTGGGCTGTGGCCATGGTCTGCTTCCTCCTCGTTGGCATCTATTTTCTTTTAAAAATTATACCATGAATCGCCCCACAAGTCATGTTTTTTTCGGGGCTTGCCCTTGGCCCCTTGCGCCCGATGCTCTGCGTTGTATTTTGGCAAAAAATGGCGTATACTTAGAATATCTTACTATATAAAGGAGCCAAGAGTGACATGGCAGAACAAAAGAAACCCGTGCTTTCCATTGGCATGATTGTGAAAAACGAAATCCGCTCCATCGAGCGCTGCCTGCGTGCGCTGGAGCCTTTGCGCAAGGCCGTTCCGTGTGAATTGGTGATTGCCGACACCGGCTCTACCGATGGCACGCGCGAAGTGGCCGCGCAATATGCCGACATTTTGTTCGATTTTGAATGGATAAAAGATTTTTCCGCCGCACGCAATGCCGTTTTAGACCGCTGCAGCGGAAAATGGTGCCTTATGGTGGATGCCGATGAGTATTTGGATGAAGATGTGAAGCTGCTGAAAGCTTTTTTGCTGGACCCAAAATCGGACCGAGTGGATTTCGCCCGCACCATTCAGCGCAACTATTCTTCCTACGAAATGAAAGCGCTCGACTGCACGGATTTTCAAGTGGTTCGCTTGTTTCGAATGAAAGACACCCTTCGCTACAGCGGCATCATCCACGAATCGTTGACATTCACGGGCAAACCGGTGTTTGTTGAATTGCCCTTTGTTGTTTTGCACCACGATGGCTATGCGCAAAAAACAGAGCCGGAGCGCGAAGCACACAAACAGAGATGCGCCCGCAATTTGGAGTTGCTGGAAAAGAAACTGGCCGACAACCCCAAAGACAAATCCATCCTCTATGTGCAATGTATTGAATCGACCTGTGATACCGCCAAGCGCAAACACTACTGCGAGAGGGCGTTTCACTATCTTTCCACGCGGAAGGAGCGCTCTTGCGGCCCCGCTGAAAAAGCGCTGTACGCCCGCATTCTTTCCATTTTATTCGCTTGCAAAGAAGAGCGTGCCGTCGACCTCTTACAAAGCGTTTTGCCACAACTACAAAACTATTTTCTGTATCTGTGCGATGTGAGTTTCCATGCATCCAGATATTACGAAAGCCTTGAGGACTATGAGAAAGCCCTGTTTTACGCCCTCCAATACCAAGAGTCGCTTGGAATATACGACAGACAAGCGTATGAGGAAGGCAGTTTTTCGGTTTCCTCCCCGAGTTGCGTCTATATCAAGGAACGCTTGGGCCAAAGCCTGCACTTGGCACTGTACCGGTTTAAAACGGGCAGCCCCGAGAAAGCGCAGGAAATTTTGGCGTCTGTTTCCCTTGCGGAGCTTCTTTCCACCGAGCATCTGTTTGTCTACTATTGGAACCTGCTTTTGGAAATGGCCGATTTTGTCTGGGTGCAAGATTTGGCAAAAGAAAGCTTCGCCGCCATTGAAAACCACGAAGACGAAACGAAAAAAACTTGGGCAAAAAATACGGTGGGTGGCCTGCTGGCACGGGAACTTGCCAAAGGGCAAGACAGCCCCGATTTGAGTTTGTTTGAAGATGCCCCCGGCGAATGGGGGCGCAGTGTGCGGCTGATGCGTGCCACAAACGCTGCACAGATGCAAGCGCTTTTTGAAGAGGTGGAAGCGTGGGAGCAGCTTCCCCCATTGGTGTTTTACCACGCCATCGAGCTACGCTGCCCCTTCCCGCAGGTATTTTACACCTTGGGTACAAACAGCCTGCAAAACATGGCCACTTTGTTTGCCCTGCAAGAAAACGCCGCGGGCGCATTCCTTTTGTGGGCAGGCGAAACCAAAGACGACAACTCGGTTTTTTGGGTGCGCTTTGCCTTTGACTGCTGCACCTTGCTGCTTCAAAAAGGCGGCTGGCAGGCCGACGAATGGAACGCCCTGTGTCGCTTGTTTGTGCACACGGCCGGTCTTTTCACCTCCCACTTGTATCACCCCGATTTCCTCGACAGTGAGGCGCAGTGGAGCGTGCTTCCCACGCACCACCATTTTGCCCTTTTGCTTCTTTTGGCCAAAAGCGCCCTGCAGGAAAAAGACGAATTGCGTTTTGTGCAAATTCTTCAACAGGGTCTGCGCGCGGCCCCTGCGATGAAAGACTTGGTTTCGCATCTATCCGACGCGCAAAACCATCTGGCCGCCTTACCCCCTGCGGAAATGGTGAACCTTGCCGCGCAAATTCGCGCTGTGCTCGCCCAGTTCCCGCCCGAAGACCCAAGCCTTGCCCAGCTCAAAGAGGGCGATGCCTACAAGCTTGTGGCGCCGCTTTTGGAATCGAAATACACGGTGTAAAACAATCCAATAAATAAGCCCGGCAGAGAAAACTCTGCCGGGCTCTTTTCAATGAATAAAAGGGTTTCAAGCGCCTTTTCCGCTATCCCTCTTCGAGCTCTCCGCTGAACACCTCGTCGAACTGTTTGGCCAATTTTTCGCTTTCGGCAGGCTTTGCAAGCAGGCTCACAAGCACAATCACGGCCAGCGAAAGCGCAAAGCCCGGCACAAGAGAATACAGCCCCGTTGCCGTGCCCGGTGTTTGCCCGCTTATAAGGGGCAAATAGTCCCACACCACCACGGTGAGGCCGCCCGTTACAATGCCGGCCACGGCCGCGTTGCGCGTAACGCGTTTCCAATAAAGGCTAAGCAGCACAAGCGCCCCAAAGGCCGAGCCAAAACCCGACCATGCATTGGCCACAAGTCCCATGATGCCCGAGGAGGGGTCAAGCGCGATGAGGTAGGCCACCACGGCCACGGCAGCCACCACCAAGCGGCTGAACCACACATAGTGCTGTTCTGTGGCCTTGCGGTTGAGAAAACCGCGGTAGATGTCGCCCGTAATCGAGGCGGCCGTAACGAGCAGCTGAGAATCGGCCGTGGACATGATGGCCGCCAAGATGCCGCACAAGAACAAGCCGCCGATAATGGGCACATACACAATGGAATCCGGCTGCATGAACACGGCTTGAATCATGGTGATGAACACGGTTTCGGAATCTTCGAGGCCGGGCAGGAACGCGCGCCCCACAATGCCCACAAACACCGAAAAGGTAAGCGAGAGCACCACCCAAATGATGGCAATGGTAGCCGATTTGTTCACGCTTTTTTCGCGGCGTATGGCCATGAAACGCACGAGGATGTGCGGCATGCCAAAATAACCAAGCCCCCAGGCCAATTGCGAAAGGATGGACACCGCCGAAACCGCTTCGCCCGTTTCGGTGGTGGTGATGTTTAAGAATGCCGGTGTTACGGCGCTGTTCAGCCCGGCAGAGCCGCCAATGGCCGCATAGGCGAGCAAGGGCACACTTAAAATGGCAATGAGCATAAGGGCGCCCTGCACCATGTCTGTCCAGCTAACGGCCGCAAAACCGCCGAGGAAGGTGTACAGCAAAATAATCAGCGCACCAATGGTGAGCGCCACCATGTAGGGAATGCCGAACACCTGCGAAAACAAGGTGCCGCCCGCCACAAAGGCCGAGGCCGTGTACACGGTGAAAAACACCGTAATCACCACGCTGGATACAACGCGCAGCACACGCGATTTATCGCAAAAACGATTTTCGAAATACTGTGGCACGGTGATGGCATCGCCGGCCTTGATGGTATAACGCCGCAGGCGCTTTGCCACCAAAATCCAGTTGAGCGCCGTGCCAATGGCAAGCCCCACGGCAATCCAAACTTGGTTTGTGCCAAGGGCATACACAGCACCCGGCAACCCCATAAGAAGCCAGCCGGACATGTCTGAAGCCTGCGCCGAAAAGGCCGCCACCCAAGAGTTGAGCTGCCGCCCGCCCAAAAAATAATCGCTTAAACTGTCAGATTTTTTAAAGAAAAATCCCCCAATGGCAATCATCACACCCACGTATAAAACAAACGCAATTAAAGTCCACACCACACTCGACAAAATAAAATTCCCCTTTCTATAACAAAAAAACAATCATTTCTATTTAACCACGGAATGGGTTTGGATGCAAGAAAAAATGAAAAAAAACGCCTAAAAACGCTGAAATAAATTTTCGAACCCTTGTGACGCCGTGCAAAAACCCCTCTTCGCCGCCTGCAAACGACACAGCCCCCATCGCGAAAAGCAGGATAAACAAAAAAAGCCCCCGCACTTTTGCGCAGGGGCTTTGATGCAGGGGCTTTTTCTCTTGAACCTTGTGCCTTGCCGTTGCAGGGCCCGCAAGGGCGAGGCCGGTGGCTGCAGAGATATAAGATAAGCTTTTGCGGCTATATTTCAAGCAGCGTTTGCCTTTCCTATGGCAACGTAGGCGAAATGCCTTATTGCAGCAGTTGCAGCACGCTTTGGGGCTGTTGGTTTGCTTGCGCCAACATGGCCTGTGCGGCTTGGCTGAGCACGTTGTTCTTGGTGTAGTCCATCATCTCTTTGGCCATATCCACGTCGCGGATGCGGCTCTCGGCAGCAGTCATGTTCTCAGCGGTTACGTTGAGGTTGTTCATGGTGTGCTCGAGGCGGTTTT
>CAYJNQ010000052.1:0-11127 GCA_964371725.1 uncultured Oscillospiraceae bacterium
CCTGTGGCAAACGCCGTTAACGGCAAGCTCACCAAAAAGGTAAAGGCCAACAGTGCGCTTAGCACACGCCACAATCTCGTTTTGTTTTTCATGACTGCTCTCTCCTTCTAAATAAATGTATTCGTTTTCAGGAATCCTCCTGTGTGATTACCCCTTCTGTGGTATGTGTCTATTATACACATCCAAGGTTACATCAGGGTTACATGACAATTCAACTTTCATCGAAGTTCTGTTCTTTTTTATCTAGTAAAATAGTATGAATTTTTATGAAACAACGTGTTTACGCAATTTGTTTATTTCTGGCGTTCTCACCATTTGGCCAACCCTGTGCATTTCACCGAATAACAACGGCCACATTTCGTGAGAATGCACAAAATTGACTTTACCTCTCTATTTTCCTCACATTTCCTTTTCTTTCTTTTTCGGCATGGTGCCCGGAAAATTGCACCCATTGATAAGAAGATTGTCATTTTAACGTATTTGCGTTTTAATTTTCTTTTCCTTGCATTTTCCTTGTTTTAGGTTCTGGTTGATTATCTCATTTTTTTATGAAATCCGTGTGAAGTTTTGTTCATTTTTATGTGTTAAGCTCTCATTTTATCTCCCATATTCCACCCTTGCAAAATTCGACTTTCTCCACCTTTCATGTCACTTTATTTCAAACGTAGCACAGAAGTAACTTGATGGGATAGCATGATATTCCAGTATTAGCACAAAAGAAACCAAGCCGTTCTTGCTTTTTGGCATAAAAACAGCTCAAAACCACCCAATTTCAACCCCGTGTCAACACAACAAAACCCCTTGCGAAAATAACTTCGCAAGGGGTTTTTAAACTGTGTGTTCTTGCCGGCTCTTAGGCACGGGCACCGGTTTCGTCTTCTTCGTCTTCCACGCGTTTTTTGCGGGAAAGAATCATGGTAAGCACTTGGATAAGTGTTACGATGGCAAAGAAGATGGTCCAGTTGTCGAACAAGGTCATCGGTAAGGTAAGGTCTTGTGTCAAGATGAACAGCACAATGGCACCAATCATGGGGATGATGCTGAACAGGCGGAAACCACCTTTGCGTTTGAGGCGCGTGTTGTCTTCGTCTTCACTGCGCTGTGCGTGTGCGTTCTCTTCGTCTTCTTCTTTGGCTTTCTTATTCACAAAGTAGCCAATGAGAAGCGAAATGCTCATGAGACCGGTTACCACGGTGAGCAAGAGGTCTACGAGCGACCAAGAGCCACCAAAATCGGCAAGCGGTACTTCTGTGTCGCCGATGTCCAGCGTAACATCTTCCGCGGCGGCTGCCAAGGGAATGTCAGCGTCGGGCAAATCGAGCACGAGCGCTGCGGGCGCGGCCGGGGCCGCCACAGGGGCTAGCACGGCTGCAGGCGCTGCCGGGGCCACGGCCACGGGGGCTGTTGTGGCCGGCGTCGTGTCAACCGTGCCACCAACTCCGTCGCCGTCGTCGGGCGGGGTGGTGTCGTCCACGGGCGGGGTGGTGTCTTCATCGTCGGGGGTGACCACCGGGGCGGCTGTAATGGTAAAGTCGCCGGGAACGGAAACGATGGTGTAGTTGCCGGCATCGTTGCCTGTAAGGCCTGTCACTTCCAGCACGTCGGCATAGCTGCCTGCGGCTTCATCGTTGTTTGTGCGTGTAACGGTTGGCGCCACATCATCATCGCCCATTATCGTTCCGCCCGTTAGGCTTGCGGTAAAGCTTGGGTCGGCTTCGCCGGCCACTTTGCTTGCGTCGGCCACTGTGTAGGTAAGCGGAATGGGGGTGATGTTGAGGGTTGCGGTGTAGGCGTTTGTTTGAGATTTGGCCGCTGTTGCCTCATCGGCATTTACGGGCTCGCCTGCTTCGTTCAGCACCAGCACCTTGAAGGGCACGGTGTATTCGCCCACATTCTCGCTCGGGGTGGTGTATTCGGTGGCAGAGAAAGACTCTGTTTCTTCATCCCAGAAACGAACACCGATTTCTGCAGCGTCGCCCAGATAAAACCAGCCTTCATTGGCTAAGTTCAAGATGTAGAGGATTCCCTCTGTTCCCATCTGCCGCCACACATCCTCTGCGGTGATGGTGAAAGCCGCGTCATCGTATGGTTTTTCATTTTCATAGTCTCTGGCAGAGCGCACCTGGAAGTCGTTGTAGTTCTCGTAAATATAATAGTTGTCTAGGTTGATTTGGTCCTCCGGGTAAGCAAAGCGCATGCTGTGGTCGCCACTTTCCAAAGTATACAGCTCATTCAAAGCAGGCAGCATTTGAATGGAGGGGCTTGTGTAGGCGAAATTGCTAACCAAACCCACTTCTTTGTAATCATCCAGCTCCAAGAATGGGGTTTCTTTGTTCTGTATCCTTGGAACGTTGGCCACACCTTCTTCATTTTCATCACTTCCATTGTACCATGAATACACAGAGGCGGAAGCTCTATCGTTCGGGAGGCTTGTTTGAATGAAGTAGGGCTCTCCACTATAGGCACTTGTAACGAATGGGAAATTGGAACCGGTGATGGAAACAGCACCATTTGCACTCATGAGAATGGGGCGTGGGTATACAGCCATGTAAATGTTGCCAATCAGCGCCTCCCCGTCACTTCCCAGAACCGGGCTTCTCTCTTCGCCCTCACCTGCCAACACTTGATATGTCATCACATATCTTTCGATGTGCTCTTCCGTTAAATAGTCGACGGATTGCGGGTCGTCCACTGTCCAGCGAACCTCTGCGGGGATGGCATAGGCATAGGTATCCGCCCCGTATCCAACTTCGCCCATGTCTACAATATCAATGGAAAGGTTTGGATACAATGCCTCATTTTTATAAGTGGGGTTTGCGCTCAAAAACGCTTTCCGTATGTCGTTTGTATCCTCTTCATTGTTCGAATTGGTCACTTCCAACCCTTGCATGTCGTACACTTTTCTGAACTCTATGTCGAAGTAATCAAGCGCTGTTTCTCTTTCAATTTCTTTCTTTGTAAACGTCATCGGCTCTGAAAAGTTCATTTCGCCAATTTCTTCCGACGTATACTGTGCTCCGTCACTGCCTTCCCAGAAATACACGTGTGTCAGTGTATCCGCCGGCAGTTCCGGAATTGAGTGCACACTCAGCACGGCGTTATTTTCAAGCATAAAGCCTGTTCTAAGCACGGTTTCGTCGGCCCCGTCCACAAATGTCACTTCATAGCTTAGCAGTGGATAATAACTGCTTGCTGCGCGCGGAGAGGTGTTCGAAGCCACAGAAGCATACCGGCTGTTTGTTTCGTCCCAGTAAATCCAAAGGGTGGTGCTGGCACCCCCGTTTGTCACGGCCCCAAAATGCACGCCGTCATCAAGCGTCTCGCCGGAAAAGGCTTCATACGCCTCCTCTGTCTGCGGCAACAGGGTGTTCATCAAAACCGTTTTGGGTGTATAGCGAGACTCAATCAGGTTGCCCGAGGCACGGCTTGTATACATATTCACTTCATACAATTCCAGATCCGCTATTTCATAAACGCCCTGCCCCAATTGGTCCGACGTGGCGCGGAAGCGGAATTTGCCCGAAGTCATCCCGGGTGCGGGCGTATAGTCTACCACATACACACCATTTTGCAAAACAGGGGTAAGCGTGGTAACGGTGTACCAGCCGGGATTGCTGTATTGAGAATGAAGCACCTCCATTTGCACATTTTCATGCGTATCATCCAGTGCCGTGACGGAAATCTTCTGCGCATCTGCATCGAATTCTGCCATCACCGGGAGTACCGGCTGTTGAATGTTGGCGGAAATGCTGAAATTGATGTCGATATAAGTAGATGAACCGTTTGGTTTTTTGAACGTAGCCCGAACATACTTATTGGGGCCACTTAAGAAGTTATCATAATTGAATTCGTAAACACCAACGGCTTGTGAGCCATCGGCCGCAACCGTGGTTGTGCTGCTTTGCGAAACATTGGCCGACAAATCACCCAGCGATGTTATCACTGTGCCCGGCGCTTCCGGGTTGGGTGTAACCGTTATGGTAAGGGTCTCTGTTAAACCGTCGGCAGACAGGGCACTTTGGATGTCGTACTCGATGAAAGGTGTATAGATGGCATAGATATTGGTGTCGGCAGACGGCATCTCAAATTTGCCATTTTCATCCAGTGTCACCGGCGTGATGGTGGTGCCGCCATCGTTGGAGGTTCCCCATCCGGCAAAGAAGGCGCTGGTTAAATCCGCAACATCGGGCAATTCAATGGCTTCGCCCTCTTGGTAATCCCGTGTGTTATAACTTGGGGACGTGAATGGTTTTTGAACATTCAGTGCATGCACCGAACTGCTAAACATTTTTGTATAGAAGCTAAGGGTATACTCTTGCGGTTCCGGGGTAGGTGCATCGGCATGTGAGGCAAGTGTATTGGCATAGATGGCATACAAACCCATGTTGTTTGAAAGTGCATCGCGTGAAAACACGAGAGCTTCGCCGTCTTTTGCGTTCTGCTCGCTGCTTGCCCAGCCGGTAATAGCAGGTTCCGTGCTTGCCACGGGAAGCGCTGAGCTGTCCACTGTACCATCTGCGTCAATGCTTATGTTCACAGAAGCTCCGCCTTCGTAACGGCCATCGGCATTCAAAACATACGGTGTCACCGCTATCACGGTGGGGTCTGCCGTTTCCTCGCTCGGAATTTCGGTTTCAAACAGGGTTATCGTTGTGTTTTCCGTTACAGTTCCCGGGAAAACATAAGCGGTCGTGCCATCTGCCGTCGCCGTCCACTGATACCCTGTATGCAATGTGTGGGTGGGCAAGGGATACGTGCCGTCGTCGGCCACGTTCACGGTTTCAACGGCAGAACTGCCATCTTTTAAGGTCACATTGTAGTGAACACTCAAGCCCGCTTGCGGGATCGTCGTTTCAAAAAGGGCAATCGTTGTGTTGTCTGTTATGGTCGGGAAGGCAAACGCCTCTGTGCCGTTTTCTGCCGCCGTCCACTGATAGCCCGCCTGCGGGATATAGGTGGTCGGCGCCGGGCTAACTGCGCCCGTTTCCACCACCACCTCTTCCGTGCCGGTGCCACCGTTCGCATAAGTCATATTGTAGGTGACGGTATGGGAGCCAAGTGGTTCCTCCCCTCCCGTAGCAAACACCGTCAGCGGCAAGCTCACCAAAAAAGTGAACGCCAACAGCGCACTGAATACACGCCACAATTTCGATTTGTTTTTCATCCTTGAACTCTCCTTCTAAAAATCTAAAATGAATGTATCCGTTTTCAGGAATTCTCCTGTGCGATTACCCGCATGTGGTATGTATCCATTATATCTGCCAAAAGTTACATCCGGGTTACACCAAGACCTTGTTTTTGCCAATTTTCGGTGTACTTTCATCCGCTAAATGGGTACAGTTTTTTTATAAAAAACCTATACACGTCATTTTCTTGCTTTCTGCGTTTTCATCATTTGGGCAACTCTATCCATTTTTTCGAATAAGAGCTGCCGCATTTCGTGAGGATGCACAATAATGATTTTTTCGGTTTCTCCTCCTCGCATTTCCCTTTCCTTTACAGCCGGCCTATTCCCCGGCAAAGCATCCGCATCGACAAAGTAATTTAAATTAACACGAATTTATGTTCTAATTTTTCGTTTTCAAATTCTCTTTGTTTTTGGATACAGGTTATTTTCTCATTTTTTTGTAAAAATTATGTGAAAATTTGTCCAAATTTACGTGTAAGATTTCCGCTGTTTTCCGGTACATTTCACAACTGCAACCTTCAACATTTCACAAGATTCATGTCACTTTCGTGTAAATATAGCACAAAAGAAACCAAAACATATAGCACAATATTTCAGTGTTAGCACAAAAGTAATTATAGGCTTCTGTTTCTTTTGCCCCAACCCCCAGCAGCACCACCCAAAAAAGCGAAGCGCGAAACGGTGGGAACACATCCCGTTTCGCGCTTCACTTTTCATCTTCTTGTTCTTTGCCACATAAAAAGGCGACCCACATGGGGCCGCCTCAGGCCGTCAATCAAGCACCCATCGCGTCGTCAGACTGCAAAATGCCGCGGCAGTTTGCACCCCAACAACACAATGGGCGCCTTATGGATATTTCGCAGGGGTTCTACTATGAAAGCGCCGCAATGCTTTCTTGCAGGCGTTCGTATTTTTCCTGTGCTCTTTGCTGTTTTTGACGCAATTCCTCCACCACATGGGCGGGCGCTTTGTTCAAAAAGCCCTCGTTGGAAAGACGGCCTTCAAAATTGGCCACTTCTTTTTCGGCATTTTGCAATTCTTTTTGCAGGCGTGCCAGTTCTTTTTCCCTGTCCACCAGTTCCATCATGGGAATGAAGCCGCGCGCGGTGGCCGTGGCCACTTGCACCATGCCGGCGGTTTCCCCTTCATAGCTTGCGCACAGGGTAAGGCTGTCGGCCCAGGCCAATTTCTGCAACACACTTTCCGATTGTGCAAACACGTCCGGCGTGCCGGATTCGATAATCAGCTGTGTGCGCTTTGCCGGGTGCACGTTCATGTCGGCACGCACAGCGCGAATGGCCCGCACCATCTCAATCACCGAGGCGAACGCCTCTTGCTCTTCTGTAAAGTCCAAGTCGCGCCGCCGCATGGGCCAAGCTTGCACCATGAGGCTGCCCGCACAGCCGGGCAAGGTTTGGTAGATTTCCTCTGTAATAAAAGGCATGAACGGGTGCAAAAGCTTCAGCGCCCCACTCAGCAGCCACACCAGCACCCTGCGCGCGGTATCGGCCTCTTTTTCATTTTCAGATTGCAGGCGCGTTTTGGCAATCTCAATGGTCCAATCGCACAAAACATCCCAGATGTATTCATAAATTTTCTGCGCCGCAAGGCCAAATTCATAGCGCTCGAGGTTGTCTGTCACCAGCTGCACCAGCTCGTTGAAAAGGGAAACGGCCCATTTGTCGCACAGTTCCAACTCTTCGCTGTCGGGCAAGCCCGGCTCAAAACTTTCGGGCAAATTCATTTGCACAAAACGTGCAGCGTTCCACAGTTTGTTTGCAAAATTGCGCGAAGCACGCACTTTTTCATCGGAAAAGCGCATGTCGTTTCCGGGCGTGGAACCCGTTATCAGGGTGAAGCGCAAAGCGTCGGCCCCATATTCGGCTATCACATCCAAGGGGTCAATGCCGTTCCCAAGGCTCTTGCTCATTTTGCGTCCATCGGCATCTCTTACAAGGCCGTGAATCAAAACGGTGTCGAACGGGGCTTTTTCGGTGTAGTGCAGGCCCGAAAAAATCATGCGCGAAACCCAGAAACCGATGATGTCGTAGCCCGTAACCAGTGTGTTTGTGGGGTAGAAATAGCGCAGGTCTTCGCTGTCTTCCTCGGGCCATCCCAGCACCGAAAACGGCCACAGCGCACTGGAAAACCAGGTGTCGAGCGTGTCTTCATCTTGGTGCAGTGCACCGCCGGCGCATTTCGGGCAGGCTTTCGGCTCCTCACCGGCCACCACCACCTCGCCACAGGCGTCGCAGTAGTAGGCCGGAATGCGATGCCCCCACCAAAGCTGGCGCGAAATACACCAGTCGCGTGTGTTTTCCATCCAGTGCAAGTAGGTTTTGGCAAAGCGCTCGGGCACAAAGCGGATGCTGTCATCCTTCACAGCATGCACGGCCGGCTCTGCCAACGATTCCATCTTCACAAACCATTGCATGGAAATCATGGGTTCTATCGTGGTGCCGCAGCGGTAGCACGTGCCCACATTGTGTGCGTGTGGCTCCACTTTCACCAGGAACCCGCCCTGTTCCAAATCGGCCACCACGCGTTTGCGCGCCTCAAAGCGATCAAGCCCCTCATAGGCGCCGCCCTCGCCGTTGATGCTGCCGTCTTCGTTCATCACGCACAGGGTGGGCAGGTTGTGCCTACGCCCCACCTCGAAGTCGTTCGGGTCGTGCGCCGGTGTGATTTTCACCACACCGGTGCCAAAATCCGCATCTACATAGGAATCCACCACAACGGGAATTTCACGGTTCACCAGTGGCAATATCACACTTTTTCCGTGCAGGTGGGCATAGCGCCTGTCGTCCGGGTGCACGGCGATGGCCGTATCGCCCAACATGGTTTCCGGGCGTGTGGTGGCAATTTCCACCCATTCGTCGCTGCCCGCCACCCGGTAGCGGATGTGCCAAAAACAACCGTCCTGCTCCTCGTGTTCCACCTCGGCATCCGAAATGGTGGTAAGGCAGTGTGGGCACCAGTTCACAATGCGCTCGCCGCGGTAGATAAGCCCTTCTTCAAACAGACGCACAAACACCGTGCGCACGGCGTGGTTGCACCCTTCGTCCATCGTAAAGCGCTCGCGCTGCCAATCGCAGCTCGAACCCAGCTTTTTCAGCTGCTCCACAATGCGCCCGCCATACTTGCGCTTCCATTCCCACGCGCGTTCCAAATACTTTTCGCGCCCAAGGTCTTCTTTGCTCAGCCCCTCTTCTTTCATGCCGGCCACAATGCGTGCTTCCGTGGCAATGGAGGCATGGTCGGTGCCCGGCACCCACAAAGCCGAAAAACCCTGCATGCGTTTCAGGCGAATCAAAATATCCTGCCAGGTTTCGTCCATGGCATGCCCCATGTGCAGCTGCCCGGTGATGTTCGGGGGCGGCATCACAATGGTATAGGGAATTTTGTCCGGGTCGCGCTCTGCGTGGAACAGGTTGTTTTCCACCCAGTAGGCATAGTTTTTGTCTTCCACCTGCGTGGGCTCATACACTTTGTCTAACTGTCTCATCGTGCTCCTCCAAAATTTTGCTTCAAAACGGCTGCTTACGTGTTCAAAATAAAAAAACGCCCCAACTACATGGGACGGAATCAACCGCGGTACCACCCAAGTTGCCGCAAAACACGGCCCCTCTAGCTCCCTGTAACGCGAGAGATACGGGCGAAACTAAAAGGAAAACATGCACAAAACCATCGTTTCGTGTTTTTCTGTTCATTTCACCTGCTCGAAAGCGACAATTCTTGGCGCGTCTTCATAGCCCTTTCAGCCGGGGGGCCACTCTCTGCACAAAACGGATGCCAAAATCCTCTTTGTCATAGCATTTGTCGATGCAAACGGCACTGCTTGCACAATTTGCTTAAATATTATACCAAATGATACACGGTTTTGTCAAACCGTTTTTCCACTTTCCCTCTTTACCAAAACCGCAAAAAGGAGTATACTGAACGCAGGCAACTGAAATGGCAAAGAGAGGACTGTGCTTTGTACAACAATTTGATTTTTGATTTGGGCGGTGTGGTGGTAAACTACAGCCCCAAAGACTATTTGGCCGACACTTTTTTTTACGAGCGTGTGGAAAAACGCTTGTATAACCTTGTGTTTGCCAGCGAAGAATGGAAGCTTTTAGACCTGGGCGAGCTCACCTTCAAGCAGGCAAACGATATTTTTATGAAACGCGCTGAAGAGGAAAACCTCGCCTTTGAAATGCGTGCCCTTCTGGACGACTGGACGGACATGCTCTCCACAAAACAGGCCACGGTAAACCTCATGCGTCTTTTCAAAAAGCAGGGCTATCGGCTTTACTATTTGTCGAACATTTCGCACGATGTGCTGGCCATGCTCAAAAAACGCAGTTTTTGGTCCATGTTCGACGGCGGCATCGCCTCTTGCGAAGTGGGCCTTGCAAAGCCCGACCCCGACATCTATCGTTTGCTTTTGCAAAGCTATAAATTAGACGCAAGCGAGTGTATTTTTGCCGACGATCGAAAAGAGAACGCCCTGGCCGCCTTCGAGGTCGGCATCACGGGAATTCAGTTTTTCGACGTGAAAAATTTTTGCAAAATGCTCGTTGGATACGGGGTAACTGTCGATTAAACGAACCGATAAAGCGGCCGCTTGGCCTTGGAGGATATATGGTACTGCTGGACGAAGTAAAGCGCTCTTTGGGAGAGCTTGTGTTTGAAGTGAACGATTTGGCCGAAGCCCTTGGCATCGCCACCAAAAAAAGGCGCTTGGAAGAGCTGGAAATGCGCTCGTCCAAAGCGGAGTTTTACGACGACCCCGAGGCCTCGGCCAAGATTTTTAGCGAAATGAGTTATTTGCGCGACAATTTGACGCAATATGAAAATTTGTGCGAACGCTTGGCCGACGCCCAAACCCTTTTGGAACTTTGGCAAGAGGGGGACGACGAAGCCGCAAAAGAATGCGAAGAAGCCACCCGGCTTGTGGCCACACAAACACAGACGATGCGCCTTGTGGCCCTTTTAACCGGCGAGCACGACAAACAAAACGCCATTCTCACCTTTCACGCCGGGGCCGGTGGCAAAGAGGCGCAAGATTGGGTGGAAATGCTCCTGCGCATGTATCAGCGCTGGGCGGGCGACCACGGCTATAAAACCACGGTTTTGGATTATCTGGCCGGCGAAGACGCCGGTGTGAAAAGTGCTTCTATTTTGGTTTCGGGCGAAAACGCCTATGGTTTTTTAAAAAGTGAAAACGGGGTGCACCGCCTTGTGCGCGTATCCCCCTTCGATTCGTCCGGCCGTCGCCACACCAGCTTTGCCTCCTTGGAGGTGATGCCGGAGATAGAGGAAGACCTCAAAGTGCACCTGCGCGCAGAAGATGTGAAAATGGATGTGTTTCGTGCCTCGGGCGCCGGCGGCCAACACGTGAACAAAACCTCCAGCGCCGTGCGCCTAACCCATTTGCCCACGGGCATTGTCGTGTCCAGCCAGGCGCAGCGCAGCCAAGTGCACAACCGCGAATTTGCCGAGCGCATGCTCATTTCCAAGCTCATTCAAATCAAGGAACAAGCGCACCTGGATAAGATTGAGGATATCAAGGGTGTGCAAAAAGACATTGCCTGGGGCAGCCAGATTCGCAGCTATGTGTTCATGCCCTACACCCTTGTAAAAGACCACCGCACCGGCTGCGAAAACGGCAATGTGAACGCCGTGATGGACGGTGAGCTGGATGGTTTTATCAACGCCTACCTGAAAGCTGCCGCCGCCGGCGAATTGCGCGAAGGCGGCGGCGAGGAGATGTAGCAGGCCGAAAGACGGCCTGCCAACCACATCCGAGCGGCCGAGAAAGTGCCCGGCGCCGAAATCCCAACGCGCCCAAGTGCCGCCTTCGGCGGCCTGCGTGTTGGATGCACTCTGCAAAGCTTGCAAAAAACGCCGCAAAGACGCATATAGTTGATATGGTTCTGCCGCGGCATTTTGCA
>CAYJNQ010000053.1:0-5391 GCA_964371725.1 uncultured Oscillospiraceae bacterium
CCGAGGAGGCACAAAACGACATTTTCGCCATCGGCGAGTGTGTGAAAAAAGCATACGAAGAGGTGCTCATTCCTGCCGGCATGGGAGATGTGGCCATTTTCACAGAGCTTGGCCGTTATATGCTTGGGCCAAACGGGCAACTTGTGGCCACAGTGTTGCACCAAAAACACACGCACAAGGAATACCTTGGGCTTGACGCTTGCGCCGCAAACCTCATGCGCCCTGCTATTTATGGCGCCTATCACCACATCACGGTGTCCGGCAAGGAAAACGAAGCGGCCACCGAGCTATATGATGTGACGGGCTCCTTGTGCGAAAACAGTGATAAGTTCGCAGTAGACCGCATGTTGCCGCCGGTGGAAATAGGGGACATTCTGGTGATACATGACACGGGTGCACACGGCCACGCCATGGGTTACAACTACAATGGAAAGTTGCGCAGTGCCGAGGTTCTTTTGCGTTGTGATGGTAGCTGCGAGCTCATTCGGCGTGCCGAAACCCCCGCTGATTATTTTGCCACGCTTGATTACCCCGGATTGAAATAAAAAAAATATTTTGAGTTTTTTGCCAAGGTGTTCTGTAGAAACACATCGCATACCCACCCTTGAAGAGCACACCGCACAGGGGGTTGCGGTGTGTTTTTTTATGAAAATTTGCCAAAGTGCAAACCACCATAGGCTATAAAGCGTGAATGCTTTTCCACTTTGTGAAACAGGCCAGACATGATTTTGCCGTTTTCGACTTTTTTTTTCTGTATACTGGAAGAGGAAATGGTGCCAAAAACAGAAAGCAAAAAGAAAGGAAGAAAAATGAAAATAAAGTGGAAATCATTGCTCGTGTGTGTGGCCATTCCGGTGGCAGTTTATTTTGTGATTGGGTTTCTTTCGGCAGACAGTGCCGAGGTGTTCAATGCATTTGTAAAACCACCTCTTTCGCCGCCCAGCTGGCTTTTCCCCATTGTGTGGATTGTGCTTTACACCTGTATGGGGGTGTCGTCATATCTGGTGTATGGAGCGCAGGTCGATGCAAAAGCAAAAAGAACGGCACTATGCTTTTATGGCGCACAACTTCTTGTGAACTTTTTTTGGAGCTTGTTGTTTTTTAACTTGGCACTGTATTTTGTGGCCTTGGCATGGCTTGTTTTGTTATGGGTTTTGGTGGCAATCACCGTGTATAAAATGTATAGTGTGTCGAAACCGGCCGCTTTTCTATTGTTACCATACCTTGCATGGCTTACATTTGCAGGCTATTTAAACGTGGGGATTGCACTTTTGAATTAGAGAGTATCTGCACAAATTGTTTTGAGCCGGCCTGAAGCGCACACAAAGCATAAGCTTGCAAGGCCTCAGCTTACAGCCGGTTTGCTTGTTTTCTCAGCCGTTTATAGAAGGGGGAGAACTGGGTTTTAAGATGCAGATAATGATGCAACGGCGCCGGTGTTCCCTTGGTTTTGTCCACACAGTGAACACATAAAACACGGCAGGTGTTTTGTGTAACGGGAATGGTTTTAACAGCGAAGATGCACGCTTTGTGCGCGTGGGTCATCGCTGTTTTTTCTGTGGTATTTTCGGGTTTGGCCATCGGATGCACAGTTTTCAAAACAAGCAGTCTTTGCTGCTGAGCATACACACCAAATTGCAGAATATCGCCTTGTTTTGTGGCACGGATATGGCTTTTTTGGAAAATGCTTTCAATGCATTTATCATCATGACAATCACCGTGCGAAATCACCGTTCCATTTTTTGTTTGCAATAGAAGTTCGGGCATTTTTGCCAGGGACGCCAGGAGCTTGTCGGCGTTGGCACACACAAGCCCCGAGGCTCTGCACACATTTACACCCGATTTTTGAAACGCACCACCCGCAGGTTTGGATTCCACCAATACCCCCTGCTTTTGGCATTCCATGCGCCAGCCCGTGGTGCTTAGCATCCTTTCTGCTTCAAAAAGCATTTTGTCGGCCGCTTCTTTTGTGGCTTCCTTTGAAAAAAGAGTGGATATCGATTCTTTTCCTGCATGGTGTGGCACACGTTTTTTGGCAAGCTGTCTAAGCTTTTTTTCTGCATGTATTCTCCCTGCCTGTTCATCCCCAAAGTAGGGCCACACCATCTCTTTGAAAATTTCAAGCACGGATGCATCCCACTTTGTAAGTTCTTCTTCAGGATAATCGTCGTGCATGGAGACTTTGTACTGCACCGTTTTTTCATCCAGCTGCGCTTGTTGTGCCTTAGTTAAATAGAGAGAATGAAATAGAATAGAATTGTTTAAATGTTCATGTCCCCATTTGCAAATAGGTCCTTTTGCCAAATCGTTTGCATCAAACAACCAGTATTCATGCCCGGAGCTGCGGCTGTTTTCGGGTAAATCGGAGGCCACGCCGGCCAAAACATACCCTGCATTTCCTTTTTTTGCCGATTCAAGGCAGGCGATTGTATACAAATGCACTTTTTCGGGCAAAATGTAGCTGTCTTTTATTTGAAATTCGTTGGTTTTGATGCGCACAAGACAATTGTTTGCCGAAATCCCCCCGTTTTCTTGAAAGAGCTCGGCAAGCGGCACCACACGGTTTTCCGCATCACGATAGGCCTCATAAAGCCGTTTTGGCAAAAGCTCTGCATGAAATCCTTTGAACATCACAAACAGGTCTTGCCCATGAAAGGGTTTTACTTGGCGCCCCATATAGGCATACATGTAAGGTCCCCAGCAAAAGCTTTTGTCCCGAATATAGGAAGAACTCTTGACGGTTCCCGTTTGCATGCAAAGGCAGTGCTTGCCAAGGGAAGACACATCCAAAACGGGCAGAGTTCCAAAGCCGACAAGTTGCTTTGGAAAACGCTTTCCCTGCAAATCCCTATCGTAACTTCTAATCACCTCTGCCGTGTTGGTGGCCGGTGTGTGCAGCATATAAACCGTGAGCGTATGGTTTGGGTTTTCATAATCGGCCAGCAAGTGGATACAAGGCTGTTCAATCACTATTTTTTTTGCCACAACACTTTTCACGTTTTCACACAAAGTGCGCCTATCCACAATATACACGGCGGTGTTTTTGCTTGGCAGGGGGGCGTTTTTCCATTGCGACATGATTTCACTGCCCGTGACAAAGGCCGTGTCGGCCAACAGGATGTAATCCCTTGTAAAAACCAGTTCATGAATGCTTTGCCGAATGCAAATGTCCAAACCGTCGTCTCCCTTTACAAGCCAAGTTTGCAAAGCGCCACTTCCGTTCCATTTCATCAATTTACATGGATGGCTTTTGTCGTCTTGCTTGCAACGATAGTTCACCAAAAATGCCTCGTTTGTATGGGGGTCTGTATACAAAGCGTGCGAATTGTTGTAGCCCGCAAACAAACTGCCCATTACATCGCCCTTTTGGCCACCCATCATAGGCATCCACTCCTTGCGTGTTCCAAGTGGGCTTTGAATGCGCAAATGTTTTCTGTCCACAATCCAGGGCCTGTCTATATCACTTGTAATGCCCAGCCGGCCGTCGGGCAGCACATATACCCCTTCTGCATAGGAGAACATCCCAAGCCCCGGCGCCATTTGCATAACACCAAAATGTTCAAAACGATGTTTTGTTTTTTCCAATGCTGCCCGTGCAATGGCAACCGGGCTCCACATCAGGCGGTTTTTTAAGCGGGCTGCTCCGCTTTCAAAATCAATTTTCACAAGGTTTGTATCGCCCACCATATAGGCGTTTTTTGTGCCAAGACACTGGCAAATATAAAGAGTTCCTTGCAAATCGTTTGGCGTTTCCCCAAAGAGGAGCTTCAAATCAAATGTACCGTCGTGTGTAGTGGTGTTGCATACATCATAGCAAGCGGGCACGCTATCTGCGCATTCACGCCGCTTAACGAAGGCACCCAACACATTTTTATACACAATATAGGCGTTGCGCCTTGCACTTAATACAAGCCGTAGGGCCGGATACACAAGCTGATACTTGTTTTTTTCCTTGCGTAACATAGCATTCCTCTTCTCTTTTGTGCAAAATCGGGCTTCGTGCAGTATTTTTAAAATAACACGGCGCAAAAGAGAGCGAAGTCGAAAAATGGTGAATCTTACGAAATTTGTGTTGAGGGCACACAGTGTGTGCGGCGGATGTGTTTGGTGAAGGGCGAAAGAGGGCGGTTCACATGGGCTGACTCAATTGACAGGGATGGTTCTATTGGACTATGATAAAGGGAAAACAAACCATGAGAAGGAGCCTTTTCCCTATGACGTCACTTTCCGAAACCATCCTCAAGGAGTTTCAAGTGCGCAAAACCACCGCACAGAAAACTGCATTTATCAAGCTTATGCAAGCCCACTTTCCGGGCTTGGAAACGGAAAAAGAAGGGCGCATTTTTACCACACGCAACTTGGTGCTCGGGGATGTGAAACAGGCACGACTGGTGTTGTGTGCCCACTACGATACCTGTGCACAGCTTCCTTTTCCCAATTTTATCGCACCACAAAACCTCGGTTTATATTTGGTTCTCGCCGCTCTCATTTTTTTGCTCTCTGCTGCAGCTTCCTATGCCATGTTTCAATTGAACTTGTCACCGTATTTTGCCATGGTGCTGGCACTGCTGTTTTTGGTGATTTTTCAGCTTTGGATGCTGTTTGGCAAGGCAAACCCACACACGGCAAACGACAACACCTCCGGCGTTGTCACCCTTTGTGAAACAGCGCTTGCGCTAAGTGCTGAGGAAAGAGAAAAGGTGGCCTTTGTGTTTTTTGACCATGAAGAGCTGGGTCTTATTGGCTCCTCTCGGTTTCACAAGCGCTATCAAGATACAATGAAAAACAAACTGCTCATCAATTTCGACTGTGTTTCAGACGGCGATTGTATGCTTTTTTGTCAAAGTAAAAAAGCACACAAACAAGATGAAGACATTTTGAAAACAGTCTTTTGTTCTCAGGGTGATAAACAGATGATGTTTGCAAAGCCCGGTCGTGCCTTTTATCCCTCAGACCAAATTCATTTTCCCAGAAGTGTTGCAGTGGCCGGTTTGCACAAAAAACCGCTCATTGGCTTATATATGAGCCGCATTCACACAAAACATGACACGGTTTTTCAAACCAAAAACATCGAACAATTGGCAATTGCTTGCAAACAACTCATACAAAAAAGTGATGAATTTGAATAAAAAAACATGCGCAATTCCTTGGGATGTGGTATAATATGGATAGGTACTGACCACGACAATCAATTGTTTTATTTGATTTCGTAATTTTATGAGGAGGTATTTCAGATGCTTAATTGCAATAATTGCAAAGGTTCAAATCCGGATGGATCTAAATTTTGTGAGAATTGTGGAAAACCATTGGATGCTCAACCGGTGAGCGAAGCTGCCGCAGAGGCACCGATAGCTTCTGCTACACCGCCACCACAGGCGGGCTCGTTCGGTG
>CAYJNQ010000053.1:5491-10873 GCA_964371725.1 uncultured Oscillospiraceae bacterium
CAACACCGCCACCCCCGGCGCCGCAAGCACAGGCGGGCTCGTTCGGCGCAACACCGCCACCCCCGGCGCCGCAAGCACAGGCGGGCTCGTTCGGCGCAACACCACCACCCTCGGCACCGCCGCCACAAGGTGGATCGTTCGGTGCTACTCCGCCCCAGGGCTCTTTTGGTGCACCGACTCCGTCGACCTCTTTTGGAGGCTCTCCGCCGCCACAGGCCCCAAAACCCAAGAAAAAGAAAACAGCACTCATTGTCATCTTAATCATTGTAGGTGTGTTTGTTATGGCTGCCATTGGTGGTGTGATTTTACTTGTCACATTATTCTTTGCCGCTGAAGAAACCCTTGAAAACGACATAATGCCGAGCATCAGTACGGCGAGTTATTCAACCCAACCCAGTATTTCTACCGAGCCCAGCATTTCCACCGGTGGTGATGTGGGTGTAAGCGATGGCGGCATCATGATGGTAAACGAAAGCAGTGTTACCGTTTACCGTATGTTTATGACAACAAATTCCGACGGAGACTGGGGAGACGATGTTTTGGGCAGCTCTATCATTGGTAGCGGGGAAAGCCTGCCCCTTGCGCTGTCGCAGGGCTCTGCCTCCTATAATATTTTAATAGAAGATTCAGATGGTGGGGTTTACGAATTTTACAATTTGATCATTGACCCCGATGAAACGCTGATCTTTACAGATGCAAGCGGCGGCACGATAGAGCATTACTACTCAAGCGGCGAGCTTTATCAGGAGGTTGTGGCCGGCGGCGGCTCTGACCCCGGCACAGGGGCTGTTGGCACCACCGCGGTAGAGGGCAGCGTTGCGGTTGCAAATGAAGCCAGCTTTACCATATGGCGTCTGTATATCTCTGAAAGCACCGATGAATCTTGGGGCGAGGATTTGCTGGGAAGCAGTGTCATCAGCAGTGGCGAAACCTTGTCGATTGATTTGCCGCAGGGGTCCTCGACCTATGATGTGCGTGTGGAAACGGAAGACGGCGTTTACTACGACTTCTATGGTTTGATTATCGACCCGGACGAAACACTTGTATTCACCGAGGCGAACGGCGGCACCATTGAGCATTATTACGCAAGTGGTGAGTTCTATCAAGAGGTTTTGGTTAGCT
Organism: uncultured Oscillospiraceae bacterium; assembly: GCA_964371725.1. GTDB lineage: Bacteria > Bacillota > Clostridia > Oscillospirales > Ruminococcaceae > JAAYCI01. The sequence goes on from CAYJNQ010000053.1 coordinate 6,614, forward strand.
AAGCCGTTTCATCTGGTTGCAAGGAAGCTTTGTCTTGAGCGCATCAACTGTGTTGAAAAACCCGAGGTGGAGACATTTGTGAATCGGTTTTGGGTGTGAATGGACAAAAGGTCTGGTTTGGTGGGCGAATACAAAACCCATCTTGACAGCACAGGGCTTGTTTGCTATTATAATAAGTGTTAAACCAAAAACAGAATATCACTTATCAAGAGTGGCTGAGGGATCAGGCCCTACGAAGCCCGGCAACCTGTCATAATGGCAAGGTGCTCCATCCTGCGGGAAACCCCGAAAGATAAGCTTCGAGCGCCTTTGGGAATCCGAAGGCGCTCTTTTTATCTGTAATTCGTGAAATTTTGCAAAACAGAAAGGAAATGACATGAAAAAATTATTCACCTCGGAATCGGTAACAGAAGGACATCCCGATAAAATTTGTGATCAAATTTCAGATGCCGTTTTGGACGCAGTGCTTAAGGCTGACCCGGAGGGGCGCGTGGCTTGCGAGACAACGGCCAATACAGGCGTAATTTACGTGATGGGAGAAATGACAACAAGCAGCTATGTGGACATTCAAAGTATTGTGCGTGAGGTGGTGCGCGATATTGGCTACACACGCGCCAAATACGGGTTCGATTGTGATTCCTGTGCCGTGATTACTTCCCTCAAAGAGCAAAGCGCCGACATCGCCATGGGTGTAAATCCGGGCGGCGCGGGCGACCAAGGAATGATGTTTGGCTATGCCTGCGATGAAACCCCGGAATTGATGCCGTTGCCCATCAGCTTGGCACACAAACTTGCCAAAAAGCTGTCTGAGGTGCGCAAAGAAGAAACCCTTTCCTATCTGCGGCCAGACGGAAAAAGCCAAGTGAGTGTGGAATACGATGGCAACAGGCCCGTGCGGGTGGATACGGTTGTGATTTCCACCCAACACGCACCGGAAGTGACACATGAGCAAATTGAGCGAGATATCATTGAAAAGGTGATTCGACCCGTGGTGCCGGCAGAGATGCTCGATGAAAATACCAAGTTTCATATCAACCCAACCGGACGTTTTGTGGTGGGTGGCCCACAAGGGGATTCCGGCCTGACGGGCCGAAAAATCATCGTAGATACTTACGGCGGTTATGCCCGCCATGGCGGCGGAGCTTTTTCCGGAAAAGACCCCACCAAAGTAGATCGCAGTGCGGCTTATGCGGCGCGCTGGGTGGCCAAAAACATTGTGGCGGCCGGGCTTGCAAGCGCTTGCGAAGTACAATTGGCCTATGCCATCGGTGTGGCAAAACCCGTGAGTATTCGCGTGGATACCTTTGGCACCGGTGCACAGGGAGACGATAAGATTGCGGCAGCCGTGGAAAATGTTTTCGACTTAACACCGGCCGGCATTATAAAAGAATTGGACTTGAAAAAACCGATTTACAGGCAATTGGCTGCCTATGGGCATTTGGGCCGCGAGGACTTGGGTGTGTCTTGGGAAAAGACAGACCGCAAAGACGCATTAAAACAAGCACTTGCCTCCTTGGCCTAGGCGGCGGCAAAGGGGCATTGTATGCAGCAGGAGTTAGAAGTGATTGTGGGCCGCGTTGAAACCGTGAGTTATGAGAGTGAGCAAAGTGGCTTTGCCGTTGTGTACCTTCTGGATGAAAGTGGGGAGGTCGTTTGTGCGGTGGGGCCACTGGCCGGCAGTGTGCCGGGTGAAGAGCTTACCATACGCGGTGCCTATGTGAACCATCCAAGCTATGGACCACAATTTCAGGCCCAGGCCTGCACCTTCCGTTTGCCACAGCAAACAGACGATATTTTGCAATATCTTGCAAGTGGGGTTTTGCCGGGTGTGGGGCCTGTGGCAGCCCGCCGCATTGTGGAACGTTTTGGTGAAGATACCTTAGAGATTTTGGCAAACAACCCGGAAAAACTTGCAGATGTGCCGGGCTTTTCACTGAAAAAGGCACAGAGGGCAGGGCAGGTTTTTGCAGAACGCTATGGTGTAAGAGAATGCGTTTTGGCGCTGACACAGCTTGGGATGAATATGTCCGACGCGGTGGCCGTGTATCGGTTTTATAAGCAAGAGGCCGTGGAAAAGGTTCGGGAAAATCCTTATTGCCTGTGTGAATACCCTGCCTTTTTGTCGTTTGCCTATGCGGATGCAGTGGCTGAAAACTTGGGCGTTAGCAGAGAAAGTGACGAGCGTGTGCAGGCCACTTTGCTGTACACCCTGCGGCACAACTTGCAAAACGGGCATACCTGTGTGCCCAGTGCACGGCTGAAGCAAACGGTGAGCTCTTATTTTCAATTGGATCCGGGTGCAGTGGAAACAGCGATGCTTTCTCTTTTTGAAACCGGGCGCATACAGCTTGTGGAAGGCGAAGAAGAAAAAACATTTTTGCCGGAAATGCTGTATGCCGAAATGAATGCCGCGCGTATGTTGCAAAACAAGCTACAAACAGGGATACAAGCATTTGAAAACCTTGAAGAGGGAATAGAGGCGCTAGAAAAGCAAAGTGGCCTCCGATATGCCAATGCACAAAAAGAGGCGATTCGCATGGCGATGCAACACTGCGTGGTGGTGATAACCGGCGGCCCGGGAACGGGCAAAACCACCACCATCAACGCTGTGATTGCTCTTTTTGAAAGCCGCGCCGAGCGCGTGTTGCTAGCGGCGCCCACGGGGCGCGCCGCTAAGCGCATGAGTGAATTGACCGGCAGAAAGGCCAGCACGATTCACCGGTTGCTGGAAGTGGATTTTCGTCCGGGCACACAGGCATTGAGTTTTAAACACAACGCACAAAACCCCCTGCGCTGCGATGTGTTGATTGTGGACGAGTTAAGCATGGTGGATGCACTGCTTTTTGAAAGCTTGCTTTTGGCCGTAGAGCCGGCATGTCGTCTTGTGCTTGTGGGCGATACCGACCAGCTCCCCAGTGTAAGTGCCGGGGATGTATTGCGGGGCATCTTGCAATCGAAAAAAATACCTTTTGTAAGCTTAAATGAGGTGTTTCGGCAGGCGGATGAAAGCTTGATTGTACACAATGCTCATGCCATTGTGCAGGGGGAAATGCCACAAAAAGGCGAAAAGTCAGACGATTTTTTCTTTTTGAAAGCAGGCGGGCAGGCGGCGCAAGACCTGATTTGTAGCCTTGTAAAAAACCGTTTGCCAAACGCCTACTCTTTTTCGCCCATCACAGATATTCAGGTGCTTTGCCCGGGGCACAATGGCCTACTCGGAACGAGGGCGCTTTGTGCGGTTCTACAAGAAAATTTAAACCCACCGGCGTCGGGAAAAGGGGAACTTGTGCGCAAAGGCTTTGTGTTTCGCGAAGGCGACAAAGTGATGCAGGTGAAAAACAATTACGATATCCCGTGGACACGCATGGACGGTGAACCCGGGGCCGGGGCATTCAATGGCGACATCGGCATCATTGAGGACATCGACAGCCGCGGTGGGGTGGTAACGGTGCTTTGTGAAGACAGAAGGGTGCTGTATACAGAGGACAATTTGCATGAACTGGAGCTAGCCTATGCCATCACCATCCACAAAAGTCAAGGCAGTGAGTTCGAAGCCGTGGTATTGGCCGTTTCGGAAACACCGGGACCTTTACGCTATCGCAATTTGCTTTACACGGGTATAACGAGGGCAAAAAGCCTGTGTGTACTGGTGGGCGAGGAGGATATCGTGTATCAAATGGTGCAAAATGCAAATAAGAACATTCGTTATTCTCACTTTTTTGCCTTTTTGCAAGAGGATGACTGGTTGTGAAGAAAAAGCTTGGGCTCTTTCTGCTTGATTTGTTGTATCCAAGGCGTTGCCCCTTTTGCGAAGAAGTGCTGGGGTTTGAGCTTTCGTGTGCTTGTGAAGAGCACATTGCTCAGGTGCGCCTAGCCCTAGAGCCACTACAACACGAGCGTGGGCAAAGTTTGGACGAAATGTGGGCTTGTTTTGGCTATGGTCCACCGGTAAGCGAGGCTTGCCACCGCCTGAAATACGAGAACAAAAAAGCGCTTGCAAAGCCTTTGGGAGCGCAGATGGCATGGGTGCTGAAAGAGGGCGGTGCTTTGCATAAAATAGATGGTGTGGTGCCTGTGCCAATGACTGAGAGGGCAGAAAAAGAACGAGGGTATAACCAAAGTGAACTGCTGGCGCAGGAGATTTGCAGGCTAAGCAATCTGCCCTTGCAAAACACATGGCTTACGAAAACCCGCGAAACGAAGAAACAGAGAACGCTTGGGCGCAGTGAAAGATATCAAAATGTGAAAGGGGCTTTTTCA
>CAYJNQ010000054.1:0-10355 GCA_964371725.1 uncultured Oscillospiraceae bacterium
TGAATTTAAGGAAAATTCAGTGCGTGCTTTTTCAAAAGTTGTCTGCGTTTCTTTTGGGGTGGTTTAGAGTTTGCTGCTTTCGGAGAATGGATTTTGTTCAGTAGGCATGAATTAGAATGAGGTCATCATCTTCTAGTGCATCGGCAGGGTGCACCGGATGAACGCGCCGATGCACTAGGTAGTGTCAGCTTCTGCGTTGGTTACAAAAGCGTTTTGCAACCGTGCACGGTTCAACGAGGAAAAGCAACGCTTATTTATATAACTTTATACAATTTGCAGAAAGATGATCTATGATTATTTTCGGCGTAACGCACATGCTTCTTAAAAAAGAACCACAGGAGGTGGAGTCAGAGACCCTTTTTCCTGGGGCACTGCTTCTTCAAAAAGAGCAATTTGGACAATGGCCAAAAGCACTGGGAACATTGCTGGTAAGATAGAGCGACATCGTGATTTATGACTCCACTGCGAGATATTTACTCAAACAGTGGCCGAGAAAAGGGGTCTCAGCTGTGCCGGTACAAGGTATTTACAGTCGATTGCATTGAAAAGCTTCGGCAGTATTTGCAAGAAGAAAATGAAATGGGGTGTTTGCATTGACAGAGCAAGCCAGAGAATTTGTGAAAAGCATTGGCGAAAGTGAAACTTTGAAGCAGAAATTTGAAAACATGTGCGAGGAAAGCAATGAACAAGCGGCGATGGCCGCGATGCTTTCGTTGGCAGAAGAAGCAGGGTATGTGCTTACAGCAGTAGATTTTAAAAGTGAAAATGAATTTTTAGACGATTCGGAACTTGAAGCAGTGACAGGCGGCTATCAAAATTGTATTTGTGTTTTGGGGGGTGGCGGCAGCAAGGATGAGGAGGGGAAAACCTGCGGATGTGTTTTGTTTGGTTCCGGCAGTGAGAGAGGGGAAGAGGGCAGAACACGTTGCACTTGCGTTTTTGGAGGCCAAGGTAACGCACCGGAATAAACCCGTAGTCATAAAAAGGAGGAAAAGAACATGACAGAGAAGGCAAAAGAATTTTTAAAACACATGAGTGAAGACGAGGCCTTACGCCAAAAAATGACGGAATTGAGCAAGGAACAAGACGAGGAGACGGCCAAAAACATCTTGCTAACTTTGGCAGAGGAAGCGGGATATTCTTTAAGCGTTGAAGATTTTGCAATAGAGCAGGGCGAAGTGAATGAAGCAGAGCTTGATGCCGTGGTTGGTGGCTGGAAGCAGTGTGTGTGTCCGCTTGGGGGCTATGGGGCCGAGGATAATGACGGCCATCGGTGCTCTTGTGCTCTTTTTGGAAGTGGATATCAAAAAGCAACCCGCAATGCAAGCCGTAGCGAGGTGCACAGGTGTTATTGTTTTTTAGGCGGATACGGAGATGATTTCACAGGATAAGAGAGTGCATAGAAAAAAACTGTGAGAAATAAACCAAAAGAGGGGAGCGTTTTTGATGACAGATAAAGCAAGAGAGTTTTTGGAAAAAGTAAGCGAGAGTGAAACCCTACGAGAAAAAATGGAAGCATTGTGCAGGGAAAAAGATGAAGATACCGCAAGAGAAAATTTAAAGTTGCTTGCAGAGCGTGCAGGGTTTTCGCTGGTACCGGACGATTTCAAGCCTCAGCAAGGGGAATTGAACGAACAGGAGCTTGCGGCGGTAGTTGGCGGCTACAATCAATGTATTTGCCCTATGCTGGGCTTGGGGACAGAAGATGTAGACGGACATACCTGCACCTGTGCCATTTATGGAACAGGGGTTCAAAAAACAGGCCCAAATACGCCGGCGGTCTATCGCTGTGTTTGTGAATTGGGTGGCTACGGGGATGCACCGCCTGAACCAGACTAAAAGGAAAAGGGGGATTCTATGGCACAATTTTACATCTTAAACGAACCATTTGCCTTACGCGGCTGGGAGAAACTGCCCTATGCCGTTTTGGACAAAAAAACAGGTAGGGTATTTTTTCTCAACGCAAAAGCCTTTGAGGTGCTCGAGCTTTGCGACGGTGGCATAGATTTTACGCTTCCCATCTTTTCAGACGAAACGAGAAATATTGCAAAACAGCTTGAAAAAGAAGGGGTAGTGAGCGCCTGCGAGCACGGAGCAAAGCTGCAAGAGGGGCAAACGTATCATCTTTATAAAAACCGCTTTATCAAGCGGGCACATTGGTCGATCACGGGCAAGTGCAATTACCGATGTAAGCACTGCTACATGTCGGCGCCTGATGCAAAACTTGGCGAATTGTCGCATGATGTTATCATGAATATCGCACAGCAAATTGTGGATTGCGGCATTCAGGAGGTGTCACTCACAGGGGGCGAGCCCCTTGTGCGCAAAGATTTTTTGGAGCTGGTTCAGTTTTTAACACAAAATGGCATCCGCATCACCCAAATCTATTCCAACGGGAAACTCGTGACGAGAGAGCTCCTCAGCGCCCTTGACCGTCTTGGCATTCGCCCCGAGTTCAATATGAGCTATGACGGCGATGAAGAGTGGCACGATTGGCTGCGTGGCATTCCAAATGCGGGGAAGATTGTGCTGGACGCCTTCGACCTCTGCCATGAAATGGGCTTTCCCACCGGGGCGGAAATGTGCTTGCACAAGGGCAATTTGCACTTGCTGCGCGAGAGCATCAACACCTTGGCAAAGCACCACTGTGCCCACATGAAAACAAACCCCGTGGCAAACACAGAGCTTTGGGAGGCTTATGACGAAGATTATTCCCTTGAACTAGAAGCGGTATTTGAGGCCTACCTGCACTACATTCCGCATTTTTATGAGGACGACATGCCCCTTTCCGTGCAACTGGGCGGTTTTTTCTCCGGGCGCAAAAACTCACTTGATTGGTTCTTGCCCTCTGTGAAAAACGAAACGGACGAGCCCTGCGAAAATATGGTGATTTGCGGCCATGCACGTCAAACGCTGTATATATCTCCCGAAGGTCGCATGCTGCCCTGCCTGCCGTTGGCCGGAAGCACCATAGAAGCAGCCTACCCCATTTTGATGGACAAAGGGCTGGCACATGGTTTGTCAGATTCAAGCTATATGGAGCTTATCAGCACAAGACTTTCCGATTATCTTAATAAAAACGAGGAGTGCGCTACTTGTGCTTATCGCTGGCAGTGTTGTGGCGGTTGCCGTGCCTCGGCGTTGCACACAAGCCCGGATAACATCATGGGGCCGGACAGGGCGGTTTGTCTTTATTTCAAAAAAGGCTATAACAAAAAGGCGGAACAGGTGGCAAAAGAGGCGGTTGGCAGAAAATTGGCAAAAAGTTGACGAAACACAGTTGACGTTACAGCTCGAAAAATATAGAATTTAAGAAACACATAATATTTTAAATGAAGGAGGATTATGACATGACAGACAAAGCAAAAGAATTTCTGAAAAAGGTAAGCGAAGATGAGGCTTTGCATCAAAAATTTGAGGAACTGGCCAAAGAGGGTGAAGAAGAGAAAGCCAGAGCATCGTTTGTCGCCTTGGCACAGGAAGAGGGCTATGATTTAGAAATTGACGATTTTGCCAAAGCCCAAGGCGAAGTAGATGATGCAGAACTTGCGTCTGTGAGCGGCGGCTGGAAACAGTGTGTTTGTGTGGCGGGTGGTGTTGGCGAAGAAGACCAAGACGGAGACCGCTGTGTTTGTGTGGCATTGGGAAGCGGTGCACAAAAGGATGCACCCCACGACAAAGCACCCTATACCCGATGTCTGTGTGTCTTGGGCGGCTACGGAGACGGGCTGATTTCCTAGGTGGTGCCGTGAATTGTGTTTGGGTCGCCTATTTTGAAAAAGCCGAGAGGAGTGTTTTTGATGACCAAGAGAGCTAGAGATTTTTTGAACAAAGTGAGCGAATATGAGGCTTTGCAAGAAAAGCTGGAGGAACTGTGCAAAGAGACAGATGAAAATAAGGCCAAAGCCGGGCTGATTTATTTGGCAAAACAAGCGGACGTCACCCTTACCGAAGAGGATTTTGAGCCGAAAAACGGCAGTGTGGACGACGAGGAGCTTGCCGCCGTGGTGGGCGGGTTTGAGCAGTGCGTTTGTGTGACGGTGGGCGGAGGCGCCGAAGACAATGACGGAGAAAAATGCACGTGTGCTATCATCGGTTTTGGGCATGAAAAAGGCGGAGATTATTATCTGCGTTGCCGATGCGCTTTTGGGGGATATGGAGATGCACCGTAAAGAATTCTGAAATAAATTGCAGGAGGTTTTTAAAAAATGACGGAAAAAGCCAAAGCTTTTTTAAACAAAGCAAGTGAAGACGAAGTTCTGCAAAAAAAATTGGTGGAACTGTGTCAAGAAACAGACGAAAATAAGGCCAAAGCCGAGTTGATTTCTTTGGCACAGCAAGCAGGCATCACGCTGGCGGCAGAGGATTTTGAACAGAAGCAAGGTGACTTGGACGATGAGGAGCTGGCCGCTGTAGTGGGTGGTTATCAGCAGTGTGTTTGTGTGGTGGCCGGCATAGGGGATGAAGACCATGACGGTCAATCCTGTGTTTGTGCTTTGCCGGGTTTCGGATTCAAAAGAAATGAAGAAAAAGTTATTCGTTGCTCGTGTGTTGTCTATGGCTATGGAGATAACTAAAAAGAGATGAACATCGAAACCCCAATACCGGCAAAAGGATAGAATATTTATGAACAATCAAATTTTCCGCAAAAAAAGCCTTGAGAGAATTGCAAGCCCCGAGCAACTGGACGATTACATCAAGGTTTCAAGGCCGAGCCTATGGCTTGTGCTCTTTTCGGTGTTGGCACTTCTCATTGCGTTGCTGGTGTGGTCTTTCACCGCCACGCTCACTTCCACCATGGAAGTGACGGGTTTTGCACAAGACGGAAATGTGGTTTGCTATCTAACACCGGAGCAAAGTGAAGAGCTGGCTTTGGGGATGCGTGCCCAAACAGAGGGCGCAGAGGGAGAAATTATTGAAATAGGTCAAAACCCTGTTTCACAACAGGAAGTGGCACAGGACATCAATGACGGCTATGTGTTTGATGTGCTGGCCGTTCCCACGTGGAGTGTTCCCGTTGTTCTTTCCGTGCCGGATACACTGGAGGGGATCGTGTCCTTGTCTATCGTCACAGGCACTACACATCCGGCTGGTTTTGTGTTGAATTAAGGGGTGTTGACAATTGTTGAACCCTGCCAAAAAGAAGGAGACGATGATGGAAGCGAATTGGCAAAAAGCAACAGAGGCGGCACTTACATGCAAAAGCGCAGAAGAAGTGCTGTCGGTTTATCAAAATGAGGGCATAGCACTGGAAAAAGAAGATGCAGATTATTTGTTTTCCAAATTGAACGAAACCGCAGAGATGCAAGACGACGCGTTGAAACAGGTGGTTGGCGGCACCGCCGGCGGCACAGAGGAAATTACGGTGCATTGCCAAAAGTGTGGCGGTGTGCTGGGAAGACCACAAACCACCGGCCGTGGATATCGCATTTATAAGTGTCCTCATTGTCAGCGCCTTACCTATATTATAGATAAACATTGAAATAAAAACGAGGTTAGGTGGAAGAATGGCTAGGGGATTAAAAGTTCCGGTTGTGATGCAACTGGAGGCTTTGGAATGTGGTGCGGCCTGCCTTTGCATGGTGATGGCCTACCACAAAAAATGGATTCCGCTGGAGCAAGTGCGACGCGATTGCGGCGTATCTCGCGACGGTTCTTCTGCGGTGAATGTGTTAAAGGCTGCCAGAAGCTATGGATGCAGGGGGAAAGGCTACCGCTTTGAGCCCGATAGACTGCGAGAAAATGTGGTTGCTTTTCCGTGTATCATTCACTGGAATTTCAACCATTTTGTTGTGCTACGTGGATTTAAGGGAAAAAAGGTACTGCTGAACGACCCTGCAAAAGGGAAAATCAGCGTCAGTTTTGAGGAGTTTGATAAGGCGTTTACCGGCATTGTTTTGGAAGTGGTTCCAAGCGAGGGTTTTCAAAAAAGTGGCAAGCCCAAAAGCGTGTTGGGTTTTGTGAAAAAACGATTAAAAGGTGCTGCCGTGCCCTTGTTTTTCACCATTTTGGCAGGGCTCATCACCACCTTGTTTGGGGTGATCCAGCCCGGATTTGCACGTCTTTTTATGGAACGCTTGCTCACGGGGCAAAACCCAAGCTGGCTGATGCCCTTCACCATTGGCTACTCGGTTTTTTCACTGGCTGTGCTTCTGTTCACTTTCTTCAGGGAGAGTTACCGCCTTAAAATAGAGGGGAAGCTTGCCATTGTGGCAAACGCCACCTTTTTGTGGCACACGCTTCGTTTGCCGATGGATTTTTTCTCGCAACGTATGGTGGGGGATGTGGCCGCAAGGCAAAACAGCAACGAAACGGTGGCAAGTTCTTTGGTGTCGCAAATTGCGCCGCTTGCCCTTAATTTTGTGATGCTGTTTTTTTATTTGATTGTCATGTTGCGCTATTCGCCTCTACTCACGGCGGTGGGGCTGTCCTCCATGATATTCAACGTGGCGATGGCGCGCATCATAACCAAAAAACGTGTGAATGTGATGCGCACTTATATGCGTGACACGGGGAAACTTTCGGGTGCCACTGTGTCGGCAGTTGAGATGATAGAAAGCATCAAATCCAGTGGTGCGGAAGACGGTTTTTTCGAGCGCTGGGCAGGATATCAAGCTTCGGTAAGTAACAACATGGTGAAATTTGAGCGGGTCAATCAATATCTTGGCTCTGTGCCCATCTTTTTAAGTGGCTTAAACAACATTGCCATTTTGATGGTGGGCACCTTTCTCATCATGCAAGGTCAATTTACCGTGGGCATGATTTTGGCGTTCCAAGGCTTTCTTTCCTCGTTTATGAGCCCGGCGCAAAGCTTTATTTCGGTGGGACAAAGTTTTGGTGAAATGCGTGCCCAAATGGAACGCATCGAAGATGTGATGGAATACAAAACAGATGTGAACGACACCGTGCAAGAAAATGTGGGAGAGCCAGAGAGAGAGCTCTCCTATGAAAAGCTCAGTGGTGCCATTGAACTGAAGAATGTAACCTTCGGCTATGCGCCGCTGTCTGACCCTTTGATTGAAAATTTTTCCATTTCGATAGAACCCGGGCAACGGGTGGCTTTTGTGGGTTCTTCCGGCTGTGGGAAATCCACCATCACCAAGCTGATATCAGGCCTCTACAAGCCCTGGAGTGGCGAAATTTTGTATGATGGGAAACCCATTTCGGAAATTGACCGCCATGTGTTTGTCTCCTCGCTTGCCGTGGTGGACCAAGAGGTCACTTTGTTTGAAGACAGTATTGAAAACAACATCAAAATGTGGGACAAATCCATAGAGGATTTTGAGGTGATTTTGGCGGCCAGAGATGCCAGCCTTCATGCGGATATTTTGGCGCGCGAGGGCGGATATCAGTATACTATTTTAGAGGGAGGCCGCGATTTCTCGGGCGGGCAGCGCCAGCGCATGGAAATTGCCCGTGTGCTTTGCCAAGACCCTACGATGATTATTTTAGACGAGGCCACCTCGGCGCTGGATGCTAAGACAGAGCACGAAGTGGTGAAAGCCATCAACGACAGAGGGGTGACCAACATTGTGGTGGCACACCGCCTGTCTACCATTCGTGATTGCGATGAAATTGTGGTGCTGGACAAAGGGCGTGTGGTAGAACGTGGCAATCACAAGGAATTGTATGCAAAAGGCGGCTTGTATACAGAGCTGGTTTGCAGCGAATAGGGGGTGAAAAAGTTTGGGATGGCTGGATGAGCAATTAAAAGAACGCAAAATGGCGGATGATCAGTACTTTCAAGAGGCTTTTTCCAGCCTTGCAAGTGTTGTGGCCGAAACGGCAGGCGGTGGAAAAAAAGATCCCCCCAGCACACAGCTTAAAAGTGCCATGGGGGAGATATTGTCCTACTTTCACTTGGATTTGCAAGAAATACCAAAGAACATAGAAGATACAAACGAACAACTGGAATATTTGCTTCGGCCCTGCGGCGTCATGCGTCGCCGTGTGAAACTTTCAGGCCAATGGTACAAAGACAGCATCGGCCCACTGCTGTGCAATACCGTTTCGGGTGGCTTTGTGGCTGTGATGCCTAAAAAAACAAGCGGGTATCAATATTTTGATGCGAACGCAGGGGAAATGGTTTCGCTGAATGCAAAAACAGTAGGGAAGCTAAGCGAAGATGCTGTTTGTTTTTATAGACCACTGCCGCAAAAACCCATTGGCATTGTGGATTTGCTGAAATTCATGGTAGCCACTTGTTCTGTTTTTGATTTTGTGTTTTTGGTGGTTGTCACATTCTTGGCAACCTTGGTGGCCTTGCTGTTGCCCTATGCGAACGACCAACTGTTTGGTGTGGTGGCGCCAACCGGGGAAAGCGCCCTGCTTTTGTCTATCGGTATATTCATGGTGGGTGTTTTGATTTCTTCCACACTCTTGAGCGTTGTAAAAGAACTCATAACCACAAAGATACAAACCAAACTGGACATTGCGGTGGGGGCGGCGGCGATGATGCGTATCCTCTCACTACCGGCGGATTTTTTCAAGCAATACAGTGCCGGCGAATTGTCTTCGCGGATGCAAAATATCAACGAATTGAGCAAAGCGCTTGTCAGTGCCATTTTAGGTTCCGGCCTCACCGGCTTGTTTTCTTTGGTGTATATTGCACAAATTGCCGTTTATGCGCCTTCGCTTGTGTGGGTGGTGTTGGTGGTGAACATCAGTTCCCTGCTGGTGTCTTTTGTCTCTGTTGCGGCACAAATGAAACGTTCAAAGCGACAACGAGAAGTGAAATCGAAGCTTGAGGGCATGGTGTTTGCCTTGTTTTCCGGGGTGCAAAAAATCAAACTGGCCGGCGCGGAAAAACGTGCATTTTCCCGCTGGGCGCATGTGTATAAAGATGCGGCTGATTTGCAATATGCACCACCGTTTTGGTTTCGGTTTTTGCCTGTTTTTGCAACCTCCATTCGCTTTGCCGGCATGATTTTGGTGTACTATATTGCCGTTACATCACAGATGGAAGTGTCTGACTTTATGGCTTTCAATGCGTCTTACAGCATGTTCAAAGGTGCCGTTGCCTCTTTGTCGGGCATTGTGGCAACCGTGGCGGGTATTCGCCCCATTTTGGAAATGATAGAACCGATTTTAAAAGAGGCGCCTGAGATGGCGGCGGGAAAAAACACCGTAACAACTCTAAGCGGCCATATAGATGCAAACCGCATCTCTTTTCGCTACAAGGAGGATATGCCACTGGTGCTGGATGACATTTCGTTGAACATCAAGGCCGGCCAATACGTGGCCATTGTGGGGGCAACCGGTTGTGGGAAATCTACCTTGCTGAGATTGTTGCTTGGTTTTGAAAAACCTTTGAAAGGTGCTGTGTATTACGACGGACACGACATATCCACGTTGAATCTACGTTCTTTGCGCCGGAATATCGGCGTGGTGATGCAAACGGGCAAGCTATTTCAAGGCGACATCTACAGCAACATAGTCATCACAAACCCTGCCCTTACACTGGAAAAAGCATGGGAAGCGGCGGAACTTGCAGGCATAGCCGAAGACATTCGCGCATTTCCCATGGGGATGAACACGGTGATTTCCGAAGGGTCCGGGGGGATTTCTGGCGGACAACGCCAACGCCTGATGATAGCAAGGGCCATTGCGCCAAAGCCCAAGATTTTGATGTTTGACGAGGCCACTTCGGCGCTGGATAACATTACACAAAAAAAGATTTCGGTGAGTTTAAATAGTCTTAAATGCACGCGCATTGTCGTCGCGCACCGCTTGTCTACCATTCGTGAGTGTGACCGCATCATAGTTTTGGAAAATGGGAAAATCACTGAAGACGGCACGTATGAAGAATTGCTTTGCAAAAATGGTCATTTTGCAGAACTTGTTAAAAGACAAAGGCTGGATGATGATTCTTATGTTGTGGAAAGAAGCTTATTTTGAGCAGAGAATTTTGTGGTTTTGAGTAAAGGGTTGTCCGTGTGAAGCTTTTATATTATTTTCGAACGTAGGTGCAGTTTGAAAAAAATATAAAACAGGGGCAAGAACAAGGTGTTTTATATTTTTATTATTGATTTTTTTGGTGTTGTGTATGTTCGATTGTGTTTTCGATTATAAACAATGAAAAATAGCTTATATATTAAATAATAAAAAATAATCAAAAAATCCCAACAATATCTGCGAATAAGTTTTAGCTATTGAGGAGTTTTCTCATAGTCCACGAAAGTTAAAAAATAGGGTTATTTTACATTTAAATTAGAGATAATTTCAGGCATTTATTGTGAACCGGTGTCAAAGCACTATATATATACATTATATAGCACATAAAATAAAGACGAGAGCAGTAAAAAGAGGTGTGATGGAAACCCAACCAAAATAAGCGAAGAATTTACGAAGAATTC
>CAYJNQ010000055.1:0-9150 GCA_964371725.1 uncultured Oscillospiraceae bacterium
GTGGGCATCTTACTGGGGATCATCAGCTTGATGCTCTTGCTTATCACGCAGGACTTCACCCTGCCCATGACCTTCTTCGACCGTTTTAGCATCTGGTTTGCCCTACTCTTTGTGGTGCAAACCGTGGTGGAAGTGGTGTTCCGCCGCAAACGTGTGGACGACGACGAACAGCAAGCGCAGCATGCGGTGGGGTAGTGGTGTTTTGCACATAAACTTTGCACTTCTGTTTTCACCGTGTTCGGGTAAGAGGAGAAAGTGCAGTGGAAAACATCAAAAGATGACCCAATAAAGGGCTGTATTGCGTGTTTCACTAGGGTAAAGATATGTTAAGGTGGAGGGGCAGAAAAGCGCTTGAAATATAGCAGCAAATAAGTTCTGCGTGAAAAACTGTATGGCAGCCAGCACGAATTTTCCGGGATACACAGTGAGCGTTGTATAACATTTAAGAAGTTTAAAAGCGACCTTTCCCTTGAAATGGGAAAGGCCGCTTTTTTGTTTTTTGTGCATAACTAAATGGTCACTGAGTAAACAAAAAAACAACATATGTAAATCAGATAATGAAAAGTGGTTCCGTGAGTTAAACCGGCGGTATACCACCGAAAAGTACACCATCCCTTCGCAAAACGGTGCTGTAAAAATCGAAAAGTGAGACTTCGTAACATAGAACGCTTTTCATGGAGGTGTCAACTAACACCGTACAATAAATCTGCATAGTTTGGGTAGGGCCACTGCTTCTTTGGAACTAGGGTTTCCAATTCATCGGCCACCATGCGCAGTTCATTCATGGCTGTGTAGATGTGGCTGCGGTAATACTGCGCATGCTCATAGCTTCCGTCTATTTCCTTGGCCTTTAGCAGGGTCTCTTCAAGCCGATTTACTTGGCAACTCAATTCATGCGTCAAATCGGACAGCTTTTTCACCAATGTTTCCTCGGGCGCGGTGGAAAGGCTTTGCAATTCTCTTTTTTGCAAGAACAAGTGCATCAATTCACTTTGAAAGGCAAACGAGGTGGCCAAAATCTCTTTTTTCACCATATCAATCATTGTTAAGGCTTCTATGTGTAATGTTTTGCCATAATTTTCCAGCAAAATCTCATAGCGCGAGTGGATCTCCTCTTTTGAAAGCACCGCATGTTTTTCAAACAGAAGAATGTTTTTTTCCTCCACATAACTGCGCAAAGCTTCCACCGTTGTTTGCAGGTTTGAAAGACCTCTTTTTTTAGCTTCTTGCACCCATTCTGGGGCATAGTTGTTGCCGTTAAAAATAATACGGGCGTGTTTTTGCATGGTTTCTTTAATAAGCTTTGCCAAGGCGGCATGGAAATTCTCTGCCGTTTCCAAGGTGTTGGCAAATTCACACAGAGCCTCTGCTACGGCCGTGTTGAGCACAATGTTCGGCCCTGCCACCGAAAAGGCCGAACCCAACATTCGAAATTCGAACTTGTTTCCCGTGAAAGCAAAAGGCGAGGTGCGGTTTCGGTCTGTACTGTCTTTTGGAAAATGCGGTAGCACTGTGGCGCCAATCTCCATTTGCACGCGCTCTTTGCCCACATAGGACGAACCATCTTGAATGGCCTGCAAAATTTCACTTAATTCTTCGCCCAAAAAAACCGAAACAATCGCCGGCGGGGCCTCATTGGCGCCCAGGCGGTGGTCGTTGCCGGCGCTTGCCACCGAAAGCCGAAGCAGGTCTTGGTATTCGTCCACCGCCTTGATTACGGCCGATAAAAAAAGCAAAAATCGTGCGTTTTCATGCGGTGTTTCACCTGGCTCTAAAAGGTTGGAACCATAATCCGTTGACAATGACCAGTTGTTGTGTTTTCCACTTCCATTGACACCTGCAAACGGCTTTTCGTGCAAAAGACACACCAGATCGTGTTTTCCTGCAATGCTTTTCATGAGTTCCATCATAAGTTGGTTTTGGTCTGTGGCCACATTGGTGGTGGTGAAAACAGGAGCCAATTCATGTTGCGCCGGTGCCACCTCATTATGTTTGGTTTTGGCAAGCACGCCAAGCGACCACAGTTCCTCTTCAAGCTCTTTCATAAAAGCCGAAACACGTGGTTTCAAACTTCCAAAATAATGGTCCTCAAGCTCTTGGCCCTTAGGCGGCCTTGCCCCAAACAAGGTGCGCCCACACGTCATTAAGTCCAAGCGTTTTTGGTACATTTTTTTATCGATCAAAAAATACTCTTGTTCCGCACCCACTGTGGTTACAACACGCTTGACCTTTTGGTTGCCAAATAAGCGAAGTACGCGCATAGCCTGGGTGTCTAGGGCTTGCATCGAGCGAAGCAAGGGTGTTTTTTTGTCGAGAGCTTCGCCGCTATACGAGCAAAAGGCTGTGGGGATGCAAAGGCTGTCGTCTTTGATGAAGGCGTAGGAGGTTGTGTCCCACACGGTGTAGCCCCTTGCCTCAAAGGTGGCACGCAGGCCCCCGGAGGGAAAGCTGGAAGCGTCCGGTTCGCCGCGCACAAGTTCTTTACCGGAAAATTCCATAATGACACCGTCTTCGCCATAAGGAGAGATAAAGCTGTCGTGTTTTTCTGCCGTAACGCCGGTCATTGGTTGGAACCAATGGGTGAAATGGGTGGCCCCGTTTTCCGTGGCCCAATCTTTCATAGCACAAGCCACCACATTTGCCACTTCAAGCTCCAGGTGCTTGCCCTGTGCAACCGTTTTTCGCAATGCTTTATAAATATCTTTTGGCAACCTTTCGCGCATCACGGTGTCGTTAAATACTTTGCTGCCAAATAAACCGGGTATGTTTTTCAAAAGTTGCACGCCCCTTTACAGTAAATGGATGTTCTGTGCCGCAGTCTTTGCAAGCGTATCTTCGTCCCACACGGACACTTGCACCTCGCCGATATGGGCTTTTTCCAAAAGCAACATACAAAGGCGAGATTGCCCAATGCCACCGCCCATTGTAAGCGGCAATTTGCCCGAAAGCAACGCTTTGTGAAAATCCAGTTCTTTTCTCTCTTCACATCCCGCTTTTTTCAGTTGCTCGGCAAGCGAGGTTTCATCCACGCGTATGCCCATAGAAGAAATTTCAAACGCACGCCCAAGCACCTCGTTGTAAAAAACAAGGTCTCCGTTTAGGGCCCAGTCGTCGTAATCGGGCGCACGTCCGTCGTGGGCAATGCCCGAGGCCAACTTGTCTCCTATCTGCATGATAAATGCCGTTTTGTGTTGTTTTAAAAATTCGTCTTCACGCTCTTTGGGCGCAAGCTGAGGATACATGTCTTCAAGCTCTTGTGTTGTGATAAAGCAAACTTCCCGTGTGAGAACGGCTTTCAATTGTGGAAAAAATTCTTTAACCGTTTCGTGTGTATCCACAATGGCGTTTGCAATTTTGCAAACGGTTTCTTGCAGTGTTTGCAAGGTTCTGCTCTCTTTGTCAATCACCTTTTCCCAGTCCCACTGGTCCACATAGATGGAATGCAGGCAGTCCATCTCTTCGTCCCTTCGTATGGCATTCATATCTGTGTACAGCCCTTCGCCAACAGGAAAACCATACTTACCCAATGCCATGCGCTTCCATTTGGCAAGAGAATGCACAATTTGCAGCTCAGTGCCACTTTGTTTGACATCGAAAACCACGGGACGCTCTACACCATTTAAGTCGTCGTTTAAACCCGTTTTTTGTTCCACAAACAAGGGGGCGGTCACACGAACAAGCTTCAATGTTTTTGCCAAATTGTCTTCGAAACTCCGTTTCACAAGGCCAATGGCAAGCTGTGTTTCATAAACCGTCAGTGCCGACACATACTCGTTTTGAGAAATCGTTGTTTTCATGATGCACTCCTTTTGTAAAATAAAAAAAGACACCGCGGGCCTTTGCCCGCAGCGCCTTTGCTGCTTATGGTGCAAAGTGTAGCACAGGGCACGCAGATTGTCAACACTTTTTTTGTTTTCTGACTGCCCTGCAAAAATTTTGCTAAAATGCTTGACAAAACCCTTGCAAAGCTGTATAGTAGGGCAAAATGAACAAAGGCGTTCATCGAAAGTAGACTCTGCCCCTGTGGCGAGTTATTTTTGGTGGCCGCCCTTTTTTGTTGCTGTAAAAAAAACGTGTGAACCGATAAGGAGGGAACTTGCAATGAGGATGGAGGGTGAGGTACGAATTCCGTCCGGTTGTGCGATTTCAGGCATTTTCGACAAATCCGGCAAACGTATGAATGGCGAGGATATTATCACATCCATATCGGTAATGCACGAGCGTTCCAATGGGCTTGGGGGTGGGTTTTCTGCTTATGGAATTTACCCTGAATATAAAGATTACACGGCTTTTCATGTGTTTTATCATACAAATTCTGCAAAAAAAGAATGCGAAGAATTTTTGGAACGGCACTTTGAAATTGTGAACCTTTCCAAAATACCCACTCGGAAGGTGAAAACCATCACAGATGAGCCGTTGATTTGGCGCTATTTTGTGTCTCCGCTTGCCTCTAAACTGGCCGATAGCCAACTGGATGAACGAGAATTTGTAGCCAAATGTGTGTTTCGCATCAATGTAAAAATCGACGGCGCGTATGTGTTTTCCAGCGGCAAAAATATGGGCGTGTTTAAGGCAGTTGGCTTCCCCGAGGATGTGGGCCGCTTTTATCGCCTAGAGGAATACGAGGGATATTGTTTTACAGCCCACGGCCGCTACCCCACCAACACCCCGGGCTGGTGGGGCGGTGCACACCCATTTTCCCTTTTAAACTATTCTGTAGTGCACAACGGCGAAATTTCTTCGTATGATGCAAACCGCCGTTCCATCGAAGTGTATGGCTATCAATGTAGTTTGCAAACCGACACAGAGGTCATCACCTATATCATCGATTATCTACACCGCAGAAAAGGGCTTACCTTTCCCGAAATTGCCTCTGTGGTGGCAGCGCCGTTTTGGCAAAGCATCGAACACCTTCCACAAAGTGAGCAGACGAAACTAGAATATTTTCGCCACGTGTTCTCCTCTTTACTCATCACGGGGCCATTTTCGATTTTGGTGGGCTATGAAGGCGGCTTGATGGCCTTGAATGACCGCTTAAAACTGCGCAGCATGGTAGTGGGAGAAAAAGACAACAAGGTTTTCATTGCCAGCGAAGAGGCGGCCATCCGTATTGTGGAAAACAATTTGGAACGCGTATGGGCCCCTAAGGGGGGCCAAGCCGTTTTGGTGGAACTGGAACACGGCGGAGGTATAGCATGATACAGTTTATCTACCCTGACTATGAAGTGGTGCGTAGCGATGTTAAATGCATTTCTTGCCGCGTGTGCGAGCGGCAGTGCGCCAACGAAGTGCATGAATACAGCACAGAAAAAAACCTCTTAACAAGCGATGATACAAAATGTGTAAACTGCCAGCGCTGTGTATCTCTATGTCCAAAAAGAGCTTTAAAAATTGTAAAAAGCGAAAACACATACAAACACAATGCCAACTGGAGCGGGCAGGTAATCGACGAATTGTATCGTCAAGCAAATAGCGGTGGAGTGTTACTTTCGTCCATGGGCACGCCCAAAAACCACCCCGTCTATTTTGATAAAATTTTACTCAATGCCTCACAAGTAACAAACCCCTCTATCGACCCTTTGCGCGAGCCCATGGAAACGAAAGTGTTTCTTGGCGCAAAACCACAAACGATTATGCGCAACAAAACAGGCGAAATTGACACAACCCTACCGCCTTTTCTCAAATTGTCTATGCCCATTATGTTTTCCGCCATGAGTTATGGATCCATTAGCTACAACGCTCACGAAAGTCTTGCCAGGGCGGCCGAAGAACTTGGCATTTGCTACAACACCGGCGAAGGAGGCTTGCATGAAGATTTTTATCCCTATGGGAAAAATACCATTGTGCAAGTTGCCTCTGGCCGTTTTGGTGTACACAAGGCCTATCTCAACAGCGGTGCCGCTGTGGAAATTAAAATGGGTCAAGGTGCAAAACCCGGCATCGGCGGGCATTTGCCCGGCACAAAAATTGTGGATGACATTTCGCGCACACGCATGATTCCGGAGGGCTCCGATGCCATTTCTCCCGCGCCACATCACGATATCTACTCCATAGAGGATTTGCGACAACTTGTCTATTCCTTAAAGGAGGCAACCCATTACAAAAAGCCCATTCTTGTTAAAATTGCCGCTGTGCACAATATCATGGCCATTGCCAGCGGCATTGCCCGAAGCGGTGCCGATATCATTTGCATTGATGGCTTCCGCGGTGGCACAGGCGCTGCGCCCACCCGCATTCGCGACACCGTGGGCATCCCCATTGAATTGGCTCTTGCCGGGGTGGATAGCCGCCTGCGCGAGGAGGGGATTCGAGACAATGTGAGCCTTGTGGTGGGCGGTAGTATCCGCAACAGTGCCGACATTGTAAAGGCCATTGCCCTTGGTGCCGATGCGGTATACATTGGTACAGCCGCCCTTTTAGCCCTAGGTTGCCACCTATGTCGAAGTTGCCATGGCGCCAAATGCAACTGGGGCATTGCCACCCAGCGGGAAGATTTGACCAAGCGATTAAACCCCGACATTGGGAAACAACGTCTTGTGAATTTGCTTCGGGCTTGGGAGCATGAAATAAAGGAGATGATGGGTGGCATGGGCATCAATGCCATAGAAAGCCTGCGCGGCAATCGCTTGATGTTGCGCGGTGTGGGGTTGCATCAAAAGGAGTTGGATGTGCTGGGCATTCGGCACGCCGGCGAATAGTACAAAAATAGCCGTAAACATTTTACATCTTCACGCAAAGACCCATTGTTAGGAGGAAACCATGCAGACACTCAATGCCCAAGAAATGGGTTTTCAAGCACTGAATCGGCAGCTAAACGCCAATGCGGAAGATGCCACCATAGAAAACTGTTTTGGAGAACGCTTTATCGGCACAGGGCTTTCAAAAAAACACATTTCGGTTCATGGAACGCCGGGTAACGCCCTTGGCGCCTATTTAGATGGTGCCACCATCGAAGTGCATGGCAACGCACAAGACGCTGTGGGTGACACCATGAATGAAGGGAAAATCGTCATACACGGCAACGCCGGCGACGCCCTTGGCTATGCCATGCGTGGCGGGAAAATTTTTGTTCGCGGAAATGCAGGCTATCGAACCGGCATCCACATGAAACAATACGGAAAGAAATGTCCGGTAATCATTGTAGGAGGCCAAGTGGGAAGCTTTTTAGGCGAGTATTTGGCCGGTGGGCTTATCATTGTGTTGGGAAAGGCATGTGGCCATTTTCCCGTGGGCAACTTTCCCGGTGTGGGCATGCATGGTGGAAAAATGTTCATTTGCGCCGATGAGCTTCCCAAACATCTGCCAGAACAGGTGCAGGCATCTTTCGCCAATGCACAAGAGCTTGCCTTTATAACACCGCTGTTGCACGAATATGCTCTCGATTTCAACCTAGACGCCGCGCAACTTTTGTCAAAAGGGTTTTTGCTGCTTACACCCAACGCAAAAAACCCTTACAAACAACTTTATACGCCCAATTAGGGGATTCTGTAGTATACTGTTAAGGACTACCCGTTTTACAAAACAAAAAACAGAGGTAATACCATGAATAGTACCGCCAGTGAAGTGCTTCGCTTTGCACAGGAAAACGATGTTCAATTTGTTCGACTGGGTTTTTGCGACCCGTTTGGTGTGCAAAAAAACATCTCGATTATGTCCTCCGAACTGCAGTATGCCTTTGAGGAAGGCGTGGCTTTTGATGCCTCGGCTATCCAAGGGTTTCGCGATATCACACGCTCGGATTTGTTATTGTTTCCGGACCCTTCCACCTTAACCGTGCTGCCTTGGCGGCCCGGCCCCGGGCGTGTGTTACGCTTTTATTGCGACATCAAAACCCCCGAAAAAGAAGCCTTTGCACACGACAGCCGCCACATTTTGAAATCTGTTTTGGAAAAAGTACAAAAAAAGGGATATATTTGCAAAGTGGGTGCCGAGTGCGAATTTTACCTGTTCAAGGCAGACGACAACGGAAAACCCAGTTACGACACCTTGGATGACGGCGGCTACTTAGATATTGCCCCACAGGATAAAGGTGAAGACATTCGCCGTGAAATTTGCCTCAACTTAGAAGAGATGGGCCTACATCCTGAAACCTCCCATCACGAGCAGGGCCCCGGGCAAAACGAAATTGACTTTAAATACAGCGAAGCACTGCGCTGCGCCGACAATTTGCTTACTTTCAAATCGGTGGTGAAAGCCGTGGCCGAGAGAAACGGTCTGTTTGCGGCCTTTATGCCAAAACCCTTGCCCATGCAAAGTGGCAGTGGGTTGCATGTGAATTTATCTTTGAATAAAAATGGGCTGAATATTTTCGATGGAAAAGAGGGCGAATTCTCAAAAACGACAGAAAGTTTTATTGCCGGAGTTTTGGAAAAGGTGGCCGAAATTACCCTGTTTTTAAACCCTATCATGAACTCTTATGCGCGCCTTGGCGAGCTTTCAGCCCCCACTTATATTTCTTGGTCGCATCAAAATCGCTCTCAGCTCATCCGCATCCCAACGGCCAGTGGAAACCGCATGCGCATGGAGCTCCGCTCGCCCGACCCCACCATCAACCCATATCTCGCCTTCGCCCTCATCATTGCAGCCGGCTTGCAAGGTATAGAAAAGAACCTGACCCTGCCCGCTGCTGTTGATGCCGATTTATACAATGCTCCGCCTGATGTTACAAATGAACTTGCCATGCTTCCGAAGGACTTGAAAAGTGCCCTTTCCCTTGCCGAGAACTCCACCTTTGTACAGGAAGTTCTGGGAGACTCCCTCTTAAATGCCTATTTGGCCATTAAAAAAGAGGAAATTATGCAATATAACTTGGCCGAGAACAAACATGAATTTTCAACAAAACGATATTTCTATGTATACTAGGTGGTGTTAACATCACCCAACAAAACCAATCATCGCAAAGGGGCTGGTGCATATCGAAAGCGCTCTGGTGATTTCAACCAGTGAAAAAGGGCTTCAGTTTTTTACAAAAACTTTGCAGGAGTTTTCTATTCAAAAAATTGCAAAAGCCAAAAGCGGCGCAGAAGGGCGTCGTCTTTTGGTACAGAAAGACTTCGATCTGGTGATTATCAATGCCCCACTTTCGGATGAATCTGGGGAGAGTTTGGCGCGTTATATCGCCTCGCAAAACAAAAACCAGGGGATTTTGAT
>CAYJNQ010000056.1:0-9030 GCA_964371725.1 uncultured Oscillospiraceae bacterium
GTTTTTTCGGGCCATTGCCCACACGGCCAACCACGCTGCCAAGGCCGTCGATGTACACTTCATCAAAACCGGCTTCTTTGCATAGCTCCACAATGAGTTTGCAACGGTCTTCTTCACGGCCCGAGAAGCCGGGAACCTGCACCATTTTGCTCAGTAGTTCTGCTGTGTAATCGCGATACTTTTCGCTGAGTTCTTTGATTCTTTCGGTTGGGATCATGATAACAAAACCTCTTTCCTTTTATATAATATGTATTATTTAGGCAGTACATTGGTGATGGCGTGAGTGGGACAGCGTGTTTCACATAGACCGCAGCCAAAACATTTGTTTGTGTCCAAAACGGGCTTCTTGTCTTTTGCGTCTAAAGCAAAGTAAGGGCAGTTTGTGTGGCAAATGCCGCAACCCGTGCATTTGTCCAAATCGATGTCCGGGAAACTTGGCTCTGTGGGTGCCACAGAGAGGGTCAAGCCGGTGCTTTTCACATCCTCTACGCTGCTAAAGCCATATTTCTGCAAGGCAAGCGGCAAATCGGCAAGCATTTTGCTGTACTGTGTGCGTCCGCGAAGCATCGCCCAAGACAGCATCTGCACGGCATCTGCACCGGCGAGCAAGAACTCGATGATGTCGTCGGCACCGCCCACGCCACCGCTTGCAATCACGCTCAAATCCGGGAAGGCCTGTTTAATCATGTGCACATAGGCCAAGGCCAAAGGCTTGATGCTCGGGCCCGACGTCCACACATAGCCCGTGGGAATGCCGATGAGAGGACGGCGGTTTGGAATGTCGATGACCATGTTGGGCCCAAGTGAAGTGACGGCCACAACACCCTTGGCACCGCCGTTTCGGCAGGCCTCGGCAAAGCCGACCGGGTCTGAAATGCTGGCGTTCATCTTCACCCAAACGGGTTTCTCTGTCAGCGAGCATAAGGTTTCGGTGATGGCTTGCACCTCATCGAAGTTTTTGCCCACATAGCGTGGGATGTACTCATAGGCATCTGCCAAAGGCTCCAAGCGGGGAATCAGCTGTTTCATATCCGCTTGGTCATATCCCACGCTGGCAAAAACAGGAATGTCACTTTTTTTGCGCAGATTCGGCAAAAATTCATTTACCCAAATGTCAGAGTGATGCTCACTCCACGCTTCCGAGTTGTAAATGGTGGTTTTGTCGCCTGCAATGCAGGGTCTGCCCACCTCGGCTCCTTCGGGGGCAATGGTTTTGGTGACAATGCCACCAATACCCTGCTCCGCAAGAAATATCATGCGTTCGTCGTCACCACTTAAAGGGCCGGAACCCGGAAGCAAAGGATTTTTGAGGGTTAAACCCGCAAATTTGGTTGAGAGATCCATATCCTGCCTCCCTTAGCTTTTCCCGCCCATAGTCAAATCCATTACGGCTTTAACGGTGTGCAAGCGGTTTTCAGCTTCTTGGTAAATAATAGATTTTGGACCATCGATGACGGAATCTTCCACCTCATTCACGCGGTCAGCCGGCAAGGCATGCATGTAAATGGCATTATCCTTGGTGGTATCCATCAGTGCCTGTGTGCACTTCCAGCTCTTATTCTTTGCCAAAATAGCCAATTCTTCTTCGGTTAACGTGGTGTTGCCTTCACGGCCCTCTGTCGGTTTTGTGCTGTCGGCATACCAGCTGCCCCAGTTTTTCGGAATGACCACATCGGCATCACGGAAAGCCTCTTCAATGTCGTGGCTGATGCGGAAGGTGCCGCCGGCTGTCAAAGCGTTTTCCTTGGCTTGATCGATCACCCATGGGGGCATCTCGTAGCCTTCGGGATAAGCAAGGGTTACATCCATGCCATAGCGCGGGAACAAAAGGGCTTGTGTAAGCGGCACGCTGATGGGTTTTTTGTGGGTGGTGGCATAGGTCCACACGATGCTCACTTTCAAGCGGCCCACGTTGGTGCGGCCAAAGTGCTCTTCAATGGTCATAAGGTCGGCAAGACCTTGCATCGGGTGGTACAGGTCACATTGCATATTCAAAACCGGCACACGAGACCACTCTGCCATTTCACGGATGAACTTGTTGCCGGTTTCCCAGCCACAGTGGCGGCAGGCGATGCCATGACCATAGCTCGACAAAATCAAAGCGGTGTCTTTGGCGTTGTCGCCGTGTTGAATTTGCATTTTGGAAGCGTCCAAAAAGTGTGCGTGGCCACCCAGTTGTGTCATGGCAGCTTCGGTGGAGTTGCGTGTGCGGGTGCTCTCGTCAAAGAACATCATGAACAGTGTTTCGTCCCGCAGGCAAGCGTGGGGAATGCGGCGTCCGAATTTGAGCTTCAAGTCATAGGCTGTGTCCATCACAGTGTCCAGCTCCTGCTTGCTCCATTCCTGTAGTGTGATGAAATGCTTTCCTCGTAAAGATGTGACCATTTTTTCCACTCCGTTTCTTTAATATAGTGTAATGTTTGCACTTACTTCGCTCTCGGAATAAAACTGACTAATCAATCTATAAACTAGAATATCACAGGATGAAAATTTTGTCAATGAAAAATTGAGAGAGGGCGTGAGAAATAAATTGCGATATTACGAACAATAAAAGCAAAATTGTGAAAATGTTCCGAAAATGCGGGCCTAAATTTTTCGAAAAGGATAGCCTGCCATTTAAAAAACACAATATTTGTGCAATACTGTTGAAAAAAAGAACATGTGTTTAAAAATTTATCTTTATGAAGTTATACTGGAAATATGGTGTTTGGTTTGTTATACTATATAAGGAAAATACTTGCGAATGAAACAAAACTATACAAATACGAGGATGAAAAGCATGAAAAACAATGATGCCAAGAAAAATATATTAGAAGCAACTTTGCGAGTTGTGGATAGGCACACCATCAATGGAACCAGAATGCACCTGATAGCACAAGAGGCCGGCGTGGCACAATCTACTTTGCATTACTATTATAAGACCAAAAGGGAGTTGCTTGTTGCCTTGCTGCAGATGGTGCAGGAAGATTTTATAACAAAACGCAGTACTTTGTTTGCCGGTGCAGCGCAAAGTTTAGACGAGCAAGTCAACTGCTATTTCAGCCAAAAGAAAGACATTATACGCAATGAAAAACGCTATGACCATGCCCAGTTCGAATTTTGGTGCCAGGGGCAAATAGACCCTGTTATCAACAACAAGTTCTTTGAATTTTATGTGGTGTGGAGGGATGGTATTTCGCGCACCATCACAAAATATGCACCGGAAGTTCCGGCGCAGAAAGTGCGGATGGCTTCCCATATTATGGTGTCGATGATGATGGGGGCCTCCATGCAATATCTCAATGCTGAAGCCTCTTTTGATTTGGATGAATATTTTGAGGCGTGCCTATCGATGGTGTTGTTTTATTTAAATGATGAAGCATAAAAGAAAGCATATAAAAACACGGTATTTGGTTTTTGTATAGATTTACGCTGCGCACAATTTGTGCTAAAACCTTCCCCGAAACCGGTATTTTTTGGAGAAATAAACAAAAACACCATTGACAAAACAAAACCAAGGAAGTATAATATGTAATATGCTGATTGTTTAATCAATCAGCATATTTTTTAAATGGAAAGCAATGAACTGCTTGGAACGATTACAAACGAAGAATAAAAGTATAGAGGAAGATGATTATGCAAGAGCAAACAGTGAGAGAGCTTACAGCAAAAGAGCAGGGATATTTCGAGAAAGCCATAGAGTTGGCCGAAACCGCGTTGAGCGAAGGAGACGATGGGTTTGCAACCGTTTTGGTGGGCCCCTCCGGCGAGGTGCTTTTGGCAGAGGGGAATCGTGCCGGCACCAACAAAAACCCCTTAAGCCATGACACCATCCTGGTTGTAGACAAGGCAGTTAAAACCTATGACAAGGAATTTTTGAACGGTTGCACACTTTATTGTGTGTTAGAACCCTGCGCGATGTGCACAACCGCTGCCTTCTGGGCCGGCATTCCCAACATCAAATTTGCCATGGCAGAATCCGAGCTTGCCGAGATTTTGCCCGGCTCGCTAGAAATTTCAAGCCGTGAGTTTGTAAAACGCAGCCCTGTGCCCATGACAAGTGAAGGCCCCTATCCACAGCTTACCGGCGCCTATGCGGTTGTGCGGAAATGGGTGAAAAAATTGGGCATCGAGCTGGATGATTAGGCAGTGTCTATATAGA
The DNA here is from genome assembly GCA_964371725.1 of uncultured Oscillospiraceae bacterium. Classification (GTDB taxonomy): domain Bacteria; phylum Bacillota; class Clostridia; order Oscillospirales; family Ruminococcaceae; genus JAAYCI01. The sequence continues at coordinate 4,142 of CAYJNQ010000056.1, forward strand.
TAAAACATTTGAGATTACGAAAGGCGGAAAAAACCATGACAGGAAAAGACCTCATTCTGAAAACCTATCGGCACGAAGAAACACCGCGCGCACCTTGGGTGCCGTTTGCGGGCATCCATGCAGGATACTTGAAAGGCTATACGGCCACAGAGTTTTTGAAAAATGAAGATGTCATGTATGAATGTCTCATGGAAGTTAGCCGTCTATATATGCCCGATGGCCAGCCGGTTGCGTTCGATTTGCAACTGGAGGCGGAAATTTTGGGTTGTGATTTAATTTGGGCCGACAACAACCCACCCAGTGTTTGCTCGCATCCATTGGCGCAAACAGATGAAATTCCCACCAAAATTCCGGAAAAAACAGAAGGTAGGCTGCCTGTTGTGCTAAATGCAACGCGCCGTCTTCAAGAATCTGTGGGCGACACCACCGCGATTTTTGGCCTGTTTTGTGGGCCGCTAACCTTGGCTTCGCATTTGCGTGGCACAAAATTATATGTAAACATGAAGAAAAAGCCTGAATATGTAAAGGCACTCATGGATTATGTAACCGAAATTTCCTTGCGCATGGTGGATTATTACGTGGAAGCCGGGGCGGATGTGATTTGCCCGGTTGACCCGGTTATCTCCCAAATTTCGCCGCTTCATTTTGAAGAGCACATGCTAGAGCCGTACACACGCCTCTTCAACTATATTCGCGAAAAAGGAAAGTTGTCCTCCTTCTTTGTTTGCGGAAATGCAATTGCCAATTTGGACATCATGTGCCAAAGCGGCCCGGACGGAATTTCGGTGGATGAGAACATTCCCATGGCAGCGGCCAAAGCCATTGTAGACAAACACAATGTCACCATTGGGGGCAATATCCCGCTTACCACCACGATGTTGTTTGGCACGCAGCAGGACAACATGAAATATGTGCTGGATATGATGGACAGCTTGGACAACCACCGCAATTTGGTGATTGCCCCCGGTTGTGATATGCCCTATGAAACCCCGATTGAAAACACCATTGCCGTGGCGCAAGTGGTGCAAAACCCGGAGCAATATCGTGCTTTGTTGGAAAACTACGAGGCCGAGGATTTGGGCGCGGACGTTGTTTTGCCGGATTACAAAAATTTAGAGCGTCCTTTTGTGGAGGCGTTCACACTGGATTCCATTTCTTGTGCCGCGTGCACCTACATTTGGGCAGCCACTTGTGACATGAAGGAAAAATTTGGCGATGCCATCGACATCATTGAATACAAATATTCAACACGAGAGGGAATTGCACAGGCGAAGGCCATGGCGGTGAAAAACCTTCCCAGTATTTACCTAAACGGGGAATTGCTGTATTCCTCTATCATCCCGGATGCCGATGAATTCGAGGCGAAAATTCGGGCTCTGCTGTAACAGTCACAAATAAAAGCCGGTGTGGAAAAGCGCAAGCGAAACCACACCGGTTTTTGCTTGGCAATTTTTTGAAACCTTGGCATAGTCCGTTCGTTGAAAATGCCCCCTTTTCACATGCAAATATTTCGTTTTTCGACATTCTCGTCAATCGCAATGCACAGAGCATTGCGCGCTTTGTTGCCTAAACATACAAAATTCCGGTTTGCCGGTTATGCTCACCGTTTCTCCGAACCAACGATGGTGGCGTAATTAAGCCGGTTTTCCTCCTTGACACGAGAAGCGGAATGGCCTATTCTTTTATTTAGGTTTATAAAATAAAAAGGAAAGAAATATACATAGGAGAATGAACATGGGCAAGCTGGAACGAGATGATGTTGCACGGGAAAGACAGGAGGATATTTTTGGCGTTTTGATACAGCGCATGAAGGAAATACCGGTTGGCAATAGGTTGCCGGCAGAGGATGTGCTGGCAGAACAGCTTGGCATCAGCCGCATGAAGTTGCGAGATGTGCTGGCGGTTCTGGAAACATACGGTTATATCAGCAGGCAAAAGGGTGTGGGTACCTGCATCAACCGCTATCTTTTGGATGAAAATGCGAGGCTAGACATAGATGTGTCGTTTTCGGATGTTATCACAAGCTCCGGCTATAAAGCAGAGCTTGCAATCAAGCGCATTCGCGCAGTGAAGGCCGAAACGGTGGAGCTGAACCAGTGGTTGGGCTATGCACCCTCCGATGTGATTTATCAGGTGGAGAAAACCATCTATGCCGATGGTGTGCCGGCCATCTACCTGATGGACTACATTCCCTCGGAATTTTATGAAAAAGATGATGTAGACATTGAGCTATTGTGTGCGCACACCTTTCGTTTTGTGCAAAAACAACTGGGTGATTTTATGGAAAATGCCGTGGCCCACCCAAAAGCCTGCCTGGCAGATGAGGCGGTGGCTGCGGCTTTGGATATAGAGCCGGGAACGCCCGTTTTGCGTGTGGACTTGGTGTGCTATACCCGAAACGCGAAGCCGGTGATTGGCTCAACAGAGTATTTGCTTACCGATAAAATACAATATTGTTTTCAAAAGCACCTAAACCCAAGCCGTACATTTTTTTCAACGTCAAAAAACAAATGATACCGAGAGATCGGTGTTTTGCTTCAAAAAGCGAGGCGAAAATGCACACTGCATTTTCGCCTCGCTTTTTAAGCTGAATTTTATTCGGCCGATGCGTCGCTTTCAGGGGGTGTATCTTCTGTAGCGCTTTCGGGGGGCGCATCCTCTTTCGCAATGGGGCTTTCCTGCAAGCCCAATGCATACATTTTATCCGGTATAATAAACCGGTTGGCAATGTAGTAGGCGGCCATCGTGGTTACAATGGCAAGCAAGGCGCCGTATATGGGGATGAGCAAATTGGTGGCAACACCAACGGCCAAACCAATGACAGACGGAATGGAAATAACGGTTTTGATTCTATCTACCGATAAACGGTATTTGGCTTTAAAGAAGTAGTAGTCGGCCAAAAGCACACCGATAATGGGGCAGAAAATGAGGCCCATCAAACCCACCCACTGAATGAAATATTCAAACAAATCAATCAATGTAAACACAGTGGCAATGGCGAAGGGGAAAAACAGCAGAACGGCTTTGTTTTTGATGGGGAACACAGAGGCAAAGCCAAGCGATGCAGCATAGAACGCTTCCGAAGAGGTTGTCCATGTTAACAGGAACACAAGGGCACCTGCCAAACCTGCAATGCCCAAAGCATTGAAGATTTCGGGCACATTGTCTTTACCGGTGGCCAAAGCGGTGATGGCACCAACACAGTAAATAACAGAGGCACCCAGCAAAAACGCAAGACCCGTTGCAATGGTGGTGTCTTTTTTCGAGCGCGCAAAGCGAGAAAAGTTAGAGCCAACCATCACAACATCAATCCAGGCAAAAATGATGCCCGTTATCACCACCAAAATGGAGGTGGGGTTTACCGGTTCTTTGTCAAACAAGGTGGAAATGCCAACCATCCGCTCTGTTTGAAATAGGGCAACCAAGAAAATGAGAACGATGGCGGGTATGGCAAAGCGGGTGAGAAAGGTTAAGCCCTTAAACCCGGTCCACACGGTGGCAACAAACAGCAAGTTGATGACAATGCCCCCAACCGCAAACCCCACCGGAGTGGCAAAAAACGGAATGAAAAAACTGACAAGGTCCACCACCAAAATGGAGCCGATGCCAACCCAGCCAAGAGACAAGGTGAGGCGGATGATTGTGATGATTTTACCACCGGTAACACCAAAACAGTATTTGAGCAACTCAAAAGCACCAAGCCCTGTGTCTGCACCAATGAAAGAAACCAGTGTTGTAATAACGGCCAAAAACAAATTGGCGACACCAATGGCAATCAGAGCTTGGCCCAAGGGCAGTTGCGAGCCAACCACGCCGCCGTAAAGCATGGTGGAAACGGAGAAAACAAGTCCTGTCCATACCGAAAATATCTTAACCCAGCTCTGTTTGTTTTCGGCATGAATCGATTCCGTGCTGTAAGATGTAACTTGATTTTGGTTGTCCATGCGTAATCCTCCTCTTATGGCAATCTGCCTAGCTTGTCATCAGCTGTTTTGCAAGGCCAACCGCACCCATAGCATCATCGGAATAACCGTCGGCGCCGGCAGAAGTAGCCCACTCTTGGGTTACAGGCCCACCACCCACCATAATTTTAACATTGGACATGGCAGAGTTTGCTTTCACACGGTCGATGGTGTCTTGCATATAGGGAAGCGAGGGCAACATCAGGCCGGAGATACCAATGATATCGGCATTCATATCTTGTGCGGCCGAAATGAATTGCTCTACAGGCACGTTGACGCCCAAATCCTTTACTTCAAAACCGTTTACTTCCAGCATCAGGCTCACCATGTTTTTGCCGATGTCGTGCAAATCGCCGAAGGCGGTGCCGATAACAACTTTGCCGCTGCTTATGCTGCCTCCGCTTTGCGCAATCAGCGGGCTTAAATCTTCTTGAATGGCCTTCACCACATCACTTGCCATGATGAGATCCGGCAGGAACACTTCCAAACGGCCAAAACGGTCGCCCAAAGCATTTAATGTATCTTGAATACATTCCACAAAAATATCGGCGGGCGAACATCCGCTTGCAATCAATTTTTGAGCTTCCTCCACACCAAGTTCTTCGTCTCCATCTAAAATTGCCTCTGCCAATGCGTTGTATTTACTATCCATTTTTATTTCTCCTCTCAAAATATGTTAACATATTGGAACATACCCCTATAATACCCATGACCCACTCAATTGTCAATATATTTTTATATTGTAGACTTGTTTTTGGCAAAAAGCACAAAAATATTCGTCAAAACCACAAAAGGCACTTGGTTTTCATTGACACAGCATAGGGGGCATGCTATAGTGAAGCCATGATATGTGTACTACATATTCAGGAAAATCAACTCAATTCTATTATACGGAGGGATTACCATGAACCACAGAGCGAGATTGCT
>CAYJNQ010000057.1:0-8737 GCA_964371725.1 uncultured Oscillospiraceae bacterium
TTTTCACCAGCTCTTTAAGCAATGCAGAAACCCTTGTCATGCTGTCAAAATCAAGCCCGCTTGTCGGCTCGTCAAAAAACAGATATTTTTTATTTAAAAACAGGGCGGTTGCAATTGCCACTCTTTGCTTTTGCCCACCGGAAAGGGAAAACGGATGCTCTTCCCTTTTGTCTATAAGCTTGAGTGACTCCAAAATTTCAAGAGCTCGTTTCTCGTTTTCCGGCGTGTCCTTTTCCACCAGTTCATCATAAACCGATTCACAAGACAACTGGCTATTCACATCCTGCATAACCATAAAACTGCGCTTCATGCGCTCCATTTTGGAAAGTGGCTTTTCGTCGAATATTTCCGCATCGGCCTTCATAACACCGGAAAAAGTTTTTACAAATGTGCTTTTCCCCGCACCATTGATGCCGGTTATGGCAACAATGCCGTGCTTTGGTATCAGTAAATCGGCTATGTCCAGCAGGGTTTCTCCCTTTCTTTTGCATTGCAACTTTTTCACAACAACGCATTCTTTGCCGCATACATTGGCCGCCTCTTTTTCGATTGTCGGTGCATGAATACACCGCAGCCCCATCGTGTGGAATTCCTTCTCACCCAGGCACAAGAATTCGTTTTTCGTGTATATTTTGTCAATCGTGCCGTTTTCCATGTGAAAAACCCGGTCGCACAATTCCAAGGCATAATAAATTCTGTGCTCTGCCATGATGATGGTGGCGCCGCTGTTTTGAATGGTTCTCAGCGCCTCTTTCAGCTCCTCTATCCCGGTGGCGTCCAGGTTTGCACTCGGCTCATCCAGCACATAAATACTCGGCAAGCTCATATGCACGGAGGCACAGGCAAGCCGCTGCATCTCGCCACCCGAGAGGGTAAGCACATTTTTTTGTAAAATATTCTCTATCTTGAACTCTTTCACCGTCTCTGCTTCACGGCGCTTTATCTCGGCCAGCGGCAATGCCTGGTTCGAAGGCCCAAACGTTAGCTCGTCCTCTACATTGAGGTGAAAAAACTGCGATTTGGGGTTTTGAAAAACGGTTCCGACACTTCTTGATAGCTGTTGCACCGAGCTTTTCTTGGTATTTTGCTTGTCGATGCATATTTCACCCGTTAGGCTTCCCTTATAATATTGCGGAATAATGCCGTTTATCGCCTGCAACACACTGGATTTCCCCGATCCGCTTTTCCCCGTAAGAAGGATAAACTCCCCTTTTTCTACAGTAAAATTCAAGTTCTTTAGCGAGGCATCGCCCTTTTCCCCGTATCGATAGCCAAGGTTTTTAAACTCAATCATAGACCCTCCCATGAACGCCATCTGAACACCATGAGCGTAACCAAAACGGCCAGCGCAAAATAGTCAACCTTGCATAGGCGCGAATCATGCATTACGGTGCTGTGCTTATGCAGTCCCATCCCCTTGGTCATGGCCGCAATCGTCAGTGATTCGCCCGTTCTTACCGAACTGAACAACAAGGGCACATAGATGTTCATCACTTTGGTGAACAAGTTGCCGGAGCGCCCACGCAGCGCCATGGACGCCCTAATGTTTTGCATTTCGCTATACAATGTGGGAATAAAGCGCACCACCACAATGGTGGGAATCAGCACAGCTTGCGGGATTTTCCACCTGGAAAAGGCGGCGATGGATTCGCTGATATGGATGGTTCCAATAAACAGGATGCCGTAAAGAATGGTTGGATAAAACACCAAAATACTGGTGAATGCCGTGCCAATTGTGGAGACGAATGCCGTTGGAAGCCGTGGCAACAGCGCGCTTAAAATTTCAACAAACACAAACAAGATCGTGGCATTTATCCCTATTTTTATATGGCCCGAGCAGAATATGAGAAAGATGGCAAACAAGCTTGCCAGCGACACATAGATATAATCACCGCCCATGTAGTAAAGGGCGTTTATCAGAATGATGAGCAGTAACTTTGTGCGCGGGTCCAGCCGAAACAAGCCCTTTTGCATCAAACAATACCCGCGCGTTTAAAGTGTTTTTTAAACATGACCTTTGCCACAAGGCCGCTGATGGTTGCAAAGGCTAGAGTAACCACGATGAAAATAAATAAACTTGTGGGGGTGGCCATGGCAAATATGGCATTTGCACTTTCCGGCGTATAGCCGGATTGAACTGTTTTTTCCAACATCCAGTCCTGCGCCACCCAGTATGCACCACTCTCGCCAAAAACCCAAAGGGATAGCACGATATAACTTATCAAATTCATTGTGTAGCTTTTGTATTTCCCCAGCGATGCAATGATGTCGGCCACAACAAAAAAGGCAACGTTGAACAAAAAGATATAAAGGCTACCAAAAAACAAAAGGCCAATGATAAGCGAAACAATCAACCCCATAATCGTTACACACAGCGGCTTTCCGGTTCTTGCCACAAACAAAAGATAAACAGGCCCTGTAAACAAGGCCACCATGGCCGGCATCCCAAGCGACAGTATCGGCACCACTTGCAATATGGATACAATCACCACAAAAACCATGAACAGTGCGCTAAAAATACCAATTGACACAAAGTCCTTTACCTCTAATTTTTTTCATTTCGAACCCTCCCTTATTTTATTTAAAAAGTTAGCAAAAGCTAACTTTTGCCCGTAAAAAAATTCGGTTAAAACCCGAAAATTTTACTCCATCCACACATGAAAAATTCCATGATGTTTGCAACCTGTTTTTTCGCCTCTTCAAGCGGAATATCCAAAATTGATATTTCAAAAAGAGAACGGCAGTGTGCGGCAGCCAAAATGTATAGCGCTTCATGCGAAACTTTGATTCGGCTTTTTTGCTCCTCGCTTAAATGGTCGATATAGGCCAAGGTATCCTTCATTTCAATTTCGATTATCTTGTCGATGAAGTTTTCTTCAGAGCTGCCGGCAGCACCGGTAAACAGAAGCATGAAAGTTTCTTTGTCTTCATAAATGTACTCTATCAGTGCGTTTCCGGCGCTAAATTTGCGCTCCCACAATTCTTTGGGCGAAATTTTCCACTCGGTGTCAATTCTGATAAAAGCCTCTGCAAAGGGGTGTACCAGCGCAAAAAAAAGCGCGTCCTTGCTTGCAAACCTTGTGTAAAGAGCCCCCGTTGTAACACCGGATTTTTTGGCAATAACCCTCATACTTGCCTTTTCAAACCCATTTTCCAAAAACTCTTGCTTTGCATTTTTTAAAATTTTATCGGTTAAAGCATCCGGTTTTAGCATAAACGGCACCTCAAATAACGCTGTTATTCACAATATCATATCTCTCATAGTTTGTCAACGCTAACTCAAATAAATTTCAAACAAACCGCTCCTCTATCATCCTTCATCTTGGCAGTGTTCCAAAATATCCCCCGGCTGGCACCGCAGCTCGTTGCAAATTGCATTGAGTGTTGAAAACCGAATGGCCCGCACTTTTCCTGTTTTTAAATTGGATAGGTTCACTGTGGAAATGCCCACACGCTCTGACAGTTCATTCAGTGATATTTTGCGCTCTGCCACCATTCTATCCAACCTTAATATGATTGCCATAGCGCCCCCTATAAAATTTCATCCATTTCTTTTTGCATCTCAAGCGCAATTTTTATAAGTGCACCCATTGTGATGAAAAGCAAACCGATTGTGATAAGCCAGCCATCTATCAAAACAAAGGAAGCGGCGGAAAACAACTCGAAACCGCTTGACACATAGCCCTGCAAGCGTGGCATAACAACCGCCGCCACGGCAAAAAGAATTCCCACCCAACGAATGCATGCAACCAAGTTTTTTGAAAAAAGCTTTTTTCCAAAAACCACCTGAAGCAGTGCCACAAATGCAATTATAACAGCTATGATTTGTCAATATATATTTAATGTTTATCATTATTTTTTGTGATAAATAAAACACCCCCCTACCCTTTTTATCGGCCCGGTGCTTCTTCTTCCGTGTTCCATTTTCGCAATCCATTGGAAAGAATGGGCAGTTCAATGAGTGGGCCCACCACCAAAGAAAGCGAGAGCAACGGTCTTTCGGGGAAGGTTGCCGCCGCGATGGCAAGGGACAGCGGTGAATTGCGTGCCAGGGTTGTGAAATGAAGCGCAATCATATCTTTTTTGTCAAATTTCAACAGTCTCCCCATTCCTTGTGCAAAAAAGAACACCACCGCAAAAAACACAAGCAGTGGCATGAATAGCCTAAAAAGAAGTTGCGGATTTGCAAGCAAACTATCCCCTTCTGTGGCAAACATAACCACAACCGCAAGGCATAAAAACAGCAGCTGCAAGGGGTCACTTTGTCGTTCTATCCACGCCTTCGCCCCCGGTTTGTTCCGGATGATTCTTTTGCAAAACAAGGCCAACAAAAAGGGAGTGAGCAAAACCAACAAAATGCTTTGCAAAAGCCCACCTATGTCCATTTGAATTTCGCTTCCAAAAAAGATAAACAGGTACACCGGCATCAACACCATTTGCAAAACCAAGTTGATGGGTAAAATAGACATGTTCAGCTCTACATTTCCCTTGCTCAAGGCTGTGAAAACCAGATACCAGTCTGTACAGGGGGTTACAAGCAGCATCAAAAGCCCCATGCGAATGTCGAGAGCATTTGCAAAAAACAAAAGGCCGAGTATATAGGCAAGGAAGGGTGTGATGATGAAATTGATAAAAATAGCGGCCGCCGTAAAACGTATGTTTTCAAAAGCCTTTCGCAGCCTTTTTAAATCTACCGTAAGAAACAACACAAAGAGCAGTAGCATTAAAAACCATTCAATTAGCAAGACAGGCAAATTAGCAAGTACCCCGCTGAGCAGCAAACCCAGCAATGCCGCACACAAAATAAGCATCGGTTGTAATTTTCCGATTAAATTCATATCACCCAGTTTTCCATCATGTTCATAACCATCGTAAAATCATTGTTTTTGTGTTGCGCAAAATTTCTTACACTTGTTTAGCAGATGGTTTGCACACACACCACCCCTTGGTCTTGTTTTTGGCTATTGTTTTTGGGCAATGTAGTTCACAATCACTTCTACATATTCATCACAGTGAACCAGCAAGGATAAGTGCCCACCTTTTAAATCCGTTTTAATCGTTGGGTTTGGCATCAGCTCCACCAAGGCCGCTTTCACCTCATCATGAAAAGTCTTGTCGTCGTCTGACAAAATCAGCAACACTCTGTCGTTTAAATAGGCAAAATTCTCTTTTTTTGCCCCAAAGTGGTTTTGCAAATCCATCAACAAATCCAGCATATGCAACTCATATTCTTTGGTGAGTTCTTTTTCCATGATCTCCGTTAAATTTCGGAGAATTATTTTTTCCTCTTTTGAGAAATCTGCAGCATATTTTTTTACAATTTTTTTGCTTATTTGCTTTTTCAGCAGGGAAAAAGGCATACTTTTAAACAGCTTTTTGTTCTTTTTTGTACTTTCCAGCATACCCATCAGCGAATTGTAGGCCGTTTTGCTCATGGTTTCCGAGGTGCAACCCGTGTTCGACAAAACAAGCCCCTCGCACACCTGTGGATATTTTTCGGCCATAAGTTGCGCCACAAAACCACCGAGTGATTGCCCCACAAACCATGCCTTGATGTCAAGTGTTTTAAGCAGTTCGCAAATGGCCGCCGTGAGCTCTTCATTGTTTTCAAAGTTTTGCGAATAATCGAACGTGAGCACCGAGAAGTGCTTTGCAAACTTTTCAAAATGCATAAACATCAAATCGGAAAGGCCCAAACCACCCACAAGCAAAACCACCGTAACTTGTGCACTTTCATGCCGATGATACCTGTATGGGAATGTTTTCCCGTCTATTTCAGCCTTTTGCAAGGGGTATGCTTTACAAAACTTCATGTATTCGTCCATATTTTCCACCTCAATCCCTATTTTCGGAAGTGTCCCGAATGGTTTTTACGCGGAATGCAAAATACAGCAAATGAAAAACCCACACTAAAAATAGGATGATTTGCCCCACCGGCACATTCTTCATCATCACAAAACCAATGCTCATTAAGATGGTAACCGTTATCATCACTCTCATTTTGGCGGCTTTTGTCATCCCCTGCCCTTTTACATAGCTTTCCAAATTCTTTTTGTATAGCTTTGTATTTTTAAACCATGCATCCAGTTTTTCACTGCTTTTTCCAAACCCAATGGCCGCTATAAGCAAAAACGGAAAGGACGGCAACAAGGGAACCACGGCCCCCACAGCCCCAATGGCCAACCCAAGCATGCCAACGGCCAGCCAAACAATTCGTTTCACACTCATACCTTTTCGCTCCTTTGTAAAGCGTATTTTATGGCCATCACCGGGTGATACCATATCATCCTTGGGTCCAAAAACCGCATCACTTCCCGAATTTGTGCCCTCTTCTCGGGTTTGTAGCACCGGCTTTTGCAAGTGCTGCAAAAGATATTTTCCGCCTTTTTCGGGCATCGCTCCAACCGCATTTGTGCATTGTGTAACAATTCTTCACCGCTTGCACACCGGGAACTTGTGCCATGCTTCTTCCGGCAATATGAACGTATCGTGGAATGGAGCGTTTGTGTTTTTGGCTCTTGCGCTGTTTTCTTCCCGCTTTCTTGATGTGACACACACAATTTGGTTAGCGATAACTAACATTTATTTTAACATTTCTTGGGAGTGCTGTAAATATATTTCTTTTCGGTCCTAAACCATCGGCATTTTTGCCGTTTTCAAAACGCTTTTTCTATATACCCAAGCATTTTTTCATTTTCTGTTCGTTTTGCACGCTTGCCACATCTTGGCTCGTTCTTCCACTCTTCTATTTTACAGGTTTTCACATTTTTGTTTCATCCCATTTTACCACGCCCGCTTATCCACGCTTCCTTCAGCTTGACAAGTCATCAAACGCATGATAGCATGATAACATTGTTAGCTATTCTTGTTACCACACTGGAGGTTCTTGCATAATGGCACCCGGAAGCTATGAGGCCACCCACAAAAAAATCGTACAAAGTGCCAAAGAGCAATTTTTGAAATTTGGCTATGAAGGCGCGAAATTGCGCGATATTTGCACGTGTGCCGGCATCACAACCGGTGCCTTCTATCGCCATTTCAAAGACAAAGAGACGTTGTTTTCATCCCTTGTTAAACCGGCCGCGGAGCATTTCATCCACGTGAATGCCGAGGGAAACCATCGCAGCTTCGATGCCCTTAAAACCGGAAATGAACGCGATGTGCTGCTGGGCGCGAAAGCAACCAGCCGCGCCATGGTTGAGCTCATTTACGCAAACAAAGAAGCGTTTACACTTTTAATCAATTGTGCACACGGAAGTGTGCATGAGAATTTTATAGAAAAAGTGATTGAAATTGAAGAAGCGGAAACGATGCATTTTTTAAAGCAAATGCGTGCAAAAGGATACCCCTGTGTGCCTTTGACAAAAGAGCAACTTCACACCATTATGAGCGCCCAATGTTATGCACTTTTTGAAGTGGTGCGGCACAATTTGGACAAAGAGGAGGCCCTGGCGCATGTGGACGTTTTGATAGATTTTTTTAACGAAGGTTGGAAAAAGATTTTTGGCATTTAGGCAGTGCCGACAATCTTGTTCAGTCGGCCTATTTCGGCCCTTTTCCCGCCCAATTTTGCTTAAAAATCTTGAATTCCATGAAGGCGTTCGGCGATTTTTAGACCAAATTTGGACAAAAAATATGACTCGAAATTTGTTCGGTTCAACGATTGTCGACACCACCTTTAAAAATGCCAAAAAATTTTGAACACGAGTTAGTTCTCGCTAACTCGTGATATTCTGAGGAGGATAAGAATGAGCACACGGACTTTGGATTCAAAGGAACAGCAGAAACGGTTTATTTTGCATGGAAATTTATGGAAAGTCATGGCATCGCTTTCTTGGCCTGCCGTCATCGCCATGGTGCTGTATGGTGCAAATGCCATGTTGGATGCCTTTTTCGTTGGGCAATATGTGGGGGAAACGGCTCTTGCCGGTGTGTCTCTTGCCTACCCCATCACACAAATCAGCATGGGCATGACGGTATTGCTTGTAAAAAAAGAGTTTAAGTCTCTAAAAAGCCGAACGGCAAAATAGGCCGTTCTCTACGAATTGGTTGACAAAAACAAAACCTTATGATAACATTGTTACGAAAAGTAATTTTGTTATGCGAGGTGATGCCGTTTGAGCTATTCGTCGGAGCTTACAAAAGAGCGAATTCTTGCTTGTGCCAAAGAGGAGTTCCTCCAAAAAGGCTTTCTTCAAGCAAATTTACGAAATATTGCACAAAATGCAAAGGCCACAACCGGCGCTGTATACAACCACTTCAAAGGCAAGGACGGTTTGTTTGAGGCAATTGTTGCCGGCTTTGCCGAGGAATTGCTCGCCCTTTATACACGTGTGCACAAGGAAACCGCGGCGGATTACGACTTTGAAAGTTGCGAAACCACCGAAAATATGGGCAAAGGCACTTATGCCGTTTTGGATTTTCTTTACTCTGATTTTGAACTATCTAAACTGTTGTTTTGCCGTTCGGCCGGCACCCGGTATGAAAACTATGTGGAGAAATTGATAGAAATTGAAGAGCATGCCTCACTTCAGGTTATGGAGGGAGACCACTTTCCCAAAAGCAAAATCAATTTGTTTTTTGTTCATGTTATTGCCACCTCCGGTTTGAACAACATGCTCGAGGCCATACACCACGATTTGAGCCAAGAGGAAGCCTTTGAGTATATCGGCAAAATTCAACAATTCTATTATGCGGGAACGAAAGAAATATTGGGGCAATGACCCCGATATTTTTT
>CAYJNQ010000058.1:0-8694 GCA_964371725.1 uncultured Oscillospiraceae bacterium
TGTTGTGCTCATAAAACTCCTTTGTTTCACATAAAAAGGCAAGATGCTTCATCGCATCTTGCCTTTTTTGAAAAGATATATCGACTGCCTCATAGTATAACACACCGGGTAAGCAATGTCAAAAACAATCCACACCTTCACCCTCAGCCTGATAGCACATTGAAATGGCCATGCTGCCGCAAACGGTGTTGCCCGGTTGTTTTTCACACAAACCGAAGCTAAGAAGAATGGCAGCAATTCCGGTTTGAAGTTTGATGTCATTGTGGCAAATAGAGTGGATTCGAAGAGCCATGCCTCTCTTGTTGTGGCAATTGGAACTGTTCCAATGTGCTTTGTAACTCGTTTGCCTGCGAAGACAACTGGCTGCTCAAGCTGCTGCCTTGACCCGAGACATTTGTATTTTCATCCACAATTTTTGTGATGTTCAGCAATTCTGCCGAAACCCTTGAAATCACCTGCGATTGCTCGTCGGAAGAGCGCACCACCTCACCCATCATTTCACTGAATTTGCTTGAATTTTCTGAAATTTGTTGCATGGTGGCCGTTGCCGTTTCGGCTTTTTCCAAACCATTTTGTATCGATGCGCCAACCGTCTCAATCAGTTTCGATGAATCTTTTGCGGCTTTGGCACTGTTTTCCGCCAGCGTGCGAACCTCGCCGGCCACAACCGCAAAGCCACGCCCTGCTTCACCGGCCCTTGCGGCTTCCACCGATGCATTCAGTGCCAAAATGTTGGTTTGGAATGCAATGCCATCAATTGTTTTTACGATGTTCTGAATTTGTTCTGAAATTTTCTGTGTTTCTTGCATTTCCTCCAGCAGGGCTTCAATTTGTTCTTGTCCTTTCACAAGTTCTTCGTTTGTGTGGGAAAGAACGCGGTTTGTGTTCCAAACAATTTCTTTGCTTGCATTCACCTGTTCTGTAATGGAGGAAACTTCACCGGACAAGGTATCCAAAGCCATGGTTTGCATTTGCGCCCCTTCGGTTAGCCCGCTGGAGAAATCCTTCATGTGTTTTGCGCCGGAATCCACCTCGGAAGACGCGCGCTTAATTTGCAAAACAACACCGCTGGTTGCATCCAAAACATCTAAAATGCTGTATGCCAGCTTATCTTTTTCGCTAAGCGGCTGTATGGTGGCGGTATAATCTTTGCCAGCCATTTTAGAAACCACTGTGGAATATTCGTTCAACCTATCTTGCAACTTCTTCGTAGAGGTAAAAATTTTACCAACCTCATCGCGTGTTTGGTATTCCAATGGAATCTCTACTTCCATATCACCGGTGTCTGCAATGTGGGTGACGGTTTGTTCCACAACCGTCAATTTTTTCCCGAGCGATTTTGCCAAAGAGCGAATCATGATGAATATGGATAGAATGATGAGCAAGGAAAACACAATGTTGAAGATGGCCGTGGAGGCAACCAAGACATCTTTTTGGGCAATCGCTTCCTCTGCCTTCATGGTTTCTGTTTCAAACAAGGTTTCCATGCTTCCGAAAAAATCGGTTGCCACCGGTGTTACGCTGCGCAAAGTTTCCAGTGCTTGTGCATCTTGGCCACCCTCATTTTTTAAATCTGCCGATAAAATCATCGCCTCTTTGTACTGGTCTTTCCATTCAATGATGGTGGCGAAATCGGTGGCGTCTTGCCCACTAAGACCTGCGTAATAATTGTCCATTTTTTCATCTAAAGAGTCGAATGCGGCAATGTATCGATCGTACAATTCCATGCGGGCTTCCTCGTCTTCTTGCAAAAGGATATCACGCCCCAAAACACGACATAAATACATATTTTCAATGATTTCATAAACGGATATTTGCCTTGCAACATTGGTGTTCATGATAGCCGTATAGCTTGAATTAACCAAACCGATAGCGGCAAGAGAGGTGCTCATCAAAACAAGCACAATAGAGGAAATAATAACCTGTATGGGGAGAAACCTCTTTTTTAAATTGACGTTGTTTGCCCATTGCGAATACTTTTTAAACATTGGATTATCCTCCTACCTTTTGTTATGAATTTCCGTTGTAATTTCTGCACGCATGCCAAACAATGCCTAAAAGCATGGGGGCTTGCGGTGTGGGGTTTATCGCCACACAGAAACTGCAACGCTTAACTTTTCTAAGTATAGCATTTTCAATGCACAAAAACAAAAGTGCATCAAAACGTGTCTCTTTTGGGGCAAGGCCATCGCCGGCCAGAGCGTTTTCTTATTTTGTACCCTGTTCTTGCTCGCTATTTCGCCCTATTAAACATAGAGCATCGGAAATGGGGGTTGGTTTTGAAAAATAATATCCCTGTATGTAATCGCATTTACAAGAAACACACAAGTCTTTTTGCTCAAGCTCCTCGATTCCTTCCACAACAATTTTCTTATTGGTAGATTTGATTCCCAAAATAAGATATTCGAAAAACTTTCTGTTTTCTTTTGATTTGGTGGCAGAAAGCAGAAGACTTCTGTCAATTTTGATTATATCCAGCGGTAAATCTAAAAACACACTCATGTTAGAGTACTCAATTCCAAAATCATCAAGCTCAAAAACAAACCCTTTTTCCTGCATTTCTTTCATAATGGTTTTCATATTATAGGCGTCCGAAATCAGAACTCGTTCCGTAATTTCAATTTTAATCATAGAGGGTGGAATCTTGTGTTTTGATAAGATACACATAACTTCTTCAACCATATTTGGCAAAATAAATTGATAGTATGGGAAGTTTATGGAAACGGATTCAAACTGTGCGCCCAACTGATTGTCATCTAACAATTCGCGCAAATCTTTGCATACAACCTCTAAAACCTCATACGTGATTTTTGTGACAAGGCCGGATTTTTCGGCAAGCTCAATGAAACTGTTTGGATATAACAATGTATCCTTATCCCGCATCCTCACCAATGCTTCTGATTTTGTGAATGCATTTTTTTCAACAGAAAAAATGGGCTGGTAGTGAACCACAAAACCATGGTTGCTAAGCGCATCTTTCATTTTCTGCGTCATCAAATTTATTTCAGACATTTTTTTCATAATGGAGATGTCATAATAGTATTTTACATCGCCGGATTGTTCTTTTAAGGTGCGCACGGAATAATCTGCCGCCGAAATTAAATCTTTTGCATTTTTTGAAAAAGCCGGATAATCCACCCGAACAAAAATCAAATTCAAAATCATATCGATGCCCTCTATGGAAATGGGGCGATTGAGTTCGTCTATCGCAGCATCTACCGCCGCGAAATATTCTTCGCTTGTATCTTTCGAAAGAAGCGCAAATTCATCTCCGCTATATCTATATGTTTTGTTTATTGAAAATTTCTTTGACAGATTTTTAGAAACCAATCTCAATATCTTGTCACCTGTTTCAAGCCCATATCGCTCATTGATGCTTTTAAAATTCCGCAAACTGATTATGTATAACGAAAAACACTCGTTGTGCTGAATGCTCTGGTTTATTCTGTGCATCAATGCAATTCTGTTGTTTACATTCGTTAAATGATCTGCCGATTTTCGCACATTTTGAATGTACAGGTGCACAATTAAAATTCCCAGTGTATAACTTGCGCCGGTAAAAATTACATCGTCCATGAAAAATTGCAGGAAAATTAAACTTAAAGATAAAAGAAACGTAATGCTTAGCACTTGCATTATTTCTTTATACACAGTTTTCCTGTTTTTAATTGCCAGATACAACAACATCAAAACATAAAAGCCATTCACAATAAAAGGCGCTTGGTACCAATCACCCCTTATGTAATAATTGTTCTCGTTGATTGTAAAAACCTTATCGGTGAACACGTTCAGCAAGATGACCATTATATAGATTAAATAGGGAAGGCAATAGGGGAACAGCTTTTTATAATGCTCTTTTTCGCTCGAGTTGAAATCCGTTAAAGTGATCGAGTAGAGCACGAACATCACGGGTAAACACGGCAGAAACACAAAATATAAGAGTGTTAAGATATACGATATGAAGTGGTTTGAATAAGCCGCGAAGGTTGTGGTGCTGAGAATAGACGTGATGGTTAGAACTACACTAATAAAGGCCGAATAATACATCGCCTTTAGAAATCCAAACCTCAGTGTTCTCGCCTCATAATCTCGCCTAAAGCTAATTATAACAGCTGTCAAAATAAACAGTGAAGTATATTCGGACAATAAATTATATTCTAGCATAATTTTTTTCTCCTGCTTGGCTGATCAATTTTTTTATAAGCTGATCACTTCACCGAAAAAAGCTTTCTATGTTTATTGTCACTGTTTTTGAACGGATGCCTACAAGCGGCTTTTCTTGCTATCCGTTCAAAGGCTGCCATTCCTTTGTTTGCCTATTTAAAGGATAATTCGCCGTGTTCGCGTATCCTTAAAAAATATCCTTTCTAAGCCCCAGTATATATAGTATATACCCTGTTGGTAGGCAATGCAACCAGAAGACAAACCCACACCGCAGAGCAAAATGTGCCTGTAATCCACATTGCCTCCTGAAAAATGGCAAAAAAAGTGGTTTAAAACAGCGCGCCCTGCAAAGTTGAGCTTTTCATGGCAGATGCATGTATCCGGCTGCAAAGCACCGGAATCAACGAAATAAAACGGGCTGAAAATCGGCTTTCCCGAAACGTGTCAAGCGGCCTGTTTTTTCACGTATTCAAATTCAAAGTGTTGTTTTTAGGGGCTCAATTTTCACGCTAGGAACTTTAGGAAATAACGAATCAGCGTGTAAAAATTTGATATTCTTGTTTGACGCCCCCTTCACTTTCATGCTATGATTTGTTTTGTGTATTTACACTCGAAAACCGTCATGAATCTACAAAAAGGTTTGGTGGAGAACTTATGAAAAAGAGGACGCTAAAAAGCAAAATTCTATCGGGTATTCTTGCGTTCAGCCTTTTGGTGGGCACCGTGCCGCTTTCTTCCTTTGCAGAAAGTGCAGCGCCCACAGACAGCGAAACCATCACGGCGCTTACAGCGCCCGAGCTGGCAGAGCAGGAAATAACGGTGGGCAGCACGGACGCACCGACCCTCCCCCCGACCGAGCTTTCGGCAACGCTTACCAAGATAACATGGGAGGAAGTGCCGCTTGAAGTGCCCGGGGGCGCACCCCCGCAAACCGAGTGGCAGTCTAGCACCACCACGGAAAATGTATCGGTGACGGTGGCGTGGACCTTGCCCGAGGGCGAAACCTTTTCTGCGGCAGAGGCAAAAACCTTTACCTACACGGCAAAACTTACAGGGGATGCCTACACCGTCTCCCCCGATGTTGTGATGCCCACCTTTACCGTGCATGTGGTGGCGGCGCAAGACACGCCGCAAGCGGCACCCCCTGCAAATACACCCCCTGCTCCCACCAAAACAATCTCCGCGTTTGCAGAGCCCGATGTGATAGAGCTCTCTATCGGTGACACACGCACCGAAGCGGACATAATAGGCAGTTTCCCCGATAGCGTTTCCGCCACGGTGGACGGCGAAGAAAACACAGATGTGCCTGTAACGGCGTGGGCAAGGGTGTCTCCCACCGGCGACACGGCTTTTTCCACAGCGACATCGGGCGAATATTTCTACGCGCCCACACTCGCCGAGGGCTACACCCGTGCCGACACGGCACGTTTACCAAACCTTCTGGTAAACGTGGGCGAAGTGATGCACGCACCCCAATCTTTGAGTGATACAGGGACAGAAAGTTTTCGCTTTACCATAGAAACAACAGCGGTAAACGAAACGTTTTACATCCCCCTTTCAAGCGCTTTGGGGCCTGAACTCAATTTTAGGGATAATTACGGCAAAGCATATAACTGGAATATAGATTGGGATAGCGACGGAACCATCGATGAAACCATATCCACTGCTACTACGGGAGCACCGCAAAACGCAGCGGAATCCGACGGCATACCACACACATACGCAGCCGCCGGCACATATGAAATAACCATCACACCGGCCGGCACCACCGACGCATGGCTTGCTGCTTTTGGGTTTTCTGTCTCTGCTACCGGCGCGGCAAACCAAGCCACCAACAGAGCCAAAATAACAAGCATAAACAGCGCCTTAACACCGCTTATGACAAGAACGCAAGCGCAGATAGAAGCCGGAACATTTTCGCACTATGAATGGGCAAACAGCTTTTACGGATGCACCGGCCTAAAAAGTTTGGGAAATACATTTACTTTGCCGCAAAGCCTTACAGTGGTGGGTTTCGCTTTTGCACGGGAGATGTTTGGCGGATGCACCGGCCTAACGCATTTGGGCAGCTTTAACTTGCCGCAAAACCTTACCAGTGTGGATGCTTCTTTTGCAAATTCTATGTTTTCATTCTGCACAAACTTAAGAGATTTGGGCAGCTTGAATTTGCCACAAAACCTCACGGCGGTGGAGGATGGTTTTGCCTATTATATGTTCAGCAACTGCACCAGCCTAACCGGTTTGGGCAACTTGAATTTGCCACAAAACCTCACGGCGGTGGGGGATGATTTTGCAAGCGCTATGTTTAGCGGATGCACCGGCCTAAGCAATTTAGGCAACTTTAATTTGCCGCAAAACCTAACAAGTGTGGGAGATGGTTTTGCACATTCTATGTTTTTCAGATGCACAAGCCTACCGGGTTTGGGCAACTTGAATTTGCCACAAAACCTCACCGGCGTGGGGGATCATTTTGCAAGTACTATGTTTGCCGAATGCGCCGGTTTAACCAATTTAGGCAACTTTAATTTACCGCAAAACTTGGAAACAGTGGGCAATTATTTTGCACTGTCTATGTTTTCCATGTGCAATAATCTAAGCGATTTAGGGAATTTCAACTTGCCGCAAAACCTTACAACCGTGGGGCCTTCTTTTGCAAGTTCTATGTTTTCTGATGCGGGAAGCGCGGCAACACCGCTTGTTATAAACGATGCGTTCCGTTTTCCGAAATTGACGGATGAACAGCTAGAGCAAACGAGTGTATTTTCAGAGGTGTTTAACGGTGCAAGCTTGGCAGCAAGCCAAAGCAGAACGGCCACATCTATTATAAACGGGAACCGTGCGCCTACCGTTCAAAGAGATACATTTAATGGGCAGAACGCTGCGTTTATCGATTATGATTTCATCGGCACAAATTGGGGTGGCCCGGCAACACCCGAAACACCCGATTATACCATAGCATATAAGGCAGATACGATTTCGGGAACGAATGTAACATACGCACCGCCTGCACAGCCGGTAGCAAGCGAGCAAGTGTTGGCTGCGCCAATTGCGCCAACGGCAGAGGGGTATACATTTGAAAATTGGTACACCGACGACAGTTTTACAACATTGTACGACTTTACTTCTGCGGTTCGTGCCAACACAACCCTATACGCACGTTGGAATTGTAATGTTGTGTTTGAAACAAGCGGTGCAAGCGCCATTGCGCCTCAAACGGTATTGCAAGGGGAAACTGCAACCGAGCCTGCCACCCCCACAAAAGCCGGCATGTACTTTGCCGGTTGGTACACAGACAGTAGCTTAACCACCCTGTACAATTTTAACACGCCGGTGAATCAAAACACCACGCTGTATGCAAGATGGAACCGGCTTCCGGCTATAACCGGCGGCGCAGACCAAACCATCACGCAGGGGCAAAGCGCCAGTTTTAACTCCAGCGGCGATTTTGACGGCTATGTTGACACCGTTGTCACCTTGAACAATGGAACCAAGCAAACGGTGCACACCGCCGGTGCCAACAATGCAAACGCAAGCGCTGTAGAGGGCAGCATCATCGTAAGCCTAAGCGGCGCGTACACAGCCACTTTGCCGCTTGGCACACATACCATCTCCATAAACAGCCAAGGCGGCAGTGCCACGGCAAACTTCACGGTGGTGGCGGCAACACCAACGCCAACGCCAACAACGCCGACGGCAACACCAACGCTGACAACGACAGCACCAACGCCGACCAACGCTACCACACCGCTTAGTCCGCAAACGGGTGTGTACTAGCAAAAGAGCAAGCACACAGGGCCAGCGCACCGCTGTTTGGTGCTGTAGCGCTCTGTTTGGTTACGGGTAGCGGCCAAAAAAAGCAAGCACCACCGATGGCACCAAAAACCTAGGCATGCGGACAAAAAATGGATACACCGTAAGCAAAGAAACACGGCAATGAAAATAGGATGGCCACCGAATAGCCGAAAAGCGTTTGCCTGCGGATAAAACCCAAAGTCCCCATTATCCTTCTGTGTGTGGGCTTTCCTGTGTTCAAACCCTTAAAACCACCAGGATAAGAACACAAAAAAACCCTGTGAAACAGCCGTTTCACAGGGTTTTTTGGGCGAAGAATCAAGAATTTGAACCCTGGGCAAATTGCGCCACACAACATTTCAAGCGCACCCGAAATTTGCCAATATCACAATAGATTTTGTCCTTTTCCGCCACTTATCTACCCCAATTTTTAACGTTTTCAAAAAGCCGTTTGCAAAATTTCCGCCTATTTTGGGCGCTTAACCCACAACACCTGTTTGTGGGCTCAATGCCGAGGTAACCCCCGTGCCCGCCTTGTGCACAATCACGCTGTACACCGAGAAACTCGGCGCGGCAAACTCCACATAGCCGTTGCCCACGGTGATGGGCAAAATTTTCTCCACCGTGCCGTCGTCTTGGATGTGCAAAACCGTCACTGTGTCCCCGGGTGTGACGCCCGGCACGCTGATTCGCACGCGCGTGTTGCCGTTTTCGGGTTGCACTTCGTTGCCGTTTGCA
>CAYJNQ010000059.1:0-8532 GCA_964371725.1 uncultured Oscillospiraceae bacterium
GCATTTTTTGCTTCCTAGCACTGGGCACTTTCTTGTCGCCCTGTGCTTTTTGACACGCTGACGGGTTTTCAAACAAAACCGCCAGGCCGCCAATAAAGCACCCATTGCGTCGTCAGGCTGCAAAATGCCGCGGCAGTTACATATCGTATATATGCGCCTTTGCGGCATTTTTTGCTTCCTAGCACTGGGCACTTTCTTGTCGCCCTGTGCTTTTTGACACGCTGACGGGTTTTCAAACAAAACCGCCAGGCCGCCAATAAAGCACCCATTGCGTCGTCAGGCTGCAAAATGCCGCGGCAGTTACATATCGTATATATGCGCCTTTGCGGCATTTTTTGCTTCCTAGCACTGGGCACTTTCTTGTCGCCCTGTGCTTTTTGACAAATCCGCCGGGCCACCCGTTTGGGTGTAAGCTGTTTTGCCTTGAAATGGGGCGTTGTAAATGGTATACTGAATGCCCATAGGCACAAAGCGCTCGTTGGCTTTTTTGTGTTGAGCCCGGTGAGACATGCCACAAAAAGGAGGCCCTTTGCTTGTTCAAACTTAAAAAAGACAACGGAGACTGTTTGCCGGTTCCCCGGCTTGTGTTTTCCCGCCTTGGTGCACCCGAGGTGGACGAGCCCCGTTTTAAGGTGGCCTTATATCTTCTTTCAACGGGCGAAGCCGATATAAACGAGGTGGCAAAGGCCCTGCACATACGCCCGGCGCTTGCGGAAAAAGCCCTCTTGTATTGGGAAGGGGCAGAGCTGGTGGAACGCAGTGCCCCCGTGCCCAACGTACAAATGCCGGCCAACACAGGGCAGGGGGGCCACCTCAGCATAGAGCAGGCCAATTTGGCCGCCGGCAAGGACCCTGTTTTGGGGGCCATGGTGCAGGAACTACAACACATCTTCGGCGGCATTCTCAACCAAAAAGAATATGCCATTTATTGCACCTTATACTGCAAAGACGAATTTCCGGTGGATATGATTTTGATGGCGGCCATGCATTGTGCAGCCGAAGAAAAAACCGGTGCCACGCGCGTGGAGCGCACCTTGTTGGCGTGGCGCAAGGAAGGGCTCCACACAAGCGGCGAGGTGGATGCCTATTTGCGTTTGCTGGAAGAACGAAAGGGCCGATATCAGGCTTTGGGTGAAGCAATGGGAATGGCAAAACCCGTTTTTTCGGCGTCCGAACGCCGCCTGATTGACACTTGGCACGAAGAATTCGGCTATGATATGCGCATGATAGAGGCGGCGCGCCTTGCGGCCGCCGACAAGGAAAACGAGGTGCGCTATCTCAATGCCATTTTGAAAAAGTGGAAGGCAAAGGGCTATGCCACCGTGCAGGACATGCACAGCGGCGAGCCGGCCGCGAATGTTTTGGTGCACGGTAGCGCAAAGAAGCCTGCGCAGGAGGAAGACCTTTTGGAAAACACGTATTTCAACCCTTTGAAGCGGAAAGGGGGTTAACATGGGGCGGCAAGAACCCTATGCCCGTGCCATGCAAAGCGTGGCAAAGCGGCGGCAACGCGCCGAAAGCCTGGCTCTGGAACGAAACGAGGAACTGTATGAAGCCCATGCCCACTTGGCCGAGTTGAGCCGGCGGCGCAATGCCACCGGTGCCGAGGCCGCGATGCTGGCCGCCGGAAAAAACCGAGAGGGAAGCCACGAAAAACTGGAGGAGATGCATCGCTTGCAAAAAGAGCACGACGAGGCCCTACAGGAGCTGGGGCTTTTGCCAAGCGACTTAGAGCCACAGTGGTTTTGCAAGATGTGTAGCGACACCGGCCGCACCGAGGCCGGTTTGTGCGCCTGTGTGCAAGAGGAAATACGCCGCTTGTGCCGCGACGATGTGAGTGAAATTGCCCCTTTGCGTCGCTGTCGCTTCGAGAATTTTGATTTAAACTGCTATGCAAAAAGCATGGATGGCGCACAGGTTTCCCCGCGTGAGCTGATGCGGCACAATTTGGAAAATTGCCGCATTTATGCCCAAGAATTCGACCTATCCAGCGAGAGCCTCTATTTGTATGGCGACGCCGGCCTTGGCAAAACCCACCTGGCTTTGAGCATTGCCAATGTTGTTTTGGAACGTGGATTCGACGTTTTATATGTGAGCGCACAAAAGGCTTTTATGCGCCTGGATGAAGAACGAAGAAACTGGACAAGTTCCGGGTATTTCAACACCTTGCTGCGTGCAGACCTGCTTGTTTTAGACGATTTGGGCACCGAGTTCTTGAACGCCTACCTGCACAGCCGTTTTTACGAGCTTGTCAACACGCGCATGCACCATCGCCCCACCATTTATACCACCAACATTGGCAGCCAAGCCTTGCTACAGCAGCGTTACACCGAAAAAATATCCTCTCGGCTTTTGGGCGAGTGCCACCGTGTGCGTTTTATCGGCAAAGATATTCGCCTGCAAAACCGACAAAGTGATTGAGACCGTTATTAAAAAAACAAAATAGGAGCTGTTTCAAATGCATTTGAAACGGCTCCTATTTTCGTTTAAAAAGGATTTGGGACACTCTAAGTTGCCTTGTCTGCCAAAGCCCGCTCCAGCAAAATAGCGGCAAAATCCAGGGCGTTATACAGCCCGTTTTTCACACTTTGTTTTTTAATGCGGTCTTTCGGCGGCAGGGAATCGTCGGTGGAAAGAAGCATCACCATAATTTTATCGGGCAATTCTTCATCATTTTCCTTGCGCATGGACAAAATTTGCATGAACACCACATAGGCATCGCTCATGCTTCCATAATACATCTCGTTTTTTGACCGCACCAAGGGGTGGTTTTTATACATTAGTTTGGCTTCAAATGCCATGCTGAATTGCTCCTTTGTTTACGCGGGTGTTAGGCACCCAAATAGTTTCGCACCATTGCCTGTAGGATGTCGTCTCTATCCACCTTGCAAATTTTTGTGCGTGCCCCACCGAAAGTGGTGATATAGGTGGGGTCTTCCGATAAAATATAGCCTACAATTTGATTGATGGGGTTGTAGCCTTTTTGTTTCAAAGCGGCATACACCTCAATCATGATTTGTTTGATTTCTTGTTCTTTATCATCGCCAACAGAGAAAATGGTTGTGGTTTTTTCGTTCATCCAGGCCCCTCCTTCACACTGTAATCAGATTTATTATAGTATAAAAAAACAAAAAATGCAAGTGCAAGACCTTTGTGTGCAAAGGGAACCCGAGCCGTGCCGGCCCTGTTTAGCTCCTCAACACCACATCTATTTTTTCCAAATTTTTCAAAATTTTGCCAA
Organism: uncultured Oscillospiraceae bacterium; assembly: GCA_964371725.1. Lineage (GTDB taxonomy): Bacteria > Bacillota > Clostridia > Oscillospirales > Ruminococcaceae > JAAYCI01. Next base: position 3,242 of record CAYJNQ010000059.1, read on the forward strand.
TGACCTCATCGGCCTCTTCGTCTGTGAGGGTGCCCTCGCCACTGCGCAGCACCAAATTGTAGGCAAGGCTTTTTTTGCCCTCGCCCAGGCGTTCGCCTCGGTACACATCAAACAAAGACAATTGCTCAAGCCGTTTCCCACCCGCTTTGCGAATGGTATCTTGCACATCGCCGGCATAGGCATCCTCTGCGCACACCAGCGCAAGGTCACGCGTGACGGCCGGAAAACGCGGCAAGGGGCGATATTGCGGCACACCGCCACGCACGGCGAACAGCTCATCCAGCCATATCTCGGCCGCCAGAACGCGCGTTTGCACGCCGTAAGTGTCGCACACGGCCGGGTGCAATTCCCCAATGCGTGCCAAGAGCACTTCGTTTGTTTCTTTGCCTTGTTTTTTGGTTAAATACACATTGGCGCAGCGCCCGGGATGGTACGATTCGCCCGCGTCGTTGCGGCGCACGTGTAAATCTTGTGCGGGCAGGCCAAAGGCGGCGAACAAACCTTCCGCAATGCCTTTCATCGCCGTATATTCCCACTGTTTCCCATAGGCGGCCAAAACCAACTTTTGTTGTTCATGGGGCAGTTCGTCGTCGTTTTCGGCCGGCAGATATTCTGTGGCCACCTCGAACAAAGCCGCACTTTCGTTGCGCGAAGCCCAGTTGCGGCCCACCACTTCCAGCATACTGGGCAGGGCCGTGGTGCGCATGATGGAGGTGTCCTCCCCAAGCGGGTTCATAATTTTAACGGCACGGCGCAAAGGGTTGTTTTGCGAAAGATGGATGCGATCGAAATTTTTGGGGCTGTAGAAACTAAAGGTTTCACACTCCCAAAATCCATAGCCGCAAAGCAAATTGCGCAAGCGGCGCTCGAACTGCCTCTCTTCACTGAACACGGCCTTGGCTTCACCCTTCAGAATGGTCATCGGGATGTGGTTGTAGCCCACAAAGCGCGCAATCTCCTCTGCAATATCACAGCTTTTGGCCACGTCGGCACGGAAACTGGGCACGGTGATTTTGTCTGCGTTCACGGCAAATCCCAGCGGCTCAAGCGTTTGCACCATGTCTTCTCGGCTCACATCGATGCCCAGAAGGCGGTTTACTTCCTGCGGCTCAAACGCAATGATTTTTTCGGCACTCGGTGCCGGGTATACATCCAAAACGCCGCCTACCAAATCGCCGGCATCCAGCTCTACAATGAGTTCGAGAGCGCGCGCGAGTGCGCCCATCACTTGGTTTGGATCGAGCCCTTTTTCAAAGCGGCCGGAGCTTTCGGTGCGCAGGCCAACACGCTTTGCCGTGCTGCGCACCGAGGGGCCGTTGAAAGAGGCCGCCTCAAACACCACACTGCGCGTTGTGTCGTAAATGCCGGAGAATTCGCCACCCATGACACCGGCCAGGGCAACGGGGCCTTTGTCGTCGGCGATGACGAGCATATCGCTGTCCAAAGAGCGCTCTGCGCCGTCTAAGGTAACGATGCTTTCGTCCTTTTGCGCACGGCGCACCGTGATGTGCGCCCCGTTTACATAGGCATAGTCGAAGGCGTGCATCGGCTGGCCGTATTCCAGCATCACATAGTTGGTAATGTCCACAATGTTGTTGATGGGACGCACGCCGCACAAACGCAAACGCTCGCGCATCCAGCGCGGGCTGGGTTTTACACGCACATTGTCCACCATGGCCGCACAATAGCGATAGCACAGCTCGCTGTCTTGAATGTCCACGCTGAGGCGGCTTTCAATGCCTCCACCCACGGCAGGGGTGTGTGGCTGCGGCGCCGAAAACGGCACGCCGAACGTGGCCGCGGCCTCACGCGCGAGCCCCAGAACGGAAAGGCAATCCGGCCGGTTGGGCGTAATTTCAAACTCGAAGCAAATGTCGTCCATGCCAAGTGCCACAGCGGCATCTTGCCCAAGCGGTGCGTCTTCCTCTAAAACGAGGATGCCATCTTCCACGGCATTCGGAAAATCGCGCAAATCCAAGCCCAGCTCGCCAAGGCTACACAGCATGCCGCAACTTTCCACACCGCGCAACTTGCCGCGGCGAATCTCGATGCCGCTTGGCAGTTTGGCTCCATGTAAAGCCACCGGGCACAAATCGCCCACTTTTAGGTTTTGGGCACCGGTTACAATTTGCACGGTTTCGCTGCCCACATTCACCCGGCACACCCAAAGATGGTCGGAATCTGCGTGGCGCTCTATGGCGTCGATGCGCCCTGTCACCACACGGCTCATGGCATCGGCTTCGCTGAAATAGGTTTCCACCTTCGAGCCACTCATCGTCATTTTATCGGAAAATTCTTGGGCACTTGCCTCAAAAGGTGCATAGCTTTGTGCCCATCTCAATGGCATTTTCATCGTGTTTTCCTCCCCGTTCCTCAGTGTGCAAATTGGCGCAAGAAGCGCAGGTCATTTTCGTATAAAAGGCGCATATCGTCGATGTCGTAGCGCATCATCACAATGCGCTCAAGGCCCACACCGAAGGCAAAGCCGGAATATACCTCCGGGTCGATGCCGCAGTTTTCAAGTACTTTCGGGTGCACCATGCCACAGCCCAAAATTTCTATCCAGCCCTCATGTTTGCACAAAGGGCAGCCCTTGCCACCACATTTGAAGCAGCTCATGTCCATCTCGGCCGAGGGCTCTGTGTAGGGGAAGTGGTGCGGGCGAAAGCGCGTTTTCGTATTTTCGCCATAGAGTTTTTTAATGAACAAATCGAGCGTTCCCTTCAAATCGGTGAAGGTGATGCCCTTGTCCACCGCAAGACCCTCTATCTGGTGGAAAATGGGCGAGTGCGTGGCATCGGCGGCATCGCTGCGGTATACGCGCCCGGGGCAAATGATGCGAATGGGTGGTTTTTCTTTTAACATCGTGCGAATTTGCATGGGGCTGGTTTGGGTGCGCAGCAGAATGTTTTCGTTTACATAGAAGGTATCCTGCGTGTCTCTGGCGGGGTGGCTTTTGGGCATGTTGAGCATTTCGAAGTTATAGAGGTCCAGCTCCACTTCGGGGCCTTGCACTGCGTCAAAACCCATGCCTAGGAAAATCTCTTCGAGCTCGCCCAAAACGCGGCTAAACGGATGCACAAAACCACATTCCGGCTGTGTGCCCGGCAAAGTAATGTCAATGGTTTCACCCGCAAGGCGTTGTTTTTGCAACACCTCGGCCAAAATAGCCGCGCGGTTTGCCACAGCCGTTTCCACGGCCGTGCGAATTTCGTTTGCCAAAGCCCCCACAAGCGGGCGTTCTTCGGCGCTGAGTTTTCCCATCTGTTTGAGCAGGGCGGTAAGCTCCCCTTTTTTGCCCAAATATTGCACGCGCAAAGCTTCCAAAGCCGCTTCGCTTTCGGCGGCCTCTATGCTGTTCACGGCATGAAGCCGAATGTGTTCAAGCGCTTCCTTCATCCCTATATCCTCCTTAATAATTCAAATAAAAAAACCCCGTCCCTGTTTGGGACGGAGGCATACTCCGCGGTACCACCCAAGTTTCCGCTTGAAAAGCGGCACTCTGTTTGCCCGGTAAGGGGGGCTGCCCACCATGGCCTACTGCGGCATGGGGCAACGTTTCTAATTCATTGTGAACGTTGCGGCCAAAAAACCGGTTGAGCCAAAGTCGCTCGGAAGGGAACTTCACGGTAAGATGGCTAAGGGTGCTTGCAGCGCGGGGCACCCCTCTCTGCTTAACCAAACCAAACCGCTACTTTTCTTCGTCTGCGCGTTTTGCCAATTCGTTTTGTATTATAACATCTCCCCACTTTTTTGGCAAGGGGATGGAAAAGAAAAAGACAGGGAGAAATGGGCGGAACAACGAGAAGACCGATGTTTTGTGAAAACACACTTGCAGTGTTTGTGGAAAGCGTGCTATACTATTTGGCAGATTGAGCTTGAACGGGAGGCGTTGTATACCATGATGGCAGTGGCCATATCGCTGGGTGTTTTGGTGGCATATTTGCTGGGTAGTGTAAATTTTGCCGTCATCATCAGCAAAAAAGTGTATAAAAAAGATGTGCGCAGTTTGGGTTCCGGCAATGCCGGCATGACCAATATGGCGCGTAATTTTGGAAAAAAAGCGGCCATCGTTACCTTGCTGGGTGACCTTGCGAAAGGCGCCGTGGCGGTTTTGCTGGGGCGTTTGCTTGTGTTTGCCTTGTCGCCCGGTGCAGATATGTTGCTGGGCGCTTATGCAGCCGGAATCGCCGTGATTGTGGGGCATATGTTCCCCGTGTTTTTTGGTTTTCGCGGCGGCAAAGGGGTTGCAACGGTGGCCGGTGTGATTCTAGCCTTAAACCCGCCGATAGCCATTGCCTTAACTTGTGTATTTTTGTTGTTTTTCAAAACGACGGGCATGGTGTCTTTGGGGTCAGTGGTGGGCATTTCCCTGTATCCCGTGGCAACGGTTTTGTGGGCTGTGTTTGTAAGCGGGCGCTTGCCGGTGTTTTCGCTGGTTTGCTCGCTCATCATTACGGCCTTGATTGTGGTGATGCACAGAGAAAACATACAGCGCATTCGCAAAGGCTCTGAGTATCGCTTTAAAAAAGAGGACAAGGGCACAAAAGAAAAAAAGAACGAAACGGAAAAGGTGTAAAACTCAATGGCAAATATAATTTTGGATGTAGATGGCACGCTGTGGGATTCCACGGCGGAGGTGGCGGTTTCTTGGAACGAGGCGTTGCAGGCCTTTCCCAAGGTGCAAAGAAGGGTGACAGGCGAGGAGCTGAAAGGTTTGTTTGGCCGCCCCACTTCGGAGATATTTGAAATGGTGTTCACAGAGCTGAGCGAGCAAGAGCGAGAGCGCGCGGAAAAAGCATGTACAGAAAACGAACACAAACACATGAATACAGCGCCGTGCGTGGTGTTTGACGGTGTGAAAGAAGGGCTGGAAAAACTGAGTGAAGAGCACAGCTTGTTTATTGTGAGCAACTGCTTATCCGGCTATATCGAGGCATTCCTACGAAACACGGGTCTTTCCCCTTACATCAGCGACCACCTTTGTTTTGGTGACACAGGCCGTGCGAAGGGCGAAAATATATTGCAAATTATGCGCGAAAACGAATTGACAAGTGCCGTGTATGTGGGCGACACAGCGGGCGATTGTACGGCCAGCAAAGCGGCGAATGTGCCCTTTGTTTTTGCGTCTTACGGGTTTGGGAACGTGGAAAAAGCAGATGTTGTGATTGAAGAATTTGGCGATTTGCTGAAGATTGACTATGAGAACCTTACACGGCCTCAATGAGTTTTTTTGATAAATAATGCCTGCTGAATAAACCCCTGCAGAGTTTATTCAGCCCCACCGCCTA
>CAYJNQ010000060.1:0-8289 GCA_964371725.1 uncultured Oscillospiraceae bacterium
GCAAGCATAAACTTACATGGAATGAGAATGATTGAATTCCGTTGTAACTTATTTAGCAAAAACACCCCAACAGAAAGGTTTGAAAAGAATGCAAAAGAAAAAATTGACACTTGCAAAACAGATTGGCCTTGCACTACTCGGCGGCATCGCCTTCGGTGCGGTGCTCTGGGCCATCATGGGTGCCGAGGCCGCGGGAGCCTTCACAACACAATATATAAAGCCGTTTGGTGATATTTTTGTCAACCTCTTGAAATTCGTGGTTGTGCCTGTCGTCCTGCTTTCACTCATCGATGGCATGATTTCGATGAAAGACATTCGCAAGGCGGGCACGGTAGGTGGCAAAACGCTTTTGTTTTTCGCCGGCACAACCATCATCGCCTGCATTATCGGCCTAACCATTGCAAATTTGTTCCTTCCCCTGTTTCCGGTTCTGGCGCAAGAGGAAACGCTATACACAGCACCCGAGGCCATCAGCTTGATGGACACCTTGGTGGGCATCTTTCCCTCCAATGCATTCGAGCCGCTCGTCTCTGCCAATATGCTGCAAATCATCGTAATCGCGCTATTCATCGGCTCCGGCATCATCCTCTCCGGTGAAAAGGGAAAGCTGGCCGCAGATACAGTCAAGTCCTTTTATGACGTCATTATGCAGGTGATGGGTTTCATCATCCGCTTGGCGCCCTTCGGCGTGCTGGCTCTCATCACATGGGTGGTGTCAACACAGGGGCCGCAAATCCTCACAGACCTTGCAATTGTCCTACTTTGTGCATACATTGGATTTTTCCTTCATGCCGTCATCGTATTCTCGGCCACGGTGAAGGTGTTTGCAAATATGAATCCTATGCGCTTTTTTAAAGGCATATTGCCGGCGTTCATCTTCGCATTTTCCTCCACTTCTTCCATTGCAACCTTGCCGGTATCCAAAAAATGTTGCGACGAGCTTGGTGTGAACGGGGAGGTTTCCTCTTTTGTTCTACCCTTGGGTGCAACCATCAACATGAACGGCACCGCGATTTATCAGTGTGTTGCCGTTGTGTTCCTTGCCAAATGTGCGGGCATCGATTTGGCGCTTACAGAGATGATTTTGGTAATTGTCACGGCCACCCTTGCATCCGTGGGCACGGCAGGTGTTGCAGGTGCGGGCATGATTATGCTGGCAATGGTACTGGATGCGGTTGGAATACCAACAACGTATATTGGCATCATCTATGGTGTAGACCGCCTGTTCGACATGGGGCGCACCGCCATGAACTCCGTGGGTGACACTGCCTGTGCTGTGTGTGTAGGGGCTATGGAAGATAAGAAAAAAATGAAAAACAGTGCCAAAACTGCTGCAGTGTGAGAAAATTTTGTTCAGATGCCCTTTTGCGTGTGTTTGTGTTATGTGTTTAATGGTTATAGATACATTTCTAATTTGCTAAAACGCGAAGAGTGGAGCAAAGCATGAGCCACTATTTTGGCATGGACTATTTTGTCCAAAACAGTGTAGATACCTATTGTTATCACCGCTCGCAGCTTGGCAAGAAGGAACAGCTTGCCTATGACAGGATTCGGGCTTGTCTTTTGTTGTATAAAAATTCCGTTACAGTTTGGGGCGTTGGGGACAAACAGCTGGAAGATATTTACCAAAAGATTGTGCACGACAATCCGAACATCTTTTATGTAGAGCAATTGCATTTTACAGGTTTTCTTTTTGGCAAAACCAAAACTGTTTTCCCAAAGTATCGGTTTGGCATGGAAAAAGCCAATTCATCGCTGGCGGCAGTTTTGCAAAGGGGCGAGCAGATATTGCATTCCATACGAAATGCCACCGAAATAGAAAAGGCAAAAGCCATTCACGATTATTTTTGCAAAAATATCGCTTACAAAAACGATTCGAAAAAATCCGCCTATGAATGTGTGGGGCCTTTGGTGTTTGGGAAAGGCGTGTGTGAAGGGATTTCCAAAGCTGTTAAATTGCTTTTTGACTTGCTCGGGATGAAGTCGTTTGTGCTCTGCGGCCACTCCCTGCAAGAGCAACTGAACCCTGCTGAGGGGGATGCACTGCACGCATGGAACATGGTAGAGATAGATGGCAAATATTATCACTTGGATGTTACGTTTGACATGACACTATCTGAGCGCGGGGTGGTGCGTTACGATTATTTTTGCTTATCTGACCAAGAGATGGCAAGAGACCATCGGCCAAGTTTAGAAAAACTTCCAAAATGTGATACGAGCTTGGACTATTATGTGCAGAATCACCTGTATATGCACAGGACAGATGATTTTAGACGCTACTTATCAGAGTGCATCCAAAACAGTAGAGAGGATATTGTGGTGAAACTTCCCTTTCCAAACGAGCCGGAAAAGGTGGTTGAAAAATTGACAGAAATCACGGGCGAAATATTGTGTGAAAACGGATTTTTCGGTAGAAAATTTTCGATTTCTTACAATGCCTATCAAATGGTGTTTCATCTTTATTTTTTGTGAAACCGTAGCTTGCCAAAACCCCATTCAAAATACGCAAAATCAAACACACAATGCAGGGAGGCTTCATGAAATCGGTATTTGTGTCCAGCACTTTTCGGGATATGCAGGCGGAGCGGGATGTTTTGGCGCACAAAGTTATTCCACAGCTCAATGTGTACGCGCGGGAATTTGGCGAAAACATCCGCTTTGTGGATTTGCGCTGGGGTGTGAACACGGCGGAGCTTGAATCAGACGAGGGTAGCAAAAAAGTGCTGAAAGTGTGCTTAGACGAAATTGACAACACACGGCCCTACATGATCATCCTAATTGGCGAACGCTACGGCTGGATTCCGCCCGTGGAGATGATCAAGACCGCAGCAGAAAGCAAGAATCATTCCCTGTATGATTATGAAAAAAGTGTGACGGAGCTCGAGATTGAATACGGCGCACTGGCGGAGAAAGGGCAGCTGGAGCAGTGCCTTTTCTATTTTCGCGAGCCGCTGGAAAGAGATCAAATTCCAAGCGAAGCGCAAGGCGCCTACATGGAGGCAGACGCGCTTTTGGAGGCAAAACTCTCTGCCCTAAAGGAAAAAATCAAGGCAGCAGGCGCAAGCGTGAAAAGCTACCGTTGTGCGTGGAACGCCGAAAATGGCGAACTTTCCGTGCCGGAAAGCTTTGCCGAGATGGTGCAAAAAGATGTGGCAGGGCTTTTTGAGCGAGATTTTGAAAAACAACGCGGCCTTTCGTGGCAAGAGCGTGAGGAAATATCCGCACGACTGTTTGCCGAGCAAAAGGCGGCGCAATTTGCCGGGCGATATCCTGTGTTGGAGAGCATAAAGGAAGCAGTGTGCGCCAAGGAAACACGGCTATATATTTTGAGTGGTGAGGCCGGCAGCGGCAAAAGCACCATGATGGCAAAATTGCTTTCGGAACTAGGGCAGCAAAACGAAACTTTCTTTTTCAGCTGTGGCAACAGCCGCGCTTCGCAAACCGGTTTTGACATGCTTAAACAGGCGGTGTACAAACTGGAACGGCTTCTTGGCGTGGAAAAATCTTTCGGCGATCGAGAGCCGGGCGAAGAGGGGGAACAGGCCGAGCTAAGCGGGCAGAACAAACCGGAAGAGTGGACGAAAAAGTTTAGGGAATATGCCTGCTTGTATGCTCAAACTGTTAGAAAACCACTGTATCTGCTTTTTGATGCGTTGGATCAATTGACAAAAAGCGAGCTTGTGGAGAAATTCTCGTGGCTACCAAGCAGTTTACCCCAAGGGGTCACGGTGGTGGTGTCTTGCCTAAACTCCTTTACATTACCAACTTTTTTTCCACTGCAAAACGAAAGTAAAATAGAACACCTCTCGACACTTTCAAGCGGGGAAATCCCGCAGATTATCGAAAGCATTGTGCGCTTTCATGGCAAAGAGCTTTCCGATGTGGTGGCAGAGTCGATTGCGAATTTGCCCGGCTGCGAAAATCCACTGTACATAAGTATGGCATTGCAGCGCCTTTTGATGCTGGACAGTGATGATTTTGCCGATATTGCCGCCGGCGGCAACGACATGGACGCCATCAATGCCTTTATGCTGAATTTGATTGCAGGTTTTCCCGCTACGGCAGAGGACATGGCTGTTTTGGTGCTGGGTGAAGCAACAGAGCGGGTTGATGAACGTTTTTGCTATTACCTTGTAATCCTTTTGGCATTTTCCCGCAGGGGGCTTCGCGAAACGGATTTAGAGGGTATCTTCACTATGTGGGACGAGCGCTTTAGCCGTGTTGATCTCTCTCTTTTCACAAACTACCTCAGCAACTTTTTCCTGCGCCGAGACGACGGCCGCCTCGACTTCACCCACAGGGTGATTCGAGAGGGGATTTTGAACAGAGCGGACGATAATGCGTTCAATACGGTTATATTGGAACATTTTAAAAGCTTGGATGCCGAGGACGGCGTGCGCCTTTCCGAGATTGTGTGGCACGCCTATATGGCAGATGATAAAGATTTTTTGAGCGACTATATTGAGGATATTAAGGAAAATATGTCGGCCGCTGCCATGATGGCTGCAAGTGAATTGCATGACATTGCGCTACATAACCCAGAATGGGTGCAAGAGCTAATTCAATATGCCATACTTGAAAAAGAGTGCGATCACTTTGTCAATTTCATCAATTTTGATTTTTTTAGAACATTCATACCCTCTAGGGCAGAATATGGCATTCTCGCCCCTGTAATGGATGCGTGTACAGAGGCTTTTTGGGAAAGGTTCGTAAACTGTCCCATGCCTCAAAATGAGCGAATTTTAGCTACCGGTTTCGTGATTACGGGGCACATTTACAAAATTTTGGGTAAACACGAAGAAGCTATGATTTTGCAAGAAAAAGCGTTGCAAATAAACGAACGTTTGGATAAGTGGACAAACACGCCGGAAAGTTTGCTGGATTTATCGATCAGTTATGATAGAGTGGCGGGCGTTTATAAAACCAAGGGACAATACGAAGATGCTTTGAGTATGTATGAAAAATCCCTTAAAATAAGAAAGCACTTGGCAGAGGAGCAGAATACACTCGATAGCTTGCGGCATTTATCGATTGCGTATAACAACATGGGTGATATCTATAAAACCTTTAGCAGATATGAAGAGGCATTTGATGTTTATGAAGAAGCTTTGCGAATAAACGAGCGGTTGCAAGAAGAGCGAAACACGCCGGAAAGCTTGCTACATTTATCGATCAGTTATAGTAGGGTGGGTAGCATTTATAAAATCAGGGGTAATTACAGCGAATCCTTGGGTATGTATGATAAAGCTTTGCAAATATGCGAGCGCTTGGCAGAGGAGCTAAACACGCCGGAAAGCCATCAGAATTTATCTGTAAGTTACAATAAAGTGGGGGATATTTATAAAATTGGCGGTAAACAAAGAGAAGCATTGAATGTGTATGAAAAAGCTTTGCGAATAAACGAGCGTTTGGCAGAAGAGCTAAACACGCCGGAAAGCTTGCAGGATTTGTCTTCCGGTTACACCAGAGTGGGTGACATCTACATAGACCTTAGCAAAAACGAAGAAGCATTGAATGTGTATGAAAAAGCTTTGCGAATAAACGAGCGGTTGCAAGAAGAGCGAAACACGCCGGAAAGCTTGCAGGATTTGTCTTTCAGTTACACCAAAATGGGTGGCATTTACATAGCCTTGAGCAAAAACGAAGAAGCTTTGAGTATGTTTGAAAAATCTTTGCAAATAGACAAACGCATAGTAGAGGCGCAAAGCACACCCGAGAGCTTGCGGGATTTATCGATTGCTTATTGTAATGTGGGTGATGTTTACAAATCCTCGGGCAAAAATGAAGAGGCTTTGGACATGTATGAAAAATCATTCATGATAATGGACCGTTTGGCAGAAGAGCGAAATACGCCGGAGAGCTCGCGGGATTTATCTATCATTTGTTATAAAATGGGTGGCATCTGCAAAGCCCTCGGCCGGCACGAAGAAGCGCAGGCCATGCGCAAGAAGGCTGATGAGATAGAAAAAAGCCTCAAACAGAATTGAAAACGCCAAACAAACAGTAAAATCCACCCCTGTACCACAACACCCGAGGTGAGAGATGAAAGCACTGAATGCGCACAAAAATACCTATATCCTTGCAGACACACCCTTTGCAAAAGGTGGCGAGGGAAAAGTGTACGACATTGTGGGCAACGGACATTTTGTGGCAAAGCTGTATCACGAAAAAGGGCAAACACGCGAAAAAGAGGAAAAACTGCGTGCGATGTTGGCCTCCCCGCCGCAGGGAATGTCTGGGCAAATCGCCTGGCCTTGCGACATTTTGTATAAGCCAAACGGGCAGTTCTGGGGTTTTGTGATGCCACGCATCCAAAATGTGACGAAGATAGACAGCTTGTATTCTTACGACAAACGCTGCGAGCACCCCTACGATTTTTATTTGCAGGTGGCGCAAAACCTGTGTGCCGCTGTTTCTGCTGTGCACGAGAGCGGGCATGTTTGCGGAGATTTAAACCCTGCGAACATCTGTGTGGATGCCAAAACCGCCCTTGTTACCCTTGTGGACACCGATTCCTACCACATCGGGGGCAAAACGCAAGTTGCGCCGCCTCCTTCCACAGGCAATCCGTTTTTGAATCCGCGCCGAAGCCAAAGTCATGCGGTGTATAAATGCCCCGTGTGCAGGCCGGAGTATGCGCCTTTTGAAATTCAAAAAATTATGAATGCCCACGTGAGCTTGCGCGAAGCAAAAGGGGAAACATTCACGATACACACCGATTATTTCGCTGTGGCCGTCCACATTTTTGCCCTGCTCATGAACGGGGCTCACCCCTATTCTTGCACCGTTTCCGGCGGCGTTTCCGCTTCCACATTCAATTTGGTAAGCAATATTGAAAACGGCATTTTCGCCTACGAAAACAACACACAGGGCATCGGCGTGCCCAAATATGCCCCCGAGTTTTCTGCCTTACCGCAAAACTTGCAAGGCTTGTTTTTGGGGACTTTCGGAAAAAACGCCTTCCAAAACGCACAAGGTCGACCCAATGTGGTGCAATTTCATACGGCTCTCGCTCAGTTTGAAACCCAGTTGATACGATGCAGTGCAAATTCTGCGCACCAATACGACCGAAAAAATGCTCATTGCCCCCTGTGCGAAGCCGAAAATCGGATGCACGCGCACAGCTTGCACGCCCAAAAACCCGTTCCCGCCCCAAAACCATTACCAAAGCCAAAGCAAAACTCGCCTCCAATTTCGCTCCACTATTTGAGCAAACCGATTTCATCCCCGCTTGAAAGTTTTCTTGAAAAACTGGGCTATGTGTTTGGCGTTTTGTTTGGCATCGCTCTATTTGTGGTGTTTGAACTGCTTGTCTTGTGGCTCGTACAAACCTACATTGTGCCTCTATCCGTGCCGGTGTTGAACATTGCCTTAACGCTTCTCATTTTGGCCGTATCTCCCTTTATCCCAATGAATTTGTACAACATCGCTTATGTGCTTTTGGGTCTTGAAGACAAAACTTTTTTCGAAGGGGGTGCCATGGCACTGAACAAAACCCTGTTTCTCACCTATGCTCTGTACATCGGTGTGATGGTGTACAGCTTTTGGGGCAGCCCATTCAGCACGATTATCAATTCCTTCCTTATTTGCCTTTTACCCACGGCTGTTTTTAAATTGCTGCCGTTTTATACCTACGACATTATGGATACCATTTGATATAGACACCGCCCCGACACGCAACCAACCCCAAAAAAAAGGAGGCTCCATGAGCACACCCCATGACGTTTTCATCAGTTATTCAAGCTACAACAAAGCGTATGCCGATGCCATTTGTAACTACCTTGAAAATGAAGGTATCCGCTGCTGGTATGCCCCCAGAGACATCACCCCGGGCAAGAACTGGTCCGGCGAAATTTTTTTGGGCATCTCTTCTGCCAAAATCCTTGTGTTGGTGCTTTCGCCCGAGGCAAACGCCTCCGACCAAGTTTTGCGCGAAGTGAATTTGGCGGTTACGCACAAGTTGCATATCGTCACATTTATTGTGGAACAAACGGCAACCTCGGCCGATTTGCAGTATTATATTTCCACTGTGCACTGGATAGATGCCTTAACAAGGCCGATGGAAGAACACCTATACAGCCTTGTGCGTGCGGCGCAAGGGCTTTTGGGCTTGCAGGCCAAAAGTGCACCGCACGCTGAGGCAGTAGCCGAAGAGGTTCCGGCTCCTGTGCCGCCAGCTGAAAAGGTGTCCCCGCCTGTACAGGCACCACCGCAAGAGGAAAAAGCGCCCCCCGTGCCCGCAGTGGCAAAGGCTGCCGAGGAAGCGCCGCCAAAAACAAAGCCGGTGCA
>CAYJNQ010000061.1:0-8127 GCA_964371725.1 uncultured Oscillospiraceae bacterium
GTGAAGGCCGCCTTCGATATGGTGCAGGGGGCCGATGCTTTGGGCCAAGAGCTGAAAGAAAAATATGGGCATGCCGTGCAATTTGGTGTGGGCATCCACTACGGCCCGGCCGTTGTGGGCAACATCGGTTCTGCCATGCGCATGGACTACACCGCCATTGGCGACACCGTTAACACGGCCGCACGCCTGGAAAGCATTGCGCCGCCCGGGTGTATTTATGTGGGCCCCAGTGTGGAAGAAGCTTTGCGGGGGCGGGTGCACTTCACTTCGCTGGGCACAGAGCTACGGCTGAAGGGAAAGAGTGACCAATTCGAAATTTTTATGGTGGAAGAGATTCTGCCGCAAAGATAGAAACAGGTGAAAAGAGGTTGTGAAATGATGCAAAAAAAATGGATAGTCGGTGCCGCCGCTATTTTGCTTTTGGGTGCAGCGGGCATGTTGGTGTATGCCGCAGGCGAGGAGGCTGTAATCTCCCCAAGTGGTCTGTATGAAACGGAAAGTGGCACACTTCTTTTGACAGACAGCTTTCACAATGCCGTGTGGCAATATGAAGATGGAAGCTATACGATGCTGGCCGGCAATTCAGAGCAAAGTGATGCAAACGGTACCCCACTTGGCGGCGGTGAGGACGGGGCGGCGCTTTCGGCCACTTTTAACGACCCTTTTGATTTAACCCCATTTTTGGAAGGATATGCCATTTCCGACACGGGCAACCATCTTGTGCGTTTTTACAACCCTGAAACCGAAACCGTTGCCACGGTGGGTGGCAGTGTGGAAGGCTATGAAAACGGCGTTGGTGCCGAGGTGCGCTTCAGCCGCCCCGGCGGGATTGTGACACTGGAGGACGGTAGCCTGCTTTTGGCGGATACGGGAAACCATGTCATCCGCAAAATCACCGAAGAAGGCGAGGTAAGCCTGTTTGCCGGCGTGCCAAACACGCCGGGCACACGCGAGGGCGATGTGCAAATTGCCCAGCTGAACGAGCCCATGGGCCTGTATTATAGCGGCGGTGTACTCTATGTTGCCGACAGCGGCAACCACCGCATTTGCAAAATAGAAGACGGGATGCTGAGCACCTTGGCCGGCCTGGCCGCAGAGGAAGGATATACAGACGGCCCTGCCACCGAAGCACAGTTTAGCTGGCCCACCAATATCGCAGAACACGAGGGTGTTTTGTATGTGGCCGACAGCGGAAACGGCATGATTCGTGCCGTGGAAAACGGCACTGTGCGTACCTTTTTAGACACGGGTGAAGCACAAGACGGTTTTGCCCCCATCGACCCAAGGGCGCTTCATGCCAAAGGGGACGACTTGTGGATTGGCGACGTGTTCGCACACGACTTGTTTTCGGTTCCGCTTGCCTCTTAGCTCGGCATAGAGACGGGTTTTGTGCCCGAAAATAAAGCATGCTTACAATTCCTGTGCCCATGTGGGCACGGGAATTCAGGCCGTCAATAAAGCACCAATTGCGTCGTCAGACTGCAAAATGCCGCGGCAGTTACATATCAACTATATGCGCCTTTGCGGCATTTTTTGCTTCCTAGCACTTGGCACTTTCTTGCCGCCCTGCACTTTTTTGACACTTATAATTCCTGTGCCCATGTGGGCACGGGAATTTTATCTTATTCAGGGCAATATGGATAATCCATCATCATTCTCTCAAAATTGCAAATGCAGCTTTTGCTGCATTTGCAATAGGCGATATTCATTTTTAATCTCAACAAAATTTCCGGCTTACAATATCCCCACTCGAGCTTGGACCCCTCTAAACACGAAATGACAGCCCAAAATTTGCCTTTGTTAAAACAGGCGTTTTCGCCAAAAATGGGCAACAAATTGATTTTATCACCAAAATACGCAAATTTCATATTTTATAGGGTTATTTGTTATAGATTGTTCACATTCTATTGCTATTGTATAATATGTATATATTTTTTGTGGTATGTGAATGGAATTTGACTCATTTCCGATTTTGAAACACACCTGATAGGAAACAAGAGAGAGGGGAAAAAATGTCTATAAAAGCATCCACCATGCAACGGTTGAGAATTCTTACAGTATCCATTCTTGTGCTCTTGCTCATAGTGTCTTTTGTTGGGGCGGTGATGTTAAGTGTACGCAGTAATCAATATAGCACAGATAGGGCGGATTTGATTATAAATTTAAACCGATTTATGGATGGGTCAGCTTATTTAACCTCAGAGGTGCGGGCCTATGCCGCTACGGGTGACACCGTGCACTTCGACAATTATTGGGAAGAAGTAAACACATTACAAAACAGAGATATCGGTGTTGAAAATATGCAATCCATAGGCCTTGCAGATGATGAGATTGTGATCATTGAGGAAATGCAGTCTATTTCAAACAACCTCATTCCGCTGGAAAGTGCTGCCATGGAATCTGTAGACGAGGGCAATGTGCAAGAGGCAATGGATAGTGTTTTTGGTGATGAATATGAAAGCGGATTGGCCCAAATTGCTACCTTACAAACAGAATTGCGCGATCGGATAGACACTCGAACGCAACAGCTTGTGGTCGACACAACCGTTCAAAGCGCATTGATATATGTTGTGATGGCAATTTTACTTTTACTAATTATGGTGGTTCAGTTTCTTTCTGAGGTGGTGATTAAAAAAAGTTTAATCAACCCC
The DNA here is from genome assembly GCA_964371725.1 of uncultured Oscillospiraceae bacterium. Lineage (GTDB taxonomy): Bacteria > Bacillota > Clostridia > Oscillospirales > Ruminococcaceae > JAAYCI01. The sequence goes on from CAYJNQ010000061.1 coordinate 2,652, forward strand.
ATTGCAAACTGCTCGAAAGCTTTGCACGAAATTTCCAAAGGCAATTTGGCATATCATTTGGATTTGAAAGCCGGAAAAAATGAAATTGGCGTGCTGGTAGGCTCCACAAAAGAGATGGTATCCAATGTGTCTGCCATCATCAACGAACTGAGTGATGGCCTCACCGCCATGTCACAGGGTGATTTCACCCACCAAGAAATCAGTGGCCAGTTGTTTGTGGGCGATTATGCCCCGTTGGCCATAGCATACAACAAAATCAACAAAGAATTGCCCCAAACATTGAAACAATTACAAAGCTCATCAAGCTTGGTGCGTGGTGGCAGTGAGCAACTGGCAAATAATGCACAAGCCATGTCACAAGGGGCCAATTCCCAAGCATCGGCAATTCAAATGTTAACCGTTTCAGTAGATGAAGTGTCTGGCAGAATCAAACAAACTGCCGAGGATGCACGCAATGTTAAAAAGGCAAATACAGCAACGCAGGAATCTTTGCAATTAAGCAATGAACAAATGCAAGATATGATGCGTGCGATGGAGCAAATCAATGAAAAATCACATGAAATTAGCAATATTATCAAGGCCATTGACGATATTGCCTTCCAAACAAACATCTTATCACTGAATGCGGCGGTGGAAGCCGCACGGGCGGGTGTTTCCGGAAAAGGGTTTGCCGTGGTGGCAGACGAAGTGCGCAGTTTGGCATCGCGGTCTGCAAAATCGGCAAGCGACACAGCCATGTTGATTGAAGAGACACTATCGGCTGTGGAACAAGGAAACAAGGTGGCCCAGGCCACTTCCGCCTCTATCACACATATCTTTGAAGGTGCTTCCAAACTGAGCACCCTTGTGGACGATATCGCCAACGCCACAGAGAGCCAAGCTGCATCTGCCGAGCAAATCAAGGCCGGCGTGGAACAAATCGCTTCGGTGGTGGATATCAACACTTCGGCGGCCGTGCAAACAGCTTCGGTAAGTGAAGAGCTTCTAGAGCAAGCGCACACACTCAAAACAATGACATCACACTTTACATTTAGCAATTAAGCCAGAGGGTATCGAAGAATAATACGCTGAGAGATGGCGTCTTTTCCAAGTTGGAAGAGACGCCGTCTTTTGGTTTTAGGAAGTGAACAGCGTTTGTTACGCATGCAAAGGCCACCCGAAAAAGGAGGCAAAAAGCAGCATCCCTATAAAACGAAATCCCCCACTTAACCGTCAAAACCGGTGGGTTTGCTAAGATGGGGATGTTGACAAAATCGACTTCACAAAAATGCTCATCCATACACACCGTATCGCTTGCGCTTTTTGCTTTATCTAACAAAAATTTTGCGCTAGCTTTTGCAAAGCCTTTGTTTTTCAACAGCCCCTAAGATGAAATTCCCCCGGCTTTTGGCCGGGGGATATTGCTTGTTTTTATGGATTAGGCTTTGTGCCTGTGGCGAGCATGCCTTTTGGCGGTGTGTTTTGCGTGTGCCAGAACATAGATCAGAACTTGTGCAACGCTTATCACCAGCATCAAAACGCTCCAATAATCGAACAGAGCCATCGGAAGGCTCATATTCTCGGTAAGCAAGAAAACAACCACAGATAAAATGGATACCAGTGCGCTGCAAATGATGGCAACTGTTTTGCGCTTCACGGGTGCTTGGTGTTGCTCTTCTTCATCGTACCCCTCACGATCTTTGCGCTTTTGCACAAAATGGCCTATGGCCAAAAGAATGGTGAAAAGAACTGTGAAAATCGTGAGCAATAAGTTCACCAGTGCCCAGTGCCCACCGGCAGCAGCGAGCGGAATGGTTGTGTCGCCAATGGTAACGCCCATGTCGGAAACGAAATCGGCAAGGCCAAGTGCTGAAAGAATGCGTGTGGCAATGCTCTCTTCGGCTACATCAGCCGGTGCAACCGCAATATTTTGGGCGTCGGGTGCCGGTGCCGCATCGGCATCCGGTGTTTCGGCGGTTTCGGGAATATCCGGTGTTCCGTTAAGCCCCGGCAACTCCAGCACCTCGGGCACTTCCGGCGCTTCCGGCACAAAGGGAACATCGGGGGGAGCGGGTGTTGTAGGCGTTGTGGGCGTTGTGGTTGGGGTGGTTGGCACGGTGTTTTCCACCGCTAAGATATTCAAAACCCCATTTTGCACAGTGACAATGTAGTTCGGGTTCTCTGTTACGGCTACCGTAACACTATAAGTTCCAACGCCTTCGCCCTCTTCGCGGCTTATTTGGTGTGCAAGGGCATCACTGCCTTGCAAGCCGTTAAAATTCGCCACAAAGGTCGGGTCGTTTGCACCTTCGGTTTTTTCATAGGTTCCAACGGTTACCAAAACAGGCCGCTTGGCAATGGTGGCTTTCACCGTGATGGTTTTGCTTTCATAGCCGGGAGCACTCACACGAATTTGCACGGTGTATTCCCCGGCATCACGGATGGTGGGCACCGCTGTGTCAACAAAGGGTCCGCCATTCACGCTGTACTCATAACGGGCACCGGGTACCCCACTGCTCACATTATACACAACCTCATGTTCTTGTGCATCATAGGTGCCGTTATAGGCATTGGCGCTCACGTCCAATTCGTCGTTTTCGATGATTTCAATTTGGCCGCCCGTGTAACGCAGGGTATAGTTGCCTGCACCACTTTGTGCATAGTTGCCGTCTTGGCTAACAGCAGGGCCCGAAATATTCAAAGGATAGGTGCCGGGCAAGGAAGTGTTTGTTACCGTGGTGCTCACATCCACCTCGATGCCAAGGTCTTCAAAGCTGTCATTGCCCTTGAACGGGCTTGCTGTGTAATTTAGGTTTGGCGCGGTGTTGTAGGGAATGGATTGATAGCTTAGCACCGAAATTTCTAAAGAAGCCGGGGTGATGGTGGAGTGCACCGGCACGCTTGTCAGTGCAAAATCGTAGCCGGGGTGATAAGCCCCTACATACAAATTGTAGCTGCCTGCGTTGCGAATTTGGGGAATTTCGGTAACAAAGGCATTCATGTCGTTGATGTTTTGGCTGTAGGCCACAAAGGAACCGGCCACACTCATATCCACCACTTCTCCCACTTGGTCGCGAACCGTGGGCACGGCGTTCAACATTTCGTGGTTTAGCGCATCATATTCGCCATTGTAGGCACTTGCCGTGATATCGGCAAGGTTGAACTGCAAGGTGCCCAGTTTTTCAATGGTCAGCTTGCCATCGATATAGTGCACGTCATAGTTTTCCAATTGGGCAGGGCCTTGCGCATCGATGTCATACTGGCCAAAGGGTGAGTTTTGGGTTGCATCGGTGCTTATGCGAAAAGCGGTTGTGCCTGTGGAATGGTTTTCCAGCTCTGTGCGCACGGCTTCTGGATTTTCGGCGGTGGGCAAGGTGGCTTGGTCGTCTGCATTTGTGAAATTGTAGTTGAATGGTGCGGGAATGACTGTGCCGTAAGGCTGCTGTACATTCTGTGCATGTACATACAAATCGGCACGGTTTACGGTTGCCGTTGCCTTCACAACAGCAGAGTCCACATACCCTTCCATGCGGGCATACAGCCAATAGCTCACAGGTGCATCTTCGTTGGCAGTTCGCACTGTGGGGCGGTTTGTGGTGGTCATCGGTTCAAAGGAGCCTTCTTCGCCCGTGGGGCTAAAATAAAGGGTGAACCCAGAGGTGATGGTCTCACCATTCAACAGCACTGCATACGTGAACGCATTGTGAGAGGTGGCATCATAGTCGCCGTGGTAGCCATTCACTTGTGCCAGAACCAACCCCGTCGATTGTACGATGTCCACATAGCCCTCGCTGCGGTATTCCACTGTGTAGTTGGCCAAAGTTTCGGGGCCTGCAACTGTAATCAAATAATTGCCCACCGGGGAGTTTTCCCTTGCGGTTGTGCTCAGCTCAAAATCAGAGCTAGCCTCAAGCTCTTCTCGCAAATCATTTTCATAATCGGTGGTCGTGCCCAGTGCCCCATGGGCACCGCTGAAATCACCAAAGGTGTATTCCAGTGTGGGCAATGTTACACCGTCCACGTCAAAGGGAATGGCAGCAGGACTAACGCTGCGCACAACCAATTCGGCGCGTGTGATGGTGGCCTGCACTTTCACTGTGTCCGCCAGGTAACCGAGAGCCTCCACACGCACCCAAATGGGCTGTGTTGCCGCATCGGCCACGGTGGTTACAGTGGGCAAGGATGTGGTGGATGTCAAAGGTAAAAATGGGCCATCTTCACCGCTTGTGCTATAGGAGTACGATACATTTTGGGCCGGAATCTGTAGATCTTCACGCTGCACCACAGCCGACAGCTTATCATAATCTAAAATTGGGTGGCTTTTTGCATCATAGATGCCACTGTAAGGGGCGGCGCCCAGTTGCAGTGTAAGGCCGGTTTGTGCTTTGATGGTAAAGGAATGTTCGGTTTTTTCAAGGCTGTAGTTAGAAAAGGCAGGATCTGCCTGCAAAGCTTGCAAGGTTTCCTCCGACATGCGGATGGTGTAGGTGCCGGGCAAAGCCGTGGTGATATGGTTCACTTTATTGTTTTCGCTGTCGAAGATTTCAAACAGTACACCGGCATTGGTTAGCGCCGTGTTCAGCTCGATGACATCGGTGGCCATCGGCCCTTTTGGCTCGCCTACATTTTGCAGCTTGTATCCGGTGCTCACACTGTTTCCGTAAAGAATTTCATCATCAGAAAATTCCGGTGAAATTTCAAGCGGCGCCGGGTTGATGGTTACGGTAATCGTTTTTTCAGAATCGTGATAGTTTTCGGCTGTGGCACGAACGGTTACGGTGTAAGTGCCCGCCTCTGTCAATTGCCCCAGTGCTACTAAGGTGCTTGCTTCTCCATTTAAAAAATAGCTGTAATTTACCGTGGTTCCGGTAACATTGTTCACACTGGGAATGGCAAACGTGTGGGCAAGGGCATTGTAGGTTTCGGTGTAGTTGCTGGCTGTCCAGTTCATGGTTTTAAGAGGGTTCCAAACAGCATAATAAGTCATACTCTCATGGCCATCCTCCGGTATCCGTGAGCCCACAGGATAAAAATCTGTGCCTCCATATACGAATGGATGCCAGCCAAGAAGATAATACCCGGCCGGCGCTGAAAACCCGGTTTCTGCCAGCGAAGGAGCGATGGCTGTTTCACCGTCAGCATAGTTTTCTGAGAAGGTTACATTTACCTTGCTGGGATCCACACGATCATAGTTGCTGTGAAAGACAAGGGTGTAAGACGAATCTTCATCGGCTGGGGCCGCAAAAGTGCCGGCCATACTGAACAGGCTGGCCGTTTGCCCGCCTTCAAGCATATAGTCGCCGGAAATATCATCATCACTTTCTTCGCCGGCAGATGTGTTGCCATCGATAGGCACACTGTCATCAGTGGCAAGGCTGCTGCTGTCATCGGTGGCAAGGCTGCTGCTGTCATCAGTGGCAAGGCTGCTGCTATCATCGGTGACAAGGCTGCTGCTATCATCGGTGACAAGGCTGCTGCTATCATCGGTGACAAGGCT
>CAYJNQ010000062.1:0-7532 GCA_964371725.1 uncultured Oscillospiraceae bacterium
GGAATGCGGCTATTTTAAAACGTGGAATTCCCTTGAAAACGGTTATGGAAGGTTTTCGGGAAGGTTTAGAACACGTCAAAGAACAATATGATGTCGATTTGAAAATTGTAGCAAATTTAGACCGTATGCAAAGCGGCGAATACTCTCTTGAATTTGTGAAATCATTAAAACCTTATACTGATTTGGTGTCCGCTGTTGGCATGGATTGCGCTGAAGTTGGGTACCCAGCAGGTAAGCATGCAGAAGCTTGTTCACTGGCAAAAGAGATGGGCTTTGTTTTACGCGCTCATGCTGGAGAGGAAGGCGGCCCAGACTCGGTTTGGGAATCCATTCAGGACTGCCACATTACCATTGTTGATCATGGAGTCCGGATTATTGAGGATAAAACGCTTCTTGAAAAAGTTGTGAATGAAAAAATGTTGCTGGCTATGGGTCCCATTTCTAATGTCAAAATAAACATCTTTGACAGTTTGGAGGAACACACCTTTATCGACCTGTTTCGTGCAGGAGCAACGATTTCTATCAATTCTGATGATCCCTGTATGTTGGGGGCGGATTTGAATGAAAATATTTATGAAGTTGCAAAAACATTTAATTTGTCTGGCCGTGATCTATACCTACTCGTGAGAAACTCTTTTGAGTATGGCCTTGCCGGTGAGGCTGAAAAAGCCCAGTATATAAAAAAACTAGACACATATTTTTCTGCAAATCGTTTAAACGAGGTGAACTCATGACAGGAAAAGAACTTGTTTTCAAAACCTACCGCCACGAAGAAACCCCAAGGCCGCCTTGGGTGCCGTTTGCCGGCATCCACGCCGGCATATTCAAAAACTACACAGCAACCGAAATGCTGAAAGATAGCGACAAATTGCTGGCCTCTTGCCTGGAAGTGCACAAGTACTACATGCCGGACGGCCAACCCGTGGCCTTTGATTTGCAACTGGAAGCCGAGGTGCTGGGGTGCGAGCTTATGTGGGCCAACGACAACCCGCCCAGCGTGAAAACACACCCCTTGGCCGACACAGACGAAATCCCCACTTTCTTTGTGGAAAAAGACAAAGGCCGCATCCCCGTGGTGATGGACGCTTCGCGAAAACTGGTGGAAGCTGTGGGCGATACAACGGCGATTTATGGCCTGTTTTGCGGCCCGTTCACACTGGCCTCTCACCTGCGTGGCACAAAATTGTTTCGGGCTATGCGCAAAAACCCGCAGTATGTGCACGATTTAATTCGCTACTGCACAGAAAATGCCCTGCGCATGATTGATTACTATGTAGAGGCCGGTGTGCATGTTATCGCACCGGTGGACCCCGTGGTTTCGCAAATTGCGCCGGAAAGTTTTCAGGAGTTTTTGCACGAGGCCTACACCCAAATTTTCGATTACATTCGCGGCAAGGGATGCTTTTCGGCCCTTTTTGTGTGCGGTGATGCGCGCAAGGTGCTGGACGTGATGTGCAAAACGGGGCCGGATGCTGTGAGCATTGACGAAAATATCCCCATGCCAATTGCAAAGGAGATTACAGACCGCTATAATATTTCTATTGGGGGGAACATTCCGCTTACCACCACGATGCTGTTTGGCAACCAGCAGGACAACATGAAATATGTGGTGGACATGATAGACAGTGTAAACAAAAAGAACCTTGTCGTGTCTCCCGGCTGCGATATGCCCTATGCCACGCCCAAAGAAAACGCCATTGCCGTGGCGGAACTTTTGCAAGACGTGGACAAATACCGCGAAGTGCTGAAAAACTATGAGAGCACTGCCGATGATGTGCCCGTGGATTTGCCGGATTACAAAAGTTTGCAAAAACCCCTAATAGAAGCCTTCACCTTGGATTCTGCCTCGTGTGCGGCCTGCACCTATATGTGGGCCATGGCCCAAACCGCAAAAGCGGAATTTGGCGATAAAATCGACGTGGTAGAGCACAAATACACAACGCGCGAGGGCATTGCACAGGCAAAAGCCATGGGGGTTGCGAATTTGCCGTCGCTGTATATCAACGGCACATTGAAATACGCCTCCCTCATTCCGGGGCAGGAAGAGTTTTTCAAAGAAATTGAAAGTGTTTTGTGAAAGCCAGAAACCGAACAGGTAAACCGGGTGCGCTCCTTTTTGTTGAAACCGAGAGGGAACGCACCTGTTCGTATAAAAAGGAGACAATATGCTGAACGGATGCATCAAAGGGCAACTTTGCCATGCGGCAAAACCCGATACACTCACCATTCAAAAAGATGCGGTTTTGCTTGTTAAAGAGGGTGAATTGCAAGAAATTTTGCCCGCGTTGCCCGAGGGGTATGTGGGAAAAGTGTACGATTATGGCGAGGCACTGCTGCTGCCCGGTTTTTTGGATATGCACCTGCACGCACCGCAATACCCCTTGCGCGGCATTGGGCTGGAGCTGGAACTGCTGGATTGGTTGAACCGTTATACTTTCCCCACTGAAAGTGCTTTTCGGGATGCAGTGTATGCACGCAAGGTGTACAAGGCGCTGGCAGGGGAACTGGTGCAAATGGGCACAACACGCGTTTGTATGTATTCTTCTTTGCACTATGAGGGCACGCTTGTTTTGATGGAAGAGCTTGAAAAAGCCGGGGTATGTGGCTATGTGGGCAAGGTGAACATGGACAGAAACGCCCCCGAAACCCTGTGCGAAGAAACCGAAACCTCCCTTGCCGAAACGGTTCGCTGGCTGGACTACTGCGAAACCCATTTCAAAAAGGTAAAGCCGATTCTCACGCCGCGTTTCATTCCAAGCTGCACACAGGCGCTCCTTACGGGGCTTGGAAAGCTTGCCCAAGAGCGAAATTTGCCTTTGCAATCGCATCTTAGCGAAAACCGCGGGGAAATTGCCTGGGTGAAGGAGCTGGAACCGGATTGCGAGAGCTACGGAAAAGCCTACGACAAATATGGCATGATGAACGAAAAAGCGCTGATGGCACACTGTGTTTATTCGGACAAAGCCGAGCGCGCCCTTATGAAAGAACGCGGCACGCGTGTGGTGCACTGCCCCGAATCGAACACGAACCTCAGCAGCGGCATTGCACCCGTGCGTGCAATGCTAAACGAAGGCGTGAAGGTGTGCCTTGGTTCCGACATCTCCGGCGGCAATGATTTATCCATGCTGGGCATTATGGGGGCGGCGGTTTCGGCATCGAAACTGTACAGGGCCTTGGTAGACGAAAAAGACAGGGCGCTGAGCCCTGCAGAGGCTTTGTATCTTGCCACAAATGCCGATTTCTTTGGTGAAAGCACCTGTTTTGAAGTGGGAAAACCCTTGCACTGTGTGGCTGTTAGCGACGAAGATTTGCCGCTTTTGCGCCCTTTGCGTGTTGAAGAGCGGCTCGAGCGCATGATGCATTTGCCCCGTGCCCGCAAAGTGCAGGCCGTGTATGCGGCAGGCGAAAAAATTCTATAAGCCTTGAGGTGAAAACAAAGCCCCTGCCATTGGGTTCATTTTTAAAAGGAGTTCTTGTATGAAGAAAAAGCGTGTTTTGATTCAAAATGCAGACTATATCATCACCATGAACCCCCAAAGACAGGTGTTGGCCCATGCCGATATGCTCATTGAAAAAAATCGGATTCTGCAGGTGGCCACCGATATTTCCGCAAACCCGGAACAGGACGAGGTGGTGGATGCACGCGGGTGTGTGGTGATTCCCGGCCTTATCAATGCGCACCAACACTGTGCACACACCATCACGCGCAATTTGCCCAATGCTTTTGAGGGAGACTTGATGGAAACGCTTCGCCTGTTTTACAGGCGACTTTCCTTTTTTGATGAACAATCCACCTATGCGGCCGCCTTGGGTGCGTTGGCAGATTTATTGCGCACAGGCTGCACCACAAGCTGTGATATGCACTATGTTTTCCCAAAAGGATATGCCAACATGCTGGATATGGAACTTTTGGCGGCGAGCCAGCTTGGCATTCGTTTTCACGCCATGCGCGGCAGTTTGTCGGCCGGTGCTGCCGAGGGCTGTTTGCATGTGCCGGAGGCTTTGGTGGAAACAACGGACCATATCTTGCAAGACAGCGTGCGCCTGATTGAACGCTACCACGATGCGCAAAAAGGTTCCATGCTGCAAATTGGCCTAGCGCCCTGCTGGCTTGTGTATGAAAACGAAGACACCGTGCGCGAAGTGCAAAAGCTTTCGCAGCGGTATCGCGTTTCCTTGCACAGCCATTTGGCAGACAGCCGCGATGAATTCTCTTTTTGCAAGGAAAAACACGGATGCACGCCGATACAATATGCCGAAAGGATGGGGTATTTGCAAGAGGGCAACTTTTTTGCCCATTGCGTGCAACTCACAAAGCAAGATTTTGCGCAACTGGCGAAAAACAAGGTGGGGGTGGTGTGTTGCCCCAATTCCGACATGATTTTAAATTCCGCCATTGCGAAGGTGTCGGAATGTTTTCGGCGTGGCATCGCGGTGGGGCTTGGCGTGGACGGGGCCGCCAGTGACAACGCCTCCAACATGATGGCAGAATTGAAAAATGCCTATTTGATTCAGAAGTTCAGCGAAACACAAGAGTGCTGCATCACGCCGGAAAAGGCCTTGTATATGGCAACGGTTGGCGGTGCAAAGGTGCTGGGCCGGCAGGATATCGGCTATCTTGCGCCCGACATGATGGCCGATTTTGTGATGCTGAACTGGAACCAATTGCAATATGCCGGCGGCAAGTGCGACCCCATTTATGCCCTTGTTCTTTCCGGAGATGCACGCATGGTAGACCGCGTTTTTGTGAATGGGGAACAGGTGGTGCAAGGCGGAAAGCTCTGCCGTTTGGAAGAGGAACCCCTGTGCAAATTCATCAATGCAGAAACACGCAAGGTGATTCAGCGCATGGAAAAAGCCGAAAGGCATGCAGGGGAATCCAAACAGCAAATAGAAGCTTGCCCATAAAAAAAAGAGCCCCGTAAAAGCAACGCATTCCGCAAAGGAGTGCGTTGTTTTTACGGGTGCTTTCTTAACGGCCTGAGCAATTAGAACAATTGAGTTCCGGCTTTTGGGTTGCCGCCTTGGTTGAATATTTTGGCAATTTCACAGGTCCAAATGGCTGCAATGGGTGCGTTTAGAAAGGCGAACTTTTTATTGAGTTCGTCATAAATGGCGTCATCGGTATGCCTTGTGGGGTTCGCCCCATTCACAAGATACGACTCTGCGCCTTTTTCCGCCAATATTGCAATTTTGCCTGTGTCGGCAAGGTTTTGGGACGTTTTTTTCATGAATATTTCAGCAAAAGCAAGCGCATCTTCATCCAGCACAACAACAGTGCCGGCAACGATGGCGTGCGGCTCTCCCTGTGCTGAAACGGTGGCGATAATCTTTGCTGCCTTCGGGTCTGTAAACAGTGCTTTCACGTTTTCTAAATTCTTCATGGGAATTCTCCTTTGATAAGGTTTTACAATTGACTTTGTTTTTAGAGCTGATATGATAATAGCACATGAAAAAAAACAACGTCAATAACGCAGAAAAACAAGAGGAGATCCGGAAAACATGAGTGTGTGCAAAGCCGACCATTGCCCTTGCAGAGAGGAATGCCCATTGCAAGTTACGCTTAAAAGAATTGGTGGCAAGTGGAAAATTCCAATCATCTGCGTGTTGTCATCCGGGGCGGGCATTCGATACAACGAGTTGATGAAAAAAGTGAAGGGAATTACCAACACAATGCTTGCCTCTTCCTTAAAGGAATTGGAAAGAGATGGGTTAATTACAAGAGTGCAATACAATGAAATGCCCATACGTGTGGAATATTTCGCCACCGAAAAAGCAAAAGAGCTCATGCCCGCGCTGCAATCGCTTGCGGGCTGGGGTGCCACATAAAACAAGGAAAAGACGAGCGCCTATTAGGGGTTTATTACACACACAAAAGTTGTTTTTTTGTTCAATTCTCGTTTTGGTTTTCGCGTGCAGAAAGCCGAAAAAGATTGAAAATGGCCGAATTTCTGCTATACTAAACATATTGTTTTCAAAACCGATTCAGCGCAGCAAAGGGCCGTTGGCGTGAAAACGGAGGAGCACCCCGTTTGTAAAGGAAAGGCTCCGGAGAGGGTATCAATGCCGGGTGCTCCATCATCCGGCTTCAACGCGGTGCCGGCACCCAGTAGAGGACAAGCGATGCCAAAAACAAAAAAATGGTTTACCCTGTCTGTGTGCATGGCCTTTCTTTTTGCCGTGCACATTGGCGTTTTTGCGGCAAGCGCCGCACAGGAAACTTTGCCGCCCTTGCCCGCAAGCAACAGCTGCGGCGAGAGTGTGCAAACCTTAGACGAGCTTGTGGCACTGGGCCGAAAAGGCGATGTGCTGATTTCGGCCACCAATGTTTCGGGTTTCAATTGGCTCGATTTCAGCTTTTATTTTCGCCACGGGCACGCGGCCATTGTGTACAGCGAAGATGAAATCATCCACTGCTGGGGTGCCGGAACCGTGAGCGACCTGACCACGCTTTTGGATTTTGGCGAGGCAGAACAGGTGCGGCTATACACCGTGAGCGGCGTTTCCGACGAAGAGGCCGCGCAGGTTGCCGATTATGCAAAAAATCATCTTTTGGGCATTCCCTATAGCTTTGCCGCAGATGCATTTTCCACCAATACGCTCAATTGTACCACCATTGTTTACCATGCCTATGCAAACGAAACAGATGTGGCGCTGAACAAAATTTTATACACAGTATCGCCCGAAAGCTTTGTTCAAGACGGAAGAACCCTTTGCCTTGGCAACATCTCTTGGCAGGGTGACCCACATTCTTTTGACAATGAAGCGGCGCGAAGGAGCGGGGCGAAGACAAGCTTTGAGCTGCGATGGAATGGATAAAAATTTTTTCACAAGAGCCGGCCTCTACGGGGGGTTGACATTGAATGAAAACGGGAGAGCGCCGGAACGTGCCGATGCCGGAAAAGCAAAAACACCGCAGAGGAACAAGGCCATGGAAGGTTTATGAACAGCAGGAGGGGGGAATGCCCTCTCTTGCTGTTTTTTTATGGTGTATACACGCCCGTTTGCAGGTTTAGGTGGTGCTGCCAAACTTTTTCATCTTCATTTCGGCATTTTGCAGGAACAAAAACTTCCTTTTCCTTCTTGCCTATGGTATACTAAAACGTAGCTATATCTTGCGAATGGTTAAAAAAGAAAAACATTTATTCGACACAGCTATGTGAAAAACATTCGAAAAAGGGAAAAGGAAAAGCCGGGGGGTGGGCGCTGTGCCCTTTGGCAAGGGAAGGGGTTTTCTATGAAAAGGCGGATAACGGCGGCCATGCTTGCTTTCCTGCTGCTTTTGCTTGTGGCATGCACGGGGCAAAGCGATGTAGCACCCGAAAGTGCAAGCGAAAACATGGCAGAGGCAGGGGCCGAGTGGGCGGTGTATTGGTATTTGTGCGGCAGCAATTTGGAAACCGACAACGGGGCTGCCACGACGGATTTGGCCGAGATGCTCTCGGTGATTTTGCCGGAAGATGTGAAAGTGGTCATTCAAACCGGCGGCAGTGAAAGCTGGCATCGCAGCGACATTGATCCCGAAAAATCCC
>CAYJNQ010000063.1:0-7444 GCA_964371725.1 uncultured Oscillospiraceae bacterium
TTATGGTAGGGTGGGCTACCGCATGGTTACCAATATAATGCGAAATAACGGGCATCTTTGGCTTCATTCGATAGACATGCCGTGGTTTTGGCATACCGAATTTCATTGGCAGGCATGTTGCCCACAGCGCCCGAAATTTATTCGCTACCTGCCACAGCAAATAGCGCTGCTTGGATATTGCTTTCAGGCCAAATGCTGCACCCCCACTGCATAGCATTGGCCGTTGCAAGGGCACCCCAGCCACCCATTTTCTTTGCAAAAGGTGACGGTGCATCATCTCTGCATAAAACTTCTTTCGAGGCAGGCTGCCCCTTATTTTTTTCGCATCGCATGAACACCCTCTTTTTTTGTGCCCCTCATGGATTGCTCACATAAGTTTTGTAAAATTGTAACCGACCTTTACCGGCAGCAATCAACCTCTAAATTCAATTCGTAAAGCATATCCGTTGAATGGAGTGTACTGCTGCTTAGAAAAAACGAGGGCATATGGGATATATCGATACAAACAAAGAAAATGAAGCGCAGGAGAAATCCTCAAAGTCCAAAAAACCGGGTGGGAAAATTATATATGTAGTCCTCTTTTTAACGGGTATACTCACAGCGTTTGTTGTTCATTCTTTCACAAATCGCGATGAAGGGCCCGGCCCGTCTTTTGCGCCCGAACCTGCGCAAACGGCGGTGTCTTCCCAAGCTGAAAACACCTACACAATCCTTTTGGATAGCGGCCACAGCCGCACAAGCCCGGGTGCACAAGGCTTGGTAAGCGAAGAAGCCATTACAGAAAAAACCACCGAGTATTTACGGTTGTTGTTTGAAAACGATTCAAACTATCATACCGTTTTAACGCACAACTATGATGCGGATGTTTCCACCACAGAGCGGCGAGAAATTGCCATAGAAAACAATGCCGATTTTTTTATCAGCATCCACTGCAATGCCAACGAAGATAGCAACAACATTTCCGGTTTTGAAGTATATGTGCAACCTCCCGAAAATGCAAACCATGCTATCAGCCATTCTGTGGCCAGCTTAATAGCCAATGGGTTTGTAGAAAACGGACATACCCCAAGAAAAGAGACAGGGCTATTCTATTGCCGCTATGAAGAAGACCGCAGGGGCAATACAGTGCAGTACACCTTAACCGAGGAAGAAGAAGAAAACACCGACTACACCGGGGATACCTTTGGGGTGCTGAACAGCGAGCTTTATCCTGCCATTTTGGTGGAGCAGGGGTATGTGACAAGCGAACAGGATACAAGTATTTGGATGAGCGACGAGGGTTGCCAAAGGGCGGCAGAAATCTATTACCGTGCAATTTGCACATACTTTGGGACGACTGCCATCATAGAAGGCTAAATGCGGTGTTCCCAATTGGAGCTCGCACACAAAAAAGGCGTGGGTTCTGTCTCATCCTTTGCAGCGCATGCGTGTAACAAAAAAGCTGATATCGATTTTTTCGATAGGCAGCTTTTTTCTTGCCCCTTTCGGGGACGAAAGCGGCTGATTTAACCATACCCAATTGAGAGCGGCCCCTTGTAATTCAAAGGGTTCGAACCGAAACAGCCATACAGCGGCAAAGCAGCGGGTCAAAGGAAAAAACGCAACACGCTTTTGGCCAAAACCCCGCTTGAAACCTTGCCGGATAAAAACAAAAACCAAGGCATCGGCCCCATTCGAATCGGCCTTTTTTTGAAATTTCCTTGGCTGTTTTTGAAACAGACAGGTCCTTGTTCTGCCCGGGCGCTGAAAATGGTTGCAAATAACCTAGCAGGGCTTTATAATTATGCCGAACACATCTTTTTTTTGACGTTTGAGTGGGCAAAGGTTTGCCATTTTTACTTATGATAAATGCCGGGAACAAAAGGTACTACAATTCATGAATTCGGAGGGCCTTATGCAAAACCAAAAGCATGTTCTAAAGCAAAAAAAATATTTGGAACTTCTGGCCGACAGTTACCCAACAAGCCGGTCCGCTTGCACAGAAATCATCAATCTTTCGGCTATTTTAAACCTTCCTAAAGGCACAGAACATTTCATCAGCGATTTGCACGGTGAATATGAGGTGTTTACACACATCATGAAAAACGCCTCCGGGTCTATCAAAAGGAAAATAGATGTATGCTTTGAGGATACGATAAGCGTGGAAGAAAAGAATTTGCTTGCCACCCTTATCTATTACCCGCAGGAAAAACTGGCCGATATGCAAGAAAAGGGCGGTTGTACAAATGAGTGGTACACCACCATATTGATGCGCCTTGTTTTGATATGCCGCGTTGCAACCTCTAAATACACACGTTCGAAAGTGCGAAAAGCTTTGCCGAAAGATTTTCTTTACATTATTGACGAATTGCTTTATACCGATAATTTCGAAATGAATAAACAAGACTATTTCCTCAACATCATCAACACCATTATAACGATGGGCAGAGCGGATGATTTTATCACTGAACTTTCGAATTTGCTTCAAAAAATGATTGTGGATAGGTTGCATATCATTGGAGATATTTTCGACAGAGGATACGGTGCCCATTTGATTATGGAGGACTTGTGCGAACACAACCATGTGGATTTCCAGTGGGGAAACCACGATGTAGTGTGGATGGCGGCGGCACACGGGCACAAAGCAAGTATTGCAAACGTGATACGAAACAGCATTCGGTATAACAATTTTATCAGCCTGGAAGAGGGCTATGGCATCAACATTCGCCCTTTGGCTGTTTTTGCCTTGAAGCAATACAAAGACGACCCTTGCACTTGTTTTCTTCCAAAAACACAAAACAACGATGAAAAATCGAAAAACATAGAAGAGCAAAACATTGAGCTTGCAAGCAAAGTGCATAAGGCCATCACCGTGATACAGCTGAAACTGGAAGGCCAAATCATTCAAAAACACCCCGAATTCGGCATGCAAAATCGCTTGTTGCTTGATAAAATCAACCTGCACGATGCCAGCATTATGATTGACGGTGTGATGCACAAAATGAATGACACTTCCTTTCCAACAGTGGACCCACACAATGTTTACCGGCTTACCAAGGAAGAAGAAAGCGTCATCAACCAACTGCATTTTTCATTCATAAATAGCAAATTGCTTCATAAACATGTCGATTTTCTGTATCAAAACGGGGCTGTTTACAAAATAAACAACCAAAATTTGCTCTATCACGGGTGTATCCCGATGAATCAAGACGGAACTTTCGCCACATTTCAATTTGATGGAAAAGAATACAAGGGAAAAAACTATTTGGATTTGTGCGACAAGCTTTGCAGAATTAGCGCTTATGGCCGCGGAGAAGAAAAAAAATTCGCCCTCGATTTCATGTGGTTTTTGTGGTGTGGCCCCACCTCCCCCTTAAATGGGAAAGCAAAAATGAGTACATTTGAGCGAACCTTTATCACCGACGAAAACGCTTGGGAAGAACAAAAAGACAATTACTACAAGCACATTGTACAAGTGGAAACCGCCGACAAAATCATCGAAGAATTTGGGCTTCAGGCAAAAAATGCCCACATTGTCAATGGGCATGTGCCTGTCAAAATCAAAAAGGGCGAATCGCCCATCAAGGCACAGGGCAAGGTGCTTATTATTGATGGAGGGATGTCTAAATCTTACCAAAAGGTAACCGGGATTTCCGGCTACACGTTGGTTTCCAATAGCTACCAGCTTTTGATTTCGGAGCATTACCCGTTTAAAGGCGTGCAAGCCGTAATCGAAAACGATGACGACATGCACTCCAAAAACATTTTGGTGGAAAATTATGAAAAACGCATGACCATTGCAGACACGGATGCGGGTGCTTTGATTGTTCAAAAAATTGAAGACCTGAAGCTCTTGCTGGCAGGTTACAGCACCGGCGTGATAAAACAGCAACAGAGAAACAACACAAAGCTTCCTGAATAAACCCCTATGCAGTTCATGCGCCTCGCTTTGCAAGCGAGGCGCATGATTTTTGCACCCTATTTTTATTTTGAAATATGCGCAGAATGCTTATTTTGCCAATTTCCATGAAGCGGCGTTGCTGCGCTTTTTCCAAAGCTCGCTATAAATGCCGCCACTTGCAAGCAGGGCGCCGTGTGTTCCCTGTTCTGCAATTTGCCCATCATCCACCACAACAATATTGTCGGCATGCTGAATGCTGGAAAGTTTGTGTGCAATCACAATGAGGGTTTTTTCTTGCACGAGTTCGTTGATGGCCTCTTGAATGTATCTCTCGTTGTCAAGGTCTACAGAGGCCGTTGCCTCATCCAGCAAAATAATCGGTGCATCTTTTAAGATTGCCCGCGCAATGGAAATGCGTTGTTTTTCACCGCCCGAAAGGGAGGACCCCCCGCTGGTTACCACCGTGTCGAAACCGTTCGGCAAGGCCATAATGAAATCGTAGCATCTTGCTTTTTTCGCAGCCTCGTGCACCTCTTCCACCGTGGCATTTTCATTGCCGAGTGCGATGTTGTTGTAGATGGTATCGTGGAACAGATATACCTTTTGAAACACCATGCTGATGTGCTTATAAAGCTCGGCGGTGCTTATTTTCCCAATGTCTACCCCACCTATGCGAACCGTGCCGGAATCCACATCCCAAAACCTTGCAATCAAATTGGTAATCGTTGTTTTGCCGCTGCCGCTTTTTCCAACCAAAGCGGTCATTTTATTTTGTGGGATGGTGAGGCTGATGCCTTTTACGATTTCTTTTTCTTCATAAGAAAAGCGGACCTCTTGAAATTCAATGTCAAAACGCTCGATTTTTTGGTCTTCAAAATCCTCGTCAAGGGCCTTGATTTCTGTGAGTTTTTCATATCTATCCAGCGCCGCTTTTGCCATATTTAAGAGAGATATTTGCAAAGCCACCACCGTTATCGGCGCAAAAGAGTTGGTGGAAAAAACAACAATCATGACCATATAGGGCAAAATTGCAGCGTTTAGGCTTCCGTTGTATGCACTCATTGCTATGATGAGGGCGGTTCCTAGACCGGTTAAAATGAAAATGGTAACAACATAGGGAATGGCCACCTTTTCAAAACCCAAATTGAACGTTTTGGCCCTTTTAAATGCATTTTCAGTTTTACGAAAGCGCTCGCCCTCTAAATGGAATGCCTTAATTACAGACATGCCACTCACATATTCTATCACGGCTTCGGCAAGGTCTTTGGTTGCCTCCCTTTGTTTTTGCCCTTCCACTATGGTTTTGTTGTAATAGGCTTTTAGCACAAAATAGGCAATTAGGGAAATGGCGATATAAACGGCCGAAAGACTTGGGTTGATAAAAATCAACATGAGCATAGACACTGCAATGCTTAAGATGGACGATGTCAAAAGCCCCATTGCCTGCATGCCATATTGCTCGATGAAAGCCAAATCATTGGCAAACACAGAGGTTAAATTTCCCACATTGTTGTCTGAGAAAAAACCCATTTCAAAGCGCCGCACTCTGTCGCCGGTTTTGATTCGCTCGTCCGCGAATGTCAACACGCCAATTCCCTGCTCAAGCACATTGTTCAGATACTTAAGGAGGGTTCTCACAACCACCGCCACAGCCAAGGCAACCAGCAAAACCAGCCAAGTATTTGCCCGAAGGTTGCCCGAAACAATTAGAGATAGGGTGTAGCCAATTACAAAAATTGGCACATTGGCAAGAACACCATCAAGAAAAGACAAGAAATAGGAGGCAATGAGCTTCTTTTTTCTTTTACCCGAAAGCTTTAGCACGCCTTTAATCAAATCAAACATTGCCTGCACACCCCTTTCCGATCGTCCATTCAACACTTCGCATGCTCTCTTGCCACAATTGATGGTAGAGGGGTGATGTTTTCAACAATTCTTCGTGGTTTGCCTCGGCCTGCACCCGCCCACTCTCCATAACCATGATGTTGTTGGCAGCGGTGATGGTGTTGAGCCTGTGTGCAATTACAATGACCGTTTTATTTTTCAGCAAATTGGACAATGCCGCTTGAATCAAATCCTCATTTTCACTGTCTGTGTGCGCGGTTGCCTCATCCAAAATCACAATCGGTGCATTTTTGAGCATGGCTCTTGCAATGGTGATGCGCTGTTTTTCCCCGCCGGAAAGTTTGCCGCCCATTGTGCCCACATTTGTGTCGTACCCTTTTTCAAGGTTCATAATAAAATCATGGCAACAGGCATTTTGGGCGGCGAGGATGGCCTCTTCTTTTGAAGCGCCCTCTTTACCCATTAAAAGGTTGTCCATAATGCTGCCGTTGAACAAAACGTTGTCTTGGCCCACATAGGAAATCATAGACATAAGGGTTTTGCTTGTGAAGTCTCTGATATCGGTGCCGCCTATTGTGATTTTACCGTCGCTTACGTCCCAAAAATGCACAATGAGTTTGGCAATGGTGCTTTTGCCGCTACCGCTTTCGCCCACCAAAGCGGTGAGCTCCCCTTGTTTGAATACAGCATTCAGGCCATGCAGCACTTCCGTCTCTTCGTTGTAGGAAAACCTCACATTTTCAAAAGCGATGTCGTAATTTTCGGGTGTTTCGGTTTTGCTGCCTGTTTGAATGGGCCGGGCGTCAAAGGTTGCCTCAATTTTTTCAATGGCATAGCCCACCTGCGGAAACACCGGCATAAAGGCCATGAGTTTTATAAGCGGTGCCGAAAGCGACAAATTCAAAAGCAGCACCAAGATCAGATCGTTCAAAACAATGCTGCCGTTTTGATAAAAAAGGATACCAACGGGAAGCGCAAGCAAAATGGTGCAAGGCATCACGGCGTTCATGATAGACATATCGCGCCAACAGGTCTTATACCATGCATAGGTGAAATCCCGTGCCTGCAAAATAGAATTTTTCAGCTTTTCAAAAGAACCGGTTGTTTTGCCAAATACTTTCACCACTTCCATGCCGCCAACATACTCGATGATGTTGTCGTTCATTGTATCCAGTGCCTCATAGTATTTGGGCATCAATTGAACACCGATGCGCATCATGAAACTCATCGGTATCAAACCACCCAGAATAATGGCAAAGGACAAAAGCCCCAGCCGCCAGTCGAGCACGAAAATAAAAATATAGGTTATAAAAACGATGAAAACATTCGGGACACCCTCGGGTATCATGTGGGCAACCAGATTTTCCAAAATGTCGATGTCCTCGACAAAGCCCTTTTTATATTTGCCCACACCGTTGTGCTCGATGAAACCCAAGGGGTGCTCGGCCATGTCTTTCGCCTTGGCTTTTCGGATGTTGTAGAGAATGCCAAAAGCCGCTGTATGCGAATGGGTAAGCCCCACCCCCATGGTAATTGCTTTTAAGATAAGGGCGCCAAACACCACAGCACAAATGCTTGCAATATACGCAACGCTCACCGCTTGCCCATCCAGCAAAGAAACCGCCAAATGGCTGATGGCAAAGAACGGGAGCACCCCAAATGTAACACTTAAAAACAAAAAGACAAGCGAGCTGTACACATATTTTTTTAGGGTTCCCG
>CAYJNQ010000064.1:0-6351 GCA_964371725.1 uncultured Oscillospiraceae bacterium
TTGCTCGAAGTGTTTCCAAAGGCTATTTTAACCCTTTTCAATGTGGTAGACCCCGTTGCCGTCTCCATGGGTCTTGTGGGCCTTCGCATCTTTGCCATCAGCCTTTTGGGTGCCGGCATTTCCTTCACCTTAATGTACTATTTGCAAACCCTAAAACACCGGAATATCGCAATTTTCATCTCGTCTTTGCGCGGTTTTTTCCTCATTGTGCCGCTGGTTGTCTTGCTGGCGATGCGCTTTGGCATTGTGGGTGTGTGGTGGGGTTTTGTGCTGGCCGAGGCAATCACGCTATTGGTTGCCTTTACCCTGTGTCACATCGTGTATCATCGCAAGAAAAACCGCTATACAAGCTGGCTGCTTGAAGAAAAGCCGTCCGAAAATGAAGTGGTGTATGATGTGAGCATCAAGGGCAGTGCCGAAGATGCGGTGGCACTTTCAGAGGGGCTTATTTCATTTGGGAAAGAGCAAAGTTTAACGGAAAGCCAGGCAAATTTGCTGGGTCTTCTGGCCGAGGATGCCGCTGTGAATATTTTAAGCTACAACCAAACCAAAAAAGACATAGAGCTGGATGTCCTATGCCGCATTGATGAGGAAAACATCATTTTAAGCTTGCGAGACGACGGCGAAGCCTTGGATATGTTTTCCGTGCAGGAAGAAGACAGCTTTGCACTGGATAACATTACGGTGATAAAACGTGTGGCAAAAAAAGTGGAGTATGCACACACCTTGGGGCTAAACAGTACGGTATTAACTTTAGGTAGGAAATCATAACCAAAGGGGATACTCCCGAAAAACGAAAAGCAAAAAGATGAAAATATTCAATGTATAAAAAGGAGCGTTTCAGCTCAATGTTCCAAAAACAAAGTTTTTTTCCACCGCTTGTTCTCTGAACCCAATAGGGCAAACCCACTTGCAAAAAAATGATAGATGTGCCGGGCTCCAAAAGTTAGAAAAAAATCGAACGATTGGGAGTTTGCTTTTTTGAAAAAAGGCAACCGGGAACAAAAGAAGGAAGTGCTTGAAGCCGACCACCCAAAGAGGGGCGTTACAAAAGCCCTGCTGAAAAACATGAGGCGAAAAACAAACGACAGCTTGTCAATTGGTTTCATGCGGGCTTTCTTTGTCAAAATCCTCCACAACGGCGCAGGTAGGGGGGTGTTTAACAAAAACAATGCACAAGAAGAATCGACAAAAAATACCCAATGTGATAAAATGAAAATTAGAGGCATGGCAGTGGGAACGCAGTGGCATGTGCTCGTTTTATCAAGAAAAATCTGTCTGTAGGGGGGATGGCGTGGCGAAATCATTCATTCGCTTTCTCGGGGCCCGTGGGTCCATGCCGGTTGCCGGCGCATCGGTTGCAGAATATGGTGGAAATACCTCCTGTGTTTTTTTGAGTTTGGGCGATGAGGCCATTATTCTGGATGCGGGCAGCGGTTTGCGCAAGATGAGCACGGAACTTTTGGCAAACAAACGCAAAATTCATATTTTGCTTTCGCATACACACATCGATCACATCATCGGCCTACCCTTTGCCGATATCCTATCTTGTGAAAATTTGGACATTGATATTTACGGTGCAACGCGCAACGGGATGACCGTGCGTGAACAAATTGAATGCCTGATGCGCCCGCCACTGTGGCCGGTTGGCTTTGAAACGTTTCGTGCAAATGTGACGTGCCACACCTTGCAAGACGAGTTTTGGCTGGGAAAGGTTCATGTGCGAAC
Source organism: uncultured Oscillospiraceae bacterium (assembly GCA_964371725.1). GTDB lineage: Bacteria > Bacillota > Clostridia > Oscillospirales > Ruminococcaceae > JAAYCI01. The sequence goes on from CAYJNQ010000064.1 coordinate 1,729, forward strand.
AATGGAGGCACAACACCCGGGCGGCTGCATGATGTTTCGGCTTAGCTGTGAAGAAAAAAGTGTTGTGTATGCCACCGACAATGAACTTGGAAAAGTAACCCTTGCGGCATTCACGGAATTTGCAAAAGGGTGCACGGTGTTGATTTGTGACGGACAGTATTCGCAAGAGGAGTACAAATGCAAGGTGGGATATGGGCACACAGGGCGTGATGTTGCCGTGCAAATTGCCTTGCATAGCGGATGTGAACAATTTGTTGTCTTCCATCACGACCCGTGCAGCACAGACGACTTGCTTCGTGCTGTGCAGGCGGAAATTTCGGCGCAGTTCTCTCGTGGTTTTCTTGCAAAAGAAGATATGGAGATAGAGCTTTGACATACAAGCAAAACGGCCTTATCCACAGATGAAATTCGGTGTGACGCGCGGTTGAATTTTCACACCTTGATAAAAGCAGAGGGGGAAGAGAGTGAATCGACATTTTCAAGAAACACACACACATTCAAAGAAGGCGATTTTGGCCCTGTTGATGGCGGGGGCGTTTTTGCTGAGCGCTTGCACACAGGAGGGATCCTCCTCATCACAGAATCTGCCCTCTGCATCGGCCGGTGAAGCGGACCTTGTGCAAAACATAGAAGCCACCACCATGCGCCTCTTGTCTTTTGAAGGCGATGTGAGCATTCACAACATAGGCGGCAGTGAAATTACCCCCACGGAAGACATGAAGCTGCAAAATGGATACACAGTGAAAACAGCGGCAGCCAGCTATGCCTACATTAGCCTAGACGATGAAAAGGCTGTGAAGTTGGACGGATTGACCGAGTTTTCCGTGCGTCAACGGGGCGACCGGTTGGAGATTCTTTTGCTGGCCGGCCAGTTGTATTTCGATGTGGGTGCACCCTTGGCCGACAGTGAAGTTATGAACATTCGTACCTCGAACATGGTCACGGGCATTCGTGGCACCTCGGGCTTTGTCAGCGCCAGTTGGCAGGGTCGCATCGAGCAACAGGCCTCGGCTCTGCTCAGTGGCACCGTTCAAGTGGATGTGCACGAAATTACAAACGAAATAACAAGCCACACATTGGAAAGTGGCTTTATCGAATACTACAGGCCCTTTGATGAAACCATGGAAAACGCTGTGCAAACGTTACCGCTTTTGGATGAAGGAACGGTGCGCATTCCGGCCTTTGTCCTTTCTGAGGTGCTGGAAAACCCACAGGCACTGGAAGCTTTGGCTGAAAGTGCAGGGCTTTCGGAAACAGAGTTAACCGAGCGCCTTCAAGCGGCCCTGCTAACACAGGTAGAACAGGAAGAGGCCGAGCAAATGGCACGCCAGGAGGCCGCACAGCAAGCCGAGCAAGGCGCGCAAGTGCAGCAGCAAACCACCACCGATACAAGAAATCAAATGTTCACCGGCGATTCCGCCACAAGCGGTGGTGCAACCGGCTCTTTGGCCGCGTCGTCTTCTTCGTCCTCGTCAGCGGCGTCTTCGCCCTCGCCGCCGTCCTCTTCATCCGCTTCATCATCATCTTCTTCGTCCCCGTCTTCGTCGTCAACATCCTCGTCAACACCGTCGTCATCTTTGCCTTCCACACCCACGACCGACCCGAGTGTTTCCACGCTGACAGGTACGGTGACACTGGAGCAAATCAGAGCGGAATTTGCAAAAAGAACTCCCGTCACCACGGTGATTTTGAGCGACGCCACCGTAACGGGAAGCGGCGGATTGGATGTGCCCTCCGGCGTGACGCTGAAAACACAGGGACAAGTGACCTTCAGTGGTGAAGTGGAACTGCTGGGCAGTGGCAATTTCCTAGTGGAGAGCGGCAGCTTGCAAACGGGTGCCAATGAACTGGCCATGGAGGCCCTTTCGGCCAATGTGGCCGCCGGGGCCACACTGAACACCGGCACGCTGAAAGTCAAGGGCATGAACTTTACAAACGAAGGTGCAATTCATGCGGCCGATTTGATTTTGGAAGAAAACGGCAATTTTGAAAACAGCGCCAACATTTCGCTTGCCGCCGTAAGTGACGCTTTAAAAGTGGCCGAAAACGCAACGATGACCAACAGCGGCACGCTTTCGATGGCAAACGTTCCCTTTGCGGATAGGGCCGTTGAAAATAAGGGCATCTTTTCCAATGCGGCAGCAGCCAGCCTCAGCACACCCGGAGAGGTGCTGATTACGGGCAGCACAGCCAGCTTTACAAACAGCGGAAATATGGCCGTGGGCGCCGCAAATGTGGACGACACGGCGGCCCGCTTCACAAACGGGGGAACACTTAGCTTTAGCCCGGCAAACGATGATTCACCGGCTCTTTCCATCAAAGGTATATTTGAGAGTACGGCTCAAATTAGCGGTACAGCGCCTGTTAAAGTGCTTATTTTGGATGCACAGGCACAAATAAACGCCGGAACGCTGGCACAAATTACACAGTCTTCGAATGTGGTTTTGGTGGATGATACCGGCAGCTATACCGGCATGACACCCCTGGACTATATTCAGTTGGAAGGAAAACCAATTTTGGCCAGCGACTTGCAAGAGGTGGTGGCCTATGTGGGCGCGCAAACCGCAAACAACCCACAAATTGACATGCTCCTTGACCACACATTCTCCGCCGGCCTTGCCGTAAATGGTGAGGTGACCATCAACGCCGCAAATCTAGATTTGAATTTGGGCGCAAACACCATCACTGTGCAAAGTGGCGGCCATTTGACCTTGACCGACTTCACGATGGAAGGAAGCAGCACGCTGTTGCGCATTGAGGATGGGGCTACCGTTTCGGTGGCAGGCAACTATCAAATTGAAAAAAGCGGTGGCGTCGGCACCGGTTTTGTCATTCAAATGAACACAACGTCGGGCGGTGGCACACTCAACTACACGCGAGATGGTGAGAGCAAATACATCAAAGCCGTCGGTGCCGCCGACGGGAACACCCGCCTCATGGGTGACCTTGCCGGCAATGCGAACGTCACGGCACAAGGCGCGGCCGTTGCATACACGGGCGGCCAATACTGGATGCTCGAAACACACTCGTGGTAAGGGTTTGTGCAAGGGGCCTGCCAAGGCCTACTTTCGATACACATACGGTTTGCACAAAGAGATAGAAAAGCGAGGGGTATGTCTGCTTTGTTACAAAAACTCTACACACTGCGAAAAGCACTGCCTTTGGCACTGGTGGGGGCCATTTTGATGGCTCTGCTCGCAAGTTCCGATTTGTTTCTCGGTGCGGCCAACAGCCTTTCGGACGCCCTGTATCAAAGGCCGAGTGCCGCACACCCGGACATTGTTCTCATTGGTATGGACGAAGCCGCAGTGGAGGCCTATGGCCCCATGCCCTGGCCACGAGACATTTTGGCTTCGGCCGTGGAAACACTCAATGCCAACCCGGAAAAGCGCCCGGCTGTCATCGGCTTGGATACCTTGTTTGTGGGGGAAAGTGATGCACCCGAGGCAGACGCCCGCCTTGCCGAGGCGGCCGCAGAACACGGCAATGTGGTGACGGCCACCTCCTTCACCTTTGGCTCACAGCTTGTCACAGATGCCGATGTGGAGGGCGGCTTCTATCTGGAGGATTATTCCGTGCTCTTTTATGAGGAGCCTTATGAAACCCTGCGAGAGGCAACAGAGCAAGGGCATGTGAACGCCATGATAGACGAAGATGGCATTTTGCGCCACGCCATATGGCAGATAGAGGCTCCGGATGGCCGCACGATTCCATCTTTTCATCAAACCATTTATCAAGAGTATAGGGAATATCAGGGCCTACCCGCCACAGAAGTGCCCCCGATGGACCCGCTCTACCGCTGGTACCTGCCTTTTCAGGCCAGCCCCTTTGGCTTTGACGACGGTTTTTCTGTGGCAGAACTTGTGAACGGCGAGTTGGACCCGGATTTGTTTGCCGGTAAAATTGTGCTGATTGGCCCCTATACACAGGGCATGTTCGACGAATACACCACGTCTATTGACCACGCCGTGAAGATGTTCGGTGTGGAATACCAGGCAAATGCCATTTCGGCCCTTTTGCGTGGCGAAACCAAAACGGAAGTGTTGCATTTTCCGCAAACCGTGTTTTTGTTCTTTGTCACGTTTTTCTGCCTTCTGTGGTTTTACAACCGCAAAATTGTGCCGGCAACCCTCGTGTGGTTGGCCATTTCGCTTGGCTGGGTGTTGCTTTGCCTTGCGCTTTGGAATGTGGGCTATGTGTTGCAGGTTGTTTATGTGCCGCTTTCGGCCAGCTTTTGCTATATTTTGTCTGTGGCCACAAACTATGCACGCACGGCTCTGGAAAAAAAGCGTGTTATCAATACTTTTGGGCGCTACGTGGCCCCTCAAATTGTGTCGGAACTTTTAAACGGAGACCCAAAGGCCCTGGAATTGGGTGGCCGCCTTGCCAACATTGCGGTGTTGTTTGTGGACATTCGCGGCTTCACCACCATGTCGGAAAAATTGCCGCCGCCGGATGTGGTGGACATTGTGAACCGTTATTTGGAATTGACGAGCCGCTGTGTTTTCGAAAATGAAGGCACTTTAGACAAGTATGTGGGCGACTGTACAATGGCCTTTTGGGGCGCGCCTTTAGAGCAGGAGGACAGTGTTTTCAAAGCCGTGAAGGCCGCCTTCGACATGG
>CAYJNQ010000065.1:0-6065 GCA_964371725.1 uncultured Oscillospiraceae bacterium
TCATTGACCGTAGCTTAGAAGGCCCCATACTTTCCGAAGAAGATTTTGATATGAAGCGTGTTGCCAAGGGCATCAAGTCTGTTGTAAAAAAATATGATATCAAAATCAAGGAAGATCAATTTTTGGTGCAGGATGATGACTTACTGGACCGTGTGTGGAACGCAGCCATTGAGTTTTTTGCCAAATGTGGCATTTATTCAAAAGACACAGGCCGTGTAATCGAGTTTACAGAGGAAGAAGTTCGCTACCTCATTCGCCAAGCACCCGATTGCATTGTGCATGGTGAGGGCAGAGACAGAATTCACCTCGTATCACGTGTGCCCGACGACAAAAGGCCACCCATCAATATCTCCGGCCCTTGCGGCAACATCTTTCCGAACGAGTACCTGGAATCCATGACCATCAGCTATATGCAAGAGCCTCTTGTGGATTCCTACTGTACACCCACAGGTAAAACCTTCCGTGGCAGGGAAATTCGAACCCGTGGGCCTTTGGAAATTCTATCGGCTTACGACGAAATGCTGTTGTTTAAAAATTGTGCCAAGTTGGCCGGCCGTGCCGGCATTCACACCAATGCCGTCAACGGCAGTGTAAGTGATATCGGCCAACTTACGGGCGGGGAAATCATGGGCAAAAACGATTCCCATTGCGTTGGCATCATTTCCGAAATGAAAACAGACAATACCATATTGAATAAAATTGCCTATGGTGTTATTTCCGACAAGCCAATCTCCGCTTATGCAAACCCCATTTTCGGCGGTTTGGGCGGTGGCTTGGAAGGTCAAATTGTGCTTCTTACCGCAGAAATGATTATGTGCAGCATCGTGTTCTGCAGTGATGATGTGAGCACAACCCCCACACATCCCTTCCTGTTTGTTTCCACCACAAAGGAAATGTTGCAAGAGATGTTCGTGGCGGTCAGTGCCATCACACGCAATTCCAAAATCATGACAAACTCCTGCGGTGTGCAGGCCGGCGGCCCCGGCACAAAAACATTGCTTTACGAAACCATCACCTCGGGTATTGTGGCAGCCAAAAGTGGTTGTGCACAAATCTTTGGCCCACGCGGTGCCTGCGGCGTGGCAGAAGGCGGCAACACCGGTTTGGAAGGGCGTTTCCAAGGCGAGGTAATTCGTGCCGCTTGTCAAATTAGCATGGAAAAGGCCGAGGAAATTATGAGCCTTGCCTATGAAAAATACAAAGATGATTTAGACAAAAAGCCCTATGGTGTGCCTTACTGGGAAGCCTATGATGTGGCCACTGTGAAACCGATGCCTTTCTGGCAGCAAATGTATGAAGAAGTAAAAGCCGAGGCCATCGCTTGGGGCTTGCCCATGAATGAAATTTAAAAGAAAAGTAGGGATTGAATATGAAAAAGACGCATGAAGAATATTTGCAGCGCGCCATTCAGGTGTCAAGAGACGCCGTGGCGCATGGGAATATGCCCTTTGCAGCCATTTTGGTGGATGGGAAAGGCAATGTTGTGATGGAGCAAGAAAACATCAGCATGACAGAGCCGAATTGCATCAATCATGCCGAAACCAAATTGGCTTCAAGAGCCTCTGAAGTTTACGACCCCAAATTCCTTTGGGATTGCACGCTTTACACAACGGCTGAACCCTGCTGCATGTGCACAGGGGCATGCTACTGGGCCAACATTGGCACCATTGTGTATGCCTTGCCTGAGACGACCTTGCTGAAATTAACGGGCGCAAACGAATTGAACCCCACCTTAGATTTGCCCTGCCGCGAAGTGATTGCAAGAGGGCAAAAGGACATTAAAATTTTTGGCCCCTTCCCAACGCTTGAGGAAGAAGCGGCAAAAGTGCATGAGGGTTTTTGGGATTGAGTTAACTCATTTTGCCGGATGGATTAAAAAATGAAAATGGGGCTGTTTTCGCCTTAAAACGGGTGTAAAACAACCCTGTTTTTGTGGCAAAAACTTAGCAAAAAAACAATAAAGCGGCCGGATGGCTAGAGAGAAACCTCTACAATCCGGCCGCTTTTTTCATAAGATGGATACTTTAAAACGGTGCGAAAGCGTGCATTCATTTTTAGGGAATGGCAGCCAAGACGAAAACGCCTAAAGGCCCGTTTTACACACTGTCAATTTGTGTAAAGGGAGCCTTTGTTTATGTTGTTTGCTAAAGGGATTGCACCGAATGGGGGTGTGTCAGACAGGGCCAAGTGAACCCCGTTCCGTGCCGTTTGTTTTCACGGCCATTCACAAGAAATGGTCAACCATCGGGGGTTTTTCACTTCTCATTTCTCTCCTTCTGCACGCGCTCGATGGCATTCAAAATGTTTTCATAGCCCGTGCACCGGCAAAGATGGCCGGAAATGCCCCTGCGCAGATCGTCGCGCGTGTGGTGGTTGCCATCGTTTAAAATTTCGGTTGCCGTCATGAGCATGCCGGGTGTGCAAAAACCACATTGCACGGCGCCCTCTTCAATGAAAGCCGTCTGCAAATCATTGAGGTTTCCGTCTTCGTCGGCAAGGCCCTCGGCCGTCAAAATGGTTTTTCCGTTGGCCCAGGCCGCCGGCATGATACAGGTGTTTACGGTTTTACCATCCATGAGCACGGCACAGGCGCCACATTCACCCACTTCGCACCCTTTTTTTACACTGGTAAGGCCCAAACGGTTGCGCAGCATATCGGTTAGTATTTCGGTTTCTTCCACATGCAAGTGCACTTTGCGTCCGTTGACAATACATTGAATATCGTTCATTTTTTCAATACACCTCCTGCTTTTTCGATGGCCGCCTCTAAAGCGCGAGAACTCATTTCCCTTGCAAGGTGAACACGAAATTCTTTGCTGGCACGCCAAGAGGTGCGCGGCTGAAGCTCCTACACAACATGAGCATAGAGGTTCTGCATCAATTCTGCGTTAAGTTCTGCGCCGCAAAGGCGCTTTTCGGTTTCAAAGCAACGAACGGGTGTGGGGGCGGCCACGGCGAATGCAATTTTTACTTCTTGCACTCTTTTTTTGTCTTTTGTAAGTTTCACCTACACGGCGTACCCAAGTGTGTGTCGTTCCTATTGTTGCCTTTTAATATTTATGCCACCTATTACTTCCAATCAACCATGAAAGCCAACATTGCCTTTGTTATTTCCGTTGCCAGGGGCTTGTTTATCAGTGGCGCTCTCATCCTTTTTTTGCCCTTGCTGTTTGCGCCAAACAGCATATGGCTATCCATGCCCATTACAGAAGGCATCGTGTTTGTCTTTGTTGTTTATATGATTCGAAAAACAAGCAAAAATGCAACGAATGATGAATGTGATGATTCCGGCGAATAAACCGGATGGCAGAAATGGGTGTACCGTGGGCAAAAGCGGGGTTTGACCAAGCTGCCGGCGTGCGCACACGGCTATGATTAAACATCTAAAACAGAACCATCCGTTGCAAGGGTAACCACTTGCCAAGGAATGAATTTTCCGCTTGCTTTCAGTGCCTCTGTCGTCGCTTTTTCAATGCCGCCACAGCAAGGAACCTCCATGCGAACCACCGTGACACTTTTGATGTCGTTGTTTGCAATAATATGGGTAAGTTTTTCGGTGTAATCGCCTGCGTCCAGCTTTGGGCAACCGATGAGTGTGACTCTGTTTTTCATAAATTCAGCATGAAAATTTGCATAGGCGTAGGCGGTGCAATCGGCTGCAACAAGCAAATGACAAGCATCAAAATAAGGCGCATTTTCAGGCACCAGTTTTATTTGAACCGGCCATTGCCGAAGTGCCGAGACAGGCTTTTCAAAGCAGCCGTTTGAAAGGGGTTCTTTTGGCGTTAGCACTTTCATATTGCTGCCGGGGCAGCCGCAGGGCAACGGTTTGTTATCTTTTTTTGGAACATTTTCATCAGAAAAACGGATGGCATTGACAGGGCAAACAGGCAAGCAATTTCCAATGCCATCACAGGCATCGTCCCGTGTAACCTTTGCTTTCCCGTCGATGATTTCAATGGCACTTTGCTGGCATGTTTTGGCACATAGCCCACATCCGATGCAACGATTTTCGTCGATTTCAATAACCTTTTTTTTGCTCATGATTGTGTCCTTTCTAAATTCATCTTTGCGCGGTAGTTCACTGCTTTTTTGTTTTGTTATACAATCTTCCTTGACCGGTTTAAATCCATTATAGTATGATGGAAGCAACATTTCCGTTGTGTAGACAACGAAAGGGGGCGCCCGTGCAAAATCATTACAGAAAAATGATGCCCAATAAGCTTTTCGATGGTATTTCCGAGGATGATTTTTTTTCTATGCTTGCTTGCCTTGGTACTTTTGAAAAAGAATACCACAAAAATGAGTACATTGTAAGGGAGGGAGAGGGCATTCATTTTGTTGGGGCCGTGCTTTTGGGCAAAGTGAAGATTATCAAGACCGATTATCAGGGAAACGAGCTCATAATCGCCGAAATAGCGGAGGGAGAATTGTTTGCCGAGGTTTTTGCCTGCGCCGAAATATCCCAAAGCCCTGTATCCATTGTTGCGGCAAAAGAAAGTGTGATTGTATTTTTGGATTACAGAAAAATCATTTCAACCTGTAGCTCATCTTGCCTCTTTCACCGGCAACTCATTGCCAATATGCTCCAAATTGTGGCAAACAAAACGCTCTATCTCAACCAAAGAATGGATGTTATTTCGAAAAGAGTGTTGCGGGATAAAATTCTTACCTATTTTGATTATGAAAGCAAAGGTAGAAAAAGCTTTTCCATAGACATGAACAGAGAAGAACTGGCCGCTTTTTTGTGCGCAGATAGGAGTGCTTTGTCAAATGAGCTGTCAAAAATGAAGAAAGCCGGATTGATTGACTATCACAAAAATGAGTTTACGCTTTTTCGATAACCGGGCCGTGCCTACAGGGGTGGAAGCCACAGGGTTTTGCGTATTTTTTTGCAAGACAAGGCGGAAAATGAGGCTGACCTTTATGGAATGGCAGCATCGCGGTAAACTTGCCAAAATTAGCGAATGGAGCACCGAAAAAAACAGCCAAACACCGAGGGCACACGAGGGGGAGCGGTTGACACAACCCGATAAATAGGATATATTGGATAAAACAATTATAATGTATATAAAGGAAGGCGGCAAAAAATGGCGTTTTTGAACATGAAGAAAGTGGTTTTTAAAAATGATTACACAACGCAAGAGTTGTATGAGAAAATTAAAGATGTGCAATTCCCGCTGGGTAAGCCCGTTCTTGCAAAGCACGGAGCCACAACGCTGATTGTTTTTGCCCCAATCAATAAGGATACGCAAATGGTGATCAACCCCGGGAAACTGGGGGATAAAATCAATGTATATCGCGTTATGATTTTACCGGAAGTGGGGCTTGACAACCTTATTGTGAGCACAGTAATTGACATTGTAACCGACCAATGGGCGCTTGTGATAAACCAGTTGGGAAAAAATGTTAAGAATTATAAAAAGTGTGTGGATACCATTGCAGAACAGCTTGATGGTCTTGGGCTGTAGAATCTTGTGGCTTGTTTTGCCATAGGGATCCTCTTGTTTATAACTTGCCAAATTTCAGCGGCCATGCTGTGTTCCCTTCGGCGCACAAAGACGCAAATTTTTTCATAAGAGTTTCCTTTTCACGTAAAAGAGCGCCGACGTTTCGTCGGCGCTCTTTTGTTGCGAACGGTTTTGGGCTGTACCCATGGGGGGGCCGCTGTGGCCGGCCATGCCCTTGGGCACAGGCACCACGAGATTTTATTGCCGCACACGGCATCGAACGTATTTTAAGCTGTGCCGGCCATGTGTTGCATCTGGAAAAGGGGAGGGAGAAAGATTGGGCTGCTGACAAAGTCGTCTTCACAAACATTTTGCTCTCGTTTTCTCGAAGGCTTTTGGTGTTGATGCTTTGGATGTTCTTTCCGGATGATTTCACTGTGCCTTCTTGCACATCCCAAAATCGCATGAGAAGTTTTAAAAGAGTGGATTTTCCGCTGATGCCAATTTTTTTTCAATGTCTAGGTGGTGTCGACAATCGTTGAATCGAGCATGTTTTGAACAATTTTTTTGTCCAATTCGGCCTAAAAATTGCCGAACTCCTTTATGGAATTCAAG
>CAYJNQ010000066.1:0-5787 GCA_964371725.1 uncultured Oscillospiraceae bacterium
CTTCTTATATGGTTTTCGGAAATGCTCTTGGTGAAATGAACGGAGAAACTGTTGATGCACACGGTGCAGGCTCTCAAAAAAGTGACCCTAAAACAGGGAGTGCAGAGGATTACCCGGTTTCCGACTCAAATGCGCCACAAGGCGATGAACAGCGTGTGTTTAATATGGTAAGGCTCGTTCGTGATGCAGACTAGGTAGAATTTGCTCTCTCATAACGCAGTTTATCTTGTGAAAGCGTGCCATTTTGCCGTTCGCAAGGGGTGCACGCTTTTTTAAAAAAACCGCTTTTGAATGCCGCTAAAAACACCGAATGAAAGCCACGGGCCGGCGCGAAATCGTTTGGCCCGGCAATTCCAAGATTTGAGCTCAAAGTTCGTTTTTTCTGCGAAGTCGCCTACCTACTTAGGCGACTTTTTATGGAATCATGCGCCTTTTTTCGGTGCCAAGGCCGAGGGGGGCGCGCATTCAAAGCGGCACAGCGCCTGCCAAAAGCTAGCTTGCACAGCAATACCTTGCAGTAAAATCAAGACAAACCGGAAATGCCTGCACATACAGGGGCTAACGGTTTGTCTTTTTAAACAGCATATATTTTTGTCAATTTTTCAGTTGTCTAATAAAAATACAGACAGGCGTGTAAGCCTGCCTGCACCGATACACTTGCCCCGGCTCAAAAATCATCATCGGCACCGGTTATAATAAACTTTTTTGTTGCAACATCCGCCACAAGTTTCAACAAATTTCCATACCCTGTTTTGTTTTTTATATTGCTCAGGTGTGTGTCCAGGGTTCTGCTTTTTATAGCAAGAAGTTCGCACACTTTTTCATTGGAATGGCCATTTACTTTTGCCTGCAGTACTTCCAGTTCTTTTGGTGTAAAATCAGAGATTTTCGCAACACCAATTTTAATGACAGGCTGCTCGGCGGGGTAATAGATGTTTCCGTCCATCACACTATCCATAACAAGCAGCAAATCCATGTCTGCATGGTCTTTATACCAAAAGCCCTCACATCCTGCGTTTTTGGCTTCTTCAATGTATTTTTTTTGTAAAACAAAAGTTAAAATGATGATTTTTATTTTCGGATAAAGTTTTTTGACTTTGGCGGCAACCTTCACCCCGTTTTCTTTCCCCAGGGTGTGTATATCCATCAGAATCAAATCAACAGGCTCGTATCGCAGTTCATGCAGTACCTTGTCTGCGTCAAAGAATGCTTTTGTAATTTTATATTTACCCTCGCTTCGCAAAATGGCATACTCCATAAGCGCATGGGAACTGCTTTGGTCATCCACAATCATCACGTTATACATCTTGCTTGCCCTCTTTTGTTAGTTTTACCGTCATGCACACGCCGTCATCGCACAACATGCGCATGGTGCCGCCTGTTTGCTCAATGCGCTGCCTTAAGCCCGAAAGTCCGCCGCCCTCTTTCATTTCAGACAACTTACACACGGTTTCGTTTTGTATGCTCAAAATCGTTTCATCATCTGCATCGGTGATGTTCACCGTCAGTTTTTTTGCACCTGCGTGTCTGTAGGCATTTTTAAGCATTTCATTGATGCACAAAAGCGTTGTAAGTTTATGGTGTTCCTCTTTTGGCAAGGTTCCGCTTAAAACAATTTCACACCCAAGATTTTCGGCGAAAAGCAAAACTTGCTCCCACGATAAGCTTTGCCTATCATCGCTTGAAAGCTCTTGAATGACGCTGTTTAAATTTCCCCAATAGGCCACAAGCGTTTTGGCTTCGCATGTGTTCTCGCTTTCTCTAAGGGCTTTTTTAGTTAAGGTTAAAAGGTTGCCAAAATTATCATGAAAGTTGATTTTCATGTTTAAGGCAACACTACTTTCGGTGTTTTCCTCAATGCAATCGGCAAGCGTTTTTAGCCTTTGTTTTTGCTGTGTCAGTTTTTCATTTACACTGCGTGTGTTTTCGCTTAAACGGTAAAGCTCGGTGATGTTGGTTGCCTTAAATTCAAAATAGGGAAGTGCGCGGTACACACACACCGTTTTTGAAAATTGCCACACGTTTTTGTTTTGCAACACAAATGCCGGTTTATCCCCTGTTATAACACAATTTCCACCGGCTTGTAAAGCGTTCAAATCGTTCCAAAAGGTCTGTGCGTTTTGCAACGCTTTGCCTGTAAGCTCCTTGCATAAAGTGTGCATAATATGGTTTGACAGTAAAAGTTCCACATCGCCTGTCATAAAGGCAATGCCTGTGGGCAAATTTTCGAGTGCTTGTTTTACAGAAAAAGGGTTGATTCGATTTTTGCTGCTTTGGTAAAGCAAGTACATGGATAGTACGGCAAAAGATATAAAAATTAAGTTTAAAATTACATACACAAAGCAAGGGATGCTGTTAAACCATGCAAAGGTGGGTGTCCAAGCAATTTCATAGCCGGCTCGGTTCATTTTGTTCAAATGCAAAAGGAGTGAAAAATTCAAAACACTTGCAACGAGAAAAAAAGAGAGCACCGCTACACGGGGGCTTTTGATTTTTTGATCCGCATGTGCGACAAGCGATATTAAAAGCGATATAACGCTTAATACAAGGAGCACAAGCATGTATGCTTTTGCCGTATCGGTTAAAGATAAAAATGTCAAAGCGGTCTCTCCCATCTCTGAATATGGATACACTTATTTTGCAATTTTAAGTGCAATATAATAGCTGTCTGTCTCATCCAAAAATTCAATCTCACCCTTTTGAACATCTGTTTTGCCGGTTTTTATATCGTTGTAACATAAATGTATATCCCCCGATATTTGCACGGCAAACACCATCTGATCCGCTTCGAAATGGTAGGTTACATAAACGGTATCAAAATGATATTTTGTGCTTTCGATAATCGTTTGGTATAAATCGAAACTGGCCATTGCCGCAGGAAGGCTGATATCGCAGTTTTCGCTTATGTGAATGGCACAAGTTTTATCATAAAGCCCAAGCAGTTGGAAAGACTCTAAAAAGCAGTATCGCATGTCCTCCACACAAACACGTTTTTCCGCGTTCTGTGTTAAAATTAAATTTATTTTTCGTTTTATATAGATGGATGCCATGCTTGTTTCAAACAACAGGCGTTTTAGCGCTTCTTCCTCGGTAGGCTTGTTGCTTTCTATTTCCAATTTTATTTTCTCGCTCAGTGGCAAAATTTCTTTTAGCATAACACGGTGGAATTCATTTAATTTTCGAAGGCGCGCACGCTCGCTTTTTTGCTCGTTTTCAAGCGTTAAAAGGTCTATTTCATTATAAAGGTTTTCGTTCAGCGCTTTTAGGTTTCGAATCAGTTCTCTCACTTGCGAAACATCACTGTTCCATACAACATACCCGCCGTTTATAGGCGCTATGTGCGCAAGTGTGGCAGAATCAAACGCAAGCGTATGCTTCTTTTTCAGCCTTGCAAATTCGGCTTTTGCAAGGGGCAATGCATTTTCGGATAGATAGACCACATCGCCGTTGTCGTTTAAAATTTGGGCTCTTATATCCGCCATTGCAAAGCATTCCCGATGCCCCATGTTCGAATGAATAAGCCCGGTTCTGATAAAAGCCTCGAGCAAGGCGATTGCCATTGTGCAGCCGAAAACCGTTAAATCCAGCACATTCCCGATGCCATAATTCGGTGTGATGATGTATAAAATGCAGTATATCAGGGTTACGATAATTACAAAAGCCGGCATCAAAGCTTTTTTTCGGGCGCTGCGCGAAACGCTGAATTTCCGCAAAATAATAAAAGTGGCCACAAGCACCATGGTTAATATAAAAAGCAACACCAGATAATAAACAGGCCCGTGGCTGTAATCTTGCCCATAGGCATGCTCGCTTGTGTCTATATCAAAAGCAAGGCCGTGAACATCATTCGTGAGAACGGCAAAGATAAGCAAGGCTGCGGGGATATAAAGCAAATTCCATTTTTTACTCGGTTGATAGGCTTCGTTTTCGCCCACATAAAGGGATATAAACAAGAAGAAGACACTGAGCATAATCATCGGTATATAGTACATATACCACAGCATTCTGTCTTCAAAAACAACAAATTCAAACGCTGCCCATTTTATGGCGCGTATCGTTACCCAAAAAATTATACTTGCACCCACAAGCATGAAATAGTTGCGCACATGCCTTTGCATCAATCTTTTGTAGATACGGATGGTCCAAAATGAATAAAGCCCTATATAAATACAGATGGAAAGGGCAAACCCCAGCCTGGATAAAAATGAATTGTGAACGGGAAACAAAATATCTAAGTTGTCAAGGGTTAAGGCAATGGTGATGAACCCGGCAAAAAACAAAGTGCCAAGTATAATTTTTTGTGTTGATTTCTTCACCGGGGCAAGAACTCCTCTCGCTTTTTTTTGCGTGCATACCATGATTAGGGGCTCGACAATTTGTTTTTTTTTAGCAATGTTATATATTTTTTGCCACAAGGCCATTGTACAGGCATTTTTTCGCAATTACAACCACGGTCTGTTCAAAAACCGCGGGGCAGCCGGAAAGTGCCAAGTGGTGAGAAGGAAAAAGGGCGCAAAGGCGCGTCTATAGAAGAGGATAGAACCTCGGCATTTTGCAAGCTGACGACGCAAGGGGCATTTTTTGACGGCCGGAGAGTTTGTCGCTATGGGAATCAAGTGAAGCTTAGAGGGGGCGGTTCTTGTGAAAAGGGCATCGCTTTTTTCAAACACTTATCAACAGCAGATAAGACTTTGAATGTATCCCTTGTTATTACGGTGAAAGCATTAACAAATCTTTATTTTTATGTTATAATGACTTTGAATTTTGAGACATGGGAATAGGGCAGATGTAAAAATGCCACAAAAAGCACGATTGCAGCCACTTTGTTCAAGTGCACTTTTGCGGTGAAAATGGTTGAAGATGTAAAAAGATCGGGCGCCGGGCCGTGTTTTGGCGTGTGCCAAAACGGCCCGAAATATACCGAAAAAACCTAGAAAAAGGGGAATGGACATGAAGAAATTTGCACACAAAAAAGCGGCATCGTTTTTGATTGTTGTGGCCTTGCTGGTACAGTTGACGGGTATCACGGCATTTGCCGAGGGGACAACCGTCATCGTGGCGGCCTTAGACAGTGCTGTGAAGGCAGGGGAGAGCACCACGCTCACCGCCGAAATCACCCCGGCACTTGCCGAGGGGGTGCTTGTGGCATGGGGCATAACCGGTGATGTGGAAGACGGAACCGTGCTCACGCCCGATGCCGCCAACACTACAACAGCCACCCTAACCATGGCGGCCACGCAAACCGCGCCTGTCACCGTTACGGCAAGCGTGGGGGACGATTCCGGCAGTGCTGTGGTGAATGTGGCAGCGCCGGCCACCTATGCCATCACCTATGATGCGAATGGTGGCGAGGGCATGCAAGAGGCCGGGGACGCCACCGAGGGCATAGACTTTTTGCTGCCTACAGAAACCACGTTTACACCACCCGAGGGGAAAAGCTTCCGGGGCTGGGCACTGAACGAGAATGCCGTAGACCTGTTGGCAGAAAGCCACCTTTTCACAGAATCCACCACCGTGTATGCCGTTTGGGGTGCGCCGGAAACGGAAACGGAAACGGAAACGGAAACGGCCTCTGCCGCAGCCCTTACCAATATGGCATCGGTACAAGCGGCAGCCACGCCGGTAAGCTATGTCACCATCACCTTTGATGCAAACGGCGGAAGCGGAACGGTCCCGTCCCCAATGCAAGTGGCTACCGAGACGCATGTTAGCTCAGCTTTTTTTCCTGTAGGCGGGCTGGTGGCGCCTGCCGGAAGTTCTTTTGTGGGCTGGTCAACCTCACCCACG
>CAYJNQ010000067.1:0-5723 GCA_964371725.1 uncultured Oscillospiraceae bacterium
AAGAATATATGAATGGCGAATTTGAAATTGAAGTAGAAGGCGAAGAAAACCTGTAGGATGTAAAGAAGAAAGTAGGAACCCACCCACAGCATTCCGCTGTGGGTGGGTCAATAGGAGGCGACAGCGAATGAATGCAATGTTTCACAAGGGGTTGCGCATTGGTTTTGCAGCATTGCTGGCCCTGTTCGTTTCTTTTTTAGTTTGTGCGGTGATGCTCTTTTTTCAAGGAATCAATCCACTAGACGTGTTTGCCTCCATTCTATATGGTGCAGCGGGCAACTTACCAAGCATCCTGTCCAGCATCTCAGTGGCCGTGCCTTTAGCTATAGCAGCGCTTGGGGTAGTGGTTGCATGGCGAGCAGGTGTTTACAATATCGGAATCGAGGGGCAGCTCTTTGTCGGTGGCCTTTTTTCGGCATATGTGGGTACACAGTTCGACTTTTTACCGTTTGCCATTCATATGCCGCTTAGTGTTTTGGCGGGCGCGGTTGGTGGCATGGTATGGGCATTGCTTCCCGCCATTATGAAGGTGAAAATGAACTTTAACGAAGTGATTACTACGGTGCTAATGAACTATTTGGGAATCTATTTTGTAAGCTATGCCGTAAGTGGTCCACTTAAACCGGAGGGAGTGTTTGTAAACCAATCTGATTTGATTTTAGAATCGGCCATCTTGCCGCGTTTTTCGGCACAATATGAAATCAATGCGGGCATTATCCTGCTTTTGATTGGGCTTGTATTGGTTACGGTGATGATGAACAAAAGCATTTGGGGTTATCAACTCAGAGCCGTGGGTTTGAACCCGAGAGCTGCTTACGCCTTTGGCATGAGTTCCAAAAAAGTGGCCATTTGGTCTTTCCTCATTAGCGGTGCCTTTGCAGGCATAGCCGGAAGTGTGGAAGTGCTCGGCAACCAAGGTGTACTGGCAGAGAATTTTGCGGTGAACTTTGGATACAATGCCATTGCTGTGGCCTTGCTTGGCGGCATAACGGCACCGGGGGCTTTTTTTGCGGCTTTGTTCATGGGGGGGCTTCGCAACGGTGGTATCATGATGCAAATCCAAATGGGTGTTTCCGCAACCATGCTCAGTGTTATCCAAGCCATCATCATCATCACAGTTCTTGTGTTTACCACTTTGCAGGCAAATCCGGAATTCTTACGTCGGAAAAAGAAGGAGAATAGCCACCATGCTTGAATTGCTTTTGTCACAAGATTTATACAACGCAGCCATTCGGTTGGCATGTCCCTTGGCCTTTGCTGCACTTGGAGGTGTCATTTCCGAAAAGGCCGGGGTGCTGAATATGTCTTTAGAGGGCTATATGCTTACGGGTGCTTTTTTTTCCTATCTCGGGGCTTTGTATACGGGCAGCCCTTGGATCGGTTTTTTGCTTGGAGGCCTTGGCGGCGGCCTGCTCTCCATTTTGCACGCTTGGCTCTCTATCACCGTTCGGGCCAACCAAATAGTAACCGCTTTGGGCCTGAATATGCTGGCACTCGGCTTTACAAGCACCCAGTTTCGTCTGATTTTTGGGGTGGATACCGTCAGTGCTTCTAGCCCGGGGTTTGAACCGTTGAATCTCGGCTTTTTGTCTGACATTCCGGTGGTGGGTGCCATTTTGTTTAGCCAAAATATTTTGGTGTATGTGCTTTTGGGTCTTATCTTTTTGGTGGCATGGATGATGAAAAAAACAAGCTGGGGCTTGTCGATTCAAGCGGCAGGGGAAAACCCCCGCGCTTTGGATGTGTCCGGTGTCAGTGTGAATTCCGTGCGATATTATGCAGTAATGGCAAGCGGTGTTCTGGCGGGCCTTGGGGGCAGTGCACTTGTATTGAGTGGTCTGAACATTTTCTTCGACAATATTACAGCGGGCAGAGGGTTCATTGCCTTTGCAGCCATTGTGTTTGGCCGTTGGTTGCCCATCAATGCAGCACTCTCTACCATTTTGTTCGGTTTCTTTGACGCACTGCAGTTGCGTTTGCAGACTATTAGCGGCAACAACGTGCCTTATCAACTCTTTCTCATGTTGCCCTATGCCATCACATTGCTTGCTCTACTTTTGGTGGGTAGTTCTAAAGGACCCAGTGCAAGCGGTGTTGCCTATTCGCGCGATTTAAAACAGTAAAGGGGGCTTTTGAAATGGAAACACTGTTAGAGATGCAGAACATCAAAAAAGCCTTCGGAAGCTTTGTGGCAAACGAAGATGTAAGCCTTACCCTGATGAAAGGGGAGGTGCATTCACTGCTTGGAGAAAATGGCGCAGGAAAAACTACCTTGATGAACATTCTGTATGGCTTGTACAAGCCCACTGCCGGAAAGCTTATTTTAGAGGGACGCACCTTACAAGTGAAAGACCCAAAACATATGCTAAACCAGGGAATTGCTATGGTGCACCAACACTTCATGTTGGTTCCCACTTTGAGTGTGGCGGAAAATGTGGTGCTTGGTAACCTAAGGCCGTTTCGCCCCAATTTAGAGGAAGTGGCGAAAAAAATAACACAGCTTGCAAAAGAGCTGGGCTTTGAAATAGACCCCAAAGAGAAGGTTGGTAACCTAACGGTGGGTGTTCAGCAAAGGGTGGAAATTATCAAAGCACTGTATCGCGATGTCAAAATACTTATTTTGGATGAGCCTACCGCAGTGCTCACGCCGGGAGAAACCGGGGAGTTTTTGGAGATGCTTCGCAACTTGGCAAACAAGGGTATTGGTGTTTTTTTCATCAGCCATAAATTTGATGAAGTGTTGACCGTGAGCGACAGAATTTCGGTGATGCGACGCGGAAAAAAAGTGGCCACTTTGAAAAAGGAAGCGTTCAACCATGAAGAATTGGCGCGCCTGATGACCGGACGCGAGGTTGTGTTTTCGGCACAGAGAAATGATTATACGGGCGAAGAACAAAATCGCGTGCAACTAGAAAAAGTTTGCACCAACACCCGCAATGAAAAACAGAACCTGAAAAATATATCGTTTACTATTCCGGCTGGGCAAGTTTTGGCAATTGCAGGCGTGGATGGGAATGGGCAGGAAGAACTGCTCCATGTGCTTATGGGAATGCTGAAACCAAGCGAGGGAGACGTATTCTTGGGTGAGGGGAAAAGCGTGCATAATTCCCCGAAACAGGTGCTCTCTCAAGAGGTGGGCTTTATCCCGAGCGACAGGCACCTAGAGGGTTTGGTGCTGGGCATGGATATAGAAGAAAACCTGCTTTTGGAATGTTTTTTACAGCAGCCTTTTTCCAAGTGGGGTCTGTTCAACAAAAAACAGGTGGAACAGTTTGGCAATGAAATGATAGAAAAATATGACATACGCACAAAGGATAGCAAGCAACTTGTCAGAAATCTTTCCGGCGGCAACCAGCAAAAAGTCGTTTTGGCAAGAGCCATGCAAAAAAATCCGAAAATTATTTTTGCCGCCTATCCCACCAGGGGTTTGGATGTGGGTGCCATTGAATCCATTCACAAATTTTTGAATGAACAGCGGGAAAAAGGTTGTGGCATTGTGCTCGTCTCCAACGAGCTGGATGAGGTGTTCGCCTTGGGAGACAGCATCGGGGTGATGTATGAGGGTGTGCTCATGGGGCCTTATCCAAAAGAGAGCATCACACACGAGGATGTGGGGATGATGATGGCGGGAAAACAACTTGAGGATTAATTAGATTTTCCATTTGTAAGTTATGTTTTATAATTATTCACAAAAAATCGAGGTGCAGTGATGCAGGTAATTGATTTACTGGTGAAAGAGGCGCAGATTGTTTCGACAAAGGATGGACAGATAACAACACCATGTGCGGCTATTGCTGTGCATGATGGCCGCATTTTGGAAGTGGCAAAAGGTCTTGAACTCGAAAAAAAATATCGACCGCAGAAAACGATCAATGCAAAAGGTTGTTATGTTTTTCCGGGCTTTATCAACACACATGACCATCTTTTTCAGGTGCTTTTCAAAGGGCTTGGCAGGGACTTGCCACTGTGGAAATGGCTTTCCAGCACTATTTTTAAAGCACTTCCATTTCTTACGGAAGAGGACATCTATTGGGCAGCCATGGCCGGCCTAATGGAAAATATCCGTACCGGTGTAACCACAACCTTGGATTTTCAGTATTGTCATTCTCATGCAGGTCAGTTTGAGGCAGTTTGGCAGGCCTACGAAGATTTGGGAATGCGCGGAGTTGTAGCAAGGCATCACTTTTTCGACGATTACAATGGGCACTCCAAAGTGCCGCTGGAAACTTTGGACGACTACTTGTGCTCGGTGGAAAAGATAGCACGCAACGTGAAGAATCCGGAAATGGTAAATGTGGCCATGATTGCACCGGCTATGCCGCAACTGTTCGAAAAAAATTTGTATCGCAAAGGATATTTGCGCGAGATGGCAACTCTTTGTGAAAGGGAAAATATTTTATACACAGCCCATATGGTGGAAACAGACGAGGACGATGAGTTTATTTTCAAGGCAACCGGAAAAAAATGTATTCCCTTTTTGGAAGAAGAAGGATTTTTCTCGCCGCGCTGTCTTTTGGCACACTGCGTGAAAATGCGCGATGAAGATTTTGCCGTTTTCAAAAAAAATGATGTGAAAGTGTCTTACAACCCGGTTTCCAATATGATTCTGGGCAGTGGTGTTGCACCGATTCGCCGTTTTTTAGACGAGGGCATTTGTGTGGCTTTGGGCATAGACGGGTCTGGCAGCAACGATGGACAAGATATGCTGGAAACTTTAAAATTTGCCTGCCTTTTGCAAAAAGTGCAACACTTGGATGCTGCCGTGCTCACTTCTTTGGATACCTTGCAAATGGCCACGCTTGGCGGGGCGCGTGCTTTGGGTCGCAACGATCTTGGTGAAATATCTCCGGGTAAAAAGGCTGACTTTGTTCTTTACAAGCCGGATTGTCTCAAATCGGCACCGGTGGTCAACCCGATTAACAATTTGGTCTATTGTAGCGAAAGTGAAAACATTGTGTGCACGGTCATCAATGGAAATGTGGTATATGAAAACCGACAATTTTCCGGTGCAAAGGTAGAAACCGTGCTTGAAAATTTAATAAAATGTGCATCCCGAATTCGAAAAATTGCCAATATAGAATCTTAAGGATACGGATTTGGGTAGCGATAAATGAAAAAAGAAAGGATTTAGAAAAATGGAAGAGTGGAAAACCAAATATCAACGCCCACGCAAGGTGAAAATTGTGGTGGAAAAAGTGCCGGCAGAACCAAACGGAGAAGTATGTCATTGCCATACAGTAGGCCAAGAATTTCATTTTGATTTCGAGCGGTGCCCTCCGGATATTTGTGCGGCTGCATTTCATAGCCTCTGGCCCATGCTTCGTGTGGTCGAGCTGGGCGGGCGCCACCCATGGGACGCAACACCCGGTGTTACGCGGTCGTGTTGCCCGGATCCGTTCAAGCCGGTTACATTTCGCATTGAAGCAGTTGATGATGAAGAGAAATAAGCAAGAAAGGTGCAATGATTGATACAAAATCACCAAAATGTATAGATGCAGTACATGCTTCGTTTCTTTTATATACTGTTAGCAGTAAGAAAACATATGGTTATGATGAAAATTTTGGGAGTGTACAGCAATCTGCGGCGAAAATCGCCGCAGATTGCTTTGCAAATAGCTTTGTTAGCCGATGAGAAAAACGGTAGCATGAAACTGAGCTTGTGAAGTTGCGAGCGCGTACAATTGCACCCTGTGTGCACTGCAACAAATGCTTGCGAGATCAAA
>CAYJNQ010000068.1:0-5600 GCA_964371725.1 uncultured Oscillospiraceae bacterium
ACCTGCTTGACGTGCAGGGGGTCAGGGATTCGAGTTCCTTAGCTTCCACCAAAGAAAAACCACCGATACACAGTATTTTTTAATGCTGAATCGGTGGTTTTTTGGTTTTGCTTTACACGGGCGAACGCGGCAAATGGCGGTATACAAATCGGCTTTGACGCTTCGACATGGTTCGACATTTTTTTCTTTTGTGAAGTGCTACAGTGAAGCTACCTGAATGCCCTTTGAACAAACAGAAAATGACATACACAGAATTTAAAATGTCATTTTTTGTTTGGAAAGGTGCAAGGTTTTTTCCGTTTTTCACACATAAACCTTGCACTTTTGTTTTCGCCTTTTCATTTAGGGTGCGAAACACAGTGGATAGCATCAAGATATGCCCCATAAAAGTGCTGTTTTTGGCACTTTTATGGCCACCGCGATAAGCGGTGGGGATGAATAAACTTTGCAGGGGTTTATTCAGCAGGCATTACTTTACAGAAGGGTGGCGTTTTTATGGCAAAGAGGAGGTTTTTTCTGGGCTTAGGCACGGCTGCGGTTGCCCTGGTTGCCTTTTTATTGGTGTTTGGCTTTGATTTGTTCGCCCAAAAACGCAAACCACCCGTGGAAAGTGCCCACGCAGCCGGGGAGGAAGCACGGCCAAAAGAAACCGATTTATTGCCCATTGGGCAATATCCCATGCAAGAGGACGAAAACCCCCACGAGCCCGGTGGCGAACGATTCCCCACCTACTGGACACCCGGCGGCGGCTCTTACCACTTCGATTCGGGGTGCTACACAATTGCCCGCGCGCACACGGTTCACGAAAGCACCCTGTCGGTGGCGCTTGCCGAGGGAAAAACCGACCCGTGCAACATCTGTGCCGGGGGATAACTAAGCCGGGGCGCTGCCCCAAAGTCTTCGGGCTACCGGCACACTGCGTATAAAAGCAAAATCGGCAGGAAATTTTCCTGCCGATTTTTTCGTGGTGTTTTGGTTTTGCCCGAATTGGCTGCATGCCTCGGGTTTTTCAGAAATTTACAAGCTATCTATATAAGTGTTATGCTTGCGTAACCGTTATGGTTGCCGTGGTGGCAATTCCAAAGGGGTTCGTGGCGGTGACCGGGTAGGAAATGGAGGCATCGTCGAGCCCTCGAACCTCCACTTGGAATGTGATTTGCCCGCTTGAATCCGTGGAGCCGCTATAGGTTGAAACGGGATCCGGACCACCATTGACAACGGATGCTATGCCTTCGGGGAAAGCAAACTGAACGTCCACACCGGCCTGTGCCACACCCAAATTGTATGTATAGGTTACCGGCGTGTTTACAACAGCGGTTGCAGCGCTTGCCGTAAGGGTTGGCGCCACCACCGTTACCGTGGCCGGCTGCGTGGTAAGCACATTGCGCTGGTTGTTTGCGATGCTGCTCACTTCGCAGAAGTAGCGCACCGTGCCAAGGGTGTTTGTGGGCGGTGTGTAGCTTGCCGCCGTTGCGCCCTCTATCGGGGTGTTTGCCACTGTGGGTATCCCGCTATCAATGTACCACTGGTAGCTGAGGTTTTCGCCCTCGGCCGCCATGGTAAGCGGGGCCGCGGTTGCCCCTTGTGTATACTGTGCGCCCTGCGGCTGGCTTGTGATGACAAGGTAGGGGAGCACTTGCACTTTTATGGTGTTCGATGTGAGGGGATTCTGGCCGGGGGCACCACTTACCTTGCAGAAATAGTAAAATTCGCCCACTTGGTCTGTGGGGGGAGCAAAGCGGTTTTGCGTGGCATCCGGAATCAATGTGGCGTTCGGATCTGTGCTACTTCCGGCATACCACTGGTACCCCACATTTTCGCCCGTGGCCTCTATAAACAGGGAACTCTCCTCACTCACAGTGTCCCCTTGCATATACAACCTGCCTTCCGGCTGCCTTGTAATGCGAAGGTTTAGCGCCGCCTGAGACGCAAACACCTCCACCGAGATGGGGGGTGATGGGACAGAGTAACCACCGGGGGCAGACACCACACAGTAATAATAGGTGATGCCCAAGTCTTGTGTAAGCGGTTTGTAGGTTCTATTCGTTGCACCGGAAATGGGCGTGCCCCCGGTGTTGGAGTTGTTCGTGTTTGCATACCATTGGTATCTCAAATTGTTCCCTGCAACCGACACATACAGGTCTATTACGTCGATCGCCTGCGTGTGACGCACATAGCGTGCATCATTTCCCCACGCTACAAACAAAATGTCGTTCCCGTCGCCGTAAGTAGAGTCGTTCTGCGAAACGATCGTGTCAGCGAGCTCCATAATGCCAAAAAACGAGCGGGCATCCCCGAGGATTTCTTCCAAGGTAGTCATGGCCGTTAAAAGGTCGCTGGCGGTTGTTTTGCCTTCTGCCACGAGGTCTGCTGCATTGCCTGTGCCAAAACTGCTTGTGTCTAGGCCGGCGTCGTCTAAAATGGATGTGATGGCATTTATTTCTTCCAGCTGTATTTCTACAGCATCAATGGCATCGAGCAGCCTGTCGTAAACGGGGCCGGCAAGCTCTAAAATCTCTTCGCCCTCAGGGATTAAGATCAAAGCGGCGTCTTCGTCATCCTCCGTCATGGCTTCGATAATTTCAAGTGTGATATCGCCACAGCTTATCGTGGCATCTTTGGCCTCCGCAATGGCTGCTGCCAGTTCATCGAGCAGATCCTCCATCTCTAAAAAGGCAGTGTCCAGCGCATCGTATTCGTTGATGTAGTCCTCGGGCCTTTGCTGCATGGAGGAGGAGAGCTGAGAAGAGGCTCCCCAAGAGTTGACGAGAGACGGATCCGAGCCGGCCACACAAGAACTGCCGGCCGTGAGCGTGAGCACGAGCACGGCCAAAAGCATAAGCGAAATAGCCTTTTTTAGTTTTCTTTTCATTCTTTTTTTCCCCTTTGATTGATTGGCGTCGATGTATTTTTTCTTTTTACCCCTTGCGCGTACAATTAAACTTATTATAGCAGAAAATCAAATTTTTTCAAATGTTTTTTTGAAAAAGAGGGGGGCTATCTTCGAGGCTGTTGACAAACAAAGGCTTTTTGTAAAGTCGACTTTGCCGGCAGCCTCTCTGCGCCGAAACACAGCTTTGGAAGCGTTTTGTTTCAGTGCGGTTTTTCACGCCCGATTCGCTCGTGTTTAATCGAACTTTAACCTTGGTATACTATCATGGGGATGAAAACGAAACTATCCGTTCGCGGCAGCGTGTGATAAAATGGAATCAAACCGGTGTGAAGAAAACGCAGAAAAGGGAAAGCGCCTTTGCGAAAATGGTCTCGTTGAGGCATTTATGAATGAGAAAACAGAATGGGGAGGCGGCGTTGTGAGAATTTTACTGGCCGAAGACGAGCGAGATATGAATAAAATCATCATAAAAAAATTGACATCGGAGGGCTATGCCGTCGATGGCTGTTTTGACGGACAAACAGCACTTGACTATATAGAAAGCACGGAGTACGACGTTATCATACTCGATGTGATGATGCCAAAACAAGATGGGTTTTCGGTGCTTCAAACCATGCGCTTGAAAGGCATCGAAACGCCCGTGCTTTTTCTAACGGCAAGGGATGCCGTGGCAGACCGAGTGAAGGGCCTTGATTTGGGCGCCAATGATTATCTTGTGAAGCCATTCTCTTTTGAGGAGCTGATTGCTCGCATTCGGGTTATGACACGATTGCAATCGGGGAAAACCACGAGTGTGTTAACCGTGGCGGATTTGTCGATGGATATAAGCTCGCACGTGGTTGTGCGCAAGGGCACTGTGATAAAATTATCTGCAAAAGAGTATGCCATTTTGAAATACATGATGCACAATGTAGGGGTTGTACTTTCCAGGGAAAAAATTGAAAATCATATTTGGAACTACGACTATGAGGGCGGCACAAATGTTGTGGATGTGTATATCCGATACCTTCGAAAGAAAATTGACAGTGACTATGATAAGAAGCTTATTCACACGGTGAGAGGCAGTGGCTATGTGCTTCGGGCGGATTTGTGAGAAAATGCCGGCTGAATGAAGCTGCATCTCTTTTGCAGCAGGCCGGGGTGATGGGGTTACAAAAAAGTTTTCAAAATAAAATGCGTGGTTTTAATGAAGCTTTAATTTTCAGCCGATAAGATTGAAACAGGCAATAGAGCTGAAAACAAAATAAGCGGAGGTTTTTACCATGAAATTTAAAATTACACGAAGAAAAGTTGCCATAATCGCCAGCGCTGTTCTTCTTACAGCAACATTGGCAGGTGGTGTTGTAACCCTTGCAAGGCCCATGCCACAAGCAGAACAAGCCCCTGCAGGGCAAGCGGAAACCGCAACAACCGGTGCACAGGTATCGAAAAATGGAGATGACAGTTACATCGGGGAAGAAAGGGCAAAAGAAATTGCCCTTGCACACGCAGAAATGAATGAAACCGAAGTTTTGCATATGATATGCAGGCTTGATTATGACAACGGCATTGCAGAATATGACGTGGAGTTTTGGAACGGCACAACGGAGTATGATTATGAAATAGACGCAGCCAGCGGAGAGATTGTGGGCTACGACTACGACATGGAAAGCAATGCGCAGCCGCCTGTGGCGGCGGATGCAAGTGATTCAAGCGAGTATATCGGGCAAGAGAGGGCGATAGAGATAGCCCTTGCCCAGGCAGGCGTAACGGAAAGCGAAGCCGGCTACATTCGATGCGAGTTTGACTTCGATGATGGCCATGCCGAATATGAGGTAGAGTGGAAAATAGGCACAACGGAGTATGAATATACCATTGGTGCTGCCGACGGCGCGATTTGGGAACAGGATGTGGAGCGCGATGATTGATGCAAAAGGCATCGGTGGAAGAGGACCCGTGTGAACAAAGGGCAAGAATAGAATCTTTGTTTAGAACCGACATTTTGGCGTAGAAGCCGGAATGCCGGTTCTTTTTCGCGTTTTTTTATAGGTGCTGCCGCTTGCAACAGAAGAACCCTTACGGTTTGAATCTTTCCACACCCAAAACAGATTCTCCCTGTAGCTTATACAAGCAATGGCCGCTGTGTGCAAAAGTGCACACAGCGGCCATTTTGAATCTGTATGAGGGGGGGTGCGCCAATGCCGCTTTGTTTTTTGGCTATAAACGTGTTTGAAAAGCGCTTTTATAGAGCATATTTCGATGCTTTCCACCATGTTTTTGCCTCTTGCGTGAAAAGGCAGGGCGCCCAGCTAGGGGGTGGTGTTTACGGTTATGGTTGCGGTTGTGTCATAGGTGTTTTCGGAAGCGGTGATGGTGGGATTCGAGATAGCAGAGCCGTACTGTACGGTAAAGGAAATCTGGCCGTTGCTGTTGGTGGTGCCCGTGCCGGTAAATGTGCTAGATATCGTGGGGTCAGGTGTGACATTTTCTAAACCGGATATCAGGGGCGGAGGGGCGAAAAGGTCAACCTCTGTGATTGTAAAGGTGACCGGAACGTCGGAATTGGAAAGCCCGAGGTTGTACACAATGTGTTGTCTTCCAAGCTCTATCGGGTCCGGTGTGGCAGTCAACGTGGGCTCGAACACCGTCACTTTTGCAGCGCGGCTGGTCGCCTCGGCGTCTGAAGCAGAATCTCCCACAACGCAGTAGTAGTAGGTGTTGCCGGCCA
>CAYJNQ010000069.1:0-5289 GCA_964371725.1 uncultured Oscillospiraceae bacterium
CCGGCCCCGCCCGTGGTGCAGCCCGCACCGGCAGCCCCGCCCGTGGTGCAGCCGGCACCGCAGCCTGCCACGTATCCGGCAGTGCCAAGTGTGGAAGACTATCCAAGCATGGCGCAACATGCGGCAAGCACAGGCTATGAAGTGACGCGAAAAAAATCAAAAAAACCGCTGGTTGTGGTGCTGGTTTTGCTGTTGGTGGCGGGGCTGGCTGTTCTGGGCGGAATTCTGTTGTATCAAAATGTGATTTTGCCGGGGCGCTACACCGAGCTGACGGAGCGCATGGGAACGGCGACAACACCGGCAGAGGTGACACAGTACAACGAAGAGTGGCAGGCTTTTGCCGAGGACCATGCCGAGCTGATTCAGGCGGAGATGCGTGAACTGGTGGAGGCATGCGAGGCCTATGAAACGGCAGAGCAAAGCGAAGCGCGCTATCGGGACATGTTGGATGTTTTGTCGCGCTTGCAAGAGGCGGAAGATGCGCAGGTGGCAAGCCTTGCGGGGGTTTTGCTGCCGGTGGTAACCGATGCCTATGTGGCCTATATGGAAACTACGCAAGGGGCGCCAACGGAAGAGGGCGACTGGGACGCGTGGATGGATGAAGTGTTAAGTGGGCTTGGCGGCAGTTCGGCGGGCGGCGCCATGACTGGCGGCGGCGCCGGCGCCGGTGGTGATGCAACCGGAGGCGGCACCGCAGATCCGTTTGATTTGGCCACCATCCCCTTGCAGGTAACGGGAACGGGCCTTGGTATTTTGGACGTGCAAGAGGGCGAAACCATTGCGTCGTTTGATGCAAACAATGTATCCGGAAAAGAAATTGTCTACTTTGAGGCGCTTTTGTTCTACTATGACGAAAACGGAACACCGCTGCAAGACGAACAGGGGAGAAGCTGGGAATACAATGTGGACAGCAGCAGTGTTATTGCCCCAGATGACGGGCACTGGGCCGATGTGAACGGATATTGGACAACCGAAAGCCACGGGGATGCCGCCTATGTGGTGCCGGTGGTGATTTATGCAGAGTATGCCGACGGGGGCAGTTGGGGAGAGTATTTTGACACAGAACCCACCCCGGCGTTTGTGGAAACCATGCAACAAGAGGCCAACGGCATTATGGCGCAGGCCTTGTAATGAAAAAAGAACGTAAAATGTTCCGAAATGCCTTGTGTTTTGGGTTTTGTTATGTCATAATTGGTGGAAATGTGATGCAGTTGAGAGCGCGCGTGTAGCGGGCATAATCCAGCCGTGCTTTGTGTCAAAAGAAAATGTAAAAATTGCGTCACAGAGGTTTTTAGGGGCGAAGGAGACAAAACAGTCAAGGCGTGGAGGGTGAAAATGGGCACCAACGAGACCAAAATGCAAAAGAAAATTGACACAAGGTTTGGAATATGGAGCTATGAGCAGTATCTGGAAGACCACAAAGAAAAAAATTTCAATAAAATATGCATGACAGAAGTGATGAATGCCGACTATTCCATCGCCACATTTGGAGAGGAAAAATACTACAAAACGAGTACGGAAATTTTGGCAATGGGTAATGCGGCCTACAAACAAATGGGCATAGACCATTTGATTCATGTATATGCCCACAGCTATAAATCGTTCATGGCGGTGGCCAACGACGACATAAGCAATGAAGATTTTTTCAATTTGATGAAGACAAACCACGAGCAATACCAGTTGATTACGGCGCAGCAAACCTCTTTGGGCGGTGTATCACGTTTTGTGCTGGCGTTTGGAGACAACCTTATAAACCGTGTGAAAAGTGCTTTTTATGCGAACCGAGACCTGCAAAACAATTTCATTGTGGCAGGCGACGAAAGCGAACAGCTGGCCAATGAAGCCAAAGAAAATGCGGAATTGTTCGAGCTTTTGAACCATGCGCTTAAGCACGACAAAGTGGTGCCTTTTTACCAGGGGATTTACAACAACGATACCGGCAAAATTCAAAAATATGAGGCCCTGATGCGTGTGTACGACCAAGACGGAAAAGTATATCCGCCGGGTGTGTTTTTGGAGGCCGCCAAAAAGCTAAAACTGTATTTGCCGCTGAATAAGGTGATGATCGAAAAATCTTTAAAAGCTTTTGAGGGCAAACAAAGCGAGCTCAGCTTGAACATATCCCTGCTCGACATTCAATCGGAAGAGTTTAAAGTGTGGTTTTTAGACAGGGTGCAGCAGTGTGCGAACCCGTCGAACATCATTGTAGAGTTTTTGGAAACCGAAAATTACAACAAAAACAAAGAGCTCTTTGCCTTCTTGCGTGAAGTGAGAAAAGCAGGGTGCAAAATAGCCGTGGATGATTTTGGCGTCGGGTTTGCCACATACAGCTCCATCATCTCCCTAAAGCCCGACATCATCAAGATAGACGGAGACATCATTCGGGAGATTACAAGCAAGGAAGACAATCGCCTCATATTGAATTCAATTGTGCACATGGCAAAGCTCGTGAATGCCAAAACAACGGCGGAATACGTGGAGAATGGCGAGATTCAGACCCTGATTGAAGAATACAAGGTAAACTATTCGCAAGGCTATCATTACGCAAAGCCCGAGCCCTTCGAGAAGCTTTGCATCGACTAAGCCGCAACCGGAAAACAAATAAAACGAGCGCCTCAAAGCAGTTTGAGGCGCTCGTTTTCTCTTGGAAAAAGCCGAAAAACAGAGCTAGGTGGTGCCGACACAGCCCAAAAGAATGTCGCTGTAAAATCATCATACCAAAGGCAATGTTTTTTTTCGATACAAGATGTGGCGAAAATGCGCGCAAAACGGTGTTTCACATGCCGTTGGGGGGCGTTTTGGCAATGCGGGCCATGCTCATAGCTCTATGTTGTGTGCAATGCCAAGTGCTTCGTGCTCCTCTTGCAGGTGCGACACCAAAATCAGTGTTTTGCCCTTGGCATGATGCAGCACCTGTTCCATCACCATTTGTTTGGTGCCTTGGTCCAGCCCTTTAAACGGTTCATCCAGCAAAAGAAGGTCGGCGTTTGACAAAAGGGCGCGCAAAATGGCAACGCGCCGCTTCATGCCGCCCGAAAGCGTACAAACAGGTGCGTGCATGTCGTTTGCAAGCCCCATTTCACAAAGACCCTCTTGAATGGTGGTTTCGCAAGCGTTGCTTGCAATGGCAATGTTCACCATGGCAGAAAGGTTTTGGCACAAACGGTCCTCTTGAAAAACGCAGGCGATCTTTCGCCCTTCCATGCCGTGAACGGTGCCGCTGTCGGGGTTTTCAAGCCCCAGCAAGATGCGAAAAAAGGTGGTTTTTCCTTTTCCGGAGGCGGCTAGGACGCCACTTTTTTCCCCGTGTGGAAAGCGTGCGCAAAAACCCGAAAACACCACTTTGTCGCCAAAAGATTTGCATAACTTGTGCACCACAATGTCTTCATTTGGCACCGTGCGCACCCCCTTGCATCCATTTGTAAAAAAGGCGAAGCAAACGCAAAAAAAACTTTTCAAACAAGGTGCTGATGAGCACAATGACAACCGTCCATGCAAACAGGGAGGAAGTATCCAAAAAAATCTTGGCATTGAACAAGTTTTCACCGATGGAATGGTCCGGGATGCCAATCACCTCGGCCGCCACACCGGCCTTCCAGCTGAGGCCAAGGGCCACTTTTACACCGGCCAAAAAGAAGGGGAAGGTTTCAAAAAAATAGATATAACGGATTTTTTTGAATTTTGACATGCGAAAAACGGCCGCCATCTCCAAAAGGTTTTTGTCGGTGTGGCGAATGCCTTCCAGCACATTGGTGTACACAATGGGCAAAACCATCAAAAAACTGATGAGAATGGCAAGGTTTTCCGAGGAAAACCAAATGAGCGCCAAAATGACAAAGGAGGCAACCGGAATGGACTTGACAGTGAGCATGAACGGCGCAAGCAAATCGCGCACAAACGCGAATTGAGAGGCGGGAATGGCCAACAAAACGGCACAGGCCGTGCCCAAAAGAAAGCCGCCGACAATGCGCAAAAAACTAAAGGAGACAGCGCCCCAGAAATCAAGCGTGGGCACAATTTCCACAAGTTCCGCCGCCACGGCAAGCGGCGATACAATTAGAATTCTTTGGTTGATGATCATGGCAACGGCCTGCCACAAAAGCAAGGCCAGAAGAACAGCCCAGGGTTTAATTTTGTCGGTTTGCGTAAATTTTGGGGTTTTATTCATCATGCTGAATTTCTTTAATAACTTTGCCACAATAGTGAACCAAATAACGTTCCATCGAACGTTCAATCACTTGCACGGCGGCGGCGCGGTTCAACACTTCACTGGTGGTTGTCTCTTTGTGCTCCAAAGACTTATAGACCTCAAAAAAATGTGTAATTTCATTGGAAATATGGGGCGGCAGTTGGTCTGTATCCTGGTAAAAATTCCAAGTGGGGTCTTTGTAGGGAATGGCAAGTATTTTGTCGTCGCACTCACAATCGTCCAGCATTCGCAGCACACCAATGGGGTAGCATTTTACCATCACCATCGGGTCGATGCTTTCCGAGCACAAAATAAGCACGTCCAAAGGGTCTGAATCGTCCGCGTAAGTTCTGGGGATGAAGCCGTAATTCCAAGGGTAGTGTGTGGAAGTGTGCAAAATCCTGTCTAGTTTCAGAACACCGGTGTTTTTATCCAGTTCGTATTTTTTCTTGCTTCCGGCCGGAATTTCAACAACAGCCATGAACTCGTTCTTGGTAATTTCTTCGCATGCAATATCATGCCAAATGTTCATGCATTCCCCTCCCTTTTATTTGTGGGTATCGCGTATGGTATTCCCCATTTTACCATAGCTTCTCTTAAACCACAATCTTTCGCAGGGCGGGTGTTTTGGCAGAGGGCGGCGGAATATTGGGGCGCCTGAAAAAAGAAAATCTTGACATAGAACAAAAAACACGGTAAAATATTTATTGCACTAGCTTTGCGGAATTGTGTAATGGTAGCACGGCAGACTCTGACTCTGTTTGTCTGGGTTCAAATCCTAGTTCCGCAACCATTGCGGCAAAAGCCGCATTATCGGGGTGTAGCGCAGTTGGTAGCGTGCTGCGTTCGGGACGCAGAGGCCGCGAGTTCGAGTCTCGCCACTCCGACCATGCGATGGAGCAAGATGCTCCATCGCAGCTTTTTATTAAAAAAGTGGTTTTGGGTTAAAGTTGTATGGGATTCTTTGGGGAAATGCAGGGCAGAACTGCATTTGCTTGAAAAATCTAAGATCAAAATTATTCGATAAAACGAATAAAATTAAAGCTGGAGAGTTGTCCGAGAGGTCGAAGGTGCAACACTCGAAATGTTGCACCAATTCA
>CAYJNQ010000070.1:0-5251 GCA_964371725.1 uncultured Oscillospiraceae bacterium
ACGACCCTGCGGTTAACAGCCGCATGCTCTACCAACTGAGCTATTGAGGAATATTGAGTTGCGTACCAATGGTGCAAGAAATTATCTCTTTGGCACAACACGTAGTATACCATATCCATTTTAAAGATGCAAGTGGAAATTTAAAAAAATCTTGCGAAATTTTCTTTGGCGTGATAAACTTTAATTGTAAACAGAATACAATGACGGATACAGTGGCAGGAGGGTGCCGGTGTTTTCAAAGCTGAACAGCTTAGGGGTTGCAGCACTGGATGGCTTTTTGGTGACTACAGAAGTGGACGTTTCGGGTGGGCTACCGCAGTTTTCTGTGGTGGGCCTGCCTGATAGTGCTGTGAAAGAGGCAACAGACCGGGTGCGCAGCGCGCTGAAAAATTTGGGGTTTAAATTCCCGGCTGAGAGAATCACGGTGAATTTGGCACCGGCGGATGTAAAAAAAACCGGCGCTGTTTACGATTTGCCCATTTTGCTGGGTGTGCTTTTGGCCAGTGGGCAAATAGAGGGTTTGCCGCAAAACAGTGCCTTTGTGGGGGAGCTTAGCCTAAGTGGGGAAGTGCGCGCTGTGGGTGGTGTGTTGCCCATGGCGCTTGCTTGCCGCGAGCATGGAATTCAAAATTTATTTTTGCCATGGCAGAATGCGAAGGAAGCGGCTTTGTGCCACGGGATACAAATTTATCCCCTTTCTCATGTGAATGAGCTGGTGGGGCATATAGCCGGACGGTGTGAAGTGGAGCCTGTAGCGAGCACGCAGCTGGATTTTGAAGCTGCCCATACCGATGTGCCGGATTTTGCCGATGTGCACGGGCAGCAAGAGGCACGCAGAGCCATGGAAATTGCGGCGGCGGGTTTGCACAACGCACTTTTGATAGGTGCCCCGGGTTCCGGAAAAAGTATGTTGGCAAAACGGCTGCCCGGCATTTTGCCACCCTTAAACTATGAGCAGGCACTGGTGTTGAATCAAGTGTATTCGGTGGCCGGTTTGCTTTCCAAAACGGGGGATGTCCCCTTTTTAGTCCATCGCCCTTTCCGCAACCCACATAGCAGTGTAAGTGCACAAAGCCTGATAGGTGGCGGCAGTGTGCCACGCCCGGGCGAAATTAGCCTTGCGCATCAAGGGGTTCTTTTTTTAGACGAGCTGCCGGAGTTTCAAAGAGATGCCTTGGAGATGCTGCGCCAGCCCATGGAAGATGGTTGGGTGCAAATTAGCCGTGTGCTGGGCAAGGCCAGCTATCCGAGCCGCTTTATGCTTGTGGCGGCCATGAATCCCTGCCCGTGCGGTCACTTTGGGCACCCGGAAAAAGAGTGCCGTTGTGCGGCCGGTGCCATGGAACGATATTTGAGTAAGGTGAGCGGGCCTTTGCTTGACCGCATTGATTTGCATATTGATGTGCAGCCCGTGGGTTTTGAGGCATTAAGCCAAACCGAAAGGGAGGAGTCCAGCGCGGTGATTCGAGCGCGGGTTCTGGCGGCACGGCGTTTTCAAGCGATGCGTAGCCAAGATGAAAACGAGGTGCCAAATGCCTTTTTGCAAGGGGATGCATTGCGCGAAAACTGTCCGCTTACCATGGGTGCGAAAACGATGCTGAAGAACGCTTTCGAACGCCTCGGGCTTTCGGCCAGAGGCTACGACCGTGTTCTGCGTGTAAGCCGAACCATCGCCGATTTAGACGAAAGTGAAGAAATTGACACAGTGCACGTGGCCGAGGCGGTGCAGTATCGAAACTTAGATAGGAAATATGGGATGTAGGGCGAAACCGAAAGCGAGGTGTGGGCGTGGAAATTCGGGAGCGTAGTGAAGCGATAGAAAGAGAGAACTTATCTTCTGAGGCAACGCTAAGTGAGCATAGTAAAGGGCGTATGTATGAAGAAAAGCATTGTCCTCTGCGCACGGTTTTCCAGCGCGACAGAGACCGCATCATCCATTCGAAGGCTTTTCGGCGCTTAAAGCAGAAAACGCAGGTGTTTCTCTCGCCCACGGGCGACCATTATCGCACACGGCTCACCCATACTTTGGAAGTAAGCCAAATTGCCAGAACCGTTGCGCGGGCACTGCGTGTGAACGAAGATTTAACAGAGGCCATCGCCCTGGGGCATGATCTTGGCCACACGCCGTTTGGCCATGCGGGCGAGCGAGCGTTGAATGAATTGAACCCAAGCGGCTTTAAGCACAACGAGCAGAGCGTGCGCGTGGTGGAAAATTTGGAAAAAGACCACAAGGGGCTCAATTTGAGCTTCGAAGTTCGAGATGGCATGGGCTGCCACACCGGTGAAAAGTGGGCCGATACACCGGAGGGCCGCATCGTGCGCTATGCAGACCGAATTGCCTACATCAACCACGACATTGAGGATGCCATCACAGCGGGCATTTTGCAGGAAAGTGATTTGCCAAGCGAGATTACCGAGGTGCTCGGCCATTCTAAAAACGAGCGTTTCACCACGCTGATTAGTTCACTTGTGGAAAACACAAAGGGTGCACAGCTTGCCATGCAGCCCGAGGTGGAACAAAAGTTTTTGCAATTGCGAAGCTTCATGTTTGCCCGTGTGTACACAAACAAAACAGCGAAAGCGGAAGAGGCAAAGGCAGAACAGCTTTTGGCAAGGCTCTATGAGTATCATCAGTTGCACCCCGAAAAAATGCCGGTTTTTTATCAAAGCATTTTACAGCGCGAAGGGGTTCACAGAGCCGTGAGCGACTATCTTTCGGGCATGAGCGATGATTATGCCATCCACACCTTTGAAAGCTTGTTTTTGCCGAAAAAGTGGAGGAAATAAAACGGAAACGTGCAGAAAGGAGAGGCGCTGTGGCCATTTCAAAAGAATACATTGCACAACTTTCTCAGCGCCTCGACATCAGCGAGCTTATCGGCAGCTATGTGCCGCTGAAGCGTGCCGGCCGCCTAGAGAAGGGTTTGTGTCCGTTTCACAACGAAAAAACCCCTTCGTTCACCGTGTATCCAAGCAGCCAAAGTTTTTATTGCTTTGGTTGCGGTGCAGGCGGAGACGGCATCAGCTTTATCATGCGGATGCAAAATTTAGACTATGTGGAGGCTGTTCGTTTTTTGGCTTCACGCATGGGGATGCCCCTGCCGAATGAGGACGACCAAACGGCGAAACTGCGCAGCCGCTTGCTGGCTATCAACCGCGAAAGTGCCAAATTTTTTGCAGGGAAGCTCAATGAAGAAACGGGAAGAGATGCCCGAATGTACTTGCGAAAACGTGCTCTGAGTGATAAAATGATTCGGCGCTTTGGTCTTGGTTATGCTCCGCAAGGTTTTGGCGTTTTGCGCGATGCGTTGAAACAAATGGGTTTTGAAGAAAAGGAATTGCTTTTGGCCGGTGTGTGCAAGCAAAGCGAAAAGGGCGGTGTATACGACGCTTTTCGTTCTCGCATAATGTTTCCTATTTTGGATTTACGCGGCAATGTGGTGGCCTTTGGCGGGCGCAAAATGGAAGAGACAGATTTTGGCCCCAAATATTTGAATACCGGCGAAACACGGGTGTTTCAAAAGGGCAAGATGCTGTATGCACTCAATATTGCGAAAAAGAGTGTTTCCAAGCGTTTTTTGTTGGCCGAGGGGTATATGGATGTCATCAGTTTGCATCAAGCGGGCTTTGACACGGCGCTGGCAAGCCTTGGCACAGCCATCACAGATGAGCAGGCGCGCCTTGTGGCAAACCACGCCGAAGAGGTGGTTATCTGCTATGATGCAGACGAAGCCGGCCAAAAAGCCACGGCCAAGGCAATAGAAAAATTCAGCTATACGGATGTGAAAGTGCGGGTGTTGCATTTTGAGGGCGCGAAAGACCCGGACGAATACATCCGCCTGAATGGAATGGAACGTTTCGAAGCCCTGCTGGACGGCAGTAAAAATGCGCTGGAATATGAATTACAAAAGGCGAAAAATCGCTATGACACCACCGAGGCAGACGGGCGCGCGGCCTACTTAAAAGAGGCGGTTGACATTTTGGCGGCAGAGGCAAAACCCATTGAACAGGATATTTACGCGCGGCAGCTTGCCGAGCAAACCGATGTGGGCAAAGAGGCTATTTTGCAACAGCTGGAAACCGCGGTGCGACAAAGACAGTGGCGTTTGAAAAAGCAACGTGAGGCAAAACAGCGGGAAGAGGGCGTGGCGGCCAGCATACAATTGCCACGGCAGGCAAGGGGCGAAAAGGTGCTCGGGGTTGTGTTTGCAGAGCAACAACTCATGGCGGCTCTTTTGCAAAATCCGGAAGAATTTATGGGCTTGGTAAGCGACCGCCTACAAGAGGAAATGCTTGTGAGCGAGGACATGGCCCTGGTGTATCGGTGCATTCGAAAAGCGGTGGCAGAGGGTTTGCCGGTGGAGCTTTCCGTGCTTTCGGAGAATCTGGATGAAAAGATTATGAATTTGATGGGGCGTGTGTTGGCACTGAACCACGATACAGGCTTTACAAAACAGGATGTGGTTTTGTTTTTGGACAAGGTGGAACAGGCGAAAAATAGCCCGGAACACGCGCCGGAGATGGACGAGGAAACATACAGACAATTTTTCGAAAAACAAAAAGAGCGCAAAACAAAGAAATTGGCGCCGAACTAGCTCGTGAAAGTCTACATCAAAAAACGGAGGAAACAACGCTATGGCGGACAAGAAGAATGTCATTTTGGAACTGGTGGAAACCGGGAAGCGCAACCAGCGCTTAACGGTGAAAGAGGTCAATGACGCATTGGAAGAGATTGGCTTTGATGTGGAACAAGTGGACAAATTGTATGAGACATTGGATTCCTTGAACATTGAAATTGTGGACGAGCCGGATGCCGACAGCAAAGAATTCACCCTAACAGAGGAAAGCGTGGATCAATTTGAAAGTGAACTTTCGGCAGAGGGTGTTTCCATAGATGACCCGGTGAAGGTATATTTAAAAGAGATTGGCCGTGTGCCGCTTTTGTCCAGCGAGGACGAGGTGGAACTTGCCATTGAAATCGGCAAGGGCGGCATCGGGGGCGAAAATGCAAAAAAACGGCTTTCCGAGGCCAACTTGCGGCTCGTGGTTTCCATTGCCAAACGCTATGTGGGGCGTGGAATGCAGTTTTTGGATTTGATTCAAGAGGGCAACCTCGGCCTTATCAAGGCGGTGGAAAAGTTCGATTACACGAAAGGGTTTAAGTTTTCCACCTATGCCACATGGTGGATTCGACAGGCCATTACACGTGCCATTGCAGACCAAGCGCGTACCATTCGCATTCCGGTGCATA
>CAYJNQ010000071.1:0-4450 GCA_964371725.1 uncultured Oscillospiraceae bacterium
CTGTCACTTCAAAGGTGGCGCACACGCCTGAATAACCTTTTTCAAAGGTTGAAAAAGGCAATTTCATGCGCCCGTGTGCCGGGTCACAAATGACGACGGTATCTTTTTTTATCTTTTCCACAACAACAAAGTGGTTGTATTTCCAGTGCACAACACAGGGGAGTGCCATCCCCTTCAGCGACGAACCGGAACGATAAGCTGCTGTTTTCAGCCCATATCCCCTTGCAACTTCCAAAACATAGCTCAGCTTGCTTCCGTCTCTGGATACATTGCACTGCTCGCGCAAGGTATCCAGCCCTACATATTTGCCATGATACGCAAGAATCATGGCAAGACAGGCCGCACCACATTCAGCCGCTTCTATTTGCAGCACAACGGGAACTTTTTTCATGAGTGAAACTTCCTTTTTCAGTTTTTGGGAAAAGTATAAAGGAAAAATCGCCAAAATCAGACCATTGAATATCCCGCATGGATTTGCTTATGTTTCCGGCATAAAAAGTGCCTGTGCCGGTGTTATCTGCGCGGTGATGATGCTTGCTGAATAGACGCCGTTGTACAGTGCTGTATGCCGGCCGTTTTCATCTAGGTATGTTTGAAAAACGGGGTCGTCCTTTGGCACATGCACTTGCACCACGGTGAGAGTGTCTTCCCCAAAAGTATCTCTTACGGTTTGCGCATTTGCCGTTGTCACGTTTGCATCTTCCAGAATTCCCTGTATTACACGCCCCCTTTGCGCATACCCCACATCTATATGCACAACATCGCCCACAGCAAGCGCTTGGGCGTTTTGCCGGGGCACCACACCATAGAAATATAGCGAATCTCCCGGGTTCTCTTGTATGGACACAAGTGCAAGTAAATCGCCTGCATGCACCCATTCATTTTCGGCTATCTCTGTTTGTAGCACTGTTCCCGAGTAATCACTTGTGATGTACGTGTGGTTTTGCGCTTCTTCCTCTACGCTTTCGGCCCCGGAATCAGGGTCCACTTCTTCAATAAACCCAAGGGTGGCACCACCCTCTACCTCTTTGCCCACATGCAAATCAAAATCGTGCACAATTCCCTCGGCCTTTGCATAGATGGGATAAACACCCTCTTCGTTAAGAAAAATGCCTTGTACCGCTGTTTCATGCGTCACTTGACCTGTGAAGGCCCATACCAAAAAACCTGCAAAAAACAGAAAAAAAGCAAGCAACACAAACCACCAACCTGCAGCGATAACCACAGGCGGGTCGTTTCTGTTTTTTTTATCCAGCAATAAATCCTCTTTGCGGTATTGGTGTATCTGGTTCATTAAAAAATCCTCCAAACCCTCGCATCGTGCGCTGCTATAAAATGCCCTCCAACTCTTCACAGTGCAAAGAGTAAAG
The DNA here is from genome assembly GCA_964371725.1 of uncultured Oscillospiraceae bacterium. Classification (GTDB taxonomy): domain Bacteria; phylum Bacillota; class Clostridia; order Oscillospirales; family Ruminococcaceae; genus JAAYCI01. The sequence goes on from CAYJNQ010000071.1 coordinate 1,371, forward strand.
CAAGGCATATAAACTGCCTGCATCGCCACCAAAGAAACCAAAGCGTGAAAACGGCCTTGGAATTGCCGGCGCAAAACCATTTTCATGCTTAAGCCGCTCGAGCATATCGTTTTGTAGGTTTTCCTTTATCTGTTTTTGCGATTGCGGCAAACACCCCTGTGCCTTTGCCAGCGAATAGAGTGTGCCTGCATTCCCAAAAAGCATATTGTCGTTATTTTTAACATGTGCACTTTCCCCTATAGGTGGGGCCGTGTCTATCCCATGCGTGCGCAATGCCTCATAGAGCAACATATTGCTGAGGATGCTCTCTTGGTTCTTTATGGGATCTTCATTTTTTTGTAGCATCGCGGTGGCATCGGCCAAAAAGTCTCGATCATTTTTATTATACGCCGGTGTTTCACAAAGTGCAATCAAGGCGCCCTCCACCCCAAAACGCAAACCCCTTCTTATGCCCGCTTGGCGTTTGGTTTCGTATGAAATTTCGTCCTTTAAACCGGTCTTTTGTTCTAAAAGGGTTTGTGCCACGGCATCGTTTTGCACGTTGGTTTTTGCAAGTGCCCATAAGGCACCACATTTTGAATACAAAAAAGAACAACGCGCGGTGCTTAGTAAGGATGATTTTTTGCAGTGCTCCACACAGGCATCGACCACATGTTCCTGTATTGTGTGCACATCAAACCCGTATCTGCCAAGTGTTAAAAGCACAAGCAGCAGCCCGCCTATCCCCTCGGCAAGCCCCACTTCCATGGCCAAAAACACACCGGGTTGCAGGCGGAACCTGTTCTCTAAATCCTCTAAATACCGGCAAACCGCTTGTTTTGCACTTTGCATCCCATACAAGTGAAAGGCCGTACCCAGGGCAAGCGCTAGCCCTGCACGGCTTTCGAGCATGAGGTCGGAAGAAGGGCCGATGTAGAAAAGCAAATCGTTTCGGTTCCACAAAAGCGTTTGCTCTTGTCTGTGAGCCTCTTCTTCAAAAAGCCTTGCGTAAGAATCCACCCGTTTTTGCATGTCTATTTTGCTTGGGTTTTGCTTGCAAAGTACCGCAGAGGTTTCGAAAACGCCATCGTCTACATGCACGGGGCTAAGCAAATACTGCATGGTGCGTTTTGCGGTTTTAAAGTCCCTTTGTGTGCAAATGCTTTGTGCGAATACCCGCATCCGCGCCTCATCCAAGTATACATAATAGTAGGGCACATCATGATATATCAAATCGAAACGCTCTTTGCGCACTGCCTTTTCGGTGTTTTCATACTCCGGTGAATCGTGTGCAATTGCAGTGTGCTGCCCACAAATCCACAGCAGTGCTTTTTCGTAGCCGGCGCTGTCTGTTTTATTTGTGTCTAGCATTTGGAGCAATTTCATGTATACAGCGGTGGAGCGCAACAACACACGCACTGTGATGTTAGAAAAACAGCTGCATACCAGCTGCAGGAATGCCTCGCGCTTTGTTTCAAACACTTGCAAGGCAAAGGAAAATCCCTCTTGCATCTCATTGGAAAAATCATATCCCGTGTATCGAGTTCCCTCGTAATGGGGCAGGTTTTGTAGAGATGAAAAATCTGTGCTCGTGCCACAGATGATGGGGTAAATGCCTTTCCCCACATCGAGGCAGGGCAGAAAATTCCCGCCGAGCACGCTTGTTTTGTTGTTCGTATCCGCTTGTTCCAAACGCGCTGCAAGCGAATGGATGACGGTTTCCACGTCGATGAGTATGGGGGTATCGCCGTGCGCAATGATATTTTCTGCATGAAAGTCCGAGCCGTTGAGCAAGTACACCAGTGCGCAGAGAACCCCCTCTTTTTTAAAAAAATCGCCCGCCTGCTGTGGCGTCTCTAGGGGAAGATGCTCGATATATTCGCAGAAATGCGTGTTTTGCAAAGAGAGTATTTTGGGCGTTTTGATTGTGTTTAGCCCCGAAAGCGCACAAAAACCCTGCAAAAAATCACGCCAAGCTTGGTCGATTTCTGCATCTCTTGGCTTGTACACCAGTTTCTTTTCATTGCAAAAATGGAGGATGTGTACACAGCGGCCACCGTTGTGCGAATCGGAGCTACCCTCACTGATGGATTCCACCTTGCATGTTTCGGCCTCGTGCCAGCCAAAAAACTCATTGAATTTTGCCCTGTTTTGTGCAATTGCTTCGCACATCTCGCACAGGTGTTCCGTGTAGTTCACGATCATCTGTGTTAGCTGCCGCGCAAGCATGGGATAGGCAATCAAAAAGTCGTGCCAAAAATCCACCGTGTAAAACAGTTCCTCATTGTTTTGAATGAAGATGGCCAAAATTTCCCCGCTTTTCGAAAGATAGCGTTCGTCCAAAAACTGCATGAAGCTTTGCTGTACCATGTTGATGACGCGCTCTTGAAAGGTTTTTGCCGTGTTCATAAGGGAACCTTGGCAAAAGTGTTCGTCTTGAGGTCCTAATTTTTTTTCGCACGCAAAAACCACGGCCTGCCACAGGGGCCTGATAAATGGCCTTAGCACAAAATTCCCCATATGAAACATCCCGTTTGGGATTTGTTTTTCGGGCAGTGCCGCCCCCGTCCATTCGCACAGTTTTTCTGTCCAACTAAGAGCTGAGACCAAACCGGGGTTTGAAAGGGCTTTGTATCGCCATTCTTGGCCTGTAAAGCCCAGTGCATCAAGCATGATTCCCGCTTTTTTTACATCTAAACCAAGCGGCAATTCGCCGTTTTCCTTGCATTCGTCTGCCTCTTGTATTTCGTCCAATAAAGCCGTTTTTTGGCTCAGATACAAAAGCTCTTCCCGTGTAAACACCATTTATTTGTCTCCGCCTTCAAACAGGGTGTGTAGCACATTTTTGGCCACCTTGTTTTCTCTCTCCAGGCGATGCAGTGTTTTGTAGAGCGCTCTTACATGCTCATATTGACAATCTTCCGGGCGGGATTTTTCATCTACCAAGTCCCAAGACGGATAAATCTTTGCGATCACCTTTTTGGGCTCTTCCAATTCTTCCACCACGCGCGCCACCATCTCGGGTGTGGAAAGCGCCAGCAGTACATCTTTCACCGTTTTCTTTGAATGGCCGTTATCCAGTGCCGTTAAATAATGGGTTA
>CAYJNQ010000072.1:0-4422 GCA_964371725.1 uncultured Oscillospiraceae bacterium
GACAGTGCCGCCGCCACCGAAACCTATCTTGCCCACCAATTGCCCGATTTGGTGGCGGCCTACACCACCCCCCTTGCCGTGCTTGTGGTTTTGTTTGTGTTCGATTGGCGCCTTGGCCTCATCAGCCTTGCGCCACTTGTGCTTGCGGCGGTTTCCATGATGTCGGGCATGGGCAAAAACCAGCCGGAGAGAATCAAGCAGTATCAGAGTGCCCTTGAAAACATGAACAACGAGGCCACCGAGTATGTGCGCGGCATTCCTGTTGTGAAAACCTTCAATCAATCGGTATTTTCGTTCGAGCGGTTTCACGACATCATCGGCACCTACAAAAAATATGTGTCGCAGTATTCCTACCGCATGAGAATGCCCATGACATTTTTTCAGGTGTTTCTGGCCAGCACACCAATATTTTTGGTGTTAAGCTCTATTTTCATCATCGGCGGGCAAAGCAACATGACGGATTTCTTCCTAAGCTTTTTCTTTTACCTGATTTTCACACCGGTTGCCTCCCTCATGCTCATGAAAATCATGTGGGTGATGCAGCATTCCATGCTTGCAGACGATGCGCTGAATCGCATTGAAACTTTGCTGGCAGAAAAGCCGCTTGCGAAACCCGGCCAAGCACAAAAACCAAAAACCGCCGACATCGCAATGGAAAATATCTCTTTTTCCTATCCAAACACAGATTATAAGGCCGTTGACGGTGTGAGCATCCACATTCAAGAGGGACAAACCGTTGCCTTTGTTGGGCCCTCGGGCGGGGGCAAAACCACGCTTGCCACGCTCATTCCACGGTTTTATGATGTGGAGGGCGGCAGCGTGAAAATTGGCGGTGTGGATGTGCGTGACATCGACAATGAAGAACTGATGAAAAACATCTCCTTTGTTTTCCAAAACACCAACCTTTACAAGGCCAGCATTCTTGACAACCTGCGCGAGGGCAAGCCGGATGCCACGATAGACGAGGTGAACCGAGCCCTCAAAGCCGCAAGATGCGAAGATATTTTGGCAAAGCTTCCACACGGCCTTGACACAGTTTACGGCACAAAGGGCGTGTACCTTTCGGGCGGTGAGGCACAAAGAATCGCCCTTGCAAGGGCCATTTTACGAGATGCACCCATCATTCTTTTGGATGAGGCCACGGCCTTTGCCGACCCCGAAAACGAGCATCAAATTCAACTTGCCTTCAACGAACTTACGCGTGGCAAAACCGTTTTGATGATTGCGCACAGGCTATCCACCATCAAAAATGCCGATTTGATTTATGTGATAGCAGATGGAAAAGTGGCTGAACAAGGCACACATAACGAGCTTGTGGCCGAAAAAGGGCTGTACAGCGAAATGTGGGCAGAATACAACCATGCCTTTATTTGGAATGAAGGCGAGGAGGTGGCATCATGAGAAAATTTTTACAAAACACGTTTGCCTTAACAGACAAAGGCGCAGGCGAACTTTTAAAGGCAAGTGTCATCACCGTTTTTATCAATGTGGTTATCATGGCGGTTAGCGGCATTTCTTATTGGTTTATCCGGGATACCCTCCTGCCAATTCTAGAGGGTAGCGCCCCCGTTTACACGGTTTTGCTGTATGTGGGCTATGCGGTTTTCATCTTCAGCTTGCTTTGCGTTCTTTATTATTTTCAGTATAACTTTTGCTTTATCTCGGCTTATGAAGAAAGCGCCAACCTGCGCATATCCCTTGCGGAAACGCTACGCAAATTGCCACTTTCCTTCTTTGGCAAAAAAGATTTGGCCGACCTCACAAGCACTGTGATGGGGGATGTTACGATGATGGAAAATGCATTTTCCCATTTCATCCCAAACTTCATCGGCTCCATCATTTCCACCACCATCATGGGCCTTGGCATGTTTATATTCGATTGGCGTTTGGCGCTTTCTCTCACTTGGGTTATCCCCGTTTCGTTTTTGCTGTGTGTTGCCAGCAAAAAGCTGCAAGGCTATTATCTGTTAAAAACAAAAGCCATTCAGCTTTGCTATCTCGATAAAATTCAAGAGTGCCTTGAAAATGTAAAAGACATCAAGGCAAACAACCGCGAAAATGCCCATCTACAAATCATGGACACACACTTTGACAACCACGAAAAAGCGAACATTAAGGCCGAATTTATCACGGGCACGTTTGTGAACCTTTCCCAGATGATTTTAAAAGTGGGCATTGCAACCACCATGATAACGGGGGTTACTTTGCTTGCCACCGGCGAAATTTCGCTTTTGACGCTTCTTGTTTTTTTGATGATTGCCTCCCGCATTTACGACCCCCTTGCAGGCGCTCTTATCAACCTTGCGGGCATCTTCATTTCGCTAAAAAGTGTTGACAGAATGAAGGAATTCGAAAACACCAAAACCCAAACCGGAAAAGAAGAGATGACACCGAAAGGCTATGACATCCATTTTAATCAGGTGCAGTTTAGCTATGACACGAGCGAAACCGTGCTAAACGATGTGTCTTTCACGGCAAAACAGGGCGAGGTAACGGCCCTTGTAGGCCCTTCGGGCGGCGGCAAAAGCACGGCGATGAAGCTGGCCGCACGCTTTTGGGACATAAACAGCGGCACCATTACCATTGGGGGTGAAGATGTAAACCGTGTTGACCCCGAAACCCTGCTTAAGGAAATTTCCATTGTATTCCAAGATGTGACCCTGTTTGACAACACCGTGATGGAAAATATCCGCATTGGCAGAAAAGGTGCCAGCGACGATGAGGTTATGGAGGCGGCCAAAAACGCCATGTGCCACGATTTCATCATGAGCATGCCGGAGGGTTACCAAACGCTTATCGGCGAAAATGGCTCGAAACTTTCGGGCGGCGAAAGACAGCGCCTTTCCATTGCGCGGGCGCTTCTCAAAGATGCACCCATTGTTCTTTTGGATGAGGCCACTTCATCCCTGGATATTCAAAATGAAAGCGCTGTGCAAAAGGCCGTTTCAAGGCTTACCAAAAATAAAACAGTGCTGGTGATTGCCCATAGGATGAGAACGATTGCCGGAGCAAACAAAATTGTGCTGCTCAAAGAGGGCAAAGTGGCCGCCCAGGGTTCGCACAGCGAACTGCTTCAGAAATCGGCCGACTACGAAAACATGATACGCCTGCAAACCGAGAGCATGAATTGGGTGCTTTCCTAAATAAAAGAGGTAAAATGGCTAAAAATAAATTTTTGTCGCAGGCAAGCGGGCGGCTAACAGAGGCCTATGGCCAAGAAAAAGGTGCATGCATTGCCAAAGCGGCACAGGAACGATTCGAGGCCTTGTGCAATGAAAACGCAGCGGAACCCAAGGCCATGCACATGCACACGCGGGTGAAAATTTATCCTTGCATTTCGCTGCTCGATGCACAGGTGCAACAGGGCATTGCCAGAGAGAACGCCCTTGCCTTTACTTTCAAGTTCATTGAGTGGAGAAGCTACAACGGGGCAAAATGGGTTGCCAAACTCTTGAAAATACCCGGGGTTTACAAAAAAATGCCTGTGTTTTTTGGAAACATGACAAAGAAAAAATTTGGCACAGCCGCAAGGTTTGACGCTGTTTTTCACGAAATTTCCCCCAAAGAAATGCGCTTTGACATGACAAAATGCCCCTATTCAGACCTATGCAAAAAATACGGCTACCCAGAGATAACCACCGCATTTTGCAGGGGCGACGACATTGTCTATGGCAACATGCACCCAAAACTGGTGTGGGGCAGAACCAAAACCATTGGGGATGGCGATACTGTGTGTGATTTTAAAATAACGGTGGTGGAATGATGGCGGATAACTTACAACGTTCTTATCAATCGTCCAAAAATTTCTACGATAAAATCATCACACACCAAAGCTGGTGGAGCAAACTGTATGCAAAAATTATATGGAAGGGCGCCGACAACAACCTGATTGCGCAAAGGCTTCTTTGCCAAATACCCAACACCTTCAGCGGCAAACTGTTGGATGTGCCTGTGGGCACCGGCGTTTTTACCCGGCAAAAATATGGCGCGCTAAAAAACGCCGAGATCGTTTGCCTTGATTACAGTGAAGATATGTTGGACATTGCCAAAAAACGCCTGCGCGGTAAAAACACAACCCTGATGCAAGGCGATGTCGGCAATCTTCCTTTTGAGGATGAAAGTTTCGACATGGTATTTAGCATGAACGGATTCCATGTGTTCCCCGATAAGGACAAGGCATTTTCCGAGGTGACGAGGGTTTTAAAAAAAGACGGCCTACTACTGGGCAGTTTTTATGTGAAAGATAAGGGTAGGCTTGCCGATTTTGTGGCCGAAAATATCCTGGCGAAAAAAGGCTGGCTTTCCCCTCCCTTCGACAACGAGAGCTCTGTTCGGCAAAGGCTAGCCAATGATTTTGTTCTTGATTTCATGCAAAGTGATGGCTCGCTCCTCTATTTTTGCGCAAGAAAGAAGGACGGTAAT
>CAYJNQ010000073.1:0-4322 GCA_964371725.1 uncultured Oscillospiraceae bacterium
ATTTAGAAAATTCTACGGTGCCAAACGGAAACACCCTGCACATCACCGAGCTTAGCGAGGCGCAAAAACAGGAAGATTTGGCAAAATTGCGCGAATTTGCAAAGCAAAACGGCATCACGGGCATCATACACTTTTTGGCCGACATCACCATGACGGATGCAAACGGCAACGAAGTGCAACCCGAAAACGGCAACACGCGCGTGCGCATCAGCGTGCCGGGGCTAACACCGGCAGACCGTGTAACCGTTTTGCACATCGACGACAACGGCACAGTGGAGGAAGTTCGCCCTGTCACCGTGGGCCATGGCTATGTGGAGTTCGCCGCGCCGAGTTTCTCGGTGTACAGCGTGATTGTGCACAAGGCAACCACCACACCGCTTAGCCCGCAAACGGGCGTGTACTAAAAAACAAGCACCGCCGAAAGGCAGAATACCCTGTAACATGAAGCCGCAGCCATCGCATACGATTGCTGCGGCTTTTCACTTTTAAACATTCGGCCACACAAGAGGACTCTTGCGCCTTGTACCCTTTACAAATTTTACTCATTTTTTATGATGCGTGAGTTTTCATGATATCCCAGATAGTGTGGACACAAGTGTCCACACTATCTAAATCAATTCAGAAAGCAGAAAATCACCGCGTTGCTACAAATCCATTATACTTATTTCGGGGAGGGCGATTATGCCTATAGAAACGTATATAAACTTGTTTGACGATAAAACAAAAGAACAAGTTTTACCCATCATTTCATACATAGAAGACCACTATGAAAACGCCGTTTTCGACGAAAAATATTCCGAGAAAACACGCATTCCCACATGGCGGCTGTGCGGAAAATATGTTGCAGTAGGGTGCGAAAAAAAATATATCAGCGTTTATTTTGCGAGTATAGAAGCGGTGGAGGCAGTGAAAGAAAGCACCCACTCGCCTTATGTTGTGGCAAGAAAAGGCTGTGTGAACATTTGCTACCGCATAAAAGAGATGCCGTATGAGGCGATTTTTAAGGGAATTGATCTCACTTTTAAGCCCGATGGGGTGAACCAAATGGAATTTATGCCCGTGACTTAGCAAAAAACATTCAGAAAAATATCCAAGATAAACGCGAGCGAGCAAGCAAAAGCCAAGGTTTTTTCCCAAAGCGCAAATTGAAAGCGAAAGACATTGCCAAAATGCTTCAAAACCGAGGCAGAATAAAGCACACGATGTTGCCGCCCTAAAAGTAACCGAGTTTTTGCGAAACATCGGCTTTGGCGCACTGCCTAACCACAGCCTTGGCGGAAACCTTGATCACACAAAGGCTGGGTTTAAGGCAAACCTTGGATTCATCGGCAAACACGGAATGCTCATCACGCCGCACAGTGGGCCTTGCAACGGGCTTTCGGTTGTCTACACAAGCATAGAAAATTTGGCTGTGTTTTTGAACAATATCGGAAATTTCATATATTAAAATAACTTCTGTAAAAATTTCAAAAAATGTTTTCACCCCTGTTCATATGATGCCATTTATGAGCATGCAGGCAAGCCGAATTTTCATCCCCTAACGCCGGAAAGAATTCGGTTCTGAACTTTTTACCGCTACATGGCGCAAAAATCGCAGCCACTCTGTATCTCTCATAGCAGGAGCTGAACCCCATGGTGCAATACGGGTGTTTCGGATGCCTAAAAGCATCTCTGCCACACGGCAATGTCATACTGTACCGCTATGAAACAGTCCACTCTTTTGGCAAATTCTATTTATTTCTACAAAAATTTCAACATCCAAAAAGACGGCTTGCCTTTTATTTCACAACCATGGTAACATAGAATTAGATAATAATTCTGCTTGTTCTAAGCATATTAGAGAGGGTTTTGGCTTATGACATCTAGAAACAAAAGCTCTATCAAGCTCGTCATCATGCGTAAATCTATTTTGGCATTCCTTATCCCCTTGGTTATTGGCATGGGCATTGTGGCTGTCATCACCTATTCGTCTATTTCTCAAGATACCATTGCGCAAATGGAAACCGAAGGCAACTTAATGGCCTCCAATGTAAATGAGCGGATTTCCAAATATGTGGGCGCCGTGGAAATTCATGCGCAAAACCAAGCCATCACCTCCATGGACCCTGATTTGGCAGAGCCGTATTTGCAGGAGTACATGGCAGAGGATGAAGGCGTTTGGTCGCATTTTTTGCTGGCAGACGAAACCACCAACAACATTGCCCACACAGAAGGGCCGGATAGCCGCGGAGTTTCCATTGGAGACAAAAGCTACTATACGGTGCCGTGGGAGCAAGAAACCACCGTGGTGTCGGAACCCACTTTTTCCAACAGCACGGGCAGGCGCATTTTGGGCATTGGCACACCCATTTATAACGACGGGGTAAAAGTGGGGGTTTTGGTGGGTTTTGTGCGCCTGGAATACCTCTCTGAAATCATCAATATGGAGCAATCCTATGCCAGTGGCTACTCCTTTATGCTCAACCCGGACGGAACTGTTTCGGCACACCCCAACGATGCGCTTGTGCTGCAACAAAATTGGCTTTCCCCCGATGCGGACGATGCCGATTCCCTTGCCTATATAGATGGCATGAGTTCCGGATTTCAAGAGGTTGTGCAAAACATGACCTCGGGCGCCAGCGGCCATACCATCACCATGGTAGACGGTGTTCTTTCCATGGTTCAATACGAACCTGTCGGCTTTGCCGGGCTTTCGGTATGCACGGTGGTTCCCGTAAGCCAAAGTTTCCGCACCTTGATTTACATCCTCATTTCCCTTGTTGTCATCACCCTGTTAACAGCCGCCGTAGCCAGCGCGGTTAGCTACAGAATGTCTGCTAAAATTGCAGACCCACTTGTTAAAGTAACCGATTGGGCAAAGAGCCTTGCCATTGGCGATACTTCAAAAAAGAAAAATGAATTCATGAAAAATGCAGTGCCCGATAACCGCGAAACCGGCATGCTGATTGAGAATTTTGAAACGATGAATGACAGCATAGGCGACAGTGTGAACGCCATGCAAAAAATTGCTTTGGGCAATTTAGACTTTATCATTCATCTGCGCTCTGAAAATGATGTTTTGAACATTGCTCTGGATGCCTTGGCCGCGCACATTTCTGCCACATTGTCTGAAATTGATGAGGTGGCCTCGCAGGTTTCCTCCGGTGCAGCCGAAATTGCAGAGGTGGCGCAAGATTTGGCACAGGGTTCTGCCAGCCAAGAAGCCTCCATGGATTCTTTGTCTTCCTCTATGAATGTGATGCAAACACAGTTTGATGCCACCGAAGAAAACTTGGGCCAAATTACAAAAGACACCACCTGCACCGAGCAAGAACTGCAGCAAACCTACACTCAAATGCAAACATTGATGACGGAAATCAATGCGGTAACCGTGAAATCCTCCAAAATCGGGGAAATCATCAAAACCATAGAGGACATCGCCTTCCAAACCAATGTGTTGGCACTCAATGCGGCCGTAGAAGCTGCCAGGGCCGGGGCTGCCGGAAAAGGTTTTGCCGTGGTGGCCGACGAGGTGCGCAACTTAGCCGTAAAATCGGCTGAAGCATCTCAAATCACCGCTTCTCTCATTGAAGAAACCGTTTCTTCCATTTCCATTGTGAATGATAGCGCCGAAGTTACCATGGCATCTATGGAAAGCATCAATGCCATGACCACCAAAATGGCCTCCGATATCAAGCAAGTTTCAGCCACGGTGCAAGAAGAGGGTGTGCTGTTGCACGAAATTGCCGATAACCTTGAAAGAATCTCCGATGTTGTGCAGCAAAATTCTGAAACCAGCAGCCGCTCTGCCGCCGGCAGTGAGGAGCTGTTTGGGCAGGCGGCCACCATGAAAGAACTGGTTTCACGCTTCAAGCTTAGAGACTCGGAATAAAAAGGGCGCACGCCACATACAATACGAGGTGATTGAAGCGGCCGGCAATTCCATCTATGTGGGGGCAGCGTTTGAACACAAAACATCGATTTGTAAGCGTTGAAACCAGATGATTTTGAACGATTGTTTTTCGGAAAAAGTGAAAAAGCTCACATTCCACAAAGGAGTGTGAGCTTTTTTGGGTAAGGTTTGGCAGAAAAACCGCCAAAATCAGATGATTGAGCATCCGGTGTTAACACCGATTAGTACACCCCGGTTTGCGGCGAAAGCATCGTGGTTGCGCTGGCACTGTTTGTTGCATCTGTGGTGGACAAACCCCACACGGCATATAGCGTGATGCTTTCGTAAATGGGTGTTTCAGGGCTAAGCGGATATCCGCCTCTTGTGGTGGACCAACCAAGGAAGCTCTTCCCTGTAGGGATGCCAACTGTTATTTCCGGCAGGCGGTAAA
>CAYJNQ010000074.1:0-4122 GCA_964371725.1 uncultured Oscillospiraceae bacterium
AGCGCGTACCATTCGCATTCCCGTGCATATGGTGGAAACCATCAACAAAGTGAAAAAGGTGTCCAGCCAACTTTTGCACCGCAACGGGCATGAGGCCACGGCCGATGAAATTGCCGAAGAGCTCGAGATGCCGGTGGAAAAGGTGCGCGAAATTATGCGTGTTGCACAAGAACCCGTAAGTTTGGAAACCCCAATCGGCGAAGAGGAAGACAGTCATCTCGGCGACTTTATTCCGGATGAAGACGCGCTGGTGCCGGCGGAAGCGGCCAGCCATACCCTGCTTAAAGAACAGCTTTCCACGGTGTTACAAACGCTTACACCGCGTGAAGAAAAGGTATTGCGGCTGCGTTTTGGTTTGGAAGACGGCCGCCCACGCACTTTGGAGGAAGTGGGAAAAGAGTTTAAAGTGACACGCGAACGCATTCGACAAATCGAGGCAAAGGCACTGCGCAAATTGCGCCATCCGAGCAGAAGTAAAAAATTAAGGGATTTTTTGGATTGATGAAAAAACAAATTGAATTTTTTTGGTGTGAAAAGGAAGACAGACAATTTGACGAGGCAAGGCAGTTGCGTTGGCGTGTGTTTGTGGAAGAACAGGGCTTTACTGCCGCAGAAGAGTTTGACGCTTTGGATGCAAAGAGCCGCCATGTGTTGATGTACAACGAGGGGCTGCCCGTGGGCACGGCACGTATTTTTTTCGATGAACAGGGTGTTTTGCATGTGGGGCGTTTGGCCATGGCAGAGCCGTGCCGCGGCAAAGGGCTGGGGCTTTTGATGATGGAGGAAATTCACAAAAAAGCGCGTGAATTGGGGGCTGTCCATTTGGTTTTAAATGCCCAAGCAGACAAGACAGGCTTTTACCAAAAGGCCGGCTACGCGGTTGTGGGGGATGTTTTTTTGGAAGACGGATATCCGCACCTGGAAATGCGACGCACGCTTGAGCAGTGATGTGCGTGCACATTGACAGAATTTTGAAAAATCAGTATAATTTGAAGTGTAGTATGATAGTATAATTTGTAATACTGTTCTTGCCGACACAGGGGAACGAAGAACCTTGGGAGTTTTGCAGATGTATATTACACAGGAAGCAGATTATGCCGTGCGCATTGTAGACTGTATTTCGAAGGCCGGTGTGCGGCGTGATGCACGCAGTATCAGTGAGGAAACATCGGTGAGCCTTCGGTTTGCTCTTAAAATTTTGGGAAAACTCAGTGCGGCCGGCATTGTGAACAGTTTTAAAGGAAATCGTGGTGGTTACGAGCTGGCACGCACCCCGGCTGAAATTAGCTTGCAAGAGGTGCTAAGAGCCGTGGACGGGCCGTATTGTTTGTCGCGATGTCTTTCCGAAGAGGGGACATGCAACCGGCAGTGGGAACAGCACTGCGCGTTTCACGACATATTTGATACGCTCAGCAAGGAAGTAAATGATACATTATCGAAAATCAGTTTTCAAGACATAATAAATAAAGAAAACAACCCCGAAGTGTGAGACAAAGCACGACCGTGGCGGATTGAAAAAGAGTGAGGCATAGAGCAAAGGGAGACCGGCTTTGTGCCTTTTCCTATTCCATAATCAGACAAAAGCTACAATGTTTTGCGCATTTGTTCAAACAATATGTTTTGCTTTCCGAAAGGAGTTTGGAATGAAACAGGCGTTTGATTTGGCGGTTCTGGGTGCGGGAAGTGCCGGTTTGGTGGCGGCGATAACTGCAAGCGGCATGGGTGCAAAGGTTCTTTTGGCAGAAGGACGCAAAATGGGAGGGGATTGTCTCAACTATGGTTGTGTACCCAGTAAAACATTTTTAAAAGCCGCCCATTTGGCACATGCCATGCAAAAAAGTGAGGCATATGGCGTCAAGGTGGGCGCTCCGGAAGTGGATTTAGAACAGGTGATGGCACGTGTGAAGGCAGTGATTGCCGAGATAGAACCCCACGATTCCAAAGAGCGTTACGAATCGCTGGGGGTGCAGGTGGTGTTGGGGAAGGCCACACTGCTTTCAAACCATACGGTATGTGTGAATGGGGAAGAGTATGAGGCAAAACGCATTGTGATTGCCACGGGTTCGCGTGCATTGGTTCCCCCGGTTGCAGGGATTTCGGAGGTGCCGTATTACACAAACGAAAGCATCTTCGATTTAAAAATCCTGCCCAAGCACCTCATTGTGCTTGGGGCAGGACCCATTGGGTGTGAGTTGGGGCAGGGGTTTGCCCACTTGGGGAGCAGGGTGTCCATGATAGACCGCTCTGCGCGTTTGTTTTCAAAAGACGAGCCGGAGGTCGCACCTATTTTGGAAAAAGCTTTTGCCGAAGATGGCGTTGAGTTGTTTTTGAAAAGCGAGTTGAAGAGTGTACAAAAACACAAAGACGACATTGTGGTGCATTTTATCCAAAACGGTGAAGAAAAACAGTGCAGGGGAGATGTGTTGCTGGTGGCGCTTGGGCGTGTGCCCAACACCGAAGAATTGGGCCTGGAAAAAGTGGGAATCCAAACAAACAAGCGTGGGTTCATAGAGGTGAATGAAAAGCTGCAAACGAGTCTTGAGCATGTGTATGCCTGTGGCGATGTGCGTGGTAAATATCTGTTTACCCATACGGCATCCTATGAGGCGGGCATCGCTGTGCGAAATGCCCTGGTGGCGCCCCTTTTCAAAGTAAATTATGCCAATTTAGCATGGACCACCTACACGGTGCCCGAGGTGGCCCATGTGGGTTATTTGGAGCAGGCGGCCAAAGAAGACGGTGTTTTCTATAAGGCCGTATTTTTAAACATAGATGAAAACGACAGGGCCAAGGCTGAAGACGACCGAAGGGGGGTTATCAAAGTGATTCTGGATGCAAAGCGCCGTGTGATCGGAGCGAGCATCGTGGGGGAAAAGGCCGGTGAGATGCTGGCGGTGCTTTCACTAATGGTGAGTAAAAAGGTGAAATTGGCGGCGGCGATGCGTGTGATGTACCAGTATCCCATACAAGGAGAAATTGTGAAAAGCCTCGCCATACAGGACTTTAAACAGCACGTAAAACCCTGGCAACAGTCACTGCTGCAAAAAGTGATCAAGGCAAAGAACTAAGGTGGAGGGATAGAGCTTGATAGACACCAACTTCAGAAAATATACACAAAAAGGTTTTGATGCAACCGCCAAAACCTTACGGTTAACACGCTTACACCCAAATCATATTACAATACTCGGTTTTTTGGCGGGTGTGGCATCGGCACTCAGCCTTGCTTTTGGTAGGCCTTTGCTGGCACTGATTTTGCTTTGGCTTAGCGGGGGCTTGGATGTTTTAGACGGCACAGTGGCACGCCTTACACAGAGGAGTAGCAAAACGGGTGCGTATTTGGATATGATTTTCGATCGCCTGACAGAAGGCTTTATCATCTTGGGATGTTATGTGTTTCTTCCACGGTTTGCCTTGTTTTATTTTGTGTTTTACATTGGAGCTATGTTTAATTTCACCACTTTCATGTTGGCGGGGGCTTTGTTTGCAAACGCGGGTGAAAAAAGTATGCACTACGATGGTGGTCTGATAGAGCGCACCGAAACCTTTTTGATGTTCAGTCTGATGATGCTATTTCCGCGCCTCATTCCCATTTGGCTTGGGGTGTTCAATGGCCTGATGATTTTCACCGGGATACGCAGGGTGGTGCGCATCATTCGTTATGAAAGAGAGAAAGAAAAGCTATGAAAAAGAAAATTGCCGTTTTGTTGGCTGTGCTTTTGGTACTGTTTCTTTTGCGCTCTTATCTGAACTTAGAGTCTCTTTTGGCCTTGGTAGAGAGCATCCGAAACAACCCCCTCGCGCCCTTGTGGTTTGTTCTATTATATGCGCTTGCGGTTACCGTGGCTGTGCCGGCGTCTGCGTTCACACTTATTTCGGGCCCGGTGTTTGGGTTTTGGGGCGGCTTGATTCTCACCATCATTGGCTCGAACCTTGGCTGCCATCTTTCCTATTTTGTGGCAAAATTGCTTGGCAAAGATTTGGTTACCAAATTTATCAAGAGCGGCTCTTTTATCGAAACAGCCCAAAAAAAAGCACAAGACAATGGTTTTCTTTTTATGATGTATGCGCGCTTGATTCCTCTTTTTCCGTTTGCGGGGGTCAACTACTTGTCGGGCATCATCG
>CAYJNQ010000075.1:0-4023 GCA_964371725.1 uncultured Oscillospiraceae bacterium
TATGAGCCATATAGGAGCAACGTGGTTGCCGCAGTGCCAAAAACACCGCTGAAAATCAAAGCTGTGATTTCCTTTTTATTCAAGGAGAAAGAAATCTTTTTCACAAACATAATCACAAACAAAACCGGTATGGCAAGGGCAGAACGCAAAAAAGTCAGCATTGCTGCATTGGCACCACCGGTATACGAAATTCTTGCCAAAATGGGTGTGGCGCCAAAAAGAAATGCCGACAATAGCGCCGCTACGATGCCCAATGTATACTCTTTCCTATGTGTGCGCATAGAAACCCGCCTTTTTATTTATAAACGCTGTTTGGTGTTTCTTCGTCTCGAATGTACCCATCATGCAAAATGATAGCACAATAGCGATTTTCGCTTCTCGTTTCGCGAATATCTTGCAAGGTATTTTCGCACCAGGCAAACCCCTCTGCCACAATTTTTTCTTTGTCCAAGCGGGTGAACTTGCCAATTTTTTGAACAAAAGCAGCCTCAATCAGGGTTTCACAAGCCGATGTTCCGGGGCGATTTCGTGTAAAAAGAAAGAACAATAGCTCCGGCACGGTCTGCGTCATGGGCATAAGTGAAGGTGTGCGGCTTCACTTTTTGTAGGCACAACATCAGTTTCATGACCGCAAGAACACGCAGCGAGCCATAATTGCTGTAAAGCTCCACATGGAAACCCGTTTGCAACATTTTGGGAATACAGGCGCAGGTGTCACCGCTGCCGGCATTGATATCCGGACTGTGTATAACAGAAGTACCGAAACCTAACACAAAAGCAAGCAAAACACACTCATTGCAGTGTATGGATGACGGCAACCATATTGACGGTTTCTTCTTCAGAGTAAGCACCGTTTCCGTATTTTGCAATTTCATCGGAAGTATAGTATTTCTCCACTTCAAATTCGCTTATCTGTTTAAAGCCACACTTTTCATAAGTACGAATGGCTTGTGGGTTTTTGATCCAAGGACGCATTAAAAATGTATTTACAGCATATTTTGTGTGGACATACTCTTTCATCATAGAAACAACCTTGGTGCCAAAACCCTTTCCTGTGTGTTTTTTGGATACAAACCAAATATGAAATTCCACATTGGCAATCGGTGCATCATGGTATGTGTGATAAAATATGCCCACGATTTCTTTGTTATATTCGATGAATAAATATTTGTTTTGGGTCTCTTGTTCGTTAAAAAATTCGGCTTTTTCATCTCGTATATCTTCCCAGCTAAAATCAGATACATCCGGAAACATAGACAAAACAATTTCACTGTCCGCCATGCTCAAATCATAGAGCAAGCGTCTATCTGCCTCTTGCGCAAACAACATGTTCAGTTCGCCATTGGAAACACAAATTTTTCTACTCATGAGCCCACACCTCGTTACTGTTCATATAGATGGTTTCTTCTTCCATCCAGTATACCACTTGTAGCTTAGAGTTTGACCTTTTTTTGATAAAAAACAATCATGCAGTAAAAGCGTGGGTTATGTAGATAAGAGGGCGATGGCCAAAGCAGTTCAAAATACCAGAGGTTTTATGAGCTTTGCGGGCGTGTTGTTTTTAAATGGCTCTATTCTATAAAGAGATTGGTAATCGTAAAAAATGCTTAAGCACTTGGTAACTGCCACAGGAAAGCATACCGGAGCCTGTGTGATGATGTTGTGTATGCCTTGGCTGCAATGCGCCCTATGGTTCGATTCCGTCTTCTTTCACGTGCAATGAAGCGGCGCAACCCAAAACCATGGGCTGCGCCGCTTTTCTTGTGTGGCTTTATCAGGGCGTGATGACGCCGGTGGTCATGGCACATCTTTTGGCATATTTTTCGTTTGATTTCGTTATAAAAGCCTGCATTCCATAAAGGAGTGCTTTGCTTTTGTGCAGAACCATACGAAAAATCTGCTCAAAATCTGCACGGTTCAAATCGCATCAACAAACACTAGAAATCGACTTTCGTGTCGTAGTAGCAGGCTTTAAGAAGCGCCTCCATCTGCACGGGGGTAATGGTGCGGGGGTTAGAGCCAGTGCAGGCGTCACCCACTGCGTTTTCGGCCACCTGTGGCAGTTTTTCCAAAAACTCGGCCTCGTCAATAATGCCGCCCTCGTAGTCCTTGATACAGCTCGGAATACCAATTTTGGCATTGAGATCACAGATATGTGCAATGAGTGCGTCAACGGTTGGTTCGATGCCAAGATGTTTTGCAATGGCAATATAACGCGCGGCAGCAGCAGGCTCTTTCGCGTTATAGGCGATGACCTTGGGCAAATACATTGCGTTGGCACAACCGTGGGTAATATGGCCACCGCTAAATGCAGCACCCGTCTTATGTGCCATAGAGTGCACAATACCGAGCAGCGCGTTGGAAAATGCCATGCCGGCAAGACACTGTGCGTTGTGCATCCGCTCACGTGCTTGCTTGTCACCGCCGAAAGAGGCCTCGAGATATTCGCTCACCATTGCAATGGCGTGAAGCGCCAACGGGTCGGTATAGTCACAATGAAGCGTGGAAACATACGCCTCTACCGCATGCGTCATTGCGTCCATGCCGGTGTGGGCTGTGAGCGTGGGCGGCATTGTCTCTGCGAGAGTGGGGTCTACGATGGCGACATCAGGGGTGATGTTAAAGTCGGCCAGAGGATATTTGATGCCCTTTTGATAGTCCGTGATTACGGAGAAGGCGGTCACCTCTGTTGCTGTGCCCGATGTGGACGGAATGGCACAGAATTGCGCCTTTTGCCGAAGTGTTGGGAAATTAAAGGGGATGCATAGGGATTCAAATGTAGTCTCGGGGTACTCATAAAATGCCCACATAGCCTTGGCAGCATCAATGGGCGAGCCACCACCAATAGAGACAATCCAGTCCGGCTGCACAGAACGCATAACCTCGGCTCCGCGCATCACGGTCTCCACAGAGGGGTCTGGCTCCACACCATCAAATATGGTAACTTTCATTCCGGCCTCTTTCAAATAGGCTTCTACTTTGTCTAAAAAGCCAAAGCGTTTCATGGAACCGCCGCCAACTACAACGATTGCGTGCTTTCCCGTTAGTGTCTTGAGCATGGCTAGCGAGCCTTCTCCGTGATACAAATCTCTTGGTAGTGTAAAGCGTGCCATTGTGTACCTCCATGTGTTAAAAAAATATCAATACCGGCTTGCCTCTATTCTATCAGTAAATTTTGCTGCCGTCAATCATATTGTGAAAAAAATATCATTTTTTTTACAATAACAAAATATGAGAGTATCTCTCAATAAATAACAATAAACATGAACAGGGAAGGGTGGTTGGCAAAACAGATTGTAGAATGCACAGTGAAGACGCATCGCTTCAATGAGCGGCATGCCTGTCAGACATTGACGGTGAACCCGAATGATGTTCATTGTGAGCCGGTGAAGCTTGGGGCTGGGGATGAGGTTTGAGCAGAACGCACACAGTCTGTTCGATTTCTATGTTGATTTGGCTGAAAAACGAGGGTGAGCAGAAGGGGGGTGCCAACAATGCGTTGAAAAAATTCAAAAAAAGATACGTTTTGTTTTTTTTTGACACATAGGTTTGGTGAAATAACACTTAAATAAAACCATATGATGGACTATACTGAAAGTAATATAACAAGAAACTCTGCTTGCAAAGAAGTTGGTTAAACAAACCTTACACAAAAGGAGAGGAAACGATGTTGTTTAACAAGAAAAGTTGTCAGCGCACGGTGGCCGCAGCGGTAACAATAGCACTATTGGTCTCGCAGGCAACGCCTGTTTTGGCGACGGTGATAAAGCCTGTGGTGGATGCTGTGGCGCAAAATACGATGCGCTCTGAAGCGCGGGCAATTTTGAGCCAGTGGGCGCGTGGAGCTTGTTTGATTTGCTAATGACCATTTTGGCTCTACTTTCGCCGGTGGTGTATCTGTTGATTGTGCGCAGGCAAAAACAAGACGAAGAAGAGGCCGAGGAGAACGAAGAAGCCGGCACTCAAAGACGCACTCTCACGCTGGTGGTGGGCATCTTACTGGGGATCATCAGCTTGGTGCTC
>CAYJNQ010000076.1:0-3762 GCA_964371725.1 uncultured Oscillospiraceae bacterium
CAGAGCGCACGATGGCCATGCTTTGGAACCACGGGGGCGCTTTGGGAACCGTTGCGTACGACGAGCAATATGAAATGGATGCGCTTACCTTGCAAGAGTTGCGCGAAGCGTTTACAGCCGTGTTCGACGAGAACGAAGAAGACCCGCCGCTGGACATCATTGGCTTTGATGCCTGCCTTATGGCCACGGTGGATACAGCGGCCACCGTGGCAGACCTGGCAAGCTACATGGTGGCCTCGGAAGATTTGGAGCCGGGTGTTGGCTGGGAGTATGGGGGCTGGATGAAAACCCTGGCCGAGGACCCGTCTGTGGAGCCATTGGCGCTGGCAGAAAACATTTGCGACAGTTACATGCTTGGCCTGGAAAATTCGCCATGGCCGCAAGAGGCGGCCACGGGCACCCTTTCCGTTACAAACCTGGGCGAAATCGAAGCGCTTTTGCAGGCCTACGACGCCTATGGCAGGCGCTTTTTGGAGCTGGCCGCCGAGGAAGCGGCTTTTGTGAACCACGTGGGGCAATTGTCGCGCGGGGTGGAAAATTATGGCGGCAACACGCGCTGGCAGGGCTATTACAACAGGGCAGACCTCTACGATTTGGCCGCCAAAACAGCCACGTTTTTGCCGGAGGAAAGCGCACAAGTGCAAGCCGCGCTGGAGGCCAGCGTGGTCTACAACGTGCGCGGAGACCTCCATCCACATGCCAATGGCCTGTCTGTTTTTTATCCCTACAGCGGCCTCACCAAAGAGGTTTTAAGCTTTGCCGAAGCCAGTGTAAGCGAGCCCATCGCCCATTATTATGAATATGCCGTAACGGGCGATGTAAGCGAAGCGGGCGATGCCTATTTGGAAGAGATGGGCATTGAAAGTTTGCCCGAGCTTGAAAACATCAACACGGCGGGCTGGCAAGACGCCCCGCTTACGCTGAGTGACGATGGCTACATCACCCTGGATTTGGGCGAAAGAGCAAAGGCTATTTTGACGGAGATACGGTTTGAATTGTATGCCATTGACGAAGAGAACGACATGGTGGTGCTGCTGGGTGCAGACGACGACATGGTGGCCGATTGGGAAAACGGCGTGTTTGAGGACAATTTTCGCGGCGTGTGGGGCAGCTTAGACGGCTCGATTTGCTTTATGGAGTTGTTTGCGTACAACGAAAGATACAACTACTACACGGTGCCCGTGCTTGTGAACGGGGAAGACCGCAACATGCAAGTGGCATACGATTTTGAACTTGAAGAATTCATCATAGAGGGGCTGTATCCGCCGGCAGATGAAAGCGGCGCGGCCGGGCGCGACCTTTTGCAGCTGCAAGTGGGCGACGTGGTGCTTCCCAAACTGATGGCAGCGTCTTTGCAAAACGGAGGGGCGTTCAGCTACGTTTCCGGGGACGAAATCATCGTAACGGCCGATACGCGTTTTTATGAAACCGATTTGGAAAACGGCAACTATGTGATGCGCTTTGTTATGGAGGACAGCCAAGGCAATACGGCATACTCGAGCAAGGGCTTTTTCATCTTGGAAGACGACGAATTGATTGTGGATACCAGCGGCTTCCCGGTGGATTTGGACGGCGAGCTGATGATGGACAGCGAGGTGCACCATATAGACGCGGCCGTGCACGAAACGCATGTGTACACGCCGCAAAGCACGGGAACAAGCGCACAACAAAGTGTAGGTGCGCCCACAGCGCAGGGCAGCACAGATGCGCAGCCGGCGCAATGGGCCATGTATTGGTATTTGTGCGGCAGCGATTTGGAAACGAGCGCCGGTTCAGCTTCGGCAGATTTGGCGGAAATGTTGTCGGTGAATTTACCCGAAAATGTGGAGGTGGTGGTGCAAACCGGCGGCAGCAATGACTGGTTTCGCGGTGACATCAACCCCGAAAAATCGCAACGCTTCCTCGCAGAGGACGGCCGTTTAACCCTGCTGGAAGAGAGTGAAAAACAAAACATGGGCGATGCGCAAACATTGGAGGATTTTTTGCGTTTCGCCAGTGAAAACTACCCCGCAGAGCGCACGATGGCCGTGCTTTGGAACCACGGTGGCGGCACGATAGGCGGTGTGGCCGTAGACGAACAGTTTGAAAATGATACACTGAGTTTGCACGAGATGCGAGAGGCTTTTACGTCCGTTTTTGACGAAAGTGAAGAGAACCCCCCGCTGGACATCGTCGGTTTTGATGCCTGCTTTATGGCCACGATAGACACGGCGGCCATTTTTGCAGACCTGGCAGACTACATGGTGGCCTCAGAAGATTTCGAGCCGAGCGTGGGCTGGGAATATTCCGGCATTATGAGCACCTTGGCCGAAAACCCTTCTGTGGATTCTTTCACATTGTCCCAAAGCATATGCGACCACTATATGCGTGGCATTGAAGAAGAGGATGCCGAGCAAGCGGTGGGCGCAGTGCAGCAGGCAGACACAGCCACGCTTTCTGTTATCAACCTGGGCGAGATAGGGGCGGTTTTGCAGGCCTATGATGACTATGGCAGGCAGGCGTTGCAAAGTGCGGCAAACGATGCGGCCTTTGTAAACTATGTGGGGCAAGCCGTGCGCAAGGCGGAAAGCTATGGCGGCAACACACGCCATCACGGCTATTACAACATGGCAGACCTCTACGATTTTGCCGCCAAAACGGCCGAACTTTTTCCTGCGGAAAGCGCGCGCTTAGGCGCGGCCATGCAGGACTGCGTGGAGTATAACGTGCACGGCATTTACCGGCCAAATTCTGCGGGACTATCCCTGTTTTACCCCTTTGGTGGCAGCAGCCACATACAGATGCAAGAGGATGTGGAAAAATATGAAATGCTTGGCGCTTCAAAAGCGATGGCCTATTTCTACGAATATTCCGTAACGGGCACGCTGGGCGAAGCGGGCATGGCCTACCTAAACGAAATGGGCATCAGCGGCTTGCAACCCTTGCAAAGCGCCTACAGTGCCGGCTGGCAATACCAAGATGTTACAGTGGACGAAGAGAACCGTTTCGTTCTGGATTTGGGGGAGAGCGCTCAGGATGTTTTAACGTCTGTTTCGTTTGAATTGTATACGTGGGATACAGCAAGAAATACAAGCTATCTTTTGGGCTCAAGCAACGACCTAATGGCCGATTGGGAAAACGGCGTGTTTCTGGCCACGATCCCGGGTGTGTGGGGTGGCGTATATGGTTTTTCCCTACTGATGGAGTTTTCTTCGCAAAGCGAGCAATACGATTACTATTCGGTTCCCGTGCAGGTTGACGGCATTCATTACACCATGGAAGTTGTGTACGATTCGGAGCAGGGGGCCTACTCTATAGAGGGTTTGCTTCCAACCGACCAGCCCGATGGCATGGGTGGCCGCACCCTGTATCAGTTGCAAGAAGGGGATGTGATGCGTCCACGGCTTCTTGGCGCCACCATTCAGCCAAGCAGTGCCTATAAAGATGTCTTAGGCGAGCAGCTCGTGGTGGAAAGCGACTTCCAATTTGAGCAAGTGCAGCTGAGAGACGGCATGTATATGATGCGATTTGTTATGAAAGACAGCCAAGGCAATGCAGTGCCCTCCATCGGGAACCTTTTCACAATTACGAACGGTGTGGTGAACAACGCTTCCAACGCTGCACTAAGTGTAGAACTGCCCATGCAAGCGGCGTTGTCTGCGTTTGCGGCAGAGCCTGTATCAACGCCGGAGGAAGTGCCGGCTGAGGCACCGTCGGAGGCACTGTCGGAAGCACTGTCGGAAGCACCGTCGGAAGCACTGTCGGAAGCACCGTCGGAGGCAT
>CAYJNQ010000077.1:0-3433 GCA_964371725.1 uncultured Oscillospiraceae bacterium
AAGGCAGCCTCAAACGAGATGACAGCGGCAGATGTGGACTCAGTAACGGGCGGAACAGATACGAGCGATGCAGTAACGGTGGCTACAGCAGTGGTTACCTCAGTTGGTTACACGGCTATAATGACGGGGGTCGCCGCCTCAGCTTGCGGCATATAAAGAAGAACAAAAAAACAGTGACGAAAGAAGAATTGTAGAGGAGACAAAAAAATGACAACGAAAGAATTCATTGAAAAAATCGGTCTTAGCACAGATATGCAAGCGGAAATCAGCCGGTGCACCTCGCCCGGCGAGGCCTATGCCTATGCGCAAAAAGAGGGCGTAACCGATTCCATGGAGCAGTTTTTGGAAGTGATGTTGCAGGTGAAAGAGGCCACAAGCCAAATGTCGGCAGCAGACGTGGATAACGTCATGGGTGGCTCGGACTCAAACGCGACGGTTTCTGTGTTGGCCTCTTTCTCGGCGATCAATGTCACGGCGACGGTAGCGGTTACGGCGGCCGGGGCCTGCGGCTTGTAAGCAATCGGCTGAACGACGTCATTTAAAAATAGGGAGGCGCAAAAAAAATGACAACCAAAGAATTCATTGAAAAAGTAGGGTTCAGCATAGACATGCGGCGGCCATCTCGCAATGCACCTCCCCCAAAGAGGCCTACGACTATGCCAAAAAAGAAGGCCTGACGGATAGTATGGAGCAATTTTTGGAAGTGATGCAGAAAGTGAAAGAATCCTCCAGCGAAATGAAAGCAGCAGACGTGGACACGATAACGGACGGCTCAGGCGCGAGCCCAGTGGCATTGTCAATAACAATCACCGCTTCGCCTTCGGTTGTTTTTGCGTCAGCCTCCGCAGCGGCTGGCGGCATATAACCGGCTTGTCAAGCTGGCTTTGTCGACCGCACCAAACACCCACCCCCACGGAGAGGAGAGATGGCTTTTGCCGTCGCGTAATTTTAATTGGATTATGATTTGCTACTTGTAAAACCGGAATACCAAAGCAATATTCCCAACTCCGCTTACGGGCTCAACTGTTTGGGTGCCTATTTGGAAAAAGGTGGTATCCGTGTAAAAACACTGGTTCATTCCACTTCGGGGCTTATGCCCATTGTGCGCAAAGAGATACAAAAAGGTGTTCGCTTCATCGGGTTTTCAGCCACGGCAGACAACCTTTCGCACTGCATAAACGCCATTCGCCTGGTAAAAAAATCGGGCGTCGTTACAATACTAGGTGGCCCGCAAGTATGTGCTTTGGGCGAAAGTGAACTGCAAAAAATCGGCTGTGATTACATGATTGAGGGCGAGGGAGAAATCCCCCTTCTTGCTCTGATGCGGTATTTGAAACACGAAGAGGGAGACCCCTGCCAAATTGCAGGGCTTCGGTTCATAGACAAAAGCGGCGTATACCACGCCAATGCCGTTGGCAACCCGCTAGAGAATTTGGAAGATATTGGCACAATAGACAACCGCTTTTTGTTACAGCCGCTTTCTTTGCCCCACATTTTGTTTGTCATGACAGGAAGAGGCTGCCCCTTTGCGTGCACTTTTTGCCACGAAAGCCACCATGCCAAAAAAGTGCGCTTGCGTAGCATCGAAAACGTGATGCGTGAGATTGACCACAATCTTGAGCAAAACCCCAAAATCAGTTGTGTAGCGGTTTTAGATGACACCTTTACCCTCAACCCACAGCGGGTGTATGAATTTTGCCGCGAAATGAAAAAACGCAAGCTTGTTTTTGCTTGCGAGGGGCATGTGCGCACGCTGTATAATGAGCCGGCCATGATAGACGCCTTGGCAGATGCGGGCTTACAAGAGATGCAAATTGGCATTGAAAGTGGAAGCGAAGCCGTTTTACGTGCCTATCAAAAACAAACAACTCCCGAAATGATACTGGAAGTTGTAAAGCGGTGCAAGCAGGCAAAAGTGCCCTTTGTAAACGGAAATTTTATCATCGGCGGTGCCTTTGAAAACGAAAGCACCCTGCAGGAAAGCCGAGAGTTGGCAGTGAAATTGATGGATGCTGGCGCCCCGATGCTGATGGTTCATACTGCCTTTTTTGCGGCCTATCCTGAAACGGCCATCACCAAAAACCCGCAAAAATTCGAAATGTGTATAGACGAAGCGCGTTGTGAAAACACCTTGCACTCCATGAAAATATGTGTCAACAGCACCCGCTCGATGAGCCGGGCACGCATACAAGAGGCAAAACACGAGTTTGATGCCTTGATTTGTGAACAGATGCACAAGAAGGCTCTTTCGTTTACACGGCAAGATATGGAATTTTTGCAGCTTCAAAGCAGGCAAATAGGCATTAGCGGCACGCCTTGGCACTCGTTTCTACTTGCCGAATACTGCGAACTCTTCCTGTTTTATTTGCGCGGATATCAGTACAACAACATTTTCAACAAAGATGCTGTAATTTTTCGAACTTTTGAAGATTTACAAGAGGATGAAAACACAGATTTGATGTATTTGGGCTACCGGTTTTCCGGAAAAGACAAATTGTTTTTGCAATACGCAAACGGCAACAATACCTTTGCTACCATGGCAGAAAAGTTGGCCGTGTCGCTAGATGAAATCTATGCAATCTATGCAAAACTTCATGGACTTTGTGCCGTGTACATGGCTGAAATTTAGATGGCATCAACACCATCGAACAAAAACAAAAAGGGGGCTGTAAAACCATAGTGTTTCAGCTCCCTTTATAAATTAGGAGAGATTCTTTATGCAAGAGATGTGGAAACAAAGAGGTAAAGACGATTCCCCACAAAATACAGTTAAAAAAATAGAAAGCTTGCTCGAAAAAGCAGGTTTATCTACAGAATATACCCTTTATGAAGTATCGGTTCCCCCTTGTGTCAGCTCTCGGGTGGCACTTCGTGGCGAGCTAGAGCCCTTTATTGGCTCCTGTGGCAAGGGCTTTAGCGAAGATCTTTGCAAGGCCAGTGCCTATGCCGAACTCATCGAGCGCTTGCAAAACAAGATGTTTGCCACCTTTTTGAATAAACATGACATTTCTTGCAAGGAACTTTTGGAAGTTGATAAAGCAACCCTGTATGAAGTGCGCGGCGACTATCAGCCGGTGGCGGTGCAGAACATAAAGCAAAAGCTCATGGACTCTGCCCAAAATCTGCCGGCTTTCTTTGATAAAAAAGAACATGTGGACGAATTGCTTTGTGCCGCCTGCAACACGTGGACACCGGATGCCTTTCTGTCAAGCCCTTTTTACTCTCTGCGTGAAAAACGCTATGTTGACCTACCCAGAGACATGTTTCGCCTTTTTACGGGCAGCAACGGCATGGCTGCGGGCAACACGACACAAGAGGCCATTACCCAGGCTTGCTGTGAAATTTTTGAGAGATACAGTCAAATTCAAATCTTACAAAACGGCATCGTCCCCCCCACCATAGAGCAAAGTGAACTTGCAAAATACCCCGAAAT
>CAYJNQ010000078.1:0-3401 GCA_964371725.1 uncultured Oscillospiraceae bacterium
GGCTATTTTTGAGCTCAGCCAACATAGGTGGTGGCAACACCACCTAAAGCACCTGTTTTGTTTTCACCAAAAAAAAGGAGTGACCCCTATGCACCAAGTTTTCTTCATTGTTTTGTCTTTGATTTTATTTGTCGCAGGGATTGCCGTAATGGTGTACACGATTAAAAAAGAATACGGCTTTACAAATCGCGTGATTACACGGCTCATCCTCATGGTGGGGGCCGCCTTATTCCCGCTTTACTTAATTGGCCACTACGGGGCCATGGGCGGTCCGTTCGACACAGTGGTCTCTTCCTTTTTGGGCATCGTGCGCGTGCTCACGGGCGAAAATTCCCTTGGCGACACAAGGGAGGTTATTGGCAGCGTGTCACACGGCATGGCACTGTTCATTGCAAACTACACGGCTTTGCTTCATCTGCTGTTGGCTTTGCTCGTGCTCGGGTTTGTGCTCAATTTCTTTAAAAACTATCTCTCCAAGTTTAGCTACCGATTCGTCGAGCGCGGCAAGCTGTGTGTGTTTACCGAAGTGTCTGAGCGTAGCTTGCTCCTGTGCGAAGACATTCGAAAGCGTGAACAAGAGGGTCGTTTGCCTGCCTGTGTCTTTGTGTTTTTGAAAAAAGATGGGGAAAATGCCCGGCAAAAGGACGGTGATGAAGAACGCTTAAACAAGCTTGGTGCCCATGTGTTCGATTTAGATGTGTGCGATTTAAACATACACAAACGCTATTTGAAGCACACGGTTGGTTTTTTTCTGCTTAAATACGAGGAAGAGCAAAATTTAAAACAGGCACTCGCCCTTTCGCAAAAATATGGAAAAAGCAATCTTGCCGGCCATTTGCAAATCCATATTTTGCATTCCTCGCCCGAGGCCGCGGCTGTTTTGGACACCATTGAATATTCCAGCGTGCTCAGCTTGCGTATTTTCAACGAAACGCGCGCGCTTTTGTATCATCTCATCGATGAAAATCCGCTTTTTTTAGCAAGGCGTGGAAACCGCTTGAAAGTGCTTGTGGTGGGCGCGGGGCGCGTTGGCACCGAAGCGGTGAAACTGACGGCTTGGTGTGGGCAAACCGTGCAACTGCGGCCGGAAATTGTGGTGGTGGACAGCGATGCAAGCTGGGAAGCACGTTTTGCATACGAATGCCCGGAACTTGCACCGAAAACTTGTTTCAAGGACGTGAAGACGGATACAAACATCCGGTTTTATGCAAAAAATGTGCAAAGCGATGATTTTTTGAAATTGTTGAAGTGCCATCCGGATGTGGGGTACGTGGTATGTGCGCTGGGCAATGAGGAGCTCAATTTGCGCACGGCCATGGCCATTCGCGGTGCCTTTGAGGAAATCCGTTTTCAAAATGCGAAAGACGGAGCTGTGGCCGAAAAACCGCAAATCCACGTACTACTTGCCAATCCTTTTTTGGCAGAAATTGGAGAAAAACTTCTTATAAACGCAAAAGTACCCTGCGATTTGAAAGCGTTCGGCAGTTTGAGCCGGCTCTATTCTTGGGAAAGTGTTGTCTCCCCTTATCACGACCATCTCGGCATGGCCGTCAACCGTTTTTATGCCCGCCACTATGCCGGAAATGTAGACAAAGAAAAATTGGCCGAAATTGAAAAAGAGGCCGACTATCAATATGAAGACAAGGAGTATAACCGCTCCTCTTCGATGGCGCTTGGCATCCATGCCAAATACAAGCTATATGCGGCACTGTGTGAAGTGGGGGAGAAGGTGTTTTCCGAAGAGGCATGGGAAGAAAAACCCTCTGACGCAATGCTAAAAGCCTTGAAAGATGCCCTACAAAACGATGAGATTGTGGAAGAACTCTCTGTTTTAGAACACCGCCGCTGGAATGCCTACATGCGTGCAGGAGGTTGGCACCGTGCCGATTTTACGCTTGCCGATGCATGGTTTGGCATCGAGAAAAACGACCATCGCAATTTTGCCTCAAAACAAACGGTTTGCCTTGTGCCTTGGGAAGAACTTTTGGAGGTGGACAGATGGATGAAAAAACACGGTAAAAACAGTGATATGCAAGAACTTGACCGCGTGATGGTGCGAGATTTGGCCGTGATTGTGAAGCAGGCAAAAGAAATACACAGCTAGCATACGAAAAAGGATTTTACAGTGAAAATTTCACGTAAATTTTATAAAAATTGCGGAGTTTGTGGCAAAGCCTCAAGACCTTCATTATCCAGCGTATTTTTGAAGGTGAATTTGAATGATAAAATAGTAAGGCAGGAAACTTTTTGCGATAGAAAAGTTTCCTGCCTTAAAACATATTGGGATATACTTTTTGGTAAGCACAAATTTTAGTCCAAATCAAAAGGAACAATTTTCTGAAGGTCATCGCAAACGATAAGTGGGGCCATGAACTCGGTGCTCAGTTTGCTGTCTCCCTCTTCATTTTCAGAGAAGAAGGCGAACAAAACCTCTTTTTGTTTGAGCAGGCTTTGGCGCACCTCCACATGCACATAATCGCAAAGAATCGGCGGAAAATTTTCGCAAAGCAACACGGCATGTTCTCTTCCGTCGTAGTAAAGACGTGGGTTTTGGGGCGCTTTGTCGCTCTCCTCACCCTCATAGCTCAGCATGAAAAGAATGTCTCCGTCTTCGTTTTCCATAATGTCGTAGTCGCTCGCCACATGGATGCCGAACCGCTCCTCAGAACGACGAAGAAAGGCATCCCGCTCGCTTTCTTCCTCACTTTCTGCCTTGCTCTTGCGCGCAACATCAAACGCCTTTTCCGCTTCTTGCACCGAGTCGTAGTAAACACACTCTCTTGTGCTTGCTTCGCCCTCATTGCTCAAGAAAACCTCTTCTTGCCATGCCGTAAGGGCCTCCAGCCGCTCCTCTTCGCTCAAATCTGCAAAGTCACTGTCCTCAGAAACTGCATTTTCTTCCTCTTCGTCTTCCTGCACCGCCACTTTTGCTTTTCCGCCCGAAAAAGGCAGGGTTCGCTCGCCGTTTTCAATTTGCTCTAAAATTTCTTTTGGGTCTGTACTCGCGGCCGCGTGCAAAGGCGTTTCTTTTACGGTATAAGGTGGATGCACCGGAAAGGCGCAGTCGTCAATGTCGGCCATTTCGCTGATGAAGGGATATTGCCTGCCGCAAAATAGGAGAGCCTCGCCCCTATCTTTGCTCAGGCGCTGAAGCTGGGAAATAGAAATGAGTGGCTGTTTTCTGTCTCCGTTTTCATCATCGTAACTTACCTGCCCGCAAAGCTTGCTGATTTCGGTGAGCAATTCGATTTCCTTGCTGGCCAAAAACACCCAGTTTTCGCAGTTTCCTTTGATGGTTTCGGCTTCTTCTCCATATTTTTCTTTCATCTGATGCATACTTTGTAGCACAAGGAAAAAGCGGATGTTGCGGCTGCGTGCGGCCGAAATCATAGACGGCATGT
>CAYJNQ010000079.1:0-3092 GCA_964371725.1 uncultured Oscillospiraceae bacterium
AGCGCCCCAAGGTCTTGCACACAGGCAAGCGCCCCAAGGTCTTGCCGGCGCGTGTGGCTACAGAAAATAGGCATACTCCATTACCATATCCTGCCTGTTTTGTGCAATCATTTGTGCCAATTCCTGTTCAAAGCGTGCTTTTTCCTGTTGCAACCCGGTTTGTGCCTCGGTTTTGGTTTTGGCATAATCGGCCTGTTGCTGTGTAAAATAGTTGTGTAGCTCGGCCATGTCCCGTGTATAATTTTGCTCGTTGACGGCCTTTTGGTTATCGGCCTCCAACTGCATTTCCTTTTGTGTGTTCGCAAAAGCCGTGTTGTATTCGTCGCGGCTTTGGTGGTAGCTATTGTACACATCCATCAGTGCGCTTTCGCTTAGCCCACCGCCACCGCTCATCAGCGAAAGGGTGGGCAGGCCCCTTTCTGCCTGTTGGCGCAAAATGTTTGCTTCGCGCAAAGCTTCGTTTGTGTTTAGGCGCGCTTGCTCCATTGAGGCGCTGCTGTTTTTGTCTACCCCCGCGTTGGCAAGATCGGTGTTTTGGCGCAGCGCCGTTGCATTTTGGTTGAATGCATTTTGTGCCGCCCGGCTTTGCTCGCTATAGCTTTGCTCGAACATGGCCAACTGGCTTTGCAGGTAGTGGTCGAATGCCGCGGTTTGCTCGGCGCGGTAACGCTCCAGTGCGGCCTCCTGCTGTGCCACCATTTGAGAAAGATAGGCCGCTTTGTCGAACGCGGGTTCTGCCACGGCCGCCGTGCTGCGCGAAGAGCCACCGCTATAGCTAGAAGCGCCCCCACTTTGCACGGGTTCATTCTCAACAACGGGCACGCCCCACAGGGATGTACCCTCGGCTTGCGATACCTTCAGGGCTTTTTGATGGTTCATTTCTTTTTCTTTGTTTGTCATGGTTTTTCCTCATTTCTTATTAAAAATACCGGTTTTTAAATTTTCCAAAAACGTGCTCAACCCGGGCGGAAAAGCCGCGCCCAATTTCTGTGCATTTTCGAATAGGCTGCCCAGTTCTGTTAAAATATACCAGCACAACACAAGCGCCGTAACCGGTGCCGTATAGGCAAACGGCAGGCTGCCAAGCTCCAGCAAATCAAAGGCCGTGCCAACGAACCAATCCAGTGCCGCAGCCCCCAGCACAAATAAAATCATGCCGCCCTTGTGTGCAAGGCCCATTCTGGCCGCTTCGCTTGTCCAGGTTTTTGTTTTCCCTGCGGCCAGGCTACCGGATAGATAATCCAGCGCCATGCACACAATCCAAATTACAAAAAGCCAGCCAAAGCTTCCCCACAGGGTTGTAAAAAACCCGAACACGCACACGATGGCCGTTTTCATCTCCAAAGCATAATTTTGCATGGTATCACTCCTTTTTCTTAAAAATTATCCACGCCCACGGGCAAATGCAAGGCATAGGCCAGGGTTTCCAATGTTTTGCGGTCTCCCCCTGAAACCGTTACGGTAACGGTGTGCTCGCCCGCCTTGCCCGCCTCTTGCACGTCCGGCTCAAGGGAAAGTTTTTTACAACTTGCCAAAAGGCTGTCCAAATCTCCCGCAGACATGGCCCCAATTGTAAGCGTACAGGTGCCCGTGTATACACGGCACCCCACCTGCAGGCTCTTTGCAAGTGCCTCGGTGGTGTTTTCATCTCCCTTTGTCATGGGCCCAAGCAGCAAAAACTTGCTTGTCTCTTCGGCGTGGCCAATGCCCAGTGTTTCGGCCAAGCCGCGAAAGCGCACCATATCCCCACTCGACATCGCCCCCACTTCCAAAACCACGGTGTCGGCGGTGGGCTTATACGGTTCATTTTGCGCTTCATCGTCCATGTTATCATTGCCCGGCTGTGTGCCCAAAATGTTCGGCACCTCGGTATAGCGGCTTGGCTCCACGGCATTCCAACGCGTTCCGTCGAAAATTTGCACCTCGATGTGCAGGTGGGCACCGTAGCTGTAGGGCGCGCCGGGCGTGTTGCCCATGAGGCCAATTTTCTGCCCCTGTTTTACGGCTTCGCCATTTTGCACGTAAATTGTATCCAGGTGCTGGCAAATCACTTTGAGTGTGTCGGAATAAAAAAGCGTCACCATGTTGCCGCGGCCACCGTTCACGCCATGGCTTACATAGGCTGTGCCGCTCCAAATAGCGCGCACATTTTGGTCCTCATCGCCCACCATGTCTTGCCCGGCATGCCACTGGCGCACACCATTCAAGGTGCGCCATCCGTACAGGCTCGTCATTCTGTTTTTTCCTTTAAAGGGTGTCATGTTGTGCCTCTCTTTCTATTTCAAGGGTTTCTGTGCGGGCTTGCAGCGCTTCTATCTGCGCTTGTTGCATTTGCACCAGCTTGATAAGCGGGGCAATATATTCCGAATAATGAATGGCTTCTGGATCTCCGTTTTCATCAAACCGAACATAGGCAGAATCAATTTCGTTCACTTCTTCTGCGATAAATCCATAATCCGTATCGGTTGATGTTCGCCACTGCGTACCGTCTTCGAGCGTAATAATGTTTGGATTTTCAAGCTCTCCATCCATATTCGGGCAATGCTTTAATGAATAGGAAACAGGCCGCAATTTAAGCAAATCAAGTGCTTGCTTTTTTGTGATATCGACAATGTTTTCTTTTACATTTTTTGTGCTCTGCTCGTTAAAGCTACTCGCATTTATTGGCGCATAGGCCGAAAGGTCGGCTCTTCTCGCATCCACTCGGCTGGCCAACAAATACATTGCGTACACAGAATTTGAATAGCTAAGTTGAATATTGGCTGAACCGCCAAACCTAACAGCAGCCAAAAAGTCAGGACTTTGTTCAAAAACAGCCGCCGCCTTTGTTCGAAAACTCCCATTCACTATAACAGCCCCGGTTACGGTTCCACCCTCTATCGGCAAGGCCCCGGCCTGCGCCGCTGTCACCCCGTGGGGGTTGTCTCTTTTCTCGCCGTGCTCTGTTGCGTTGGTCGCCTTCAAAACAGAATCGGGGTTTGCCGGGTCTCCAAAGTAGGAAAATCGCATAAAATCACTTGCGGCAACACCGCCCAAACGCTCCGAATCGGGGGCTTTGTCGCTCCACTCTGTGTCGAAGCTGGCCTCTGTCT
>CAYJNQ010000080.1:0-2990 GCA_964371725.1 uncultured Oscillospiraceae bacterium
GACCTTCGGGTTATGAGCCCGACGAGCTACCGGACTGCTCCACCCCGCGATATTGTCTAAGCCAGAACACTTCAGCTAGCTTTGTATGTTCTGCCTTCCTAGCTTATATAGTATATCATAAGTTGTATCAACTGTCAAACTTTTTTCTCCTTTCGAAACCCCCGGTTTTTCAGCAGTCATTTTTCACAGAACCTCCTGCACACAAAGAAGGAAATTGTGCAGGAAGCTTTATTTTCTTAAGTTTAGGATGCTTGCTTGTGAAATATTTATTTTTAGGCTATA
The DNA here is from genome assembly GCA_964371725.1 of uncultured Oscillospiraceae bacterium. Taxonomy (GTDB): domain Bacteria; phylum Bacillota; class Clostridia; order Oscillospirales; family Ruminococcaceae; genus JAAYCI01. The sequence continues at coordinate 283 of CAYJNQ010000080.1, forward strand.
CTAAAGGCATCATTTACTTTAGAAAGGATGTTGCTAGCATGGGTCTTGGTAAAAAAACAGTGGACGACATCGCCGTGAAGGGAAAACGCGTGTTGGTTCGTGTGGATTTCAATGTGCCTCTAAAAGAGGGGAAAATCACGAACGACAACCGCATTGTAGCAGCATTGCCCACCATCCAAAAATTGGTGAGCGAGGGTGCCCGTGTTATTTTGTGCAGCCACCTTGGCAAACCCAAAGAGCCGGATGCCACTTTTTCTCTGGCCCCGTGCGCAGAACGCTTGGCAGAGCTTTTGAGCCAACCTGTTTTGTTTGCCGATGATGACAATGTAGTCGGCGACAAGGCACGCGCCGCTGTGCAAAACATGAACGATGGCGATGTGGTGCTTTTGCAAAACACTCGATTCCGCAAAGAGGAAACCAAAAATCTTCCGGCTTTCAGCGAGGATTTGGCCAGCCTGTGCGAGGTGTATGTAGACGACGCCTTCGGTTCTTCACACCGTGCACATTGCTCCACCGTGGGTGTGGCACAGCTTGTGCCTGTCACCGCCGTTGGCTATTTGATGGGCAAAGAAATAGAGTACCTCGGCAATGCAGTGAACAACCCCGCACGCCCGTTTGTGGCCATTCTGGGCGGTGCAAAAGTTGCCGACAAGCTAAAGGTTATTGATAATTTGCTCACCAAAGTGGACGCCCTCATCATTGGTGGCGGTATGGCTTACACCTTTTTGAAAGCCCAAGGGTATGAGGTAGGCAAAAGCCTTGTGGACGACGAAAAACTAGACTACTGCCGTGATATGATGAAAAAAGCTGAAGAAACCGGGGTGAAGCTATTGCTACCCGTAGACTCTGTGAATACCACTGCATTCCCAAGCCCGATTGATGCAGCCGTAAATGCTGTGACCTACCCTGTGGAAGCCATGCCGGCTGATACGCTGGGCCTTGACATTGGTGAAAAAACAAATGAATTGTTTGCAAATGAAGTGATGCAGGCCAAAACTGTTGTGTGGAACGGCCCCATGGGTGTTTTTGAAAACCCCACCTTGTGCAAAGGTACTTTGGCCGTGGCACGTGCCATGGCCGACAGTGACGCCACCACCGTTATCGGCGGTGGTGACTCTGCCGCAGCCGTGATGCAACTGGGCCTTGCAGATAAAATGAGCCACATTTCCACGGGTGGCGGCGCAAGCTTAGAATATTTGGAAGGCAAGGAATTGCCGGGCATTGCAGCCATTGAAGCACAATAGTATGCCATCTGTTTAAAAATAAATTTTCACTGGCCTTCAAAGAAAAGGAGAGAATGGCAAGCATGGATAAAAGCAAACGTAAAGTTGTGATTGCAGGAAACTGGAAAATGAACAAAACCGCCAGCGAAGCCGCAGAACTGCTTGGCGCCTTAAAACCTGCCGTAGCTGGTGCCGGCTGTGATGTAGTGGTGTGCACCCCTTTCACCGACCTTAACATCGCCCTTTCCGAAACAAAGGGCAGCAACATTTCTGTGGGCGCACAGAATGTGCATTTTGAGAAAAGCGGTGCCTATACCGGCGAAATTTCTGCCGATATGCTCAAAGAGTTGGGCGTTAGCCATGTTGTGGTTGGCCACAGCGAGCGTCGCCAATATTTTGCCGAAACAAACCAAACTGTAAATTTACGCACAAAAGCAGCCTTGGCCGCCGGGCTTTGTGCCATCGTCTGCGTTGGCGAAAGCCTCGAAGAGCGCGAACAGGGTGTCACCGAGGAACTTGTACGCATGCAAACCAAAATTGCTTTGCTTGGCGTGGAGGCCAAGGCAATGCAAAATGTCATCATCGCCTATGAGCCTGTTTGGGCCATTGGCACCGGCCGCACGGCCACGGCAGACCAAGCCGAAGAGGTGTGCGCATCAATTCGTAAAGTGTTGGCCGAGCTATACGGTGAAGCCGTGGCAGATGGGATTACCATTCAATACGGCGGCAGCATGAATGCCCAAAACGCGGTCGAGCTGCTAAGCAAACCAAATGTGGATGGCGGCCTTATTGGCGGTGCCAGCTTGAAGCCGGCCGATTTTGCCGAAATTGTGAAAGCCGGTTCCGTATAGGAATCAGCCACTGTGGCAAGAGAACGCTTTGCTTTGAATGCACTTCACATAAAAACAACCCCTAACGGGCGGCCTCAAGTGGCCGCCCATTTTTCATGTTTGTGTATAATTCACGCCTACTGAACAAACAAAAACAAACGAAACCATGAGTCAAACAAAGAAAATATGGTATAATAAATACAAGCAAAAGCCCCAAATCCACACAAAACCCTTGCAGAAAATACATCTTGGAGGGCAAATCCTTGTATAAATTCAGTAATAACCAAATCAGCTTCGCTGATTTCGGGCAGCCGGTAGGGATGAAAATGAGTCCCGAAAATCGGTGGGTAAAAAAGGCGGAAAGCATCCCATGGGCGGAAATTGAAAAGCGATATGCTCAGCTGTTTCGAAACAAAAAGGGAAATGTGGCAAAGCCATTGCGCCTTGCTTTGGGTGCGTGTATCATCCAAGCAGAGTACGGATTTTCCGACGTAGAAACGACACTGATGATACAGGAACATCCGTACTTGCAATTCTTCTGTGGATTTGCAGAATATAAGGATGAACCGCCCTTCGACGCATCGCTGATGGTGTATTTCCGCAAACGTCTCACACCGGAAATTCTCGGTGAAATCAATGAACTCATCATCCAAGG
>CAYJNQ010000081.1:0-2869 GCA_964371725.1 uncultured Oscillospiraceae bacterium
CCACAACCACCACGCGCATGGCACGCTGAAACACAAAGCGCATACCGCGCGTGTCTCGCTCGCCGTACAACATGCCCAAAATCGGCACCATTGTGTCGGAAGAGCCTGTTACAAACATGGAAATGAAAGAAATCGTTGAATTGCAAACCGCATAGACAGCCATGGCGTTTGCGCCGCCCACGAAAAGCACAACCTGGTTGACAAATAGCATTTTAAAAGATAAAAGCAAGGTATTTACGGTGCCGGTTAACCCATAACCAAACACATCTTTTAGCAATGCAAAATGTTTTTTTCGAATGGGAACCAGATGCAGTGTGCGTTTTTTGGAAAACCAGTAGCGTGCCACCCAAACAACCCCCACCGCATAGCCGGTTATCGTAGCCAGTGCCGCACCGCCAATGTTCATGCCCAAAAGCAGGATGTACACCAAATCCATGCTTAAATTCACACCGTTTGCCACCAGCAAAATTTGGGCCGAATATTTTGGTTGCCCATCGGCACGAATTAAATACACCATACCGGGAATGAGCACCATAAAGGGAGAACCAAGCAAAAGAACACGCACATAGTTTCTTGTAAATGTAAACAGGGTATCATCGTTGCAAATAAGGCCGGTTAATTCATCAATAAAAAAAATGCCCACCATCATCAAAAGAACAGAGGCTAGCAACATGCCAAAGAAACTAAGGGTAAACGCCGCATTGGCATTTTCTTTGTTGCGCGCCCCTTTGGAAACCGACACCAAGGTGGCCCCACCGGCCCCCAGTAAAACAAACAGCGCTTGAAACAATAGAATAATGGGCGAAGCCACGTTTACGGCGGCCATGGCATTGGCGCCAATGGTTTGCCCCACAATGATGCCGTCTACAATGGCAGCAATCATCATGGACATCCCACTTAAGGTGGTGGGAATAAAATATTCTTTGAATTTCTTTTCCAAAAGATGGCCGTTCCTCTCAAACACATTCACTTCCATCTTGATTCCTCTCCCATACAGCCTCCTGCATTCGGTGTATATAGGCTGCACCCTTTATGGCCCGCATAGCGGCCTGTGCAGGTGTTGCCCATTGTTGCAAGCTGTTTTTTGCAGCAATTCCTTTTTCCCTTAACCGAGGTGGAACGATCTATTTTTCAATTTTTACAACAAAAAATTGCGATGATGCCAAAAAGACCAAGCCTCTGCCCATCACCCATGAAATGATAAAGACATCTGAACAGCTTAGTATACCGTAAACATCTAGTTTATTATAGCAAAGTTTAAAGAAAAAACAAAGAAGAAGGGCGCAACCGGACATTTGGGGTTCACTCTTTTTGCTGAAATTGGGTTTCCTATGTGTCAACCGGAGGCGAGAAAACGGCCTTGTTTTGCCGCACTGAGCGCGTAGGTTATCAAGCAATTGAAATCGAAGGGTTTACGCAACGCTTATCTGTGTATTGGCTAAAGCAAAAGGGATATCAGCTCAACCCACGCGAAAAACAACGGCTTGCCAGTATAAAAAATGAGCCACAATGGATTCGTGGAACAATAAACGAAACATAGTTGCTTTGCAAGGGTAGTTTTGTGTATTCAAGCCCATGCAGAACACAGCATAAAGACACCCCCGCTTGTGTTCTGCATCTTCCAACCGACAAACATTGCATAACCGTATACTGCTAACCATGGCCACAGCGCGTGCGTTTTCGGTGGAAGTTCGCCAAAAACCCCGAGAATGAGCACCATGAAAATTCCGGCAGAGAACCCCGGCCGGTTTTACACATTTAAAAAAAGAAGCCACCGAGCAGCTGTGTGCTCGGTGGCTGAAAACAAGACAATATGGAAAGGCTTGAAGCTTGTAAACTACAGCAGATGATATAAAGCAATTGCCAAAATAAATATCGCAATAAAGCCGGTAATCATAATAAATAGTACTTTTGAATATCCTTTGGGCGTAACCTCGGCGTTTTGATCAAGCTTTCTAAGTATCGGGTGTAACATAAAATAGTAGGAAGATACCGCAATACACATAAAGGAAAGTGAATGTATCTTTACCATATCATTGCCCAAAAACAACACAACAAGCAAAAGGGCGATAAAAATAAGCTTAGTTCCCGCCACCCAGTTCACAAGATATTTTACAAACAACTTACTGTTTTCATTTTTTTGCGTATTAAAATACTCGTTAAACACCGCAATCCCATTTCCAAATTTAGATTCAGGAAAAAAATATAGAATTGTAATGTTAGCCGATTCTAAAACTATAAAAATTACAATCGCAATATTTAGTACATTCATTGAAACACCCCTTGTGAATCCTTTGAATTTCATGAAGCAACGCCCACGCGTTCTGCCTCTTTTTTGTTCTTTTTTTAGTATACCACCTCTGCCCATAACCCACAAGAGACCCTTCGCGGTTCGAGCCGAAACCAAAACAACCACGGGCAGGCAGGAAAACATGGCCAAACTGAGTTTCACATTGAAGCCAAACATTGCCAGCACAACCAAAATGCCGGAAATGATGCCGCCAAAAAGCTGGGGCACCTCGGCCGAGAGCGTGTGTTCTGTGGTGGCCACATCGTTGATGAGCGTGCTGGTTAAATCACTGAGGTCTTTTTTTCCAAAGTAAGAAAGCGGCAACTTGCGCAGTTTTTCGGCAAGGGCAATAAGTTTTCGGTGTTTTCGGTGCTCTTTTCAAGCGTTTTGCGCAAAGCGCCCGACGAATGCAGGGCATAAGAGAATGAGCGCAAGTTTATTGTGGCAACAAACAAATTTACGCATAACCGAAAAATGGCCGTCAAGTTGTACCAAAAGCAAAGTTAGTAAATATATGTTAAACGAACAAAAAAAGGAGCAATATGAAATGGCAAGAAAAAACTATACTGTAGAGCAAAT
>CAYJNQ010000082.1:0-2634 GCA_964371725.1 uncultured Oscillospiraceae bacterium
CATGCGGCTGTTAACCGCAGGGTCGTTGGTTCGAGTCCAACTTGGGGAGCCAAACAAGCCACAAACAGTTTTGTTTGTGGCTTTGCATTACCAATGAAAGGGAGTTTTCACGCAGGTGAAAACTCCCTTTTCGCAAAGTAAAAGCGAAAGGAAACAAACCCAAAATGTCGACACAACCCAAAAACTACCAATGCCCCACCTGCATGGGTCCTTTGCATTTTCATGCGCAAAGCGGAGCGTTGCAGTGTGATTATTGTGGTAGCCAATTTTCGGTGGCGGATATAGAGGCGCGGTATGCAAAAGGCTTGCAAAAAGACGCACCCGAATATTCAAAATCCACCACAGGCAATGTCGAACCGCCGCCCTCACCATCAAACGAAAACGCGGCACAGCAAACGCCCGGCACTTGGAACGAAGGAAATTTGCACAGCGATTGGGGCGGAGAAGGGGCGCATATACGCGTCTATTCATGCCCTTCCTGTGCCGCAGAAATCTTGTGCGACGAAACCACGGCCGCAACCAGTTGCCTATATTGTGGCAACCCCACAGTGATGCAAAGCCAGTTTGCCGGAGCATTGAGGCCCAATTTTGTGTTGCCGTTCGAGCAAGATAAGCAAGCGGCAACACAGGCGCTGAAAAAACACTGCGAAAAGAAACTGCTGTTGCCAAAACTGTTCAAGCAAGAATCTCATATCGAAGAGATAAAGGGTGTGTATGTGCCGTTTTGGCTATTCGACGGCACTGCTCATGCCGATGTCTGTTATCACACAACACAGTCCAGTGTGCGCCGCGTGGGAGATTACAACGTCACCACCACACACCACTACAACGTGCGCAGAGCCGGCGCGGTGCGTTTTCAAGACATTCCCGTAGACGCGTCCAGCAAAATGCCCGACGACTATATGGAGTCTATCGAGCCGTTTGACTACACAAAACTCAGGCCGTTCCAAACGGCCTATCTGCCAGGTTTTTTTGCAGATAAATACGATGTTACGGTGGACATGTGCGCGAATCGTGCCGATGAAAGGGCTGAAAATTCGGCGGTTGAAATCATGCGAAACAGTGTAACAGGCTACAGCAGTTGCATTGAAACCAAACGAGAAACCGACCTGCATCGGGGGGATGTGCAATATGCCATGGTGCCGGTGTGGCTTTTGAGCACAAAATGGAATGGCAAAGACTATTTGTTCGCCATGAATGGGCAAACCGGCAAATTTGTGGGTGATTTGCCTTGCGACAAAAGGCGTTTTTGGGCGCTTTGCGCCGCCGCAACCGCGGCATTTACGGCCCTGATTTCTTTCGTTTGGTTTGTTCTATTTTAAGGGGGTGTTTTTATGAAGCAAAAAAAATGGGTGGCGGTTTGTCTGTTGGCGCTGTTTTTTTCAGCCTGGATAGGCACCACCGTTTTGGCAAAAGACAACACTGGAAAACCGCAAAACACTACACAAGCACAGGCAAACACATATTTTGCCGTGCAAAATGTGCAAGTAAGTTCAGTGATGGACACGGCCGGCATTTTAAGCGAAGGGGCCGTGGCATCCCTTGTGGAGGATGCAAACCGAATGTCGCAGGAAAATGAAATAGCCCTCTACCTGCTCACGGTGGAAGATTATAAGGGTATGCCGGGCGCGAGCCTGGTTCACGAAGCTGCAATGCAATTTTACAACGATAAAAACCTTGGTTATGGAGAAGGGCGAGACGGTGTGCTTTTGATGTTGAGCATGGCCGAGCGAGACTATGCCTATGTTGTGTACGGTGAGAGGGCAAACGAAATTTTTACCGAAGAAGTTCAAATTGATATTGAGAGCGAATTTTTGGCCGAATTTGCCGAAGACGACTGGTTTGGCGGTTTTAACACCTTCTTGATTGAGAGTAATCACGAAATTCGCTTTGGCTGGGTTGACACCCTGGTTGCATGGGTTTGCATTGTAGCCGTGTCCTTCCTGCTGGCTTTTGCCTTAGCTCACAGTTTTCGCATGAAGCTGAAAAGTGTGAAAAGAAACCACACGGCCACAGCTTATGTGCCAAGTGATGGCGTTCAGCTTCAGGTAAAGGAAGATGTTTTCACACACACAACCGAAACCAGAACACGGGTGAAATCTAGCGGCAGCGGCGGCGGCGGTGGTGGCGGTGGCAGAAGTTTCAGTGGCGGCGGATTTTCCGGCAGAAGCGGCAAGTTTTAGGGTGCGCTCACACACTCTGAATCGTGCCGGTTTTGAGTGGATTTTTCGTATGACGGGGCACAAAACCGATAGACGCCTTTATGAAATCCAAGCGTCTGTAACGACGTCAGACGGAAAATCTACCAAAAGATGTACCATGAACACTCGTGTCAACACGCCCTCATTTTTCAGGCATATTGAACTCCGGTTTTGACTCCGCAGGGCACCACTTGATTCGGGAACACACCCAGGTACTCGTAAGGGTTAAACAAGAAAAAAAACACAGCACAAACGCTTTATTTCGGTGTTTATGCCGTGTTTTTATTTGGTTTGGGCAATCTAATAGGAATCGTCTGGAATTAGACATAAGCATCAAAAAAGACACCAAGCATCACTCGGTGTCTAATTGGGTGCACCGTCACGCTGCCTGGGATAAGGTACAATAAATTGCGCACTTTCAAAAAGCGAAAAA
>CAYJNQ010000083.1:0-2558 GCA_964371725.1 uncultured Oscillospiraceae bacterium
GTGTTTAAGCCACTTTTAAGCCTTTTTATACTTACTCCCACTCTATCGTTGCAGGCGGCTTACTCGTAACATCATACACAATGCGGTTAATCCCCGGCACTTCGTTTACAATACGCACAGAAACCGTGTCCAGCACTTCATAGGGAATTCTCGCCCAATCGGCTGTCATAAAATCGGTTGTCGTAACAGCGCGCAATGCCAGCGTATAGTCATAGCTTCGCCCATCACCCATAACACCAACAGAGCGTGTGTTCGTGAGCACCGCAAAATATTGGCCGATGTCTCCCGCAATGCCGGCTTTTGCAATCTCTTCCCTGTAAATGAAATCAGCCTCGCGCAACGTGTCCAATTTTTCCTTTGTCAAGTCGCCAATCACACGAATGGCAAGGCCGGGTCCCGGGAAGGGCTGGCGCATCACCAACGTTTCGGAAAGCCCCACTTCCCTGCCAAGGCTTCGTACCTCATCTTTGAAAAGCAGACGCAAAGGTTCAATAATTTCTTTGAAATCCACAAAATCCGGCAACCCACCCACATTGTGGTGGCTTTTTATAACGGCGGCATCGCCTGCACCGGATTCAATGACATCCGGATATATGGTTCCCTGTGCCAAAAAATCTACCGTGCCAATTTTCTTTGACTCCTCTTCAAACACACGGATGAACTCTTCGCCGATGATTTTGCGCTTGGTCTCCGGGTCGTCTACGCCGGCAAGTTTGCCAAGGAAACGCGCCTCTGCATTCACTCGAATGAAATTCAAATCCCATTTGGCAAAAGCGGCCTCTACTTCATCCCCCTCATCTTTGCGCATGAGACCGTGGTCGACAAACACACAAGTAAGCTGCTTGCCCACAGCTTCGGCTAAAAGGCCGGCACATACCGAGGAATCCACCCCGCCCGACAGCGCAAGCAGGACCTTGCCGGTGCCCACTTTTTTGCGAATGTCGGCAATGGCATCTTTCAAATAGTCACCCATTGTCCAATCGCCCTTTGCACCACACACTTCATACAAAAAGTTGCGTATCATGGCAATGCCATTTTCGGTGTGGTTTACTTCCGGGTGATATTGCACACCGTAAAACCCGCGGGTTTCGTCTGCAATGGCCACATTCGGGCAAGCCTCGCTTTGTGCCACAAGTGCAAATCCGTTTGGTACTCGCTCCATATAGTCGCCGTGGCTCATCCATGTGGTTCCCTTTTCCGGAAGCCCTTTAAACAGTTTACAATCGGTTTTGAAAACGGTTTGTGTTTTTCCATACTCCCGTGCCGTGTCGTCTTCTGCCGCCACCACACTGCCACCCAGAGACTGCGCCATAAGCTGGCAACCATAGCAAATGCCAAGCACCGGAATACCAAGAGCAAACAAATTTGCATCTATTTTAGGTGCCATTTCTTCATACACACTGTTCGGCCCACCTGTGAAGATAAACCCAATGGGATTTATTTTTTTTAGTTCTTCAAGCGGTGTTGTGTATGGCTTCACCTCGCAATAAACGCCACATTCACGCACCCTGCGTGCAATAAGCTGGTTGTATTGCCCTCCAAAATCGATGACCAACACGGTTTGATGCTTCAATTTCATTTACCCCTTTCCAAAACCCTTCCCGGCAGAATTGCCGGCTCTTACTATCCATTATTTTTAAGAACATCAGCGTTTGAACCGCCTGCTCTTGTTTAGATAAAGAACCCCACCCAAAAGACCAAGTGTTCCCACGGCCATGCACACAATAAAAATGGGTGTGTTGCCAAAAAACAATACGGCAATCAAGCCCCCTGTTTCCAAAAAAAGAAAAGACAACAGCAAAATGCCCACAAAACGGCACATTGCCTTTTCATTCCACTGCTGTTGTTTGTGCTTCGGCTGGGTGTTATAGCCTGCAATGAGAAAGGCCCCACGTCCGGAAATAAGCACAATGCTGATAACAAAACCCGGAAGCAAGCAAATAGCACAGAGGATGACCGCAAGCATATTTTCATTCAAACTAAACATCTCCCCTTTAAAACAAGTCCATAACCTGTTTATAATTATACCAGAAAAATGTTTGAAACGCAAAGAAAGCCCCCACACAGGGGGCTTTCTTAAACAACATAGGGAGAAATTTATTCTTCCACTTCCACCACAACGCCGGAGCCCACGGTGCGGCCACCCTCGCGGATAGCAAAACGCAGCTCTTTTTCGATAGCGATGGGGGTGATAAGCTCTACATCCATCGTGATGTTATCGCCAGGCATTACCATCTCCACGCCCTCGGGCAGGGTGATAACACCGGTCACATCGGTGGTACGGAAATAGAACTGGGGACGATAGTTGTTGAAGAATGCGGTGTGACGACCACCCTCATCTTTCTTCAAAACATACACTTGACCTTTAAATTTGAGGTGGGGTTTGATGCTGCCGGGTTTGGCAAGCACTTGGCCACGCTCGATTTCGTCACGGGAAACACCACGAAGCAAAGCGCCTACGTTGTCGCCTGCTCTGGCATCGTCCAATGTTTTACGGAACATTTCAAGGCCGGTAACTGTGGTTTTGGGCACAGCTTCGTCCAGCGGGGTAAGGCCAA
>CAYJNQ010000084.1:0-2454 GCA_964371725.1 uncultured Oscillospiraceae bacterium
GATTTTTTCCACCAATTCTGTTGTTGTCATTTCATCACTCTCACAACTTTTTTATTGGTGCGTTTTTGGCAATCCGTTACAGCCCGCAGGCCGCTGAGGCCGATGCCGCTGCGATAGCCGTGGCGGAAGCGGCACTGCCGGCAGACACTGCCGTAAGAGAGATGCTCACTCCTGAGGCACCACCCGTTACAGCGTCCACATCCGCTTCGCTCATTTGCGCACTTGCCTTTTTCAGCTCACCCATGGTTTCTACAAATTGCTCTATCGTATCTGTAAGGCCTTTTTCTTTTGCATAGTCATAGGCCTCTTTGGGCGTGGTGCATTTTGCAATAGCCTCTTGCATGGAGGCGTCCAAAGAGATTTTTTCTATCATTTCTTTTGTTGTCATGGTATCTCTCCATTCTATTTGTTGTTTTGTATCACCGCAGGGGGTTACCCAAGTTACGGTGTTATACCTCGGAAAGCTGCATTGAATGCCGTTCTAGCGGAAAATACAGTAAGCATAAGTCGGCTGGTTCTACAAACCGCACGCCGCAGCAAAGGACGCCGTTACCACACTTACTTCCATGGCAGAGGCAGCGGCAGACATGGTGACAATCTTACTGACATCGGATCCACCGGTAACATTCTCAATGTCTTTGTCTGTCATTTGCAAGCTAGCCTCTCTTACTTCACGCATGGTTTTTGAAAACTGCTCAAAGGAATCGGTTAATCCTTCACTTTTTGCGTAGTTGTAGGCTTCCTCGGGCGAGGTGCATGTGCCGATTTTTTCCTGCACAGCTTGGTCTCGCACCACTTTTTCAATAAACTCTTTTGTCGTCATGTCAAGGCCACCTTATCTTTGTGTTTTCTTTTTTACCGGCATCGAAAAAGCATACACACAACCTATCACAAATAACCATAAATGTAAATATTATATGGATGATTTTCATATAATATGCATGAGAAAAACACAGTTTTAACACAGCTTTTTTAGGGCTATATCGTTTTTCTTTTTCGCATTCAATTTCTTTTGAATACCCACCCACTGTGTGTAGGCACAAGTCTTTCTGCTTTCACAGCGCGCACAGTCAAAACAATTTAATTTTGGCAGATATTCTTTCGGGTTTTGAACGATGTTGATTGCTTCCCGCAGTTCTTCTTCCGGCACAAACGCACAAAGGCGTCCTTGTAAATCTGCCGGGCTTAGGTCTTTTGCCACAAGAGCCAGTACTTGATGCAGTGCAAAAAAAGGTGTTTTATCCCCTTTTTCATCTCTTTTATACGCTAGCAGCATGTCTCTTGCCGCAGCATACTCTTTTTGGCTTATCAAGTGTAATACCATTAACAAAGCCGCGCTTATCTCCCTCCCCAGCAATTGGGGCTGATAGGGGATGCGTGCGAGATACTGAAAAGAATTTTCTATAATCCAGTTTTGTTTCATTTTTAAAAACGGCAACAACTCTTCCCATTGCGCCGGTGTTGCACAGCGCAAATTTCGAAGAATGGGAAGCACTTTGCTGTGCAGTTTTTTTTCTTTCAATCGTTGGCTTCCAAAATCAAATGCCATGCTGTGGCCGGGTGCAAGCACTTGATAGGTGTGAAAACCCAGATAAGAGGCATCGCGCACATACAAATCGAACCCAAGCTCTTCTGCCTTTTTCATCAAAAAAGAGAGTTGTTCTTGTGTGTTCTCGGGGGTGTTTTGCGGGGGGCTGTATTCGTAAGAGGGAGTATTCGCAAAAACAGCACTGGGAAGCACACCATACGAGGCTTTCATGAAATTGAATCGATTTTGCGTGCTTTGTGCGTAATCATCTAAACTTACATCAAACTCGGGTGCGTGCTTCATCTCCCGTATGTTTTTTCCCTGTAAAATTTCTGTGAGGCTACGCTCCAGCGCAATTTCAAAGCGGGGATGTGCGCCAAAGCGGAAAATATACCGCCCCAGGGCATTGTCTATCAGTACACTGGCCACCACCGGCAGGCCGATGCCACACGAGGCATCCATAATACGCAGGGAAAATTCTTCCTGTTCGTTTATTTCCTGTATCGCCTCAAAAAGTGGTGTTTTTTGAAGTTGTTCACTTGGGATTTGCGGAAGACATAGCCCCTTTTTTGTTACAAAATTACTGGCATAGCGTTCCATAATTTCGGAAATCCCCTGCACCAGCGCCTCCTCTTTTGAATTCCCTGCACAGGAACCGTTCGTGAAATAGTAGGCCGTGAGGATATCGTAAGGAATGTAACAAACGCGGTTGTCTTTCATGTTTGTAAAGGGAAGCGCACACAGCGTATTTTGCCCGGGTGCAAACATCCATTTACTGAGTTCCGCTTCCACATCGATACCCAAAAAGGCAAAATAGCCATCTTGCGATTCGATGTGATGCAAGGTCTTTTTTAGCAAATCGCCACCAAGCTGCGCCAGCTTTTCGGGTGTTTCATGGATTTCATCCGGAAAATACACAAAGCCAA
>CAYJNQ010000085.1:0-2257 GCA_964371725.1 uncultured Oscillospiraceae bacterium
ACATCGGAATCATGGCCCACATCGACGCCGGCAAAACCACCACCACCGAGCGCATCCTGTTTTACACAGGCATCAACCACAAACTCGGCGAGGTGCACGACGGCGCTGCCACGATGGACTGGATGGAACAAGAGCAAGAGCGTGGTATCACCATCACATCGGCTGCCACCACCTGCTTTTGGAGCCATTCGGAACTGCTGGACGATGCAAACAAGGCCAAGAAAAATCGTCATCGTATCAATATTATCGACACCCCCGGCCACGTGGATTTCACGGTGGAAGTGGAACGCAGCTTGCGTGTGCTTGACGGTAGCGTTACGGTTTTGGCCGCAAAAGGCGGCGTGGAACCACAAAGTGAAACCGTTTGGCGTCAGGCCAACAAATACAACGTGCCGCGCATGGTCTATGTGAACAAGATGGACATCATGGGTGCCGATTTCTACAACGTCATCCAAATGATGATAGACCGTTTGAAATGTGTGCCTGTGCCCATTCAATTGCCCATCGGACAAGAGGATACTTTCCGCGGTATCATCGACCTTGTGAACATGAAAGCCATCGTCTACTACGACGACCTTGGCAAAGATGTGCGCGAGGAAGACATTCCGGAAGACATGAAAGAAAAAGCACAGAAATACCATGATGATATGGTAGAAGCTGTGGCTACATATGATGAAGCGCTGATGGAAAAATACCTTGATGGCGAGGAAATTTCCATTCCCGAACTGAAAGCGGCTCTGCGTAAATCCACCATTGCCAATGAGGTGGTGCCCGTTATTTGTGGCACTTCTTACAAAAACAAAGGTGTGCAGTTGCTTTTGGATGCCGTGATTGACTACATGCCCGCACCGACGGACATCGAAGACATGAAAGGCGTAAATCCCGATACCGACGAAGAGGAGACCCGCGCTTCTAACGATGAGGCACCGTTCTCGGCTTTGGCTTTCAAAATTGCCACTGACCCCTATGTGGGCAAGCTGTGCTACTTCCGTGTGTATTCGGGCATTGCAAAAGCGGGCGGTCCGTGTTTTAACTCGGTGAAACAAAACACAGAGCGTCTTGGCCGTATTCTGCAGATGCACGCAAACTCTCGTCAGGATATTGACCAGTGTTATGCGGGTGACATTGCCGCAGCCGTGGGGCTGAAAAACACCACAACGGGTGACACGCTGTGCGATGCAAAACATCCCATTGTTTTGGAAAGCATGGATTTCCCAGAGCCTGTTATTCGCGTGGCCATTGAGCCGAAAACCAAGGCCGGTCAAGAAAAAATGGGCATTGCACTTGCAAAACTGGCCGAGGAAGATCCCACATTCCGTACCTATACGGACGAGGAAACCGGCCAAACCATCATCGCTGGCATGGGCGAGCTCCACTTGGAAATCATAGTGGATCGTCTCTTGCGCGAGTTCAAGGTGGAGGCCAACGTGGGTGCCCCGCAGGTGGCCTATCGCGAAACCATCCGCAAAGAGTCATCTACCGACACAAAATACGCTCGTCAATCCGGCGGCCGTGGCCAATATGGCCATGTTAAAATCCGCATGGAGCCCAACGAAATGGGCAAGGGCTACGAATTTGTGAACGCCATTGTGGGCGGTGCCATTCCCAAAGAGTACATCGGTCCTGTGGACCAAGGTATCCAAGGCGCCATGCAAACCGGTGTTTTGGCAGGCTACCCCGTGGTAGACGTGAAAGTGACCTTGTACGATGGCTCTTACCATGAGGTGGACTCCTCCGAAATGGCCTTTAAAATTGCCGGTTCCATGGCGTTTAAAGAAGCGATGAGAAAAGCGGATCCCGTTGTGCTTGAGCCCA
This sequence comes from uncultured Oscillospiraceae bacterium, assembly GCA_964371725.1. Lineage (GTDB taxonomy): Bacteria > Bacillota > Clostridia > Oscillospirales > Ruminococcaceae > JAAYCI01. The sequence continues at coordinate 1,816 of CAYJNQ010000085.1, forward strand.
TCATGAAAATTGCCGTTATTGTGCCCGAGGAATACACGGGCGATGTCATCGGTGATTTGAACAGCCGCCGTGCCCAGATTCAAGGCATGGAGATTGTGGGTGGTGTGCAGCAGGTGAATTCGCATGTGCCCCTGTCGAACATGTTTGGTTATGCCACCGATTTGCGCAGCAAAACGCAAGGACGTGGTCAATACTCCATGGAGCCCAGCCATTATGCAGAGGTTCCCAAGAGCATTGCCGAGGGTATTTTGGCAGGCCGCAACAAGACAACGGAAGGCTAAGCTAAAAAAAATAGCAAGTGCTTTTCAAAAATACTTGATTTTTTTTCGTAATTTTAGTAGAATGCAGGTGTGTAGAACATCTGTTAATTAAGAATGGAGGCTTTAGAGAACCATGGGAAAAGAAAAATTTGATCGTTCGAAACCCCATATTAACATCGGCA
>CAYJNQ010000086.1:0-2121 GCA_964371725.1 uncultured Oscillospiraceae bacterium
AAAGCTGGCAACACAATAATTCTGTAAAAGGTGCCTTGCGCGGCTTTTGCATTGAGTTCGCCTGCTGCCCGCGCGCATAAGACCTTGGGGCGCTGCCCCAAACCCCGCCTGCTTTTCGAGAAAAGCAGGGGCAAAAGCTTTTTCTAAAGGGCGCATAGAACAAAAGTGCGCTACCATGCCCCAAAACAAAGGCCGTGCCACGCAAAATGCGAGCACGGCTCAGGCCGTCAATAAAGCACCAATTGCGTCGTCAGGCTGCAAAATGCCGCGGCAGTTACATATCAACTATATGCGCCTTTGCGGCATTTTTTGCTTCCTAGCACTTGGCACTTTCTTGCCGCCCTGCACTTTTTTGACACTCTGGGCCGTGCCACGCAAAATGCGAGCACGGCTTTTTTGTGTCATATTTTAAATGAACATCTCTAAGAAAAAAGTTTGTCCACTTTTCAAAGTGGCGGGGTTTGGGGCTGCGCCCCAAGGGTTTTTGCCCGCGTGCCTGAAAACCTCAACAGAATTTGTGATATTCGCCCCACAGCAGCTGCAAATAGAAGGCCACTTCGTCGGTTTCTTCGGTGGGCGCGTCGTGTGCCTCTTCTTGCAACACCATCGAGCGGCGGTTTTCGGCGTGGTAGCGGGGCCAGGCACCGTTCACGGCAAGCCCCTCGTTTGGGTCTCCCGTTTTCACAAAATTCACCCAGCGCGCATGCACATCGTCGGCCACAAGGGCGTTGCTTTGGTTGCGCAGCAACACACGGGGCAGGGTTTTGAACACATACATGAGCTCGATGGCATGTGTGGGCCCCATGCCCACCAAATCCAGCACACGCGGCGCGTGTTTGAAGTGATAGTGCCACACCTTTTTGCCGCGTCGGCTCAATTCATCGGCAAACACATCGCTGCCAAAACGCAGGCCCATCTCGATTAAATCGCGGGCACGTTTGGCGGCGCTGTATTCCTTGTTCGTCGGAAAATGGCGCAACACCTCATAGCTTTTGGCGCCAAAAATGCGCTGACAAAGCCGAATATAGTCCTCTTCGGTGGCGTTTCGCGAAATGAAAAAAGTGCCCTCTTCCGCGTTGTAGCCGCACAGGATGTCCACCTCGTTGATGGGTGCGTTTTGCAAGGCGTCATAGGGGTTCTCGGGCAAAAGTTTTCCATCGAATACAGGCCAAAAATTATAGCGCGGCGCTTCCAGCATGTTGGCCTGAAAAGCACAGCCGCGCACAAGCGCGCGCGCGTCTATGGTTTGCATTCCGGGCAGGGATTTTCTTTGCATGGCGGCGGCGTAGGCCTGGCTGTTCACAATGGCCTGCCTGCGCCCACCGGCGGCCTCCGGCGCAAGAATGGGCTGGCCCAAAATGTTGCCGCTTTCCAAAATGGCACGGTGAAACAAGCCCTTGGCATAGGGGCTTAAAAGCAAAGACGACACACTGAACGACCCGGCCGATTCACCGCTGAGCGTGACACAGTTTTTATCGCCGCCAAAAAAGTGGATGTTCTCTTGCACCCAGTGCAAAGCGGCCAATTGGTCTAAAAGGCCGCAGTTGCCAAGAAAGCCGTGCTCTTTTTCAATTTTTTCAAAGGCCATAAACCCGAGCGCGCCCAGGCGATACCCAAGGTTCACTTGAATGACGCCATCGCGCGCAAAATGGCTGCCGTCGAACACAAATTTGGCCGGGGACCCGTCGGAAAAACCGCCGCCGTGAATGTAAACAAGCACGGGCAAGCCGTCGCCCTCTTTGGCCGTGGCAGGCGCCCAGATGTTCAGGTGCAGGCAATCTTCGCTGTGTGTAATCGTGGGGCTCACTTCCGAGGCCTGCATGGCCGAATCTCGAAAATGGGTACAATCCAATTCCTCCTGCCAAACTTCGGGCGGCTCGGGCGGCAAAAAACGCAGCTGCATCGTGGGCGCTTTGGCAAAGGGGATGCCCTTAAACGAAACCACATCCTCTGAAACCAAACCGCTTACAGGGCCGTACTGTGTTTGGCAAAGCACGCGCTCTTCGGGCGTGCGCAAAGACGAAAACAATTCCGGCATGGGGTGTTCCTCATTTCTGGTTGATGTATATTTAATGCCCACTGAACAAGCAGAAAATGACATATACAGAATTTAAAATGTCA
>CAYJNQ010000087.1:0-2046 GCA_964371725.1 uncultured Oscillospiraceae bacterium
ACTTTTTTCTGCCACGGCTTATGCCGGGCAACCCCGTGCAGATGTATCTTTCGGAACTCGCGCAAAGCGGCACACGGGTGGATCCCTCTGTTATTGCGGCAGTGGAAGAAATGTTTGGCTTCAATTCCTCAGAGCCCTTGATTGTCACCTATTTTAAATACATTGGCAATGTGCTCACCGGAGACTGGGGCGTTTCATTTTTCTACTATCCTGAAACCGTGATGGATGCCATTTCGAGAGCTCTTGGTTGGACCGTGTTTTTGATGGGATCGGCTTTACTAGTGGGTTTTATCATCAACAATCTCCTTGGTATTTTTGTGGCCTGGCGCAGAGGCAGCAAGATAGACACCTTTTTAACCGTGGGCGGCCAGTTTCTCGCTAATATTCCAAGTGTTGTTACGGCGATTGTTCTGTTGTTTTCCCTGTGCTATACGGGGCTTTTTCCGCTGGGATATGCCGTCACCCCACTATTTGTGCCCAGCAATACCTTTGAGTATGTCGTCAACGTAATGTTCCACGCCTTTGTGCCGGTAACCGCCATTGTCATCACAGGCCTTGGCGGCATCATGGGTATGCGTGCCAATATGATAAACCAGCTTGGAGACGACTATATTGTGATGGGCACTGCCAAGGGCTTGCCGGATAGCAAAATTATGTTTTCGTATGCTGCGCGTAATTCGTTGCTTCCTGTTATTACTTCGCTTGCCATGCAGGTGGGTTTTTTGCTGGGTGGATCACTCATTATCGAACAAATTTTCAACTATCCGGGTCTTGGCAGCATCATGGTGGCTGCCATCAATAACCGAGACTATCCATTGATGCAAGGCATTTTGTTGATGACCACCATCTTGATGCTTTCTGCAAACTTTCTTGCTGACATTGCCATTTTGTTCTTCGACCCAAGAACAAGACGACAGGCCGGTAACTGACATGAATTTGCAGAAAGGAAGTACACTTTTATGAAAGAAAAAAACGCACGCCTTGCACGCATTTTGCGGTTTTTGAAAACGAGCCCCAAGTTCACTGTTGGCATCGTTCTTATCGCCGTTGTGCTCATCATGACTTTTGGGGCGCCTCTTTTCACATCCTACGATCCCCTGTTCCGTTTTGAGGATCTTTATCATACGCCGCCTTCGGCAGAACATATCCTTGGCACCACAAGCCTTGGCCGCGATGTGTTTGCTCAATCGCTTTACGGTGGGCGTCAATCCATTATGGTTGGCCTACTCGCCGCTGGCATCACCACCTTGCTTGGCATGCTCGTTGGCATTAGCGCCGGTTATATCGGTGGCATTTACGACAGCATCGTCAGCACCCTTACCAACATCTTAATGGTAATTCCCACCATCGTGCTCTTGCTCATCATTGCCTCTATGATGGATGGTGTGTCGCCGGTTTTAATCAGTCTCATCATCGGTTTCACCTCTTGGCCATGGAACTCACGCGTTTTGCGTGCACAGACGATGAGCATTCGAAACCGAGACTTCGTACGCAGTGCAGAAACCCTTGGCGAAAGCAAATTTCGAATCCTATTTGTGGAAATTATGCCCAATATGCTCTCCATCATTTCCTCTGCTTTTGTGGGCACACTCATTTACTCCATCATGGCGCATGCAACCCTTGAATTTATTGGCTTTGGAGACCCGTTCAGCGTTACTTGGGGCACCATTTTGTTCAATGCGCAAAACTCCGGCGCCTTTCGCAGTGGTTACTTCTTCGAGGTTTCGGGTGCCATTGCCGGCCTTGTGATGATTGGCATGGGCCTTACACTCATCAACTTTGCCATCGACGAAATTTCAAACCCCAAACTCAAGGCTCAGCGCATCATGAAAAGCTATTACAAGGCGAGAAAAGCCGAGCTGAAGCGCGTGACAAAGTGATTTGGCAAAAGCCAGCAAAGGAGAGAAAACATGAGTGCAATCATCGAGGTCAAAGACCTCTGTGTCGATTACATTACCGAAGGGGGATCTTTTGTGAGAGCGGTGGATAAGGTGAGCTTTTCCATTGACGAAGGCCAAAGCCTTGGCCTTGCCGGTGAATCCGGCT